>CAVYQO010000010.1:0-217072 GCA_963770655.1 uncultured Chloroflexia bacterium | reverse complement strand
CCTGCAGCGCATCCTGGCCGGCGATAAAGGTCTGCCTGGGTTGACCCCCGAAGATTATCACCTCTCCGGAGAGAAGGTCAACGAAGCCATCAACCGCGCCTGGAACCACCTGCAGGGAGCCTGGGCGGCTTTCCAGACCAGCCGAGGACGGTTGAAGGAAGGCGACCCGGGCACCACCCTGACGCGGGAACGCTGGCTGCTGCCGCTGTTTCAGGAGCTGGGCTACGGGCGGCTGCAAACGGCCAAAGCCATCGAGATCGAGGGCAAGAGCTATGCGATCTCGCACACCTGGGGAACGGCGGAGCTGCCGACGCCCATCCACCTGGTGGGCTGCGGGGTGGATATCGAGAAACGCCAGGCGGGGGTCAGCGGGGCTTCCAAATCCAGCCCGCACTCGCTGATGCAGGAGCTGCTCAACCGCGACGATACCCGCCACTGGGGCCTGGTCTCCAACGGTCTGCGCCTGCGGGTGCTGCGCGACAACGCCAGCCTGACCCGCCAGGCCTTCCTGGAATTCGACCTGGAAGCCATGTTCAGCGGCGAAATCTACGCCGACTTCGCCGTGCTGTGGCTGGTGTGCCACCAGTCGCGCCTGGAAGGCGACAAGCCCGAAGCGCAGTGGCTGGAGCGCTGGTCGCAGGTCGCCCAGGATCAGGGCACGCGCGCCCTGGAGGGGCTGCGCAGCGGCGTGGAAGAAGCCATCATTGCCCTGGGTCAGGGCTTTCTGGCGCATCCGGCCAACCAGGCGCTGCGCCAGCAGTTGAAAAGCGGCAAGCTGGACCGCCAGCAGTATTTCCGCCAACTGCTGCGCCTGGTCTACCGGCTGATCTTCCTGTTCGTGGCCGAAGACCGCGACCTGCTGCTTCTGCCGGAGGCGACGCCCGAAGCCAAAGGGAACGCTACCTGAAGTTCTATTCCACCGCCCGCCTGCGCCGCCTGGCCGAGCGCCAGCGCGGCGGGCGCCACCCCGACCTGTGGCAGGGATTGAAGCTGCTCACCGATCTGCTGGCAGGCAATATTCCGGGCGGCAGGGAGATCGGCCTGCCGGTATTGGGCGGTTTCCTGTTCTCGCACAAGGCCCTGCCCGACCTGGAAGACGCCCAGGTGGACAACCAGGCGCTGCTCAACGCGGTGCGCTCGCTGGCTTTCACCCAGGAGAAGAGCTCCCGCCGGGCGGTGGATTACAAGAACCTGGGCTCCGAAGAACTGGGCAGCGTGTACGAAAGCCTGCTCGAGCTCCAACCGATCCTCAACGTCGAAGCCGGAACGTTCCAACTGACCACGGTGGCCGGCAACGAGCGCAAGACCACCGGCAGCTACTACACCGCGCCGGGCTGATCAAGATCACGCTGGACTCGGCCCTCGACCCGGTGATCGTACCAGGCCATTCTAGCGGGCGGGAAGCGCCATCGAGATGCAGATCGCCGCGCTGCTGGCGCTCAAAGTTTGCGATCCGGCCTGCGGCTCGGGGCATTTCTTGATCGCAGCCGCCCGCCGGATTGCCCGCCGCCTGGCGCAGCTGCGCTCCGGCGACGAAGAGCCTTCCCCTTCGATGATCCGCCATGCCCTGCGCGAAGTGATCGCCCACTGCATCTACGGCGTGGACATCAACCCGATGGCGGTCGAGCTGTGCAAGGTCAACCTGTGGCTGGAAGCGCTCGAACCGGGCAAGCCGCTGACCTTCCTGGACGCCCACATCAAGTGCGGCAACAGCCTGGTGGGCGTGGGGCCGGGCATGGATGTGTACGACCTGATCATCCCCGACGAAGCCTTCGACCCGGTGACCGGCGACGACAAAAAGGTTGCCAGCGCGCTGAAGAAGCGCAACAAAGAAGAGCGCAAAGGCCAACTTACTTTCGATCTGCGTGGTGTGCGCGAAGAGCCGGTGGACGATTATGCCGCCCGCCTGCGCCAGGTGGAAGCCATGCCCGAAGACGACGCCGGGCAGGTGGCCGCCAAAGAAGCCGCTTACTTAGCCCTGCAAAGCGATTACCAGGCGCAGCACCGTCGCCTGCTGGCCGACTTGTGGACGGCGGCCTTCTTCTGGCGCTTGCAGCCTGATCCCAGCGGCGCGCTGGCTGCCCCGACCCAGGGCGAGTGGCGCAACGCCCGCCTGGGCAAACCATCGCTTGGTCTGGCTGCTGAGTGCGCGCCATCTGGCGGAAGAACTCAATTTTTTCCACTGGCCGTTGGAATTTCCAGATGTATTCGATCAGGGTGGTTTCGATTGCATGTTGGGCAATCCGCCTTGGGAGCGTATTAAATTACAAGAAGAAGAATTTTTTGCCCAACGTGATCCAGAAATTGCCACTGCCCCGAACAAAGCTGCTCGCCAGAAAGTTAATTGATGCTCTGACTCAAACCAATCCAGCGCTTGCCATCGCTTTTGAGGATGCAAAACATGCTGCCGAATGCGATGTCAAATTTGTGCGTCAAAGTGACGCGTTATCCATTAACAGCTGTTGGTGATGTCAATACATATGCTTTATTTGCCGAACTTATCGCATTCATGTATTATCATACGGGGACGAGCTGGGTATTATTGTTCCAACAGGAATTGCTACAGATGACACAACAAAAATTTTTTTCGCTGATTTGATGGAAAATCAGAATTGCTAGATATTATTGGGTTTGAAAATGAAGAGTTTATTTCCAGGGCGGTCAAAGTCATATGTTTCAGATTTTGCATATTGGCGGTGTACAGGCAATGAGCTGATCTAAACAGCCGATTTTGCATTTTTCTGCGCGAATGTATCTGAAGACTTACGCGATACAGAACGGCGTTTTACTTTCAAATGCAGAGATTTGCGCTTATTAATCCAAACACTCACAACTTGCCCTATTTTTAGAACGAGATATGATGCTGAACTTAGCACAGAAAGATTTATGAACGAGTTCCAGTATTGATAAATGAAGTACAGAGACGAAAATCCGTGGGGGGTTTGCTTTTTACGAATGTTTCATATGTCAAATGACAGTAATTTGTTTGTACAACTCGACGCAGGTCGAAGGATTATGTTCCACTGTATGAAGCGAAAATGTTTTATCAATTTGATCATCGGTATGGCGACTTATGATGATGCGACTTAAGCAAGCTGAACGTAAGGATCTTGCCGCAATTCCACTTGAGAAATGCAGCTAGATCCTACATTATTCGGTTACACCATGTTATTGGGTTCCAGAAGAAGAAGTTGAAAATCGGTTCAAAGCAATGGTCAAGAAGATTGGTTATTGGCTTTCGAGATGTTACAGATGCGCAATGATTAGAACGAACAGCTATTTTTAGTATTATTGCCAAAAGTTGGTGTAGGACATAGCACTGCTAGTATGTTATTTAAGCAAAACGATGCAACAGATTAGTTGCTTGTTTCTTGCAAATTTCAATAGTCTTGGTTTTTGATTATTATAGTACGACAAAAAGTTGGTGGCTTACATCTGAACTTTTTCATTGTCAAACAACTCCCTGTTCTGCCGCCAAGCGCATATACACCCACTGATATTGACTTTCATCGCCCCGCGTGTCTCGAATTGGTCTACACCGCCTACGATCTGAAACCCTTCGCCGAAGACATGGGCTATCACGGCGAACCCTTCCGCTGGGACGAAGAGCGCCGCGCCCTGCTGCGCGCCGAACTGGATGCCTATTACGCCAAACTCTACGGCCTGACGCGCGATGAACTGCGCTACATTCTCGATCCGCAGGATGTGTATGGGCCGGATTTCCCCGGCGAGACGTTCCGGGTGCTGAAGGAGAAGGAGATCAGGCAGTTTGGGGAGTACCGCACGCGGCGGCTGGTGCTGGAGGCGTGGGATCGGTTGGAGAGGGTAAACGTTGAAGGTTGGCAGGTTGAAAGTTTGAAGGTTCCAGGTTCACAAGTTAGGGAGGCGGAAGATATCGAGGCAGCACAGGTTATAAGTTCTGAGGCGCCGATCCTGGTGGGAAAGCAGGAAACAGAGCCTGCTGTGGTAGAAGAGATCCAGCCTACCACGCTGCAGGAATCGTTCTCGGATTTTGGGCTGTATAAGTGCGCGGCGTGTGGGAAGATGGTGATGGGGTTTGACCGCGAGAATCACGCGCTGGAGGCGCATAAGGGCAAGAATGTGGAGTGGAAGAAGGTGAGATGAAAAGTGAAATTTTAATCGAGCTTAGGATTGTTTGTCTGCGAAGTTAAATCAAGAAGAAATAAGAATACAGGAGGCAATTATGCCAACAAAACAAGAATGGATCAATGCATTGACAACGGTTCGGCAAATTCGGGTGGAACTCTAGCCAACAACTAGTAGACAGGGTGAACAGGCAACCTGGAAGTATAAGGTTTGTTGGCGAACCAAAAAGTGCTCAGCCGATCCCTTCAATTTCAAATCCACGAAATGTACTGCTTACTTCCTCTGACTTACTTTTAGCAATGGGTCGGGTGACAACGCCTCGTATTAGCAATCTGGCAGATATAAGCTCTACTTGGGCATTAATTCGATATATTTGGGCGTTCTCTCCTTTTGTTAATGAATTTCGATTAAGTCGCGAGGCTGAAAATATTGGTTTTCACCAGAAGGCGTTATTATCTGATGAAATCGGCATTGGTATGGCGACACTCATTATAGAACGTTTCCTGGGAGGGTTAAATCCCATTGATGTGGATGTTGCTCTTCGGAATCAAGTGATAATAGGGCTTGGGAGGCAATATGAAACATCGCCAGATTATATTTTCACCGACAGCTTGGGCAGTTATATAGTTGTTGAATGT
Organism: uncultured Chloroflexia bacterium; assembly: GCA_963770655.1. Lineage (GTDB taxonomy): Bacteria > Chloroflexota > Anaerolineae > Anaerolineales > UBA4823 > CAZAGA01. Next base: position 212,327 of record CAVYQO010000010.1, on the reverse strand, counting down.
AAAGGTACGAGAAGTGGGCAGTCCAAATCTGTGAAACAATTGCGAAGAGGCTTGGAACAAGTACCATCTCTTATTTTCCCCCATCGTGCAACCAATCCTTACCCTTGTTTGTGGGACCAATATTAGCTCAACAGAAGCTGAAATCTTGATAGTTGACCCACCTGGCAAGAGTTCAAAGAATAATAAATCACGCAGTTATTCAATAAAGAATGAAACATTGTTCAGATCTGATATACAAAATTCACAACTCGCAAGTTTATATTTGTTTTCTGGATCCACAGCGCAAGCCATAGAATTGTCGCCACATAAAGAAACAAAAGAAAATATTCGAAGGAATTTTCCTGAGAGGCATGAACCGCCAACAAGACAAAATGTGGATTATCTTAAAGAAGATTTTCTTGGGGTTAGCCATCGAATTCAGCTACCTGGCTTGCAGGATGAAATAACAATGTTCCAAGGGTTATCCAGCCAGGTTTTCAACGATTTAGAAAATCGGAATTTTAAAGGATGGTTTCACAACGGATCTGAGATATTCAACAAAGCCAAACAAATTTCTATGGCAAATCAAAAGCAGGGCATAAGCGACATTTATCAAAGTTCAACTGTGTGGGAGAGAATTGGCAATAATTGGCGAGTTGATGTATTTAGCAGAGATGGATCTATGTTACGAATAGAAGTGTAAATGGTATTTAAGTGTACAAGCTAAACCAAGCTAATAGCAGATTATTTTGGACATATAAATTTGTAGCAATCAAACCTATAATATTGACTATTGCGAGCATCAAATTATGGCCGAGTCTCCGAATGTTTTTGTGAAATTGGCTACCGAATTAATTAAATACTATGTAGAAAAATCCTTGGGCGAAGGAGCTTTGGCAATTCTTGTAAAAAGTTTAGCAGACTTAATAGGAGAAAGTGCATCCGAAAAATTAAACTCCTTCTCTGGATCAGGGCGAAAAGGCAAGTTTACTACTTTCTGCCTTCAAAGAAGCCGATGAGTGTTTTGCAAAAAAAATCGAAGATCAAACCCTTAAAGAAGCAATTATCTCTGCGCCATTAGCCGGACTTACTCAGTTGGAAAGCCTAGCCGAAAATCTGCCTTCAACATTGGATGATTCAATATTATCGGCAGCGATCAAAAACCAATTTGCAACAGATTGGCCGGAACGATTTTCAGCACAACAACTTGACCATGCCGCACAAATCTATCTTGATTGCCTTGATCATGCATTGGCCATAAAATGCGACCAACTACTGCCTTCGGTATTCAGAAAGATTGAACGAATTGAGGACACCTCTCGACAAATACTCGGTAACCAACAAGGAATAATTGATCAAATTCGCAGTGTGGATGAAAAGATTTAGAAGTCAAAATTCATTCCTGATGCGGCAAGCAGGCATGACGACTGGTCTGATTATAAGTAGCCAACTATCACAACCAGATGCAGTGCCCCTTCAATCACCAACCTATTTAGTACGAAATACCTTAAATGAAAAACTCAAGGAAGACTTAAAATCAATTGTTTGGTTAGCATTAGTTGATGGCCATGGCAAAGGGAAAACCCAATTAGCCATCTCAATTTATCAGGAATTTGAAGATCCATTCCGGTGTTGGATTTCTTTACGAAACCAAGGCAGCATTACATCAAAGCATTTTCGGGAACAAATATTCAGATGGCTGATTCAATTGACAGAAGAACCTGATCTATGGTTTCAATATATTTATGGACGAGTACCGTTTTCAACAATTATCGGGACAATAGCCGAGTTAGTAAAACAGAAAGGCTTGCTAATCATTGACGATTTACCGCGCCTAATGGTCTCGAGAATTTGTATCAGGAACTCGAAATTATAGCAAAGGAATTTTTAACCCATGGTGTAAAGATTATAACAACAGGCCAATGGTCTTTACCTCCATTGCTAAATATTCAACCGCCTTCATCTCTTTTAACGAGATCATGTCCATACTTCATATCTGAAGAAGTTCAAATCCTACTCTACCACGCTAGAGTACCCAAAAAGTTAAAAACCGAAAAAATCGCAATTTGGATAACCGCATTGACTAAAGGGCATCCTATTCTTGTGTCTGCAACAATTAGATGGTTAGAGCAACAAGGGCCACAAATATCTCTTAACACTTATGATGGCTTAATAACTGGTGAACCTGTAAAAGATACCCTTGAGTACAATCGCAAACTTTTGCTAAGAGCATTAGATCGTTTCATCGAAATTCTTGTTATATCGCCTATCAATAATCGGTGAAAAGTTTGGTAGGGAATTCGTGGTTGAAGTTGCAAACATTCACCCAACCATATTAAACCCAGGAGAGACCCTAGAGAGATTAATTGGACCATGGCTTGATCGATCCACAGACGATTTCTTGAGGTGTCACCATTATTAGCAAATTCGGGAAACGATAACCTTCCATTTGAAATTAAAGGGATCAATCCACCTCTTAGTCGCGGAACAGTACTTACAGAAACGAATCATCGACAGTTCGAAAGCAAATACGATATTAATCCATCTCTGGCAAGCGCATGACTATGTACGATTTGCCACACACACTTATTCAATTCTTGCTTTCAGCAAAAACTCGAGCACAAGCAAAATATATCGATTGGGCCTGCGGATTGGTGTACGGGGTTGATTGGCCTGACGAGATACATCTTAGGGATTGCGCATCATGATACGGGCTGCGCAGGTGCGACCCTTGCATTGGCAGGAGGAAAATACAAGAAAATTAATGATGATTTGGAGTATGTTACTTTCGCAGGCGAATATGGAAGAGGAAGCTCCTGCAATAATTTTCGCTTATGTGAATGCCGGAATTTTGAACGAAGAACTGCCTGTTGAGATAACGATACCTAGGTCATTTGAAATATTACGACTAATCAACAAGTCACCTCGATTAAGAGAGAGTCTTTTCAATCGATTTACTTGAGCATTTACCAAATGCTGTTTGGTCTCAAGGAATGCGGGTAAAGAACCGGGATCAAATAAAACTATTCATAGAAAACTTTAATTAGTTTGTCAGAATCTGATAGAAATTCCTTTGTGGAAGCTTCTTTTGCTACAGAAGTTTCCACACATATGATGGATCAAAGTTGGTACTCTGAGGCATCCAAGCCACAGGAGCAGCGCGATTGGCAATCTGTTCTTTCATTCTTAGATGAAATTTACAGCTATCCTGATATTCAAAAAACCATTTGTTACCAAGTAGCAGTTGCACGTTCAAGGGCAGTGATATACGCAGATTATCTAAAACAAACGGATAAAGCAATCGAAATCCTTGATGATTTGCCACAACTGTCAAACCCTGATTCGCTGTTTCTCGTGAATTATTCTAAAGGCTGTTTTGCATCAGATGCTGGCATGAGCAAACAAGCAGATACTATTTTTTACACATGCGGAAAAAATGAGGGTTCTGGCTATTCATTTTATCGATTGGACAACACGAAAAGATTAGCAATTGAAACAAGTAGGCAGCAAGATTGGAGGCTGCAAAGGCATTATTCATTGACGTTATCCACCGTTATCGGAGAAGTGAGGGGAAATCACTATTCACTTGGGAAAGGTTAGAACTATTCGGAGAATTGGCCTTTATTCATTGGTCAAATGGCAATCTTGCAAGAGCTTGTGGGGCAATGTATGGATTCGTTAAGGGACTTGTTGAGTGAAAAGGATACTGAAAACCCGAGATATAAAGAGGCATTCAATAAGGCAGGGCATGGTTTGGGTTGGTATATTTCAGTTACAGGTACAGGGAAATCACCTACCGCGACTTTAAGTGGTGGAGAGTATACGCCTGTACAGGCTGGATTATTTGGGATTCGCCGTGAAAATTTAGGTGAATTTGTCTCACCTGTTGGTTTCTCAAAAGCAATTTTGCTAACTCAGTTAGCTATGTTTTCTAATTCGGCTTGTCTTTGGCGCACGTCTTGGAAGCTCTACATAATTGGCTCTGGAAAATTATCAACAAGAAGGAAAAATAAACAACTCTAAGGGCCAGAATGATTTTCCTGAATCTAGCTGGTTTGGAGGCAATATTTGGAGATCCGACAAAAGCAATCTACTATGCCCTACAAACAAAAAAGGTTTTAGCCCTTCAGGGGGTTATCAGTCGGAATAAGGAATATCTCGCTAATAACATTGAAATATTTATGGATACGTACTTATCCGAGATTACAAATGAAGACTATCAAAAAGCAGAAAGACATCTATTATTTGTAATATTTAGTCCAATAATGTCCAATTTCATGGGTATAGAATTGTCCACGACCGAAATGCTCACAAAATTGGCTCTATGGGAGAGTGAAATTATTAAACACAAAACGGATTTTCTGTATACAGATGAGTGGTTGAAAGTCATCAGATTTTTTGGCGATTTAATCCTCTATTGGAAAGAAAGCCAACATATAGACAATAACTTTGAAATTTTCGATGATAGAACCACTTTTGAGATATTCCGTTACCTGCTTTCATCAGATAAACCAAAAATCAACCTAAAGGAAGCATATCAAAATCAGGTCAGTGCGATTATTACAATCCCTCAATACGGTCACTTTGCAAAGCTTATCCTCCCTGGCATAGGAAGATTCGTTCATCGATATTGGTTAGTAGTCGCGCAGACTCGGCGATTTGCTCTGAGAAATCCTCAACAGTTTCTCGATGATTTACGAGCAATATCTCCCAACCTTGGTGGCGCTACGATCGCACAGGTCTTGAAAAGTGCAGCTCAAGCCTTGGGAATAAATATTCCAAGCCATGGTAGAGAAACATTAGACCAAGTCAGGAAAATATCCATGCCATGGGATTTCAAATCTGGTTTGTCTGAGGAAATACATTAATAAGATTGTATAAAAGTAAAGATGAATTTGGTTGAGTGCGAAGTCAACAATTTGGTTGTTGTTTTCAATGGATTACTTATTTACATACCAGGGATCCAGCTGGCTTAAGGAAAATATAAAAACAAAGACCCCGATTTGTGCTCGGGGTCTTTGATTCACGCCAAACTCCTCAACAAATTCCCAAGCTTCTCCGGCAGCTCTTTCCCGCTGCAAACCACCAGTCGTGTGCATCAACCGGCGTAAAGAGAATCCCCCCTCACCTATCCATTCGGACAGTTAAGAAACCAGACCAATGCCTGGGGGAACCGGTCTCTTCCCAGCCTATACTCATAGCTAGATAAGCGGTTCCAACCCTATAAGAAAGGAAAGTGTTCCAATGAAAACCCGAACCATTTGTATGATCCTGGCTCTCTCCCTGCTGGTCATGAGCTGCAACCTCCTGACCTTCGCCGGGGGCAAGGTCATTAAACCTTCGCAGGTGATGATCAGTGAAAATCGCGATGTCAGCGGTTTTGATAAGATCGATTTCAGCACCCTGGGAAAAATCAACCTGATGCAGGGTGATGTAGAGTCGCTGAACATATCCGGCCCCGACAATATCGTCCCAGAAATCAGCACGAACGTCGTCAATGGAACGCTGGTGATTAAGACCAAGGAAAATATTCGCATCAACCCCATCAACAGCGATAACCCATTGACATTCACGATCGTGGTGAAAGACCTGACCGCTTTTTCGATCAGCGGCGCGGGCGATGTGCAGATGGAAACGCTCTCCACGCCAAAGCTTGAGCTGGCGATGAGCGGCGCCGGGCGCGTCGTCCAAAACCAGATCACGACCGAAAGCCTCAGCATTGAGCTGAGTGGATTGGGTGGGATCGATATCACGGGCCAGGCGACCCAGGCGAGGATTGAACTCTCCGGCGCGGGCAGCGTCAATGCCGGCGACCTGAAGACCCAAACCACCGATATTACGATCTCGGGTCTGGGCGGCGCAACCCTGTGGGTGACCGACCAGCTAACCGGTAACATCAGCGGCGCCGGAACCGTCTCCTATTACGGGAACCCGCAGACCGACACGGAATCCAGCGGTGCAGGCAGTTTCGAATCCTTAGGAAACAAATAGGATTTGGGTGAAACACCGGCGCAGGGGCAGCAGGTCGGTGTACTTCATCGACCTGTGCGCCCACTGGCGCGGTGTGGGTGGATTTTGACAGCAACGACCTGGAATGGATGCGCGGCAGTGATCAGGCGTAATTCAAACTCTCGCGCACACTGACCCGGGCTGCATTCCGCGCCGGCAGAAACGAAAATAGGATCGAGATCAGCAGGATGGCTGCGAGCCAGATCCACACTGCAGAAGAATTGAAAGCAAAATCCAGGTCAATCTGGATCATGGTCTGCCCCAATAAACGCGCCAGCGGTTGAGCCAGGAAATATGCCACGGGAACAGCCAGAATAAAGCTGATCATCCCATGCATGATCCCTTCGATGATGAACAAACCCCCAATTTCCAAGGATTGAGCGCCGATGGCGCGCATGATGCCGATTTCGCGAGTACGTTCGACCACGCCAATCCCCAGGGAACCCATTAAGCCGATGCCGCCGACGGCAGCAATGAGTATGGCCAGATTAATCAACATATTGACGACTGTATTGAACTGGTTATCTGCATAAGCGCGGGCATCCAGTTTTGCCGAGGTAGTATAAAAATCCAGCTTGTAACCCGCCTCTTCATAAGCAGTTTTTATCTGATCAGCGAAATCCGTCTCCGCCGCTAACGATTGAAGCGCTCTGCCGCGGATGAGTACCTGTGTGCCTTCGCCAATAATGCCCGTAGATTGTGCGACTGCCTCGAGCGGGGCGTAAATCGGCTCCACTACAAAACCGGTTGAATAAACCGTGCGATAAGCGCCGACAACCTTCCAGGTATCCGAGCCAAGCTCGCCCAAATCAAGCGAAATCTGGTCACCCACCCGAATATTATTTTTATCCGCCGTCTCTTGATTGATGACAATCACGCGATCCGTCTCTCCCGGCTGCAGCCAGCGTCCCTCGGTAATTAACGGCGTATACATTGCCGTGCCGGCGGGGATGCCAATCAGCTGCGCTCCCAAACCGGCTGAATCTTGCAGCCGCTCTCCTGAGCGGAGGATCGCTGCATTCCGGCTGTACCACACCTCAGCCTGGTCTACTCCCGGAACCGAGCGCGCAACTTCCAGGCTGTTGGGGATGGATTGGTTTTGGGTGAAACCGATCCGGACATCATAACCCTGCCGGCTGGTTTCATTATCCAGGGTCAACCGAATCGAAGAAACCAGGCTCATCACCACCAAAAACATAACCCCGCCGAAAGTCAGGACCAGCAAAGTGAATACTCAACCGGCCTTTTCGCCGGAAACTGTTTCCCAGGGCAGCCGCATAAACAGTCGGCAGAAAGCGTGCTCCCAGCCGTTCAAGGGCCCGATCAAATCGACTGGCGCCAAAATCAGCCCCAAGGCCGTATGTGGCAATCGCTTCACGGATGCTGATCGACGCCCCTTTGAGGATGGGCCATAACGCCGCCAAGATCGGGGTGAGCAACGCGGCCAGTACCATTAAAACTACAGAACGCTGAGATACGAAGAATTGGGTGTAGACGATATTGAACAAGTTAAGGAAATTCTGGCTGATGAAAAAGGCAAAGGCCAGGCTGAGCGGCAGGGCGATGAGTAAAGCCAATCCGCCGAGGATGATCACTTCTGCCAGGAAAATTCGGATAACGATCCCACTTTGCCCGCCAATCGCTTTTATGATACCGATTTGATCGGTCTGCTGGGTAATCAGCGCCGTCATTGTATTTAAAACCAAAACAACACTCAAGAGCAGCGAGACGACAGCCATGATTTGAAGTACCAGGGTCACACCTTCCACAAATCTTCGTCCCCAGTGCTTTTCTGGATCTTGATATAAAGAAATGACTACCCCCAATCCTTTCTGGCTTAATCGTGATCGAATTTCACCGGCGATATCCTGGGTTTTCTGCAGGCTGTAGGGTGCTTCGACCTGAACCAGGAGCTGACCATAATAGCCTGCCGGGATACCGAATTCGGCCAGTCCAGCGGCGTCAGTAAAAAAGTTGCCCTGACCGCCAAATTGCGGTGGCTGTACAAAAGGGTGGCGAATTATTCCACCAACTTTAAGACGAGTTTCGGCAAGATTTTTCTCGAAAATTACCTCGCTGCCCGGTTGGATGTCAAAATATTGACTCGATAGCCTCTCCACCGCAATCTGACGATCCGCCGGCCAGGCGCCGTCTGTCAATTCAACAATATCGTAGGTTTGGTCGCCGTAATTCGGGCGTTCGTTTAACGTGCCTAGCTGCCATGGATCATCCGGGTTTAGTTTATAACGCACCGATATCTGATTCATCGGGTAAATTCCAGCCACCCCGGGGATTGTGCGCAAGTCATCAAGCACTTCATCATTAACATAATCGCGCAAGATGATATTGACGTGCGAAGGATTGACTGACTGGTGGGCACGATCCATGGCAGACAGGAGCTGATCTACCATACCGAAAATTGCCCCAACCGCAAAAACGCCGGCGCTGATACTCAGGATTACCAATATAGAGCGACCTTTGTGATGCCAAAGGTCGAACCAGACTTTATACCAGATAACACTCATTGATTCTCACCCGGAAGATTTTCAGGCACTGCAATTCTCATCCCGCACAATCCGACCACTTTTGATTTCAATGGTGCGGGGCACCTGGCAGGCAAGCTCTCCATTATGCGTGACCATCACCAGTGTCTTTCCCTGACCGACCAGACGGCTGAAAAGGTCAAAAACTTCCGCCGAATTGGTCGCATCGAGATTTCCAGTGGGCTCGTCCGCCAGGATCAAGGGTGGGTCATTCGCAAGCGACCGGGCGATCGCGGCGCGCTGCTGCTGCCCACCGGACACCTGGCTGGGCAGTTTATTCATCTGATCTGAAAGCCCGACCAATTCCAGCAGATGTTGGGCCCGCTCGCGGCGTTGTTTCGGCTGTAAATTCCTCAAGAAATCCATGGGTAAGATGACGTTCTGCAGGATATTCAGCGCTGGCAGTAATTGAAAGAATTGGAAGACAACCCCCAAATGTTTACCCCGCCAGGCGGCAAGCTGATTTTCATTTAGGTCGCTTAATTTCTGCCCGGCTACAATCACTTCACCGGATGTGGGGTGGTCGATCCCGGTTATCATATTCAGCAAAGTCGACTTTCCATTTCCGGATGCGCCGACAATTGCCACAAACTCGCCTGGCTGGATATTCAGCGTAACCCCATTCAGCACCGCGACCTCAAGGGCGCCGGTGCTGAAATTCTTGACTACATTTCTGACTTCGATGATGTTTTGTGACATTCAAACAATTGCCCTTGCTGGCCTCAACCTGAAAAGTAAGCGCCATGATATCCGAATAGAACCGGATGAGGGATCACGGCTCGACCGATTTCTTCCAACGAATGCGCGTCCAAAACCAAAAGAAAGGAATTCCCTAGCTCGCTATCCAGCACAACACTCAAAAGGACGCCATCATCTTCGGCGATCCTGCCCGGACGGCCAACAAAGATCGCTTCTCCAGGGAAGCAGCCAGGCTGCCGCCAGGCCTGATTCTGGCGAGTTTGAATATCGACTTTAACAATCTGGTTGTAGAAGCCCTGGCGATTTTCAGGGCTGATGCTGGCGGCATAAACATACCGGTAACCGGCATCCAGGTTATAACGTGAATAATCAAAATTCGGCAGCTCCATGCACGCATCCGAGATCACTTCATATTCTGCCCGCTTGCCGTTCAGCGGGATCCGGTAGCGGCGCAATTTGCCGAATGGGAGCTCAGAAGTCCCATCTTTGAGACGATCCAGGTAATACGCCTGGATGATACTGGCATCGTCATAAGCGGCAATATCCAGGACGATTTCATCCCCTTGCTCGAAGGCATTGATATGGTGAAATGCGAAAAACGCATCGCTCTCAGCGCGACTTACAACTTTGCCATCGCGGCGGTCGACCACCCAGAAGGTTGTTCCTCTTCCGGGTTTCCAATGAAAGTTTTCAATGTACGGTTTGAGCCACAGCAGCAGGGCCAGCGGATTGACAACCAGTGGAAACTCGGCGATCACAAAGTAATTTTGGGTAAGCCCAAAGCTGTGTAAATAAGCCGGCTGTTGGATCGGGATTGAAGCCACCCTTTCGGGTTTCCAGGTTTTGCCAATGCGGTAGAGGTTGTAATGGCTGACCGCGTTGTAGCGCGTGACCAGGTTGTATACCTCATTCCGCGCAGTATCAAAATGAGGGTGGACGGTTGTCATCTGGCCTGACAGGCTTTTCTCGTAGCTATGCACACCGACGGATTTCAGCGTATCCAGGTCAAAAGCAACCTGGACCGGGGTTTCCGCCAGCGCCAGGTATTCGCCAGCGATCTGGGCGATACTGACTTTTGCGCTGTCAGTGATTTTTGGATTGAATACCGTCTTTAACCTGCCAAATAAAGTCTGGCACGGATCTGTAGCAAATTCAGAATAAGCAATCCGCCCCTGCTCCATTGCCTGGTTGTAGGCCTGGCACTCTAAGAATTTGTTGGCATATGAAACCTGACCGCTGCTGAAAGTAAATTTATGCAGCATTGATAATCCATCAAACCAATGCCGGTATGTTTCCTGGCCAACCTGAAAAGCGCCTGGCCCATTCCTGATCAGGGAGCCATGCAGCCAGGTGGGTATCTTTCCCTGGACAGGCAGTTGGTCCAGGATTATTTCTTGTTTCGTTCGGCTGAAACCTAAATCAAAAACATCCATTGTTTTCAACACCTCAAACCAGCGCTGGCGAGGGCTCCATGCTTTCCATCTCTGAATCGATATCCGGTAAAGTATAGGGGTGAGGATCAATTAAGCCAGCCGCAATCTTGCCTGAAGACAAGACAGCAGGCACTCCTGCGCCTGGGTGGGTTCCAGCGCCGACAAAATAAAGGTTCTCAAACTCCTCTGAGCGGTTGTGAGGCCGGAAGTAGGCTTCTTGCAGTAAAGTTGGCCGGACGGAAAAAGCCGCGCCGCGATAGCTGTTCAACGTATTCTGAAAATGCAGCGGGTCAATATAATGTTCGGCAATAATGTTTGCTTGCAAGTCCGGCAGATAATGATCTTCCAGATACTGCATCACGCGATCGCGGTATGAGGCTGCCATCTTTGTCCAATCTGTTCCGGATTCCAGGGTTGGAACACATGATAGCACATAAAATGACTCCGTACCTTCAGGCGCAATGGATGGATCTGTGATTGTCGGCATGTGCAAGTAGAGTGAAAAATCATCCGGAAGAACGTGTTTATTAAAGATATCTCCCAATAACCCCTTATAACGCTCATTCAAGATAATGTTATGATGTTTTAATACGCTTGAATCCCGGTACTGTTTCTTCGTCCCAAAATAAATCACAAATAAAGACATACTGAATTTCATCCGCTCAATGTGCGCGTCGGTGTATTTCTTCCGATATTGGGCAGGAATCAAATACTTATAGGTATGAGCAACATCGCCATTTGAGACGATGATATCAGCCTTATGCACTGTTCCGTCTGCAAGGCGAATCCCGGTCGCTTTACGGCCTTCGACGATAATTTCTTTGACTTCGGTATTCAGGTGAACCTTACCGCCTTGCTCGGCGAATAACCGGCCCAGGGCATTAACAATTGCGCCGGTACCGCCGATGGCGTAATGGACTCCCCAGCGGCGCTCAAATTGGACAATCAGGCTGAAAATGGCAGGTGTGTCAAATGGATTCCCGCCGATTAGCAGCGGGTGGAATGAAAAAACCCGGCGCAGGAAAGGGTCCTTTATGTACATGGATGCGAACCCAAAATACCCCAGGAAGGCGCGTAAACGGACCACATCAGGAATGATCTTCAGCATGTCCTGGATGGTCATGAAGGGTTGATCGGTAAAGGGGTGAAAACGCTCGAAGATCGCTCGGGTCTGCTCATCGAATTTAATGTAGCCCTGCTTGTCGGCAGCATTCCATTTTTCGATCTCTTTCAGGGTGTCTTCGATGCGGAGGCGATAATCAAAATAGCGTCCCGTGTGATCAAAGATACGATAGAACGGATCCAACGGAACGAGCTGCAGGTAATCTTCGAGCCGTTTACCGGCTGCCTCAAAGAGCTCGTCAAACATATACGGGGCGGTTATGACCGTTGGGCCGCCATCAAATTTAAAACCGTTTACTTCATATTGATAAGCGCGCCCACCGAGTTTATCCCGTTTTTCAAAAATCTCTACTTCGTGTCCCTTGGCAGCCAGGCGATTAGCCACGCCTAATCCACCAAAACCGCTGCCGATCACAATCACTTTCATAACTCCCTCCAAATACTGATCACTCGAAAAAATCCTAAGCTGGCGGTGATTGAACCCCTGCTTTGTTTTTGTAGCCGTTAAAGGTGGCGCGCTGCCATATACCGGGCAATCGCCGCAGCTTACCCCATTTACTGATGGAGGCACGCCGGTTGAAAACATCGTAATCGTGGCTTTCAATATCCGCCAGGATCGCCTGGTATAACTCGGCGGCTGACGCAATTGCAAACCGGCCATCGCCGTCGAGAAGAGCCACTCCTGGCAGCGCGGCCTGGTACAACTGGCGAGTTCGATCAATCTGGAAGCGCATGAATTCGCGCCAGGGCTGGTTCACTTTTCCTTCAGCAATCGTTTCCTCATTCAGCCCAAAGGCCTCCAATTCTTGAGTCGGCAGATAAATCCTTCCAGTGCGCCAATCATCGCCGACATCGCGCAGGATATTGGTCATCTGCAGCGCCACCCCTAAACGGATGGCATAAGGAATGGCCTCATTTCCGGAAAAACCGATAATATGCATCGCCATTAAACCCACCGTACAGGCTACCCCGTAGCAGTAGCCGGTTAACTCCTCAATCGTTTGGTAGCGTGTTTTACTCAGATCCTGGGCCACCCCAGTCATCAACTGCTCGGCATACTTCCAAGGGATTTTATAATTACGCCGGGCATCATTCCAGGCCAGCGCAACTGCATCCTCATTGCTCAGCTCTTTATCTAAAATCACTTCTTGCCAGGATTGGAGATTGGCCAGGGCATCATCCACCGAGCAATCTATCAGGTCATCGCTGATCCGGCAGAATGCGTATAAGGCGCGGGCGGCCTGCCGCTTGGGTTCAGGCAATAAGCCGGAAGCCATGTAAAAGGTTTTACTGTGAAAGCGGGTAAGCTGCGCACAGTACGCATAAGCTTGATCCAACAATACCTGGTTCGCAGGCAGCGGTTGGCGTTCAGAAACGTAGCTGTCCATCGCTTCAAGGGCCAGCGAAATTAATTGAGGTTCCCATTGAACGATGCTGAAGGTCATCACGAACGCTCCTCGCTTACGCCATCCATTGACACAACTCCAAACGATATTTTTGTTTTACCAGATCAACCATAGAACCATTATAACGAAGAAAAGCAATTATTTGTCAATAATTTGTCCACTATTTGTAAAGATATTAATAATTTTTAATAGATTTAATGAAGTCGGAATATAAAAACAGGTGCAAGCGAAGCGCTCACACCTGTTTTTATTTTACAGCGAGAAAGTTACTTGACGCGGGCGACCAGGTCAGGGGCGCCACCGGCTCCAAGCTGAGCCTGTAGGCGAACCTGGATACCTTCGGGGAGGTCCACCGGACCGACCTGCATGCTGGGAACGAATGTGCCGAGCTCAGTCGAGAAGACCTTGATGGTGTAATTACCGGCCGGCAGGTTGGTGGATAATCGATCGCGGAACTCCAACGGGACGGTAGCCAGCAGTTCACCATTGCGATAGATGTATGCTTCAACGGGCAGTTCTTTGGACAGGCCAAGGCTCTTGCCATTGATACCGTGGTACACGGACACATTGAATGTGCCATCTGAAGCCAGTGCACGCGGAGCTGCGAAGGCGAAGGCAGCGGCGATTACTGCAACCAGAGTTAATGCGGTCAAAATACGGGTAATGCGGGACATGTTATGTTTCTCCTTTTTGTGTATATATGTTGTGTATAGTTATCGTTCAACTTATGCCACAATAATACCAGGATGTATATATGTTGTCAAGGTATTTATATTAATTTTTGGTTAGAGTTATACATTATCTATACATAACAAGTGCATATGGTGGACGCCTCGGCGGGTTTCGTTTATATTCTGAGGTCATTTTGTTCGTATTGACAATATTCAACAATATACTATAATATTTATTGTCGAATTTTGTTGTATTGGATAAAGGAAACCATCCAGATGACCACTTACGAACGCCGCCAATTGCTCATTGATCTGCTCCGCAGCCAACCCGGGTTACGCGTCCCTGAAATCGCCAGCGCCCTGGACGTATCTGCAGGAACCGTGCGCAACGACTTGAATGCCCTGGAAGCCGAGGGACGCTTAACCCGCTTCCATGGCGGCGCGGTATTGGCTGAACGAAGAAACTTCAACAGCGCCTCCTTTATCGATCGCCATCGAGAGCACGCTGTTGAAAAAGATGTTATCGCCCGCTGCGCCGCTCAACTGGTTCAGGATGGCGATTCGATCCTGGTGGATGCCAGCAGCACTGCTTATTACTTTTGCCCTCGCCTTAGAAGCCAGGCGAAGCCTGCGGGTTGTGACCAACGGCCTGGAGGTTGCCCGCCTGCTGGCCAACAATCCAACCAATACCGTGATCCTGATCGGGGGCATCCTCAGCCAGGATGGCTCGTCCGTGACCGGTTTACTGAGCGAGCAGGCCATCCGCGATTTACACGTTCAAAAAGCGTTTGTCTCGTGCAGCGGGTTCAGCGTCGAGCGCGGCATGACTGAGGTCCACCTCGAAGAAGCGCAGCTCAAACGCAAAGCGCTCGAATCGGCGCAGCAGGTCTTTGCCCTGGTTGAACTCGAGCAAGCTTGGGCGAGAAGACCTGACCCCCTTTGCCCGCCCGGAACAGATATGCTGTCTGTATACGGATGCAGGCATCAGCCAGGAATGGCAAGCGCGCCTCGAGCAGGCCGGGATTGCCTTGAAGATTTGCGTACCGGCTGCACCAGGCGGCAATTCATGAAAGCCCAAAATTACCTTGCCCTGGACCTCGGCGCGGAGAGCGGGCGCGCCATCGTCGGGACCCTTGCTGCGGGTAAGCTCAGCCTCACCGAGACCCACCGGTTTGCGAACCTGCCGGTGCGGCTGCGGACCGGTTTGCACTGGGATACTGCGCACCTGTGGAAGGAGATTAAAAATGGCCTCGCCATTTCTGGGCGATCTTTCTCCCTGGCGAGCCTGGCGCTCGACGCCTGGGGCGTAGATTTTGCTTTGCTGGACGGCAATCATCAATTGCTTGGCGATCCTTTTCATTACCGCGATGCCCGCACCGATGGTATCCTGGCAGCAGCTTTCCAGCGTGTGCCGCGTGAGCAAATCTTCAGCCAGACCGGGATCCAGTTCATGCAGATTAACACCCTGTACCAGCTGCTCTCAATGGTCATAGCCAGGGCTCCCGAGTTGGAAGCCGCCCAGACCTTTCTCACCATCCCAGACCTGTTCAACTACTGGCTGAGCGGCAGCCTCGCTTGTGAATTCACCAATGCAACCACAACCCAATGTTTCGATCCACGTTCCCGCTCCTGGGCCTTCCCCTTGCTCCACGCCCTGGGTATCCCGCCGCATATTTTCCCCCCAGTGTGTGAGCCCGGGACTGTGCTGGGCAGCCTTTTACCCGAAATTTCTGCCGAGACGGGTGCTGGATCTATTCCGGTGATCGCCCCCGCCTGTCACGATACGGGCTCGGCGGTCGCCGCTGTCCCCGCGGCAAACGCAGATTTCGCCTGGCTCAGTTCGGGAACCTGGTCCATCCTGGGGGCGGAAGTCGGGCAGCCGAACCTGAGCCCGCAAGCCCTGGCCTATAACTTTACCAATGAGGGCGGGGTATTCGGAAGCTGGCGGCTTTCCAAGAACATCATGGGCTTGTGGATCGTGCAGGAGTGCAAACGGGAGTGGGGCCTCTCTTATGCCGAGATTACCGGGCTCGCTGCCGAGGCGCAGCCTTTCCTAGCGGTGATCGACCCAGACAGCGACATTTTTCTGCATCCAGGGAAGATGCCCGAAAAAATCTGCAGATCCTGCGCGGAGAGCGGCCAGGCTGTGCCCCGAACCCAGGGCGAAATTGCGCGGGTGGCCCTGGAAAGCCTGGCGCTGAAATACCGGCTGACGCTTGAGCGCCTGGAAGAGCTGAGCGGCAAGCGCCTGGATCCCATTCACATCATCGGCGGCGGGACGAAGAACCGCCTGCTGAACCAGTTCACCGCGGATTGCACCGGGCGCAGGGTAATTGCCGGGCCGGTTGAAGCGACAGCCACCGGCAACCTCCTGATCCAAGCCATTGCCCTGGGACACCTTGGCTCGCTGGCCGATGCCCGCGCTGTGGTGCGCCAATCGTTTCCTCTGGAAACTTATCATCCCGCCAGCCAGGATGGGTGGGATGAAGCGTATGCAAAATTATTGTCCATCATAAACCCAAACCCACCCATGGGTGACCCACCCACGGGTGGAATATAAAAAGGAAAAAAGAAACTATGTTAGACAGCCCCTTATCCCGAATTAGATGATTTGCTCACCATGATCGGCGAAGCAGGACGCCGCCTGGCTGAAATCGAGGCCAGCGAAGGCGCAGCCGGCAATATCTCGGTCTGTATGCGTTGGCCGGTCGATCTGCGCCCCCATTTCCCGGTAATCAGCGATTTCGAGCTGCCCCAACCAGTCCCCGAATTGGCCGGGGCAACCTTCATCGTCAGTGGTTCTGGACGGCGCCTGCGCGAGATCATCGATAACCCCGCCGCCAATCTTGCCTGCCTGGTGGTTGACGACGGCGGCAAAACGGCGAGACTGCACACA
This sequence comes from uncultured Chloroflexia bacterium, assembly GCA_963770655.1. Taxonomy (GTDB): domain Bacteria; phylum Chloroflexota; class Anaerolineae; order Anaerolineales; family UBA4823; genus CAZAGA01. The sequence continues at coordinate 195,569 of CAVYQO010000010.1, read as the reverse complement.
TCGTCCCAGCGGCGCTTCGAGCGAGTGACCAGCGAGTTCAATTCTCATCTTGCCGTACACTACGATCAAATGCTTGCCACCGGAACAAATTTCCACGCGGTCATTCATGCTCAACCGGTCCATCTCACTTTCTTGAGCCATATTCAACGTTATCAGGATGAAGCCTACCTCAACACCCACCTGCTGCGCTGGCAGCCAGAGACGATCATCAACCTGCCTGAAGGAATCGGTTTCATTGCGTTTCGCCTCCCCGGCTCGCCTGAGCTGATGGCCGCCAATGTCGAAAGCCTGCGGCAGCACCGGATTGTTATTTGGGCCAAGCATGGGGTCATGGCGCGCTCGGATGTGTCCGTCAAGCGCGCCGCTGATCGGGTGGAATACGCCGAGACCGCAGCCAGGTATGAATATCTCAACCTGGCAGTAGGGGAAGCAGGCGAAGGGCTGAGCGCCGGTGAAATCCGCACGATCTGTCAAACCTTCAATATCCAGCAGAATATCTTTTAAGGCGCCATGATGAAGCAGCCATCCGAATTGATGATCCAGAAATCCTATGAAATTGCCAGGGAACGCTATGCGGCCCTGGGTGTGGACACTGAGGCCGCAATGCGGCAGCTCGCAAAAGTTGCCATCTCCCTGCACTGCTGGCAGGGCGATGATGTCGGCGGGTTCGAGAACCCCGGCGGCGAATTGACCGGCGGGATCGCGGCCACGGGCAACTACCCAGGCAAGGCTCGAAATGCCGATGAACTGCGCCGCGACCTGGACGTGGTTTACAGCCTGCTGCCAGGATCCCACCGCTTGAATCTGCACGCCATCTACCTTGAAACCGATCAAAAGGTCGAGCGCAACGCCATCGAGCCGCGCCACTTCCAGGCCTGGGTAGACTGGGCAAAAGCGAATGGGCATGGCCTGGATTTCAACCCGACCTGCTTCTCACACCCCCTGGCGGCCGATGGCTTCACCCTTGCCCATCGCGACCCCGCTGTTCGCCAATTCTGGGTAGAGCACTGCATTGCCAGCCGCAGGATCGGCGATTATTTTGGGCGTGAGCTCGGCACAAAAGCCGTCACGAATATCTGGATACCGGATGGCTATAAAGATACCCCGGCGGATCGGAGCGCTCCCCGCCGCTGGCTCCTTGAGTCGCTCGATCAAATCCTGGCCGAAAAACTGCCCCACAACCTGGATGCTGTCGAACCCAAGCTGTTTGGCATTGGCTCGGAGAGCTATGTCGCCGGCTCGCTGGAGTTTTACCTCGCCTATGCCGTCACGCGCAAGCTGCTGTTAACCCTCGACAGCGGGCATTACCACCCCACCGAGACCATATCCGATAAGATTTCAGCGCTGCTGCTTTTCGTGGATGAGCTGCTGCTGCACGTCAGCCGCGGTGTGCGTTGGGATAGCGACCATGTGGTCACGTTCACGGATGATCTGCAAGCCATTGCCCAGGAAATCGTCCGCGCCGATGCGCTGGAAAGGGTTCATATCGGCCTGGATTATTTCGATGCCAGCATCAACCGCCTGGCAGCCTGGACGGTTGGGGCGCGCAACACGCTGCGCGCCGTGCTGAACGCCTTGCTGGAGCCGCGTGCCTTGCTGCACCAAATGGAAGCCGGCGGCGATTATTCCAGCCGCCTGGCGCTGCTGGAGGAATTGAAGATCCTGCCTGCCGGCGCCGTGTGGGACTATTACTGCAACAGCAAGAACGTACCGGTAGGGATGGCGTTTATGGAGGTAATCAAGTCCTACGAGGAAAGCGAGGTGGTAATACGAAGCCGATAAGTACAAAGCGAAATAAAAAGCGAATCAAAGCGTAGTTACTTCATCCCCACTTTGTTATACACTATTGATGAAAAAACAGCTCCCGGCAAGCGATCTCCGCTTGGCGGAACAACAAAAACCCTGACCGCATAGAGACGGTTCATATTCAGAAAGGATGGAAAGCATGGGAAAGATCAGAATCGGGATTGTAGGCTGCGGATTTATCGCCAACCGCAAACACCTACCAATGATGACACAGCACGAAGATGTAGAGGTCGTGGCTTTCTGCGACATTATTAAAGAGCGGGCTGTTGCCTCTGCAAAGCAATTTGGCGTTCCTGATGCGAAAATCTACGAAGATTACCGGCAGTTGATCGCCCGTGAGGATATCGATGCGGTGCACGTCTGCACCCCGAACAGCTCCCACAGCGAAATCACGATTGCCGCGCTGCAAAGCGGCAAGCACGTCATGTGCGAGAAGCCCATGGCCAAGACCAGCGCTGAAGCAAAAGCAATGTTAGAAGCCGCAAAAGCAACCGGCAAGAAACTCACCATCGGCTACCAGAATCGTTTCCGCTCCGACAGCCAATTCATTAAGTCCATTTGCGATAAGGGCGAGCTGGGTGATATTTACCTGGGCAAAGCCTTTGCCACTCGCCGCCGCGGCGTCCCGATCTGGGGTGTGTTCATGAACAAAGAGCTGCAAGGCGGAGGTCCATTGATCGATTTGGGCACGCACGCCCTCGACCTGACCTTGTGGATGATGAACAATTACGAGCCAGTGTCCGCGCTGGGATCGACCTACAACAAAATTGGAAAGATGGGCAGCCCGGCGAATGGAATGGGAGCCTGGGATCCGGAGCACTACGAAGTTGAGGACAGCGCCTTTGGCATGGTCAAATTCAAAAATGGCGCGACCGTTGTTTTGGAAGCCTCCTGGGCGATTAATATGATCGTCGCCAACGAGGCGATGACGATGCTCGTCGGTACAAAAGCCGGAGCCGATATGTACCCCGCCGCCGGCCCGATCCTGCGCGTCGCCGATTTCCAGTCCGCAGAAAGCCTGCACGTCCGCGTGAATGGCGAGAGTAATGGCAAGCTGTACATCCAGAATTACAACATGGGCGCCCAATTTATCGGCAGCGCCAAGCCAGAAGACTTTGCTGGCGGCACATTGGAAATGAACACCTGGCTGAACAGCATCCGCCATGACACCGAGATCGTGGTCAAACCCGAGCAGGCATACACGGTCACCCGGATTCTTGAGGCAATCTATCAATCCGCTGAAACCGGACAACTGGTTTATTTCGATAATTAGCAGCACAGCAGTGTGTGATGACTGCGCCGGTTGATCCGGCGCAGTCTCTCATTTGTAGGAGGATTTATGAAGAAATTCGGGGTTGGGATCATCGGCTGTGGTGCAATTTTTGGCACCCATGCATACCCACTGCACACCATTGAGAATGTTGAAGTCAAGGCTGTCTGCGATATCAAGCCGCCGGCCCGAGAAGCAGCTTCGCGCTTATTCAACTGTGATGCATATGAAAATTACGAGGATCTGCTGAAACGGGACGACATCGATGTTGTGCATGTCTTAACCCCGCACTACCTGCATGCTCCGATGGTCATCGCGGCTGCCAATTCTGGCCGGCACGTGCTGAGCGAAAAGCCGATGTCCATCACCCTGGCGGATGCCCTGGCAGAGATCGAGGCAGGAAAACGAAACAAGGTAACGATTGGCGTGATCAGCCAGAATCGCTACAATTCCGCCTCCGTTGCCATCAAAGAAGCCCTGGACAGCGGCAGCCTGGGTAAAGTTGTGGGTCAGCGAGTTCTCTTATCCTGGTTTAAGCCGAATGAATATTATCAAAACAGCGATTGGCACGGTACCTGGGAAAAAGAAGGCGGCTCGTTAATCATCGACCAGTCTATCCATGTCTTGGATCTTGCCCGCTGGTTTGTCGATGACGAAATTGTGAGCATCCAGGCTTCGATCGATAACCGCAATCATCCAGTAATCGAAACAGAAGATACAGCCGAAGGTTTGATTAAGTACCGCAATGGCGTCCAATCGGTATTCTATGCAACGAACAATTACACCTACAACTCGCCTGTGATTGTGGAGACCCACTGTGAAAATGGGATGGCGCTGATGGAGTTTGACCGGGCAGTCATTACCTACCGCAACGGCAGAGAGATGAGCGTGATTAACAACCCGAATGACACCCTGGACGAAGCTACCTATCAGGCATTCTTCAACCAGAGCTCTTCCCAAACCGCCTTTCAAACATTATCCAAGTGGGGCGTGTTTGGAGCGCCGGTGACGATTCCGATTACCTGGAAGACCCCAAGGCCTTACTGGGGTGTCACACATATCAAGCAGATTAAGAACTTCTATCAAAGCCTGACGGATGGAGTCCAGCCGGATATTACCGCTGCAGAGGCTTTCAAGACCCAGGAGATGATCTGCGCCATCTATGAGTTTGCTAAGACCAAAAAAATGGTCACGCTGCACGACGTTAAGGAGTAACGAACCCATGGGAGCATCCGTCAACATTATCCGTGAGGACAGCCTGCGAGCTGTCGAGGATGGCTACGCCTTCGACGTGCGCCTTAACTGGTACCGCTCGCTGCCGCTTTCCTGTATTAATGTAAACAGCATAAAGATGGATGGCGAGCCGGCGTCCCCGGATCAAATCCTGTTTGAGATCAATGATCGCCGGTATTCTCTGGCCGAATTGGCAGATCGATTCGAGGAATTTTGGTTCGTCCAGGATTTTGCCGGGCTGCATGTCCAGCAGCCGGGAAAGCTGCAGCCGGGAGAAACACACACCCTCGAGGCGGAAATTGCACTGCGCTTCCCCTATATGCAAATCGGCCCCGGGAAATTCCTGACGATTACCACCCGCCAGGCGTCGACCCAATTGGCGAGATAAGTATTTTCTTTGTAGTGCATGGCTGGCTGCGCAGATCAAATACGACAAGGCCATGCAAAATGAGATGAGCGAGGCTGAAAATGAGTGAAAGTGGTCCCATTTTAGGAGTTACTTTATTTAGTTTTACGAATGAGTGGCAGCAGCGTCTGTTTACGCTGGATGAAATGATCGCCAAGGTTGCAGAGCTGCGTCTCGGGCCGGGGATCGAGGTGGTCGGCTTTCAAAGCTTCCGCTCCTTTCCGGATGTCCCGGATGACGAAGCCCGGCATTTCCGCAATTTAATGGATCAGTACGAACTAATACCCACCTGCCTCGGCGCAAATATTGATATCGGCAGGCGCAGAGACCGCTTGATGACGAACGAAGAGATTATTGACTCGGTCAGACGCCAGCTTGCCTCCGCCAAGAAACTGGGGTTCCCGATTATGCGGGTGCCGCCGTCTGCCGGGAGCCTCGCCCTGGAAAATCTACTTCCGCTGGCCGAGCAGTTCCAGATCCACCTTGCCGTAGAGCTGCATTCCCCGCTCAGCGTGGACCACCCCGAGGTGGTTGAGCTGCGCCATGCCCTCAAACGCCTTAGCTCGCCCTACCTGGGTTTTATCCCCGATTTCAGCACCTCCATGACCAGCGTTCCCGAGGGGCACTGGAACAACCTGCGCCGTGCAGGCGCGTCCGAAGGCTTGATCGAGGCGACCAAGGAAATCTGGCTCTCGAACAAAACAATCCCTGAAAAATTTGCCGCCCTGGCAGAAGCCAGCCAGCGATTTGAAGCCAATCCCACGGTAGCCGGGCAGAACAATATGGTGATGACGATGTTCGGTCGCATGCCAGTTGAAAGCTGGGTGGAAGTTCTCCCTTATGTCCGCCATGTCCACGGAAAGTACTATGAAGTGAATTCTGACGGCGTAGAGCCTTCCATTCCCTATCCAGCGCTCATGGCGCTGCTTAAGAGAGAAGGTTACCAGGGAACGATTTCAGCAGAATGGGAAGGGCAGGCGTTCACCGAGGAGCCGATTGGTTTCCAGCAGGTGGCTGCCTGGCACGCCATGTGCTCTCGCCTGCTTGCCTAGGCTCGCCGGGAGTTTAGGAAATTATTTCCAGAAGGAGTCCCACGCCAATGCCAGACGCAATTACGCTTATTGAAGCAAATAGTTTACGGGCCACCCCGCAGGGTTTCGAAATCCAGGTTCGCCTGAATTGGTACCGGTCCATGCCCTTGTCGTGCGTGGAGAAAGTCAGGCTTGGCATTGATGGCGAGGAGATTGCCGCTGAGGCGATCTGGTTTCAAATCAACGCTCACCAGTACTCGCTCCAGGAAATGGCCGACAAAACTGGGGAGTACTGGTTCGTCCAGGACTCGGCCACTTTACTTGTAAAAGAGCCGGGGAGGATTGCCCCTGGTGAAGAGCATACCATCGAAGCTGAAATCACGATCCACGCTCCATATATTCTGGTCGGACCGGAAAAGTTCCTGACCATGCCAACCAAATTCACCAGCGTTCAGATCGCAAGGTAAGGAGCAAGGAAAGAATGGCGAACAACGGGTTACCTATTCTCGGCACAACACTGTATAGTTTTACGAACGAATGGCTGCAAAGATCGTATGATCTGGACAGCCTGGTTGCCAAAGTCGCCGAGCTCAACCTCGGAACTGCGATCGAGGTCGTTGGGTTTCAGAGTATACGCAGCTTCCCAGATGTAACCCCGGAATTTGTGCGCTACTTCCGGGATCTCTTCGACCGTTACGGCCTGGTTCCAAGCTGCCTGGGGGCTAACCTGGACATTGGCATCCACAGAGATCGAAGGATGACATCCGACGAGACCCTGGAATATATCTCCCGGCAGATCGTGACTGCCGAGAGGCTGGGTTTTCCGGTGGTGCGAATCCAGGCTTTTGCGAAACCTGCTGTGCTAGAAAAGATCATCCCGATTGCAGAAAAGTCCGGGGTGCACGTGGCCAGCGAGCTCCATTCGCCATTAACCATCGATAACCCTGTCGTTGTCGAACTCTTAGAATATTATCGCAAGATCCAAACCCCGGCGCTTGGCTTTATTCCCGATTTTAGCGCTTCGATGATCGCGCCTCCCGAAGTCTATTGGGAGAGCTTGCGTCATGCTGGAGCTTCGGACGAATTAATTGCTGCGGCAAAAGCAATCTGGAACACAAACGTACCGATGTTTGAAAAATTTAAGGCGCTCGCCCAGGCCGGCGGCCAATATGGCGCTACTCCGGCAGTGACCGGCCAGCTTAACACAAGCGTCACCATGTTTGGAAATATGCCGGTCAATGGATGGCGGGAGCTGCTTCCTTACGTACACCATATCCATGGGAAGTTTTATGAAGTAACCAGCGCAGGCTTAGAGCCATCGATCCCTTACCCACAGATCATGGCCCTTCTCAAGGAGTGCAGGTACAGCGGCACGATTTCGGCAGAATGGGAAGGTCACGCTTTTACCGGAGCGCCGGTCGGCTTTGAGAAGGTAAAGGCCTGGCACGCCATGTGCGGCCGCCTACTGGAGAATTAAATGAAACTTTTTGAGAGCGATATCCTGGCAAACGGCATCAGGCTGCATGTCTATCGCACTGAAACCAGCAAACCGCCTCTGGTATTTGCCCACGGCATAACCGATAACGGTTTATGCTTTACACCGATTGCTGAGCAGCTTGCTGATGATTTCGAGATCATTCTGTATGATTCGCGCGGTCATGGGAAATCCGAAGCACCGCGAACCCACACGACGATCATCGACCGGACTGAAGACCTGGCTGGCCTGGTGAAAGCGCTGGGACTGCAGAAGCCAGGCTTACTCGGGCATTCCTTGGGAGCGGTAACCGTCGCCCTGCTCGCCGGCTTGTATCCGCAGACGCCTGGGCGCATCGTCCTGGAAGATCCACCGCCGTTTGAGATGTTTGCGCCGGCTGACGGTCAATCCCAGGAATCCCGCAAAGTCTGGCAGGCCATGGCTGCAGAAAATAAACAAAAAAGCCTCCAGCAGCTCGTCGAAATAAACCGCCTGGAAAGCCCCGCCTGGGCGGAAGCCGAACGCATGCCCTGGGCGCGATCTAAACAGCAAATCAACCTGGACATTTTCGACGAAAGCTTTATAGAAGTCGATCGGGGAAAACAAATTATGTCCCAGATCACCTGCCCAGTTTTAATCCTGACCGCCGATCTTGGGCTTGGCGCCTTATATTCTCCGCAGGCTGCAGAAGTGCTGGTAGCCAGCCTCCCCGCGGCCAGGCACGTCAATATCCCCGGCGCCGGTCACAGCATCCGCCGTGAACAACCCGAAGCATTCATAAAAGTTGTGAGCAGCTTTCTAAAAGAGGCAGCATGAAATACGTCCTTGACCCGCAGCAAGTTGAATACTGGTCACTCGACAAACATACCGGCGTCTCTGCCAAGCTGCTGGCCGACGGTAAAAATATGACCGTCCTTTACACAACCTGGGCCGCCGGCGCAAAGGCCCCTGAACACATCCACGAGCACGAGCAAATGGGATTGTGCTTGCAGGGCGAGGTCATTTTTACCATTAATGGGGAGGATTTCACGGTAAAAGCCGGTGAGTTCTACCAGATCCCGGGCAACACTCCCCATGCAGAACGCAACGATTGGACAGTGCCGGCTGTACTGGTTGATTTCTTTTCACCGGTGCGCGAAGACTTGCTGCGCAGGCGGTTCGAGCCAAAAACATTTGATTAGGAGGGCACAATGGAGATCAGCACCCATCAAAACCACATCATTATAGCTCCGCAGATCTACGTCTCGCTCGAGCCACAAGAAACACGCCAACAAAACCAGGAAGCGAAACCGAGACAGACAGAAATCCCAATGATCTGGACTCAAGATGAGGATGATTTTCGGCTGGATATTGACTTACCCGAATCAAGTGTGCTGGATGTATATTTTTCAGCACAGGTTGGGACCCTCCATGTTAATGGCGAGACCATCTGGGATAACAACACCGTGCATGCAATCAGGATGACCGGCGCTCATGCAGAAATGACCCCTGCTGGACTGCGCCTGACCTGCACCTCCAGCGGATCGCTCCACATCCTGGCGCGCTGCCTCATCGAGATGAATAACCAGGTCTCTTTAAAAACAACAAGTTAGATTCAGTGATGGGAAGGGAATGATGTCACAACAAAATTTGATCAAACGCGGCGTGAGCCTGTACAGCTACCAGGAAGAATTCTTTCTGCGGAAAATGACACTGGAGGACTGTATTGCGGCCTCAGCTAAAATGGGTGCATTCGGGATCGAGACAATCGGCGAGCAAATGATGCCGGGTTTCCCTAAAATTTCAGATGCTTTCTATGCTCAATGGCATGGTTGGATGGAAAAATATGGCGCCACCCCCACCTGCCACGATATGTTCCTGGATACCAAGAAATTTAAAGAGCGCCTGATGACCGAAGAAGAGATGCTTGCCTCAGTCATCCGCGACCTAAAACATGCCAACCGACTAGGCTGCACGGTGATCCGCTGTATCGTGAATACCCCGCCGGAGATCATGGCCAAAGCCGCGCCGTATGCCGAGCAATACAACGTCCGGATGGGGCTTGAGATCCATGCGCCTTTCAATTTTGAGCATGAATGGATCCAGCGCCATCTGGAGACCTATGCGAAGGTGGGCAGTCCTTTCCTGGGCATCATACCCGACATGGGTATCTTTGAAAAACGTTTCCCGCGGGTACGCAGCGACCGCTATATCCGCCGCGGCGCCCACCCGCACATCGTTCAATATATCTGCGAGGTGTATGCCCGCCATGACGGCGCTCCGGGCCTGGTTGACGAGGTTAAGAAGATGGGTGGAAATGAGCTTGACCTGGCGATGGCAAATGACATTCAGCACATGACCTACGTGGATCCTCGCCGGCTGCTTGAATTTATGCCTTTCATCTTCCACATTCACGGCAAATTCTACGAGATGCTTGAAGATTACACCGAATACAGCATCTCGTATGCTGAGATTATTCCAGTGTTGGTCGAAGGCGGGTACTCGGGTTATTTATCCAGTGAATACGAAGGCAACCGGCATATCCAGGACGCCTATGAAGTTGACAGCGTGGAGCAGGTCCGCCGCCAGCAGGTCATGTTTAGCAGGCTGCTCGGTGAAGCAGCGTGACAGGAGCGTAAGCCATGTTTGAGAAATATATGATTTGTGAACACGATTTCCGGAATGTAATCGAATCTGGCAAGGTAACCGGTTTTCAATTCCGGGCGCGCCTGCCCTATTATCGCGGCCTCGGGATATCCATGGTCGAAGATTTAGCTGTGACCGTTGATTCGCAGCGCTATCCAAGAGAAGCGCTGCGGGTAACCCTGCATGGGAATACATACACATTGGATGAGATGGAACACGAATACGAAGATCGATGGGAGTTTGGCGAAGAAGGAATCGTGACGGTGAGAAAACCGGGCGGCTTAACAAGCGGGCTGCACAAAATTGAAATGGGCGACACCTTGCGAATCTCGTATCTCCCATTTTTACTGACCGGCAGCGATAGCAAGGTCTTAGCGCTGACCGGATAATAGGAATATCTTTTGATTACCATTCCCCTCTATCCCAGCGCTGCTCCAGGGTCCGAAGATTGGGCTTATTCAGAACAAGAAGAGCTTCCTTCCCCTCCGTCCAATATTGGTTGGGTCCGTAATGTAACCAGCCCTGCCCTGATCCCTTATTTACCAGATCCGAATGCGGCCAATGGCGCCAGCCTGATTGTGTGCCCTGGAGGAGCCTTCCACGGCCTGGCAATCAGCCACGAGGGTCATGAGGTGGCGAAATGGTTCCAGGAGCGCGGAGTAGCAGCATTCGTATTGAAATATCGTGTGGTCCGTACCCCAGAGTCCCAAGAAGAATATATTCTTTATGATAAGGAATTACGCTCCCTGCCATTCGAAGAGAATGAAAAGCGTATTGAAGAGGTGACCAGAAAAGTCAGAGCACTGGCGATTGCCGACGGTCTCCAGGCAGTCAAGCTTTTACGCGGACGCGCCCAGGAATTTGGGATCCGTCCGGACCGGATCGGTATCATGGGTTTCTCTGCGGGCGGCCATGTAGCAGCCTACGTCGCTCTCAGCGATGATGCTGGCAGCCGGCCTGATTACGCAGGTGTGATTTACGGAGCACTGGTTAAAAATATAGAAGTTCCACCCGATGCGCCTCCGCTTTTCATCGCTTTGACAAATAATGACGGAATCGCCGTAGACCCGAGTCTCGAGCTGTATTCCGCCTGGAGACGTTCCGGGCATCCTGTTGAGATGCATATCTATGCCAAAGGCGATCATGGTTTTGGGATGAACAAACTTGGCCTGCCTTCGGATGGTTGGGTTGACCGGTTTTGGGACTGGCTCCGGTGCCTATACGAGGAATAGATCAGGTGCTAAAAGTCAGCGATAACAAAAGATTCTTGACACACGAAGATGGCAGCCCATTTTTTTACCTGGGTGACACTGCCTGGTCCATCTATCAAGCCCTGGATCGGGATGATGCAAGCTATTATCTAAAAGACAGGGCAGAGAAAGGTTTTACGGTCATCCAGACCGTAGCGATCTCCGAGAACGACGGCCTTCGCCTCCCAAACCGGTACGGCCACCTCCCGTTCCGTGAGTGTGACCCTACTCAGCCGGTGGAAGAATACTTTCGTTATGTGGATGAGGTTATCGAAAAAGCAGCTTCCCTGGGGCTGGTGGTCGGGCTGCTTCCCACCTGGGGCGATAAGGTGGGCCCGGTGCGATGGGGGATCGGGCCGGAGGTTTTTACACCAGAAAACGCTTTCAAGTACGGCGAGTATGTGGGCGCCCGCTACCGTGATTACCCAATTATCTGGATCCTGGGCGGCGATCGCAACCCGGACAACGAATACCGGCGTTCAATTTGGAGGTCCTTAGCGAAAGGACTCAAGCGAGGCGATGGAGGCCGACATTTGATGTCCTACCATCCGATGGGTGTCTCATCCTCCAGTATGTTCTTCCCAGATGAAGAGTGGATGGACTTTAATATGCTGCAGTCAGGCCACTTCGTTTGGGATCGGGATAACTACAATTTCCTGATGCATGATTACGCCTATTCCCCGCCGAAACCATGCATCGACGCCGAGCCCAGTTATGAAGAAATGTCAGTGGCTTTAGGCGCTGGTTATTTCGGCGCATATGATGTCCGGAAATCGATGTATTGGGCGCTCTTTGCCGGCGCCTTCGGTCACACCTATGGTGCGAACGGTATTTTCCAGTTCTATGATTCGAATTCACCCGAGCCGCCCAATCCCGTTTGGAAACCCCGGAAAACCTGGAGAGAAGCTCTGCAGCTACCAGGCGCTTCACAGCTCCAGCACGCCCGGTGGCTACTGGAGTCGCGTCCATTCCTGAGCCGCATACCAGATCAATCGATCCTCCTTTCTTTCCCAGGGACCGGCGCCGAATATACAAGCGCCACCAGGGCGGATGACGGCAGCTACGCCATGGTGTATAGCGCTTGTGGTCAACCTTTTACAATGGATTTGGGCAAGCTTTCCGGTGAGACGTGCAAAGGCTACTGGTACGATCCGAGAACCGGCGTTTCTAACCCGGCAGGTTCTTTCCCATGCCGAGGTGCGCAGGAGTTTGTTCCACCCTCAACTGCAGATGAGCCGGATTGGGTGCTTGTCCTGGATGATAACAGCCGTGGGTTTGCTGCTCCGGGTACAAGGTCGATCTGAGACAAATGCGAATCTAGGTGAAAGGGAAAGCGAATCTGTGCGAATTGAACCTTTATAGCCAACATGTTACGATGTAATTGCCAAACTTGTGAGGCTGCTCCTGACGACAAACCCGGCCAATTGCTGATCAGGAAACTCGCGAGAAAACGACCAAATTATTAAAACCATTGGCCTACAACATATTCTCCAGGAGGAGTACCATGTCAAGTCGCAAGTTGCTGTTTGTTTTCTCTTTCATTCTGGTTTTATCGATGGTGCTGGCCGGCTGTGGCACACCAGCCACAGAAACCGCAGCGCCAGAGGCTCCCGCTGCTGCAGCGCCTACTACGGCGCCAGCCGCTGAAGCACCAGCCGCTGCAGCACCCACCACGGCGCCAGCCGCTGAAGCACCCACCGAGGCGCCCGCAGCCGAAGCGTCCACCGAACCGGTGATCTTAAATGCTTCGACCATCTTAAATGCCCTCACCCCGAATTTCAACCCCTTCACCAACAACCCGAACTTCCCCACCGTACACGGCATTTTCGAATCGTTGATGATCTACAACACCCTTAAAAGCGAGATGGTCCCCTGGCTGGCCGACAGCTACACCTGGAGCGAGGATTTCCTGACCTTGACCTTTAAGCTGCACGAAGGCGTCAAATGGTCGGACGGCGAGCCGTTCACCGCACAGGATGTCGTCTACACCTTTGACTTGCTCAAGAATACCCAAGGATTGAATGGCTCTGGGTTGAAAGCCGTCACTGGCCCGGTCACTGCGGTTACCGCCCCGGATGACCAGACTGTTGTCTTCACATTCAGCGGAGTTAACACCGAAGTGCTCTACGACATCATCCAACAAGATATCGTTCCCGAGCACATCTGGAAGGACGTCGCCGATCCGACAACCTGGACAAACGAAAAACCGGTTGCCACCGGGCCTTTCACTGAGGTCACCGACTTCCAGTCGCAGGTCTACCAAATCGACAAGAATCCGAATTACTGGCAGGAAGGCAAGCCTACTGTTGACGCTGTGCGTGTCACCGCCTACTCCGGTAATGAAGCCCAGGTGGCCGCTTTCATCGATGGCCAGCTCGATTGGGCCGGTACCGTGCTGCCCAACGTAGACGAAGCCATCGTAGCCCACAACCCGAATATTAGCTACGTGTTCCCCCCGGCTACCAACACCGTCCTGCTCAATCTCAACACCACTGTCAAGCCCTTCGATGACCCAATCGTGCGCAAAGCGATGAGCATGGCGATCAACCGTGATCAAATCAACGAAGTAGCTTTCAATGGACTTGCCTTCCCCTCGGATGTGACCGGCATCAGCGATGCATATAAGGATTGGAAAGTAGCCGATCCCGCGGCATTGGGCGACTGGACCACCTACAACCCCGAAAAAGCTGCCCAGATGCTCGAAGACGCTGGCTACAAGCTGGGTGCGGATGGCTTCCGCACCAATAAGGATGGCTCTCCGATGGCCTTCAAGCTGACCATGGTGCAGGGCTTTACCGACTGGATTTCAGCCGGCGAGACGATGATCCAAAACTGGCAAGATATCGGTATGAATGTCGAAACCAACATGATCGACGCTGGCGCATACTTCGGCAGCATCCCGATGGGCGATTACCAGATTGCATTGTGGTTCGGTTGGAACAGCCCGACGCCTTACAACCAGTTCATGAATACGATGTCAACCGCGACCGTGGCGCCAGTTGGCCAGTTCTCGATGGTTAACTTCGCCAAGTTCGGCAGCCCGGAAGCCGATGCCCTGCTGGCAGAATTTGCTGGTACTGCAGACCTCGAAGCGAAAAAACAGGCTGGTTACAAGCTGCAAGAGCTGTTTGCTCAGGAAGCGCCTGTGGTTCCGCTGTGGGCTGGCAACGACTGGGCGATCTTCAACAACGAGTTCTTAACCGGCTGGCCGACGCCCGAGAATGATTACTCGTACGCCTTCCCGAATGGTTCGAACACTCCTGAAATGTTGCTCGTCTTGCTAACGGTTGGAGCTAAGTAGTAGATTTTCTTAACAGAGGGATGCGTCTGATTGGATGCATCCCTCTGTTTTTGTGATATCTTCAATTTAGAATTATTCTTCTGGAGGCGACCGTGCGGTACATTTTGCGACGCTTGGGATTTTATCTGGCTGCCCTGCTGGTTGCCCTTACCATTAACTTCTTTTTGCCCCGCCTGCTGCCCGGCGATCCGGCTGCGATCATCCTTGGAACTTCAGCCGGTAAACTCTCACCAGGCGATCTACAGAGGGTACGCGAAGCGCTTGGGCTTAGCGACGCCCCCTTAATCCAGCAGTTCGTCACTTATATCTCGCACCTGGTTCGTGGTGACTTTGGCCTATCCTACACGTATTTTCCCGCACCTGTTACCAAGGTGATCGCCACCGGTCTGGGCTGGACATTGCTGCTGGGAACAATCGCCCTGTTATTAGCCTTTGTATTGGGCAACCTGCTCGGTATCTACGGTTCCTGGCGCAGAGGCGGGACTGTCGATACAGTTGCCCCTCCGTTATTAATCTTTATCGGATCATTCCCGGCATTTTTCCTGGCGCTTGCCCTGCTGTATATCTTCGGGGTGAAATTGGATTTGTTGCCGATCAGCCATGCCTATAACACCCGGCTGGAACAAGGCTTTAATCTTCCGTTCCTGATGAGTGTCGGCGAACACCTAATCTTACCGGTTGTCACCATTGTACTCATTTCCATCGGCGGATGGGCGCTCGGTATGCGCAACGTTATGGTCGGCGTGCTGGCAGATGATTATGTCACCATGGCAGAAGCGAAAGGCCTAAAACAAAACCGCATCATGTTTAAAGTACGGCGCCCGCAATGCGCTGCTGCCCGGCATCACCGGTTTTGGGATCGCACTAGGTGCAGTCCTGAGTGGTCAAATCCTGATTGAGACGGTCTTTTCCTACCCAGGTTTGGGCTTTTTACTGTTGAACTCGGTAAATGGTCGCGATTATCCTTTGATGCAAGGTTTGTTTTTGATGATCACGATAGCAATCCTGGTAGTAAATTTTATTGTCGATATTTTTTACACACGGTTGGATCCACGCGTGCGTGCAGGCTAAGGAGAGCAGGATGATCAATCAAATTGAAATCAAGCAGCCTGAGCCTAAGCCGGGCAAAACCCAAGCTCGGACGAACTTGTTTTTACGTGCTGGAGCACTGGGTACGCTTTTTGGCAACACAAAAGCCAGGATCGGCTTTGCGATCGTGATGTTTTTTGTCATGGCAGCCTTGTTAGCCCCGATCATTGCCCCGGGAAACCCAAAGAAATACGTGGGTAAGCCGAACCAACCGCCTTCGGCAGAGTTTTGGCTTGGCACCAATCCACAAGGTAAAGATGTTTATCAACAGCTTGTTTGGGGCGGCAGGCTCTCCTTAGTGATCGGTTTTGGCTCCGCGATCGGTATGTTATTCATTTCCACAACCATCGGGATGATCGCCGGTTATAACCGCGGGATTAAGGATGACCTGCTAAATTTCTTGATGAACTTATTTTTGGTCATCCCGGGCTTGCCACTGCTGATGCTGCTATCCGCATATTTGAAACCGAGCACGGCGACGATGATCGTCGCTCTGGCAATCACCGGTTGGGCATATAACGGCCGGATCATCCGGGCGCAAACGATGTCCATCCGCGAGAAGGATTTTGTCGCCGCGGCGGTGGTGAGCGGTGAGCCGACACGGAATGTGATCTTTGTCCACATTATGCCGAACATGGTCAATATTATTGTTGGCGGTTTTATCGGCGCAGTGATCTACGGTATCATGGCCTCGACGGGTCTGGCGTTCCTTGGCCTGGCCAGCACCCAGGATGTCACCTGGGGCACCAACCTGTTCTGGGCGCAGAACGGCGGTGCATTGATGATTGGCGCCTGGTGGGCTTTTGTGCCATCCGGTTTGGCAGTCGCCCTGGTAGCTTTTGGGCTGGCCTTAATCAACTATGGCATGGATGAAATAACCAATCCTCGTTTGCGAGCTGAAAAGCTGGTCAAAGAGGTCGCCAAAGATTATCAGTCACAGCGTGTGCGCGCCACACCCTACGTACCCCGACCGCACTGATCTGACGCTTACCAATAATCAGGACATTCCAATCCATGAACCAAGACCAACCAATCCTTGAAATCAACAACCTGTATGTCGAATACCTGACGCCGCGCGGTCCGGCACAGGCAGTCAATAATGTATCCTTTTCAATCTCTCCTGGAGAGGTATTTGGTTTGGCCGGCGAGTCGGGGTGCGGGAAATCAACCATCGCCCATTCGATTTTGCGAGTGCTGCGCCCACCGGCGGTGATTACCGGCGGTGAGATCAAATTCCTTGGACAGAATGTGCTCGAAATGGATGACGAGGCGATTGAGAAATTCCGCTGGTCCGGGGTATCGATGGTGTTCCAGAGCGCGATGAACTCGCTCAATCCGGTAATATCCGTCGGCGAACAGATTATGGATGTCCTGCTGACCCATACCAAGATGACGAAAAAGGAAGCGCGCGAGCGAGCCGGGGAGCTTCTCGCCATCGTGGGCATTGAAAACAAGCGCCTGGACTCCTTTCCGCATCAGATGTCGGGCGGCATGCGCCAGCGGGTGGTGATTGCGATCGCTTTAGCGCTCAATCCGGCTCTACTGATCATGGATGAGCCAACAACCGCCCTGGATGTGGTGGTGCAGAAAGATATCCTGCGTCAGATCCACCAAATCAAGGAGAAGATGGGGTTTTCAATCCTTTTCATCACCCATGATGTCTCGCTCATGGTTGAGTTCTCGAATCGAATGGGGATCATGTATGCCGGCGATATTGTCGAGCTTGCCCCGGCCAAAGAAATATTTAAAAATCCAATCCATCCCTACACTCAAGGTTTGCTGAACTCATTCCCGTCGATAACCGGTGCGAAGCGAAAACTATCCGGCATTCCGGGCACGCCTCCTGATTTAATCAATCCACCCAAGGGTTGCAAATTCCATCCGCGCTGCTCGAAATGCCAACCCGTCGAGACTGAGGCGAGACCAATCTTCAAGGAAGTTCTCCCTGGCCATTGGGTTGCTGTACATCAAGGCATGCCGCTGCCAGAGCGTGTTTCTGCATCATCGTAGGGGCGAACCTGCGTACGTGCCCCCGTAAAGAGGATTTCATGACTGAACAGGCAATCTCCACCCACCCGCAGCGAGCGGAAACCGGTCCAATTGTGCTCGATCTTCGTCACCTGACCAAGCGATTTCCGATTGGGAATCAAATGCAGCCAAAGTTCGTCCACGCCCTTACAGATGCTTCCTTCACCATCCGTCGAGGCGAAGTGGTAGCCCTGGTTGGCGAATCCGGCAGTGGAAAATCAACCACCGCTCGCCTGATCACCAGGCTGATCGAGCCAACAGGTGGGGAAATTTATCTGCATGGGGAAAACGTACTGGTAACCCAAAAAAAAGCGGCCACATTAATGTATCGCCGCACTGTTCAGATGATCTTCCAGGATCCATATGGCTCTTTGAACCCGGCAAAAAATGTCGGTTTCCATATCGAACGTCCGATCATGATCCATAAGAAAAGTAAAAATGTGACCGAGAGCGTCAACGAGCTGCTGACGACAGTTGGCTTGGTCCCACCGGAAGAATTCGCCGCTAAATTCCCCTACCAGCTTTCAGGCGGGCAGCGACAGCGGGTTTCCATCGCCAGGGCGTTAGCCGTCGATCCCGAGATCATCCTGGCGGATGAGCCGATTTCAATGTTGGATGTATCCATCCGGATGGGGATTCTCAATCTAATCGAGCAGCTCAAGGAAGAACGCGGGATCGGGTTTCTTTACATCACCCACGACCTGGCCAGCGCCCGGTATATTGGGGATCGCACGATCGTGATGTACGCCGGCCATATGGTGGAAGGCGCTGAGAGCACTGAGCTGATGGAACAACCGGCTCACCCCTACACAAAGCTGCTGCTCTCGGCTGTACCAAATCCCGAAGCCGGTTTATCCACCGGAGAAGATGAGGCGGGGCGAAATCCCGTCCTTGATCGATCCACCGCCTGGATGTCCATTTGTACCGCGCTGTGCGCATGTCATGGATGTCTGCAAGCAGCAGATGCCGGCGGTAAGTAATCTGTCTGGCGGTCATTGGGTGCGCTGCCATTTGTTTGGTTCCAGCCAGGCAATCGATGAAGCCAACCAGGCATAGCATAGTGTTTCTCGCATCGACGCATACATAATCTGCTCCATACCTTTCCACTCTATGAGCCAAAAACCACTCGCCAAACCCGCCGTCCAGGTCCTCCCCTACGCCTGGGTCATCCTGGTCGTGGTCTACCTGGCCAGCGTGGCCGCGCCGTTGAACCAGTTCAAAGTGCCGCCGATCATACCGGTGCTGATGCAGGAACTGGGCATCGACCTGGCGCACGCCGGCTCGCTGATGTCAGTGATCGCGCTGGTGGGCCTGATCCTGGCCCTACCGGCGGGCATCCTCCTGCAGCGCTTCGGGCCCAAGGCCAGCGGCTTGCTTGCCCTGGGCTTCATGGTAGCCGGTGCGGTGCTGGGCGCACAGGCCGACAGCTACACCAGTCTGATGGCCAGCCGCGTCGTCGAGGGCGTTGGGCATTGGGCTGATAGGCGTCATCGCGCCAGCCACGATCGCCATGTGGTTCCCTCCGGCACGCCAGGGCGTGCCGATGGGCATCTGGGCCACCTGGGTGCCGGTTGGCAGCGTGCTGATGTACAACCTGGCGCCTGCGCTGGCCGCAGACTCGCGGCTGGCAGGCGGTGTGGTGGCTGGGGGCTGGCTTTCGCCCTGGTGACCATGTTGATTCTACGCGCTATTGATGCGGCGGCCGCCTGGCGCAGAGTCAGCCGAGGCGCAGAGACAGCCCAGCCTTGACCTGCGTGCAGCGCTGGCCAACCGCGACATCTGGCTGCTGGCGCTGACCTTCGCCTGCTTCAATCTGGCGCTGATCGGCCTCGGTCACCTTCTACCCCACCTTCCTGGTCGAGGAACGCGGCTATCCGCTGAACCAGGCGGCTTTCGTGGCCAGCATCGCCACGATCGTGGTGCTGTTCTCGGCGCCGCTGGCCGGCGTCGATCTCCGACCGCATCGGCTCGCGGCGGTTGGTGGTAGCCATTCCCTTCCTGGTATTGGCGGTCCTGTTTCTATCTTCCCCTTCCGCGTCAGCGGCTGGCAGATCACAGCTGTGATGGTGGTGCAGGGCCTGGCGGCCGGCGCCATCGCAACCGCCACCTTCGCTGCTGCGCCGGAGGTGATGCGCAAGCCGCAGTGGGCCGGCCTGGGTGCTGGCCGTGATCCTGATCGGCCAGAACCTGGGCCAGCTGATCGGACCCGTACTGCTGGGCGAGCTGATAGGCCGCGTGGGGCTGGGTCACAGCCGGCTATACGCTGATCCCGGTCTGCCTGCTGGGTTTCGCCAGCGCCTGGTTCGTGCGGGTGCGCTAGACCTGCGCAGAACACGGCGGCGCCGCAGGCGGCTGCCAGATCCGGGTAAGCGATCCAATTTCACTGACAATAGGAGTAAAAGAATTATGGGTTTTCCCATTAACCTTATTGAACATAACAGCCTCAAGGTCACAGATGATGGCTTCGAAGTTAGAGCACGTCTCCTATGGTACCGGTCGCTGCCGTTATCCTGCGTGGAGAAAGTGAGTCTGGCAATTGATGGCGAGGCAATCGATCCACAAGCAATCCGTTTTGGAATCAACGACGAGTTGTATCCGTTGGATAAATTGGAAGACCTGGTTGACCAAACCTGGTTCGTCCAGGATCCGGCCCGTCTAGTGGTTATCAAGCCAGGATTAGTTTCTAAAGGTCAAACGTATCAAATTGAAGCAGAAATTGTGCTTCGGGCTCCGTACATTATGGTTGGCCCGGAGAAATTCCTGACCATGCCGACCCAATATTCGGTAAGTCAAGTTGCTGCATAAAAACGAGAAAGGCTATGGAAAATAAAACAGGTATCACGCTCGGCGTATCACTCTATAGTTTTACCAACGAATGGCTGCTGAACTTGTATGATCTCGATACCCTGGTTGCCAAAGTCGCAGAGCTGGGGCTTGGCCCGGCTATTGAAGTTGTCGGGTTTCAGAGCTTTCGCACTTACCCAGATGTCACACCAGAATTTGTCACTTACTTCCGTGATTTGCTCGACCGATATGAGATGGCGCCCAACTGCCTGGGAGCGAATGTGGACCTCGGGATTCGCAAAAACCGGTTGATGACCATAGATGAGTTTGTAGAATACATCAGGCGCCAGATTGTGACAGCCCAGAAACTTGGTTTCACGGTCGTCCGGAGCCAGACTTATTCAAAACCGGATGAGCTTGACAGGATTATCCCGATCGCAGAGAAGGCAGGTGTGCATGTAGCAAGCGAAATTCATTCGCCATTGAATTTAAACCATCCGGTACTTGCTGGGCTGTTAGAGTATTACCAGAAAATTCAGTCTCCGGCGCTTGGTTTTATCCCGGATTTTGGCACTACAATGACTGCTCCTCCTGAGCTTTATTGGGAATACTTACGCCAGCTTGGCGCTGGAGAAGAGTTGATTGATGCGGTAAAAGCAATCTGGCACACAAACGCCCCGGTTTATGAAAAATTTAAAGCAGTTAACGACGCCGGCCAGGAGTTTGGGGCGAGCCCTGCCGTGGCCAGCGTGATGAATAACGCCATAACAATGTTTGGGCATATGCCGGTCGATGATTGGCGGGTACTGATGCCGTACGTGCGCCATATTCACGGCAAGTTTCATGAAGTAACCTCCGCTGGGATCGAACCTGCTATTCCGTATCCTGAGCTGATGGCGCTCCTGAAAGATGTCGGCTACACCGGAACAATTTCGGCAGAATGGGAAGGTCATGCATTCACAGAAGAAACGATCGGATTTGACCAGGTGCAAGCCTGGCGCTCCATGTGTGAACGATTTTTGGCTGATTGATGGCTATCACCCCACAGGACTTCCCTGAAATTCGCTGGCACGGACATTGGATCTGGGTGCCTGAAGAGCCGGTTGTCGCAAGCGGCGGTTTTGCTGCCTCCATCGACCCGCAGGCGAAAGAATCGCACGGCTTATTTCGAAAGACCTTTTCATTGGCTCAGGTACCTGATCGTGTACCTGCTCGGATCACTGCCGATTTGCGTTATGCGCTTTATATCAACGGGCAGGAGCTGGGACGGGGACCCATTCGCAGCCAGTTCCGGCGACTTCACTATGATTTGTATGATATTGCCCCGTACCTGACGATTGGTGAAAATGTCATTGCTATCTATGTCAAGTATTACGGCCAGGAAAAAGCCTTCTGGATGCCCGCCACGCCAAACCGCACCCTGGGGAAATCCGGGGTTGTGGTGTTCGAGTGCAACCTGGGCGAGCCTGGATGGCTGATCAGTGATGGAACCTGGAAAGCCAGGCGTTCTGAGGCCTGGGATCACGACTCTCAAGACGAGCGCGATCTCGTAGCCGAAGGTGTGCCCATCGAGATTTTCGATGCCCGCCGCTTTCCGGTTGGATGGAAGGTGGCCAGCTTTAATGACACCGCCTGGGGTAATGCACAGATCGTCCCGGCAATGCATACGGGCACATACCGCTCACAGCCCCCAACGCACCCCTATGGCCCGCTATATCCGCGTCCAATTGGATCTCTGGCCGGTGAAATCAGAAAACCGGCCTTGATACAGGTTGAGACCCTGCCGAGCCTGGAAGTCAAGCCTGGCAGCTCTCCCATGGATCGGGTGGAAGATGCAATCGATGTTCCCCGATTGGATGAAGCAAAAGACGGCCAACTGCCACTGCGCTTCGATGCGCCAGAACAAGGCGGGGTATGGATTAAGCTTGACATGGGGCGGATCGTCTCGGGATTTATCCAATTTGAACTCCAGTGTACTGCCGGCACAGTATTTGATTTCTCCTATACAGAAGAACCAATTCGCAGCGGTCCACGCTTTGGACGCATGCGCGCCGGCACGCGCTACACCGCTCGCGGCGTGGAGGATTGCTTCGGTTTGTTCGATGCCATCGGTTTTCGCTATGCCTATATCCTGGTCCACTCGATACCCGGCGTTGTGACGATTGACGATTTTTCGGTGCAGGAGTACCAGCACCCCTGGCAGGAGACAGCCAGCTTTGCTTGTTCGGATGGGCGCCTCGAGCAGATTTTCCAGGCGGGCATCCGCACCGTGCAGCTCTGCTCCCCGGATGCTTTTGTGGATTGTCCGACCCGCGAACAGCGCGCCTGGACCGGCGATGGCGTCGTTCACCAAATGGTGACGCTGGCAGCGAACCGCGATTGGCGGTTGGCAAAGAGATATGTTGAGCTCGGAAATTCTCCGCGCTCTGATGGCATCCTGCCCATGTTCACGGTCAGCCTGTTAGAGCTGATGGGCAACTTCACCCTGCCAGACTGGTCGCTGCATTGGCTGCACGGCGTCTACAACTGGTACCGCTACAGCGGTGATCGTGCCGCTATCCTTGCCTGGCTGCCCACGGCCGGGCGCGTCCTGCGCTGGTATGCTCCTTATCAAACTTCATCCGGGGTGCTGAAAGATGTCCCAGAATGGAACCTGGTAGACTGGTCGAGTGTATCTACATCGGATACCAGCTCATTGTTGACCGCTGAGTGGGCGCGTGGATTGCGCGAATTTGCCGAGATGGCAGGCTGGCTGGGTGAAAGCGGGAGCCAAAGATGGGCTGAGGAGCTCTATGACCGCGCAAAGGCTGGCTTTGAGATCTTTTGGGATGAGAAACGCGGTTCCTATATCGACCATATTGTGGACGGTGATCCACAGCCCGAGATGAGCCAGATCGCTGGCGCCCTGGCGATCGTCTCCGGGCTGGCGCCCGAAGAGCGCTGGGCACGCATTATTGATACGATTACAGACGAAAAGCGCCTGGTGATCCGTTCCTGGTCAGGCGGCGGCCAGAGCGAAGAAAAGTTTGAGAACCAGCAGCGCGGCATCTACGAGATCGACTGGGATGCCGAAAAAGAGATCGTCATCTCCGAGCCATTTATGAGCTACGTCGTGCACGACGCAGTTGCCCTGGCGGGTAAGGCAGACCGCCTGCCAGATCTATACCTGCGCTGGATGGAGTTCTTACAGGATGGCTACGACACCATCGGCGAAAACTGGGGTGCAGGAACCCACGCACATGGCTGGAGCTGCACCCCCACGCGTGATATGCTGGTTTATACGCTCGGTGTCTCTCCGTTGGAACCCGGTTTTACAAAAGTTCGTGTCGCGCCCCGACCTGGCAGGCTGTCTTTTGTAAGTGGAAAAGTTCCCACCCCGAAAGGTCCGGTTGAGGTGATCGTCCTACCTGAAACAATAAAGATCAACTCGCCCATCCCTGTGCTTCTGGACCTGGAAGGTGAAGCGCGGCGCGAATTGCCAGCAGGAGAGCACCAATTTGTCCGCCCGCTGATAAAATAATCCCTGTCCACCCGCTGGATAGCCGTGTAGGGGCGATCCTGTGTGATCGTCCCTTGCTGGTCATATGAGATGAATATTGAAAGGAAACTGGCATGACAATTGAGATCGGACTGCAGATCTATTCTGTCAGAAACGAATTACACAGGGATTACAAGGCGGCTTTGGAAAAAGTTGCTGCGATCGGTTACAAGAATGTGGAATTGATTAGCACGGTGACCGATGATGGGCTAATTTTCGGCGAGAACATGCGCCCATCCGCTCACTACCGCCTGCTCGAGGAATTGGGGCTAAAGGCGATCGGCTGTCATCTGATGCCGAAGGAAGGCATGGATTGGGAAAAAGTGATCCACTCTTGTGTAGAGACCGGCGCTTCTGCTTTGGTTATTCCGTTTGCGTTCTTCAATGGACGACAGGAAGTTCTTGATCTTTGTGCGCTGATGAACCGGGTGGCTGAGCTGGGCAATAAGCATGGCGTCCAACTGTATTACCACAACCATTTCCAGGAGTTTCAGGAGTTCGCTGGGCAAATGGTCCTGGATACCATGCTTGAAAATACGGACAAGGACCTGGTGAAGTTTGAATTCGACACCTACTGGGCGATCCGAGGCGGGCAGGACCCGATCGCCTGGATTCAAAAACTTGGAAGCCGCTGCGATTTGGTTCACCAGAAGGATATGCCGTCTGGCCTTAACCCTGTCAATCTGTTGAGCCCTTTAGGAGCAGAACAAAATATGCGCCCCATTCAAGAGATCTTCCAATCGATCAGCGCCGATCAGTTTACGGAAATTGGTACAGGCGTTATCAACATCGCTGGAATCCTGGAAGCAGGACGCACTTATGGCAGCCTCCGCTATATTATTGTTGAACAGGATATGACATCGAAGGGTGAGATCGAGTCCATCGCTATAAGCTACAAGAATTTGACCCATTTGCTGAGCGCCGTGTAAAAGCCTGAATGAAAAACAACAAAATGAACCGATCGAGCACGTATCAAAATCCGATTCTGTCGGGTTTTCATCCCGACCCCAGCATCTGCCGCGTCGGGGAGGATTACTTCCTGGTAAACAGTTCGTTTGCCTATTTTCCCGGCGTGCCGATCTTTCACAGCCGCGACCTTGTAAACTGGAGGCAAATTGGTCACTGTTTGACGCGCCCCAGCCAGCTCCCCCTGGGGACTACGGGGCCATCCGGCGGGATCTTTGCCCCATCCATCCGTTATCATGACGGAGCTTATTATATGATCACCACCAACATTACCAATGGCGGGAACTTTTATGTGACGACGCGCGATCCCTTTGGAGAGTGGTCCGACCCGATCTGGGTAGCACAGGGCGGGATCGATCCGTCCCTATTGTTCGAAGATCAGCGCGTCTACCTGACCAGCACCGGCGTTGTGGAGGGATCCGATTCGTCGGCGAAGGAGCAGAGCATCCTGCAAAGTGAGATCGACATTGCTACCGGCAGGTTGTTGAGCAAGCCACGGGTAGTCTGGCATGGTACCGGGGGCGCTTACCCGGAAGGCCCTCATCTGTACCGGATCGGTCAGTATTATTATCTAATGATCGCCGAAGGCGGGACTGAGTACGGACATACCGAGGTGATCGCCCGCAGCGAATCTCCCTGGGGGCCTTGGGAGAGCTGCCCGCACAACCCGATCCTCACCCATCGCAGTTATCGAAGCCCGTTCCAGGCGCTGGGTCATGCTGATCTGGTTCAGGCGGCGGATGGCGCCTGGTGGGTCGTCTGCCTCGGCATTCGCCCTGTTTTTCCGCAGGTTCATCACCTGGGGCGCGAAACCTTCCTGGCGCCGGTGGAGTGGGATGCCGAGGGTTGGCCGCACGTGGGATTGGAAGGCAGGATTGAGCCCAAAATGGTGTCGCCGCGCCTGACTCCGGTGACGTGGGCGACCGCGGCCGAACGGGATGATTTTGATGATCCCAGATTGGGGCTGAAATGGAACTTCCTGGGGGTTCCCGATCCCGAAGATTGGTCACTTAACCGTCGCCCGGGGGCGTTGTGCCTGCAGGGCAAGGCAGCTAACCTGGACAGCGGACTGGGGAGCGTGTTTGTCGGCTGCCGGCAGGAGCATTTCAATTGTGAAGCGGCGGCTTTACTCGACTTTTCTCCCAACCAGGAAGGCGAAGAAGCTGGACTGACCGCGTGGATGGATCCGCGCCATCACTATGATCTGTTCGTGAGATACGAGAAAGGAAAACGGGCTGTTCACGTACGCAGACGGATCGGCAGCCTCTTCGCCACGGTGGCGCAGGATAGTTTACCGGATGGACCGGTAACATTGTTTATCCATGCCAACCGGCTGTTCTACACCTTTGGCTACCAGACCGGCACCGACCAAAAGCGTATCCTGGCAAGCGGTGAGACCCGCTATCTATCCAGCGAGGTAGCGAGTGGTTTTACGGGGGTTTACTTCGGCCTTTACGCCAGCGGAAATGGCCAGGCAAGCGCCAATCTGGCGTTCTTCGAATGGTTCGATTATCGAGTCCTGGAGAATACCGGGGTTCTGAGCATCGACAGCGCCCTGGCGGCGCTATTGAAGCAGGATGCAACAAAGGCTGTATTAAGACGGCACGCGCCGGAGCTGATTGCCCACCCTCCTTCGGATTGGGCGGCGAACATGTCCCTGGTCGAACTGGCAGCAATGTCGCCTGAAGAAATAGCCCCCGAAAAAATACTGCTCATCGATGCTGACCTGCGCGCTTTAAATGTGGTCGTGATCAGTGACTAAGAAGACAATAGGAGGTAGTAAATGAAAGGATCGGAACCGACGCCCGATAGCGTACGTGAGCCTATACCGCACTTAAGCACGAAAGGGGGCACAACCCAGTTGATCGTCGACGGCCGTCCGTTTCTGATCATCGGCGGTGAGCTGCATAACTCCAGTTCTTCCAGTCTTGGCTATATGGAACCGATTTGGGAGCGATTGGTCACATTGCAGTTGAATACCGTGCTCGCTGCCGTCTCATGGGAACTAGTCGAGCCATACGAAGGCAGCTTCGATTGGACTATCGTCGATGGGTTGATCCAGGCTGCCCGCCGGCATAACCTTCGCCTGATCTTGCTCTGGTTCGGCAGTTGGAAGAACGGCGCCTCCAGCTACGTGCCGCTGTGGGTCAAACAAAATTACTACCGCTTCCCGCGCGCCCGGCGCCAGGACGGCCAGGCCGTGGAGGTGCTCTCAACCTTTGCCGAAGCCAACGTCCATGCTGATGCCCGCGCCTTCGCCGCCTTGTTGCGCCATTTACGCGATGTTGACGGTCAAGACCACACAGTCATCATGGTCCAGGTCGAAAATGAGGTGGGATTGCTGGGCGATTCGCGCGATCGTTCCGACATAGCCAACACTAAGTTCGCCTCGCCTGTGCCAGCTGAGTTGATCGATAAGCTCAATCGCCATCAAAATGAGCTTGGCGAAGAACTTCGGCAGCGATGGGCGTTGTCTGGATACGCGACCTCTGGAAGCTGGGAGCAGGTTTTTGGCGTTGGACCCGAGACGGATGAGATATTCATGGCCTGGCACTATGCATGCTATATAGACACCATCGCCGCGGCTGGCAAGTCCGAGTACAGCCTGCCAATGTTTGTCAATGCCTGGCTCAATGCTGTGGCTGATCTCCCCGGCTTCCCGGCTGGTGGTAAGACACCCGGCGATTGGCCCAGCGGCGGTCCGCTGCCTCATACGCGCGATATCTGGCAGGCAGGTGCGCCCCATATCGATCTGCTGGCCCCCGATATCTATTTTGGGGACTTCCAAGAGTGGTGCCGTAAGTACACGCACCGCGGTAACCCGCTCTTTATTCCTGAAATGCGCAGCACCGAGGAAGGCGCACGCAACGTCTTCTACGCGATTGGAGCGCACAACGCAATCGGCGTTTCGCCATTCGGGGTCGATTCAATCATGGATCCTCTGAATGCCCCGATCCGTACGAGCTATGCTCTCCTGCGCCAGATTGCCCCACTGATCCTTGAACATCAGGGCGGCGGCGTTTTCGGCTTTGTCATCGATGTCGAGCACCCGTACATCACCCATGAGTTGGGTGGCTACGAGCTAACGATCGCCTTGGATCGTGGCTATGGCTCCAATACCGAGCATGGCTACGGCCTGATCATGGCCACCGCTCCGGATACTTTCATCGGCGCCGGCTATGGCTTCCGGGTTAGCTTCAGGCCCACCACCCCTGGTCCTGCTCTCGTCGGTATCGCGGCAGTGGATGAAGGCGAATATCTGAACGAGCAGTGGGCACCCGCCCGGCGCTTTAACGGCGACGAGACCTTCAGCGGGGCCTTCTGGCGGTTTCCGGCTGTAAGCGCCGGCGTCGATGCTTTACCGGCGCTGGGTGCGGGCTCCGCCATCGCTCACTGTACAGTCTATCGCTATGAGTAGGAAGGAGATTCCACTTATGGAAGAAGTCGTACACCACACCCTGTTCGATCCTGCCATCGAAGAAAGAGTAGAGGACCTGCTGCACAGGATGACCCTGGAAGAAAAAGTTGGTCAGCTTGTTCTTGAAAATGCTTTCGCGCCAATCGATTGGAGCAAGGTGCTCCACGAGCAAAAATTGGCCGACGAACAAGGGCTGCCGTATGAACTTAAACTCGAACTCAGCCCGATGATCGCCGAACATGTGCGCGCTGGCAAAGTCAGCGCCATCAACTCCGCCGATTTACATCTGAACAACCAGCTCCAACAGATTGCCGTCGAAGAAAGCCGCCTGCATATCCCCTTGCTCGTTGGACACGATGTCATTCACGGTTTTCGCACCATCTTTCCCATCCCGTTGGCGGAGGCCTGTACCTGGAACCCAGAATTGTTGGAACGCGCCTCCCAGGCGGCCGCGGTTGAGGCTTCCTCCGTGGGGATCAATTGGATTTTTGCGCCGATGGTGGATATCGCCCGCGACCCTCGCTGGGGTCGGATCGCCGAAGGCGCAGGCGAGGATCCCTACCTGGGGAGAGCGATGGCGGAAGCACGAGTGCGCGGCTTTCAGAGCGCTGCTCTGCCGACCGGAAGGCGGGTATCCGCTTGCCCGAAGCATTATGCCGGTTACGGGGCAGCCGAAGCGGGGCGCGACTATAACACGGTGGATCTCTCCGAGCGCTCTCTTCGAGACGTCTACCTGCCTCCGTTCAAAGCTGCTTTCGATGCGGGAGCCGGCAGCACAATGAGCGCTTTCAATGAAATCAGCGGCATACCGGGCACCAGCAACTCGTTCTTGCTGCGCACTGTCTTGCGGGATGAATGGAACTGGCAGGGTCCGGTGGTCAGCGACTATAACGCAATCGGCGAGTTGGTGCAGCACGGGGTCGCCAAGGATCTGCGTGAGGCAGCCCGCTTGAGCATCCTGGCTGGCGTCGATATCGATATGGAAAGCGGCGCGTATGCGCGGTACCTTCTTCAGCTTGTCGAGGACGGGTCCGTCCCACTTGAGGTTGTCAACGAGTCAGTCCGCCGCGTCTTGCGCCTGAAGCTCAGTCTGGGGCTATTCGAAAATCCGACTATCGAAGAGAGTCTCTCAAAAAAGTACATCTTGAACGCCGAATTCCGCGAGCTGGCTCTAGAAGTTGCCCGGCAGTCGATGGTATTGCTAAAAAATGAGAACCAAATCCTGCCGCTCCGCACGGACATAAAGAAGATTGCCCTGATTGGGCCGCTGGCAAACAACCGGGCCGACTTGCTTGGAACCTGGGCGATCACCGGCCAGGCCGCGGATGTAGAGACAGTCCTGGATGGGTTAAAGAAATACGTCGAAGACGGCTCCCTGGTCTTTGCCCAGGGCTGTTCGGTCAGCGGGGATGAGCATTTGGATATTGCCAGCGCGGTTGCGGCTGCTCAAAATTCTGACCTGGTCGTGGTAGTGGTCGGCGAGAGCAGCGCAATGAGCGGCGAAGCCCACTCACGTGTGTATCTTGGACTACCGGGCAGGCAGCAGGAGCTGGTGGATGCCCTGGCAGCGACTGGAAAACCGCTGGTGGCAGTTCTCATGTGCGGAAGACCCCTGGTTGTGCCCAGGCTTGTTGGACAAGTGGACGCGCTCCTGGTGGCGTGGCACGGTGGGATCCGCGCCGGGCAGGCAGTCGCCGATATTTTATTTGGCGCCGCTAACCCATCCGCCAAGCTAACCGCAAGCTGGCCGCGGGCGGAAGGACAGATCCCAGTCTATTATGGCCACAAATCAACAGGCAGACCGGCCGAAGGCACGGGAACGACGCAATATCATGAGCCTTTCCGCTCGACCTACCTGGACGAAACGAACGCGCCCTTGTTCTCGTTTGGCGAGGGCCTGAGCTTTTCCCAATTTGGATACAGTCATCTACAAGTCCATACGCCTGCATTGCCTATACATGGGGTCCTTAAAGTGAGCGCGCTTATTCAGAACACCAGTGAAAGAGCTGGCGATGAAATTGTCCAGCTTTATATTCGCGACCTGGTCGGGTCGGTCACCCGTCCGGTGAAGGAGCTCAAAGGTTTTCACAGAATCACCTTGAAACCAGGTGAAGAACGAGAAGTTGTCTTTGAGCTTCCTGCCTCCGAGCTCAGTTTTTACGGAATCGATCTAGGCGACAGGGTTGAGCCAGGCGAATTCAAAGTTTGGATTGGTCCAGATTCAACTCGAGGGTTGGAGGGAGAATTCGAGGTGGTTTCATGAACCATGACAAATCGAAAGCGAACCTCATCCAGCTTGCTGGGGGGCAAGTGGTACGCGATCTCAACAAGAACGGCAAATTAGATATTTACGAGGATCCACGGCGTCCGGTAGACGAGCGTGTCGAAGATTTACTGAGGCAAATGAGTCTTGAAGAGAAAGCCGGGTTGATGTTCCATACCATCCTGGCTGTTGGACAGGATGGCGAGCCGGTCGAGGGTATGTCGCAGTTTGGTCCGGTCTCCACGACTGACTTAATTTCCGTCAGGCTGATCAGCCACTTCAACGTGCACCAGCTTCCCGAGCCCCGCCTGGCTGTCGCCTGGCACAACAAGATTCAAGCGCTGGCAGAAGACACCCGGCTGGGGATACCTGTGACCATTTCTTCAGACCCGCGGCACGCCTTTAGCGATAATCCCTTAACCAGCTTGCATGCCGGAGCCCTCTCGCTGTGGCCCGAACCGATCGGCCTGGCTGCGACAAGAGATCCCGAGCTGGTTTTGCAGTTCGGCGATATAGCCCGGCAGGAATACCTGGCAATGGGTATCCGCGTCGCACTGCACCCGATGGCAGACCTGGCGACGGAGCCGCGCTGGGCGCGGATCAATGGCACCTTTGGCGAGGACGCTGAGCTCTCCGCCCAAATGGTCAAAGCGTATATTCTCGGCTTCCAGGGCGAGAGGCTCGGCCCGCAGAGTGTGGCGTGTATGACCAAGCACTTCCCCGGCGGCGGCCCGCAAAAAGATGGCGAGGACGCCCATTTTTCCTATGGCCGCGAGCAGGTGTATCCTGGAAATAATTTCAATTACCACCTGCACCCTTTCGAGTCAGCTTTTGAAGCAAACACAGCGCAGATTATGCCCTATTATGGAATGCCGGTTGACACCGAGCTCGAGCCAGTAGGATTTGGTTTCAACAAGGATGTGATCACGGGCCTGCTGCGCGAGAAATATGGCTTCGATGGCGTTGTATGCACCGATTGGGGCTTGCTGACCGATAAGCACATCGGCGACCGGGTGATGAAAGCGCGCGCCTGGGGGGTGGAAGATTTGAGCGCCGCGGAACTCGCCTGCAAAGCACTCGAGGCAGGGGTTGACCAGTTCGGCGGTGAAGAATGCCCGGAAATCATCGTAGAGCTGGTTCGTACCGGCCGGGTTCCCGAAACCCGGATCGATCGTTCGGTGCGGCGCATCCTGCGCGACAAATTCATCCTCGGCCTGTTCGATGATCCCTATTTGGATGTAAATGCGGCTGTGCAGATTGTGGGTCAGGATTCCTTCCGGGCAGCCGGTGCGGCTGCACAGCGAAAGTCTATCGTCCTCCTGAAGAATTCAACCCTCGGCGACAAGCCGGCATTGCCACTTCAAGGGAGGCCAAAACTATATCTCGAAAACATTTCGGAAGAGGCTGCCAGTCCATACGGAGAGGTTGTACACAAGCTGGAAGAAGCGGACCTGGCGATCTTACGCCTTAAAGCGCCGTACGAAGCTCGGAATAACGAATTTCTGGAATTTCTGTTTCACGCCGGCCGCCTGGATTTCGAACAGCCTGAGCTAAATCGCCTCCTGGAAATCATGAACCGGGTGCCCACCATCGTGGATATTTATCTGGATCGCCCGGCAGTCATTCCTGAAATTGCCGCAGCGGCAGCGGGCCTGCTGGCCAATTTTGGGGCGAGTGATGCGGCCGTGCTGGACGTGATCTTTGGACGTTTCAACCCCCAGGGACGTCTGCCATTTGAAATGCCACGTTCTATGGAATCTGTCAGGCGGCAAATGGAGGACCTTCCCTTCGATTTGGAAGATCCTTTATACCCGTTCGGATTTGGTTTGAATTATTAATCCACAGGTACGTTTATACGGGCGGCTTGGGCTGGACGTCGACCGCGCCTAACGCCTTTAATGTGGCCCGCTCGGCTGCATTCAGACCGGTTACCCCACGGACGTTCATTCGCTCATAAGGACGATCAATCGAGATCTTTTCGACGACCTGGCCCGACTGCATATCGACCAGGATGGTCGTCCCTTCCTCGTCCCCGCTGGCTAAAAAGCGCTCATCGTTACTCAATGCCATTCCCCAAACCCGGCTGGCATGTCCTTCAACGATCTGATGCTCAAGGTGGTCATCCCCGAGATCAGGTCGCCAGATGGATAAAGTGTTCCCCGCGCCCCCTGTTGCCACAACTTTTCCGTCCTTGCCGATCACCACAGCTTTTGTTCGATTCTTTTCCACCTCAACCGGTATTGTCCGGATGCATTCGCCTGTCTCGACGTCCCAGAACCTGAGCAGCTCTTGATTGCTGCTTGTGATCAGGACTTTTCCATCTGACGAAAAGCGTATCGCACCGATTGGAGCTGTGCCGTGCTGCAGGGTGGCCATCGGTTTTCCTGAACTTAATTCCCAAATAACCACAGTTCCTTGGGTATACCCGCTTGCCAGGTATTTTCCACTTGGATCAAATGCGAGTGACCAGACAATATTAGGCGTTTCAAAAATGTCCAGCTCGGCAGAACCAGCCTCCAGGCGCGTTTCCCAAAGCAGAATCCGGTAAACCGACCCACCACAAGCGAGAACAGATCCATCCTGGTTGAATGCTAAATGCCATAGCGGTCCAGATTGCATCGGCAGATTTTTTAAATTTTGTAAGGAGACGGCATCCCAAACGCACACCATACGGTCATCTCCCGCTGTGGCAAACATTTTCCCGTCCGGGCTAAATGCGATCGTCCATATCGGCCCCGTCTGGCCCTGGATCGCTGAGACATCACGATGATTAGCCAGGTCCCAGAGCCGGATCCCTCCACCGGAATCGCCCTGTAGGAGTAAGGCACCGTCTGGGCTGAATGCGATGGCGCCAATCAGCCGGTTATAACCCTCGATAACGCTCAGCAATTTTCCGCTAACCACATTCCAAAGCTTGATATTTTCGCCATAAGATAGGGTAGCCAGCAGATTGTGCCTGGTGAAAGCAATCATGCTGATATAGTGGTTGTGACCCATTAACCTCTTGACATATTGGGGGCGCTGATCGCCGGTCGTCTGACCAACGGTCGTCTGACCACCGGACAGCTGCCAGAGTTCTACGGAACCATCGCGGCCGCCGCTGACCAATAAGCTGCCCTCCGGATTAAACGCAACCGAGGATGGCCCTTTGGAGCTGCTGTCCAGATTGGCAACCAGCTCTCCGCTATGCACATCCCACAACTTTATCTGGGAATCCTGATCGCAGCAGCCAGCGAACCAATTGCCATTCGGATGGAATGCTACGTTTTTTAATCCTTTTACCGGATGGTTAAATTCGCGGAGCAGCTTTCCAGCATGCACATCCCAAACGCAGATGGTTTCTTCTTCCGAGCTGGAAACCAGAAGGTTTCCGTCTGGGCTGAAAGCAAGCGACCATACCCGCGAAGTATGGCCTTGCAGCGCCAGGCTTAATTTCTGCTCCTTGAGATCCCAGATTCGCACAAGAAAATCATCGCCCCCGCTGGCCAGGAATTGACCATCTGGGTGAAAAGCAACGGTAAACACCCAGGTTTGGTGGCCTTCAAATGTGTGCAGATGCCGTCCTGTGGCGACATCCCAGAGACTCACCTGGCCATAAAAATTGCTGCAGGCTAAAGTGGTTTCATCTGGACTGAAAGCCATCGACCAGGCCCGGCGCGCGTTGGTGATCGTCCACAGCGGTTTGCCATCCGCCAAATTCCAGCAGCGCATATGCCCGTTGAATGTGCAGGCTGC
Organism: uncultured Chloroflexia bacterium; assembly: GCA_963770655.1. GTDB lineage: Bacteria > Chloroflexota > Anaerolineae > Anaerolineales > UBA4823 > CAZAGA01. The sequence goes on along the minus strand of CAVYQO010000010.1, from coordinate 161,352 downwards.
CAGGTAAGCTCCGCTCGGGCTCATCATCATTGCGCTGATGGTTTCCAGGGGCTCGGTAAAACGCGTATCGCTGAAATCCGAGCCAGAAAAATCGGCGTCCTGCGCCTCGATCCCCTGTAGAGTTACCTGGCGCAGGGCGAGCCCAGAAAAATCTTCCCCGCAGATGTTGGTGTTTAGATTTGCCAATAAATTGGCGAGGTTTCCGCCGGCATACCCCTGCATCTCCCGCGGCAGTTTTCTTACCTCGCTGACCAGGCTTCTCAAGTGATTTGAAGTGGAAGTTTGACTTCCAAAATGGCGCTTCAGCAGAGTCAGCACAGGCGTTAAGATCATCCGCACCTGGCTGTCGCGAATGTAATCTGGGCCCAGGCTTTTAATCAGGGTATATTTTGTGATCGCTTCCAGATTCCGGTTTGTGACCTGTTCATACACCGTGTTGACCAGGCGGTCGGTAACGAACTCGAGCAGCACAGGCAGCAAGGAAAAAACCGCGCCCTGATCGCTTCGTTCAATTAAGGATCGTTGGCGCAGAGAGAGCAGACCAGAGAGGAGCTCCTGATTGGATATCTCTACCAGGAAATTGCGGCGTAGGTGAATCAACGCCACCGGATCACGCTCGATGGCCAGCCAGAACAGGATGTCTTTCTCCAGGGCGGAAAGCTGCTCATATTGGTTTCTCAGGAGTTGATCCAAGGTATGTAAAGTTACCGGCGCTTCACGTAAAAATGCAGCCAGATCGCCGCCGAACACGTCGCGAACCGTAGCAGCAGCAATTTTCAATGCCAGGGGATTTCCGGTGTAGTAATGGACAAAGACATCCCAGGCATCCGCCGGGCCGAACAGATCTTTATCAGTCAGCATGGCCTGGCTGGCAGTGCTGGTGAGACCTGTAATTTTCATCACTCGCACCGGAGACTGCTTTCCTTCGGCGGCTTCAAGCTCCACTGGCATTTCCCGGCTGGTGAGCAGCAAACAGCTCTGATGGCGGGTCTGGGCAATACTTTGAAACAGCCTTTGGTATTCCTCAAAACCTTCTCGATACATACCCGACAGACCACCTGTTCGATGAAGAGACTCGACATTGTCAAGAATCAGCAAGCACCGGCGCTGCTGAAGGAGCTCGATCAGCAGTTCGGTGGTTAGTTTCGTCGGGTGAACCGGAGAAAGAATTTGAAGGCACTCAAGCAGCAGGTCTTGAAGAGACGGTGCGTTCCTGAGAGAGCGCCAGATGACATAATCGAATTGGTTCGCAAAGTCCTGAGCAAATTTGACAACAAGGGTGGTCTTACCGATACCGCCCATTCCTAAGACCGTCACCAACCGGCAGCGGTCATTCAAGATCCATTGGGTCAGATCAGCCAGCTCCCGGTCACGGCCATAGATTTGGATAACTTCCGGCGCATCCCCCCAATCGGTGTGAGGTGTGGGCGAGGAAGCCCCATCATTTACCTCGCTTGGGATGAAGGGTTGTTGAACCGGCTGCAGCGGCGACTGTCCCTGCAGCAGACCGCCAAACCAGACATCATCGAACATGGATCTGCGCCGCGCCGCGCTTTCATCGGCCTGCACCCAGAGTGCGGTAGCCTCCTCGCGTTCGCTGCCAGGGTTAAACGCACCGTGTTCAAGGAAATATGCAATCAGGCGCTTGAGATGCGCCGTATCGGGAAAAGCAGTCCCTGCTTCCCAATGTTGGATCGTGCGTCTGGATACTTCGAAGACATCTGCCAATTCCCGCTGCGTCAGCCCAATTTTTTCTCGCAGCCCTAAGACCATTTGGCCAAAACGGAAGTCTGTAATTTTATATTGGCGATGCCCGGTCATGCGATCCTTTCCTGTGGGGGCGAACAGATAGGCGCCCTCCTACGCATGCTCACATAAAGTGAATCGGGATGAAACAGAAAAGCGAATCGAGGCGTAGTTACCATTCTCAGGTTTTGCGATAACCTTTAAGCAAGAGCAGTATCAAACGAATATCCTGGTTATCGTGTCACGGAAGGTGAAGGTCGCAAGTTAAGAAAAATCATACCATAAATTATGCTAGCAGACAGAAAGCTGCTTTCAGTGCAGCTGGAGCATGCAGTTTGGTATTGACTTATCAGCAGAAGTTTTTCTTTGTGTTATTGGAGGCTTCGGCAGCCAAACAGCACAAAGCCGCACAAAATGAGTTCAATCAACAAAGGAGTTGAAAATGCAAATGGCAAACTCAATTAAGCGGGGTGTATCCCTGTACAGCTTTCAGGAAGAATACTTCCATCACAAAATGACCTTGGAAGAAATATTGGCCGCTTGTTCCCGGATCGATGTGCGCGGGATCGAGATCATTGGCGATCAGATGATCCATCGTTACCCAGATGTCTCTGAAGATTTCTTCAAAAAGTGGCATGGCTGGATGGAGAAATACGAGCTCACCCCCGTCTGCCTGGATATGTTTCTTGATTGGAATAAATATACCGGCCGGGTTATGACAACCGACGAGCGAGCTGAATCCGTAACCCGCGACATTATCAACGCCAACCGCCTGGGCTGCACAGTCATCCGCATGATACATGATATCGAGCCAGATCTGCTGGAACGGCTGGCGTCCACAGCAGAAAAGTACAATGTCATCCTGGCCCTGGAAGTCCACGCCCCCAGCGACCTGGACAGCCCCTTGGAGCAGCGGCTAATTGAGATGTTCGAGCGGGTGAAATCACCCTTCCCTGGGGTTCACCATCGATCTCGGGATTTACTGCAAAAGGCTGCCGAAAGTCGTGAGCGACCGTTATCTGCGCGAGGGCATGGACCCAGCCATTGTTCAGTTCCTCGTAGATGGCTACAACAGTGGGACGCTTCCCCATGCCGAGGACGCAGGACCAGGGAAAGAATCGCTGGCAGAGCAGGTGTTCAAGCGCGGCGGCAGGGAGAAAGATGTTTACCTGGCGTACATGGGCACCCATATGATTTATTCAAATCCGCGCCGTTTGCTCGACTACATGCCGCACATCAAACATGTTCATGGAAAATTTTATGAGATGCTGCCCGATAACACTGAGTACAGCATCCCTTATGCTGAAATTATCCCGGTTCTCACCGAAGGCGGCTACTCAGGCTATATCGACAGCGAATATGAAGGCAATCGCTGGATTCATGATGCTTTTGAAGTCGACAGCTTCGAACAGGTCGGACGCCACCAGACCCTCTTGAAGCAATTAATTGCCGAGAAACTAGCAGCTTAAGCTGTTCCGTGAAGCACCCGAAAGGAGATTAACGATATGTATGATAACTATATGATCGTCGGTGAAGAATTTAAAAACGTCATCCAGGATGGGGAGGTAATTGGTTTTCAGCTTGGAATGCGTTTACCCTATTATCGCGGCATTGTCCTCTCCCTGGTTGGCGATACCGGTCTGACCGTTGATGGTGAAGTCATTTCTCCTGAATTGATTTCGGTTACCGTCGGTGGAAAAACCTTCCCCTTAGCTGGACTCAAGAATGAGCCTGTGGCAAAATGGGAATTCGGGGAGGTCGGTATCGTAACAGTCAGCAAGAAAGGTGGTTTGCAGCCAGGCCAGCACACGATAGACCTCCGCCAGCACCTAAAAATATCTTACGTCCCCATCGGCTTTTCGGGCGCGGATACAAAAGTTCTGACATTGGCTGCATGAACTATGGGGCGCGCAACATAGTTCCTATAGGAGTTCAACATGAAACTTGGCGTATTGACTGTCTTATTCCAGGACCGGCCTTTGGATGCGGCGCTGGATCAGCTTGTGAAAATGGGCGTACAAGCAGTAGAAATCGGGACCGGGGCCTATCCGGGTAACGCCCACTGCAATCCAACCGAGCTGCTGAAGAGCTCGAACGCTGTCAAAGCGTTTCGCAAGAACATCGAAGACCGCGGCTTGATGATCAGCGCCTTATCCTGCCACGGCAATCCGCTCTCCCCCGACCCGACCCTTGCCGCCGAATTCGGATCGCGTCTATCGCGAAACTGTGCGGCTTGCCTCCGAAATGGAAGTCGGGGTTGTCAACCTCTTTTCGGGCTGCCCGGGTGATTCCGAAACCGGGAAATTCCCCAACTGGGTCACCTGCGCCTGGCCGCCGGAATATCTTCAAGTGCTCGAGTGGCAGTGGAACGAAAAAGTCATCCCCTATTGGCAGGAAGCGGGTCCGTTTGCAGCCAACGCCGGGGTAAAGCTAGCCTTCGAAATGCATCCGGGTTTCGTGGTTTATAACCCAGAAACGCTGCTGCGCCTGCGCGAAGCTGTCGGCCCGGTGGTGGGCGCCAATTATGATCCCAGCCATCTGTTCTGGCAGGGAATTGACCCGGTCGCCTCTATCCATTATCTAACCGGGGCCATCCACCATTTTCACGCCAAGGATACCTATATGGATCAGCGCAATATCGCAATCAACGGCGTCCTGGACACCAAACCCTACAGCAAGCTGCCGCAGCGCTCGTGGACTTTCCGCACCGTTGGTTATGGCCACGATCAGTTTACCTGGCGTTCGATCGTCAGCGCCCTGCGCCTATCCGGTTACGATTATGTCATGTCCATCGAGCATGAAGATCCGCTGGCCTCGATCGATGAAGGCCTGGGGAAGGCTGTCAGCTTTCTTAAGGATGTGCTGCTGACTGAACAACCCACCGCCATGTGGTGGGCGTGAATAAATAAGGAGGATTATGCTTCTCGCTGGCGACATTGGAGGCACAAAAACCGTCCTGGCCGTGTACTCTGCCCAGGCAGTATTTTCTCCCCAGGATGGACACAACGCGCCCATTGCTCAGAATACCTATTCGAGCGGGCGCTACAGCAGCCTGGAAGCGATGGTTCAAGAGTTCTTAGCGACCATCGACGCCCCGGTGACCGGGGCGTGCTTTGGCGTGGCCGGGCCGGTATTCGCCGGGCGAGCTCAGATCACGAATTTAGCGTGGGTGATCGACGCAGAGAGCCTGAAAGCCGCCTTCGGCTGGAATTCTGTTCATCTGATTAACGATCTCGAAGCGGTTGCGTATGCCATCCCCATCCTGGAACCAGGCGACGTCTTTGCATTGAGCGCCGGGAAGCCGGCGCCAGGTGGAAATATTGCCGTCCTGGCCCCAGGCACCGGCCTCGGTGAGGCGTTCTTGACCGTTGAAAATGGAAAATATATCGCCCACGCCTCGGAGGGCAGCCACGCCTCCTTTGCGCCGGTGGATACGCTGCAGATGGGTTTGTTAACGTTTATGCGCGAAAAGATGGGTTTCGATCACGTGAGCTACGAGCGGGTTTGCTCCGGCGGTCTTGGGATTCCCAACCTGTTTGCCTACTTGAAAGATAGTGGCTGCGCCGATGAACCGGATTGGCTGGCCGAAGCGCTCGCCGCCAGCGATGATCCCACCCCGGTGATCATCAGCGCGGCGCTCGATCAAGAGCGGCCGAGCGAGCTGTGCCGGGCAACCCTGGATTTGTTTGTCGCCATCCTGGGAGCCGAGGCCGGAAACCAGGCGCTCAAGGTGATGGCGACGGGCGGCATCTACCTGGGCGGTGGCATTCCGCCGCGCATCCTTCCCAAGCTGCAGGAACCGGCATTTTTGGAAGCCATCCGCCGCAAAGGCCGCTTCCAGGCTTTGCTCACCGACGTACCCGTCCAGGTGATCTTGAATTCCCAGGCCGGGCTCTTGGGCGCAGCCGCCTTCGGGTTCGACCATCCATAGGGCTCACTGATGAATTCGCCCGCTGACAGCGAACGAGCAACGAACAAGCGCTCGCTCGCCTTGATTTTCTTTGTCATGCTGATGGATATCATCGGCATTACCCTGCTTTCTCCGGTAGCGCCAAAGATTGTGCTGGAATACAGCAGCTCGGCGGTGATGGTGACCATGATCACGGTCATTTATGCCGCCGGGCAGTTCTTCGCTGGACCGCTGCTAGGCCGGATCGGCGACAAGGTAGGCCGGCGTCCGGTGCTGCTGGTCAGCCTGGTTGGTCAGGCCCTCGGCTATTTCATCTTCGGCGTGGCTGGCTCGCTGTGGATGCTGTTATTGGGCCGGCTGATTGGCGGGATTACCAGCGGCAACCTGTCCACCTCGAGCGCCTATATCGCCGATATCTCCAAACCCGAAGAACGCTCCAAGAATTTTGCAACCATCGCCACCGCGTGGAGCCTGGGCTTGATCCTGGGACCGGCGATGGGAGGGCTTTTAGGCCAGTTCAACCTGAGGACGCCGGCGATTGCCGCGGGGGTGATCACGGTGATTAATGTCATCCTGCTCTATTTCTTCCTGCCAGAATCGCTGCCAAAGGAAAAGCGCGATAAGACGCCGATTCGCGGGCGCGATTACAACCCAATCGCCTCCATCGGTGATATGGCGCGTCGATCGGGGATCGGCGTGCTCCTGCTGGTATATGGATTATTCAGCTTCGCCTTCAACGGGATCAACAGCACTTCGGCCCTGTTCATGATCCAAAAGTTTGGCGCAGAAACCTGGCAGATCAGCCTGATGATGATCATGTCAGGCATATCGATAGCCCTGGCGAACACGTTTCTGGTACCGCGCTTTGTGCCGCGCTTTGGCGAAAAGAAATCCGGCGCCTCGGGGCTGTTCGGCCTGGCAACTTTCTCAATCTCTGTGTTTTTGGCGCCCTTCCTGTACCTGGCATTTCTCTTGAATATGCTGGGCAGCGCGATGAGCGCGTTCATCTTCCCTTCGATCACCACGCTGAGCGTCGAGCTGGTATCCCCGCGTGAAGTCGGGAAACTCTTAGGCGTTACCTCCGCCGTCGGCAGCTTGATGAATATCTTCGGGCCGCTGTGGGCGGGCCTGATCTATGACAAGGTCATGATGGGCGCACCGTATTGGATGGGCGCAGCCGTCCTGGTGGCTGCGGCAGTGATCCTGCTGCGCTCCACCACCCGCGAATTGCATGCCAACGTAGCCCCAGAGATTATCGAAGAAGAAATCGTCCACAGCGTTTAAAACAAAGCGCCGCGCAGGTGGAGCAGGCCAAGTGTATAATGGATTCTATCTGCGCGATGCTGATCCAATCCTAATTGTTCACCGGTGCTAGCTGCTTCGCGCAGCGGAGGTCCAATGACGGTCGATTGGGACGAGGTAAACAAGGCATTTTCCCCGATCAAAGGCTATGCGGATATGCGCCAGCGGCTGCGGGTTTCGTTTGGCTATGAGTTTGTGCGCCAAACCTACAATTTCAGCATGCCCGAGCTGGCTGGCTATACCCGGCGGTTATTGGGGGGCGATGCGCGCGGCCGCTATACGGACTATCTCACCCTGCTGGTCAGGATAATTGCCGAACTGCAGCGCGCCGGCGTAGGCGATATGCTCGACCTGGCGGGGAGGGTGGAAACGCCTGCACAGTTCGAGAATTTCATCCTGCACAGCGAGATACCTGCGTTGGATCTCGCCGCTGTCTTAAAGTATCTCATTTACTGGGTCATCCCAATGGAAAAGTATCTCAGCGGGTTGGTGCGTGACGACGATCAAACTACCCGCCAGGCAATCCAAACCCTGCGAGAAATCGGGGTCCGCACCAATCTGGAACTGCTGCAGCAAGGGATCAGCCCAGCCGGGCGTAGGGCGCTGATCGATTCGAGCGGGCTGGCAGAGGCGACCGTCGCCGAGCTGATCAACCGGGCTGATTTTTCGCGCCTGCCCTGGGCCAGCAAGGCGACCATCTCGAATATCATCGGGGCGGGATACGGCAGCCTGGCGCAACTGGCAGCCGCCGATCCGCAGCAGCTTTACGCCGATTTCTTCCACTATGGCGAGGCGATTGGGAAAAACCTGAAGCTAGGAAACGAGATCGAGAATAGCTACCGGATCGCGAAAATCGTGCCGTCCATCGTGCAAAATAATTAGTGATCGGAGGCTTTAATGAAATGGCTTACTCGTTCGCACGTGCATGTAGATCGCGTGGCCTGTCCGTGGCTGATCACGCGCTTTGTGGACAACCAGGCCGAATTTTTGTTCGTCCCGGCCAGCCAGGTCGAGCAGGTGGTCAAGGAGACCGGGGCCATCCCGTTTGACGCCCCAGGGGTGGAATTGGGCCATCATGACGGGCGCTGCTCGTTCGAGTCGATCATCCTGAAGTATGGGTTGAAGGAACCAGGCTTGCTGCGGTTGGCGAAAATCGTCCACGCTGCGGATGTGGCCGAGGATATCGATCAGGAGCCGTTGGCCCGCGGCCTGGAAGCCATCGCCAGCGGTTTCAGCCTGCGCTTCCCCGAGGACGAGGAAAACCTGGCCCACCAGTTCGACGTGTACGATGCCCTGTATGCCTGGTGCCGCCTGGACGTGGCGAAAAGTAAGTAAACCAGGATCGTGATCCGCCTTCCGTCCTGATATGCTGCCCATTCATGCTGCGAACTGCGCCCCTGAACCTGCCCCCTGACGGCCGCATCCTGTTCAGCACGCGCATCCTGCGCCTGTTTGCCTACGGGTTTCTATCCGTCATCCTGGCGCTCTACCTGCGCCAGCTCGGGTTTAGCGAGTTCAATATCGGGCTGCTGCTGACCCTCACCCTGCTGGGGGATACGGTGATCTCGCTGCTGATTACGACCCATGCCGATCGAATCGGGCGGCAGCGCATGCTCTTCGCCGGGGCGCTGCTGATGATCCTGGCGGCAGTCCTTTTCGCGGTGACCAAAAATTATGCCCTGCTCGTGCTGGCAGCTACGATCGGGGTGATCAGCCCCAGCGGGAACGAAGTCGGCCCTTTTCTGTCGATCGAGCAGGCTTCGCTGACCCAACTGGTCTCCGACCGCCAACGCACCCGGACCTTCGCCTGGTATGCCCTGGTGGGTTCTTTCGCCACCGCCCTGGGCGCCCTGGCTGGCGGGGGAATAGCCCAACTGCTCCAGGGGCTGGGCTACACGCCGCTGAACAGCTACCGGGTTGTCGTGCTGGGTTATGGACTGATTGGCCTGCTGCTGCTGGCGCTGTTTACCCGCCTTTCGACGGCCATCGAGGTCCCAATCCACCCGCCCAGCGCGCCGGCTGATCCTGCTGAGCAGCGCCGGTTTCTTGGGCTGCATCGCTCGCAGAAAGTCGTCTTCCGCCTGGCAGCGCTGTTCAGCCTGGATGCTTTCGCCGGAGGTTTCGTCATCCAGAGCCTGATGGCTTTATGGTTCAACCAGCGCTTCGGCGTCGAGCCAGCGGTGCTGGGGGCGATCTTTTTTGGCGCCAATATCCTGGCCGGGATCTCCGCCCTGAGCGCCGCCTGGGTGGCGGGCAAGATCGGCTTGATTAACACCATGGTGTTCACCCATTTGCCTTCCAACGTACTGCTGATCCTCGTGCCGTTTATGCCCAGCCTGGGTTTGGCGATCGCACTGCTGCTGGTGCGCTTCAGCATTTCGCAAATGGACGTGCCCACCCGGCAGTCTTACACCATGGCGGTCGTCGATCCCGATGAGCGCTCGGCGGCTTCAGGCATCACCGGCGTGGCGCGCACCATCGGCGCTTCGCTTTCCCCGGTGATCACCGGAGTATTCATGTCCAACCCGGCTTTCCTGGGCTTCCCGATGATCCTATCCGGCGCTCTAAAAATTGTCTATGACCTGGCGCTGTATTTCAACTTCCGCTCGGTCAAGCCCCCGGAGGAACAGGCTCAGGGCGATTAGGAAAAAACCTGAAAGGGGGCAAGGAAATGTTATAATTTTTTTATGCGCTATAAAGTTTTCCTCGTTGAGGATGAGATTGTCGCTAGAGAAGGGATCCGGGATAATGTAGATTGGGGAGCGGCCGGGTTTGACTTCTGCGGGGAAGCGCCAGATGGGGAAATCGCGCTGCCTTTGATCGAAGAAACCAAGCCCGATGTGCTGATCACCGATATTAAGATGCCGTTCATGGATGGCTTGCAGTTGAGCCGGATCGTGCGCGAGCATATGCCCTGGGTGAAGATTATTATTTTCAGCGGTCATGACGAATTCGAATACGCCCAGACTGCCTTGAAAATTGGGGTGACCGATTATTTGCTCAAGCCGGTGCGGTCTTCCGATATCGTCGCCGTTTTAACCAGGGTCGCCCACTCCCTTGACCAGGAAACCAGCGAACGTGAGAATCTGAAGCAGTTAAAAAGTCAGGTTGAATACAATTTACAATTGCGCAGGGAGCAGTTTTTGCTTCGCCTGGTGATGGGGGGGATTTCGTCAGGGGCGGCCATCGAGCAGGGCCAACAATTGGGCTTGAACCTGGTCGCCCAGCATTACCTGGTGATGCTCATCACGGTCGAGCTGGATGACGCCAGCAAATCCTTCGACTATAACGAATACCAACGGATCGAAACGATGGTGAACGCCCTGCTCGCCGACAATCCGGATGTCCTGGCTACCAAGAAGGATATCGAAGAATTGGTCCTGATTCTGAAGGGCGATAACGAAGAACAGCTTCGCCAGGATGGCGTGTTTTGGTCCGAATTAATTCGCAAGGAGAAGCCCGCCGATACGCTGTGCCGCTTGATGATCGAAATGGGCAGCCCGCAGCACCGCTTGAGCGACCTCCACCGCTCGTTTGCCGAAGCCCTGGCCAGGTCCAAAAATGTACCCGGGTCGTCTCCGCATAAAAACCAGGCGGGAAATAACGAGCATATCGAGCTGCAAAAATTGGATCACGCTGCGCTTGAAAATTATCTGCGCTTTGGCGACCTGGGGACCTTCGATGCCTTTTTCACAAGCAGCCTGCAGCCGGTTTGCGAAGCTGCTGTGCAATCTGAGCTTGTCCTGCATTATCTATTTTTGGAGATCATTTTGACAACCGCTCAATTTGTGAGCGATTTGGGCGGCGAAAATAGCCGGTTTGCGCCAGAGATCCTGGAAATTGAAGAAGTCCTGAAGCGAGTCACGACTCTCGAGAAAATTAGAGCCGAATTGAAACAGATCATTTCCAGCGCCCTCGTTTTTCGAGACAACCAGGCGAACCACCAGCGTTCGCTGATCATCCAGCAAGCCAGGGCGTACATCGACCAAAACTTTACCGATCCAAAGATCCATATGGCTCAGGTTGCGAAACATTTCAACGTGAGTCCGAACCATTTCAGCACGATCTTCAGACAGGAAATTGGCGAGACTTTCCGGGATTACCTCAACAATTTGCGGATTAGCTATGCCAAAGAATTGCTGCGGACGACGAATCTGAAGTGCGCCGAGGTGGCTTACCAAAGCGGCTATAACGATCCGCATTATTTCAGCGCTTTCTTCAAAAAGAAAACCGGGATGACCCCACAGCAGTTCCGCGAACGACCCCCGGCGTAAACATTCGAGTGATGCCATGAATATTGAAGCGTCTGCTAGCGAAAGCCATCCGGGTACGATGAGTAGATTGATCAATTACTTTTCGGCGATCAACCTATCCATCCAGGCAAAAATTCTGATCTCGTCGCTGACTGTGATTTTCTTGATTGTGGCTGTCAACGCCCTGATGATTATGAATTTCCTGCGTTTCAACCGGCAGTATGATGCGATTATCACCAACATCACCACAGCCAACAGCATCAACGGTTATATCAAACCTGCCATCGATACCGAAATGTGGAATATCGTAGCGGGCAAGACCGATTTCAAGAATGGAAAGCAGTACGAAATCATCGCCCATGTCAATGACCAAATCGCCACGTTGATGGCGAACACCACCTCCGATCAATCCAGGGCCAAATTGGAAGTCGTGCGCAGAACGATGGGTACGCTGACCAGCTATGTCAATAAAATGGGGGCGCAAATCGAACAGGGCAGCCGGGTGGCTGATAATGAATTGGTTCTGGAGAATATCCGCGGCGTGTCTGATGTCGTCGAAGAAAGCATCCAGGATTTCATGCTGGTAGAAGTCAATCACGCCGATGCACAGTATGAGCAAAACAAAAAACTGCTGAACAGCCTGATGAGTCTCTATCTGATTTTGCTGCCCTTTGCCATTGGATTTTCGGTTTTCGCGGCCTGGCTGATCTCCAAAAGCATTTACCAGCCGATCAAAAAATTGCAGGATGTTACCTCCACGATCACCAAAAATGATTTGCGGGCGCTGGTCACCAGCAAGAATGTTAATGAGATTACCGAATTGGGCATCAGCTTTAATATCCTGATCGGCAGGGTGAGGGAATTGCTCGAGTCGAAGGTCAAAGAGCAAGAAAATCTTCAAAAAGCCGAATTGAAAGTTTTACAAGCGCAGATCAATCCACACTTCCTGTATAACACCCTGGATACGATCAGTTGGATGGCCGAGGCGAATAAGACCGATCAAGTGATCGAGATCGTGCGGGCTTTGTCGAGCTTTCTTCCGGATCGCGCTCAGCAAAGGCAAAGATTGGATACCGATCCGGCAGGAAATTGAGCATGTCCGTTCTTATCTCCAAATTCAAAAAATCCGCTACCAGGACATCTTAGATTATTCGATTGAAGTGGATGAGGCGATCTTAGACAGCACGATCTTAAAATTGACGCTGCAGCCGATCGTTGAGAATGCCCTGTATCATGGGATTAAGAACAAAAGAAGAGGGGGAAGATCTGGGTTCGGGCGCGAAAGAATGCCCAAACCCAGGTTGTGATCGAAGTCCAGGATAACGGGGTTGGGTTCACCACCTATAAGCTGGCTCAAATTCAGGAGAGATTAAATGATGAATCGTATGAGATCTCTCTCACCGAAGAGGGTTTTGGCCTGGCGAATGTACATAAGCGCATCAAGCTCTATTATGGCAAGCAATTTGGGCTCTCGATTTAGAGCCAATACCTGGAAGGCACGTTGGTGACGGTTGTGATCCCCTTGCAAGAAAACTCAAATGTACCGAGCGAACTGGAGTAGAAGCGCTATGAACCGCAGCTTGAAAAACCTGTTTTTGGTCGTTTTCTTAATGACTTTTACCCTGGCGGGTTGCAAACCTGAGGCGGCTGCCGATCCTGAGAACACAGATCTGGAAAGCGGTACGAAAACCTATAAGAACCTGTTGGTGGGTTATTCTCAGATTGGGGCCGAGAGCGAATGGCGGACGGGGAATACGACCTCGATTAAGGAAGCCGCCGAAAGTTTGGGGGTGGATTTGATCTTTTCGGATGCCCAACAAAAGCAGGAAAACCAGATTAAAGCCATTCGAACTTTTATCGCCCAACAAGTCGATGTGATTGGCGTCTCGCCGCTGATGGAAACCGGCTGGGAATCCGTGTTTCAAGAGGCCAAGGACGCAGGGATACCGATCATCCTGGTTGACCGGCGGGCAAATGTTTCTGCAGATCTTTATTCGACCTATATTGGCGCTGATTTTTTTGAAGAAGGCCAGAACGCGGCCAAGATATTGGTGGATTTGTTGGGTGGAAAAGGAAATATCGTCGAACTGGTCGGCACGATTGATTCTGCCCCGGCCAACGATCGCTATAATGGGTTCCGAGATGTGATCAAGGATTATCCGGATATAAAAATTATCGCCTCCAAGACCGGAGATTTCACCCGCGCAAAAGGCGAAGAAGTGATGGAAGAGTTTTTGAAGACCTATGGGGACCAGATCGATGCCTTGTATTCACATAATGACGATATGGCCATCGGGGCGATCAAGGCGATTGAGGCGTATGGGTTGAAACCCGGTCAAGACATCAAAATTGTGTCCATCGATGCGATCCGCGATGCCTTCCAGGCGATGATCGACGGGAAGATTAACGCAACGGTGGAGTGCAATCCGCTGTTGGGTCGAATATTCTTTGAGACCGCCTTAAAAGTGGTCAACGGTGAGTACGTACCGAAGTGGATTCCTTCGCAGGAGAGCATCTTCTTTCCCGAAGACGCCGAGGAGCTCCTGCCAACCCGCAAGTATTAGCCCTCCTCAAACAAAAATTAACTTATCGCGGATAAAAACAAACCGCCCATCTCGGCGGTTTGTTTTTGATTCCAAAACACAAATCTTTCTTAACCAAAAGACCGCACTTGTCTATTGAGTTAGAAAACCTTCTTTGCTATCCTAAATTAGATAAAAATTAAATTTTTACCCGCCAGAATTAATAAACGAATAATCTTCAGAGATGCATTGAAAGAGAACGAGGAGGAGGATCAAAAATCGAAGCTGAGGCGAAACGAGAAGACCTTGAGGTTTGTAGGATAGTTTCCAACGAATTGGAAGCGCGCTCTAGCACTTGAACACCAGGAGCTCGCTGCACAATAACCCATCCAGTTAGATCTCCGCAAGGAGAAAATCGAATCAATAGGAGAGAATATCATGGCTCGTTTTAGTAAACTCGTGTTTCTGTTCGTAATCGCGCTGCTCGTCCTGTCAGCTTGCGCATCCCCCACCGCAGCGCCAACCGCAGAACCCGCAGCGCCCGCTGCACCTGCCGCTGCTGAGCCGGCGAAACCCGCTGCTGCGGCCGCGGCCTGCGCCCCCAATTGCACATACAAAGACATGGTCGTTGGTTTCCTGCAGACCGGTTCCGAGGGCGGTTGGCGTGCTGCCAACACCGCTTCCTTCAAGGAAACTGCGGAACAATTAGGCCTGAACCTGAAGTTCTATGATTCACAAAACGACCTGGCGAAACAGGTTGCCGGCTTCCAACAGTTCATTCAGGATCCTGAAGTGGACGTCATTGTCATGTCCCCGCTGGAAGTAACCGGTTGGGAGCAGGTCTTGAAGGATGCCGAGGCCGCTGGCAAGCTCGTCCTGCTTTCGGATCGCCGCATCGATGGCTTCGAAGACAAGTACGTGACCTTCGTTGGCGCTGACTTCGTCGAAGAAGGCCGCAAAGCCGGCACGGAAATGTGCAAGATGCTGGAAGGCAGCGCCTCCAAGAACGTTTGGGAGCTGCAGGGCAATGTTGGCGCCGCCCCCGCCATCGACCGCGGAACTGGCTTCCGTGAGACCGCTGAGAAGTGCGGTATCAAGGTTACCAAGACCCAGACCGCTAACTGGAGCGTTGCTGAAGGCAAGACCGTAACCGAGGCCTGGCTGAAGGAATCCAAGGATGTCCAGGGTATCTTCGGTCAGAATGACGAAATGGCATTCGGCGCCATCGAGGCGCTCAAGGAAGCTGGTCTCGTGCCGGCTGAGGATGTCAAGGTCATCTCCGTGGATGCGACCTCTGGCGCCTTCCAGGCGATGCTCGATAAGACCTTGAATGTCGCAGTTGAGTGCAACCCGCTTCTGGCCCCGCAGGTATACGAAGCTGCGTTGGCTGCCATGAACGGCGAAGCTCTGCCCAAGTGGATCCCCTCGGAAGAAGGCATCTTCTTCATGACCGATCCGAACCTGCAGACGATTGCCGAAGGACGAAAGTACTAAAATCCCGGTACAGCCCAAGTTCTAATGACGCTTTTTGAGGCTCAATCCTGGGTCTAAGCGAGAAATTGGGAAGCAGAGCGTTGAGTTGCTGCTTCCCAATTTCTAATTAAAAGTAAACAAGAGGCAGGCAAGCATGTCCGAAGCGAATGATTTCATACTGACCATGGAAGCGATCAGTAAATCTTTTCCGGGCGTACAGGCGCTTAGCGCCGTAGACTTTACGCTGAAGAGAGGGGAAATTCACTGCCTGGTCGGGGAGAACGGCGCTGGAAAATCCACCTTGATCAAAGTGCTGACCGGCGTCGACACGCCTGATTCTGGAAAGATCACCCTGGATGGCAAAGAAATCCATACCCGATCACCCCAGCATGCCCAAACGCTAGGGATCAGCACGGTGTATCAAGAAGTCAATCTATGCCCGAATCTGACCGTTGCCGAAAACATTCTAATCGGTCGGGAAGCGCGGAAACTCGGCAGGATTGATTGGTCCAGGACGAATGCCCAGGCTGCAGAAATCCTGCAAAAATTGCTGGATGTTGAAATCGATGTCACCAAACCGCTCAGCACCTATACGGTTGCCATCCAGCAAATGGCGGCGATCGCCCGGGCGCTTTTTATCACCTCCGCCAAAATCCTGATCCTGGACGAACCGACCTCGAGCCTGGACACCAATGAAACCGCGCAGCTCTTCAAAGTGATGCGCAAGCTGCGCGAAGATGGGGTGGGAATCATCTTTATCACCCATTTCATCAGCCAGGTATTCGAAGTTGCCGACAGGATTACCGTACTGCGCAATGGCAAACTCGTTGGCACATTTGAGACAGCCTCGATCACTCGCGTTGAATTGATCGCCAAGATGATCGGGCGGAGTTTGACGGATCTCGACGAAATGTCGAGCATTAAACTGGAAAGTGCAAAACATATTAAATCCGAGACGCTGCTCAAGGCCAAAGGCCTGGGGCGGTACGAGTCGATCAATCCCTTCGATCTGGAACTGCACGCCGGGGAGGTGGTCGGCCTCGCTGGCTTGCTTGGATCAGGGCGTTCAGAAACCGCCAGGGTGATCTTCGGGGCCGATAGACCCGACACGGGCGTGCTGGAGTTTAACGGAAAAGCCGTCACCGACCATAGCCCACTGGGATCGATTAAACTCGGCATCGGGCTGTGCCCCGAAGACCGCAAAGCCGAAGGAATTGTCGACGATCTCACTGTCAGGGAAAATATCATCCTGGCAATTCAAGCCGCTCAGGGCTGGTTCCGTTATTTGAGCAAACAAGAACAATACGCCATCGCAGATAAGTATATTGCGATGCTTAAAATTGCCACACCCTCGGCTGACCAGCCGGTTGGACACTTAAGCGGCGGCAATCAGCAGAAAGTAATCCTTGCGCGCTGGCTCGCGGCCCACCCGCAGGTGCTCATCCTGGATGAACCGACGCGCGGCATCGATGTGGGCACGAAAGCCGAGATCCAAAAGCTGGTACTCGAGCTGGCGGATGAAGGCATGGCCTGCATCTTTATTTCATCGGAGCTCGAGGAAGTTTTACGCACCAGCCATCGCATCGTTGTTTTCCGTGAACGCGATAAGGTAGCTGAATTTAGCGGTGAAGTGGACGAGAATGTGATCATGCATACGATTGCAGGAAGTGGATCATGAAAAAAACTACAAATTTCTCGCTTTCCTGGAAAAAGATCACCGAGAGCCGGGTATTCTTTCCTTTGGTGCTCTTCTTCCTGGTCCTGCTTTTTGATTTCATCTTCATACCTGGTTTCTTTAGAATTGAGAATCGGGACGGCAATATCTATGGCAGCCTGATCGATATTCTCCGCAACGGATCTGTAGTCTCCTTGTTAGCAATTGGCATGACGCTGGTGATCGCCACGGGGGGGATCGATCTATCGGTGGGCGCGATCATGGCTATCTCGGCCTCGGTCGCTGGCATCTTGATGAACCCATCGGCGCTGCGGAACGAAGTGTTCTTTGTCACCGATCCCACATACACCTTTCAGCCGCTCTGGGTGGTGATTACCGTGGCGCTGTTTGTAGCCCTGCTGTGTGGCTTGTGGAACGGAATGCTGGTTGCGTATATGAAAATCCAGCCGATGGTGGCCACGCTGATCTTATTGACAGCCGGTCGTGGAATTGCGCAGTTGATTACGAACGGGCTCAGGGTGCAGATCACCTATCGACCATTTGCATACATCGGGCAGGGTTGGATTATCCTGCCCTTTTCTTTATATATCGTCTTTTTTGTGCTGCTCATCACCGGGGTTTTTACCCGGCGGACTGCTATCGGTTTGTTCATCGAATCGGTGGGGACCAATTTCCGTTCAAGTTTTTTCAGCGGGATTAAGGAAAAGAATATCAAATTGATGGTGTATATCGTCAGCGGTTTATGCGCTGGGATTGCCGGCCTGGTGGCTTGTTCAAATATCCGCACATCCGATTCCAATAATATTGGCTTATTCATCGAATTGGATGCCATCCTTGCCGTGGTGATCGGTGGGACTTCGATGAAAGGAGGGCGTTTCTCGCTGGTGGCGAGCGTCATCGGCGCCATGGTCATGCAGGCGGTGACCCAATCCATGTATGCGATCGGCGTCCCAGCCTTTGCGCTTCAGGCAATTAAGTCGGTGGTTGTTATCCTGGTGATCCTGTTGTTCTCAGAACAAGCTAGAGGCTTTATCCGCGGCATCGGCTCGAAGAAGCAAGAGGCATAAACTATGTTGCAACGAGTAAACACTCTCATCTCGAATAACCGCAGATATATTCCAGTATTAGCCACGGCGATTTTGGCCTTCGCCGCCTATGGGATTGGCGCGCTCAATTTTGAGGGGATGCGCAATCCGCAGGTGTTTCTGAATTTATTCCGAAATAGCTCCTACCTCCTGATCAGCGCAATCGGCATGACCTTTGTCATCATTTCCGGCGGGATTGACCTTTCGGTGAGCGGAATTGTGGTGCTGACCACCGTTGTTTCTGCGGCGCTGCTGCGCGCAGACTGGAACCCTTGGGCAGTGATTCTGCTGGTGCTGGTAATGGGTATGACGATGGGCGCCACGATGGGCAGCTTTATCGTCTATCTGAAGGTTCAACCCTTTATTGCCACCCTGGCAGGAATGTGGTTCGCCCGCGGGTTGTGCTTCTTTATCAGCGACAATGCCATCAATATTGACGATCCAACGTTCAAAATTCTTGGGCAAACTAAAATCCTGATCCCAGGATTGAAAGAGCTGGCCGATAAACAAGGCATCCCATCTCCGTACATATCGATCCCGGTTGTTGTGGCCTTTATCGTTCTCATCGTGGCGATCTACCTGGCCCACTTCACCCGTTACGGACGGACGGTGTACGCCATCGGCGGCAACCAACAGTCTGCCCGCTTGATGGGTTTGCCGGTCAACCGGACCCTGCTGCTGGTGTACACCTTCAACGGGATGTGTTCGGTGCTGGCCGGATTAGGGTTTGCGCTGTTTGTGTCTTCCGGGCATGGATTGTACGCACCCGGTTTCGAGATGGATGTCATTGCCTCGGTGGTCATCGGCGGCACCCTGCTGACCGGCGGGTCGGGGTATGTCATCGGCACGTTATTCGGGGTTATGGTGCTCGCCATCACCCAGGCCCTGATCCAATTCATCGGCACGTTGAGCTCGTGGTGGACAAAAATCGTCATTGGCGTGCTGATGCTGATCTTTATCGGGGTGCAAGCCTGGCTGACAAACCGGAAAGGCGGGCGCAGGTCATCCCTGGATTCCCAGGCCTATCGTCGAAGCCGGCAGCGGCTCGCCCTGGTGTTTGGGGTGTTGATCACCATCATCATCCTCGGGATTATCTTCATTCCTAGACGTTACATAGCGACCCCTGGCGCTACCCAAGTGGCCGAACAATGCGAAGTGAAGCCATTCCGCAAAGATGAGGCGGCCAGCCTGATCGAGAGCGGCGCGGTGGTTGCTTATCACCGCCTGGCAGGACCCAATTGCGTCGATGAGATCTTCGCCATCTACCCCGATGGACGGGTGTGGGGGAAGAGCGGCGAGAATGAAGTCGAAATCATGAAAGATCCGGCGGATGTAGTCAATTTGTTGACCTCCATAACCGAAACGTATGGCTGGTTCGGAAATGAAATCCGCGATAGCTATCACGTTCCCTGCCGGCAATGTTTCGCCCATTACGTCATTGTGGCCCACGATGGCCAGCAAAAAGGAGCAACCGCAGCGGATGGCGGGGTGAATATGCCGCCTGGATTTGGATATTCGCTGGCGGTGATCCGGAATATGCTCCCGAATTTTGCGACTGCTCCCTAGGGCGCGTTAGCAAACAGGAGGCAAGCCTCTCCTGCTTATTCACAGAACACCAACTCGCAGCGGGCGCCGTCCAGCGCTGGATGGCGCCCCAAGGAGAAGGGAAAATGAAACATAAAAAGGTATTTATTGCAGCACTCCTGGCATTAAACTTATTCATCTGTGCTTGCGCCTATATCGTACTTGCCCGAAGGTCTAGAGGATTCGTCCAAGGCTGGCGGCGCAGAAAACGCGGGCTGGGCTGGCATTGCCACGAACGTGGGCACGTCCGAGACGGGGGATCTGCGCATCGACCTGACGGTGCGGAATGACACGGGTGATTGGAGCACGATGCGGGCGCTGGATGACAAACCGGCTGTGCTGACCGGCAGCGATGGCAAGCGCACGGATTGTGATACCGTTTTGGTGGGCACTGGGGGACATCGCCTGGCGCCGGGATTTCAAATCCGCGGCTATACAACCGAAGAAGGCGGCAAGCCGGCAACGCAGCAGCTATACGTCGAGTGCCCTGGCGCGGCGCTTACACCCGGTTCCACCCTGGCGATCGACTATATCTACTTTAACGGACCGGTTGACTACTACGTCGAGATCGATGAGTCAAACAAAGAAACTGGCACGATGGAAATAAACCTGGATGAGGTCGTTACAGATTTGACCTACCCGGTGGGTACGCCAGTGGATGGATTAATTCAGAAGATGCCCATCGAGATCACCGGCCTGAGCGACAATATTATCCACCTCAACGATATTCAACGCTCCGATACGGGTTTCCAATTTACCTGGCAGAATACCAATCCTTCTAAATTCGCCTTGAAGACGCATATCGGCATCCCGCCGGTGGTTGGCGATGACGGGATTATCTACGGCGTCTATGAAACCCTGGATATCCCCAGCGTGCCGCTCACCCCCGCCCTGGGAAAGGTCGAGTGGACCACCGAAGTTGCTGTTCCGAAAGATGTCGGCGGGCTGCATATTTTACTCAGCGTCGAGTCCATGAAACCCAGGACCTATTCGAACTACGTCGTCGATATTAGCGATCATTAGAAATTGTCAGCCTGACAACCAGGTTGGTTATAATAGAATTGCAAAGTTAATCAAGACAAATTCAAGGAATCAGTATGCTCGAGAAACTAAAGGACGAACTGGTAAAGCTCCATCTTGAGCTGCCGAAAAACAACCTGGTGGCCTGGACGGGGGGGAACATCAGCGCCCGGGACGCGGAGAGCGGGCTGGTGGTCATTAAGGCCAGCGGGATCCGCTATGAGGAGATGGGACCGGAACATATGCTGGTGATGGATATGAACGGCGCCCTGGTCGAAGGGGATTTCAAACCCTCGTCGGACGTTTATACCCACCTGTACATCTACAAGCATCGCCCGGACGTTTTCGGGGTGGTGCACACCCATTCGCGCTACGCGACGGCGTTTGCAGCCGTTGGCCAGCCCATCCCATGCGTGCTCACAGCCATGGGGGACGAGTTCGGCGGCCCGATCCCCTGCGGCGGGTTTGCGCTGATCGGCGACGAAGCAATCGGGAAAGTGGTGATCGAAAGCATCGGCGCTTCGCCCGCAATTCTGCTCAAGAATCATGGGGTGTTTACGATTGGTAAAAACGCCGAAGCCGCTGTAAAAGCGGCAGTGATGGTTGAGGATGTCGCCGCAACGGTGTGGATGGCGCTGCAAATTGGCTCCCCGGATGTCATTCCGCAGGAAGATGTGGACAAGCTGCACAAGCGCTATACCCAGGTGTATGGGCAATAACCTGTCGACCGCTAAAGCTATTTTCAAAGATTTTATTTTGATGAAAGGGAGAAATGATGATTGACTTAAAACAATACGAAGTTTGGTTTGTGACTGGAAGCCAGCACTTATACGGACCTGAGACCCTGAAAACAGTGGCTGAGGACTCGGGTGTGATCGCCGCGGCGCTCAACGCTTCGGCGCATATGCCGGTGAAAGTGGTTTTCAAACCCGTGCTGACCACCCCGGAGGCCATCCGCGAGCTGTGCCTGGAAGCCAATTCGGCGAAGAACTGCATCGGGCTGATCACCTGGATGCACACCTTCTCGCCGGCGAAGATGTGGATCGCCGGGCTGAGCCTGCTCATCAAGCCCTTCGCCCATTTTCACACCCAGTTCGGGCGCGAAATTCCCTGGGCAACCATCGACATGGACTTTATGAACCTGAACCAGTCTGCGCATGGCGACCGAGAGTTTGGCTTTATCGGCAGCCGCATGCGCCTGGAGCGAAAAGTGGTCGTCGGCCCGTGGCAGGATGATGACGTCCAGGCCCGCTTGGGCGCCTGGGCGCGGGCCGCGGCAGCCTGGGCAGACTGGCAGGGCGCAAAGGTCGCCCGCTTTGGCGATAATATGCGCGACGTGGCTGTGACCGAAGGCGACAAAGTCGAGGCGCAGATCCAGCTTGGTTATGCTGTCTACGGCTATGGAATCGGCGACCTGGCCAAAGCGGTCGGCGAGGTCAGCGAGGCCGAAATCGACAAGCTGGTGGGGGCTTATCTCGACGAATACGACGTGGTCGCCGGCGCTGCGCCCCGGCGGTGAGCGCAGCGATTCCTTGCGCGAGGGGGCGCGGATCGAAGCAGGGATGCGCAACTTCCTGGAAGCCGGGAATTTCAAGGCTTTCACGACCACCTTCGAAGACCTGCACGGCCTGGGGCAGCTTCCCGGCCTGGCCGTCCAGCGCCTGATGCGCGATGGCTACGGTTTCGGCGCTGAAGGCGATTGGAAGACCTCCGCCCTGGTGCGAGCGATGAAGGTGATGAGCGCCGGTTTGCCGGGCGGCGTCTCGTTCATGGAAGATTACACCTACCACTTCAGCGCCAGCGGCGACAAGGTGCTCGGGGCGCATATGCTCGAAGTCTGCGAGTCGATCGCCGCGAACAAACCCAGGCTGGAAATTCTGCCGTTATCGATCGGCGGCAAAGGCGACCCGGTGCGCTTGATCTTCGACGCCAACACCGGCCCGGCGATCGGGGCCTCGATTATGGATATGGGCCAGCGCTTCCGCATGGTGGCAAACGTTGTCGATGTCGTCCCAACCGACCAACCCCTGCCCAAGCTGCCGGTGGCGCGCGCCCTGTGGCTGCCCCGCCCCAACCTCAAGACCGCGGCGGCGGCCTGGATTTACGCCGGTGGGGCGCACCATACCAGCTTCAGCTACGCGGTCAACGCCGAGCACCTGCAAGATTTTACAGAAATGGCGGGGATCGAGTTCCTGCTGATCGACGAAAATACCCGCGTGGCAGAATTCAAAGAGAAACTGCGCTGGAACGATTTGTATTACCATTTGGCGAGAGGGTTGTAGGGGAGTAGGGGATGGGTGATCAGGGATGAGTGATTCGTAATCCGTAATGAGTGTTTGGTTTTTGAGCAGGCGGAGTTCGGAAACGGCCGGGCTCAGATAGCGCAATAAAGAAGTTAGAGAAAAAGGCAGCCTGAGGCTGCCTCTTTAAGACTCGCCTGCGCGCAAAAGGGCAAATAATGGGATTGGTCGCGGCTGAAGGCTGATGGGTGATCGCTTACAGTAAAACTTGTATAAATAACCGGATTGTAACAAGGCATTGGTGACAGATGACGGTTGACAGGAGGGGGAGGAGATAGAATAATGGGGTATAGTAGCAGAATATCTTCAGGGGGAATCACCCTGAAGAAACCTGGCATTAAGATACTTTCATTGGAGTCGAAATCTTGGCTAAGGCATCTGCAAAAAAACAAACGAATGGCGCAAACCTGGGCTTCGAAGCCCAATTATTTGCCGCCGCCGATAAGCTGCGCGGCCACCTGGACGCGGCCGAGTACAAGAACGTGGTGCTCGGCCTGATCTTCCTGAAGTACATCTCCGATGCCTTTGAAAAACTGCATGCGCAACTGACCGCCCAGCAAAGCCAGGGCGCCGACCCCGAGGACCGCGACGAATACATCGCCGAACGCGTCTTTTGGGTGCCCAAGGAAGCGCGCTGGTCGTATCCTGCGCGCCAACGCCAAGCAGCCGACGATCGGCAACCTGATCGACGACGCCATGCTGGCGATCGAACGCGATAACCCCTCGCTCAAGGGTGTGCTGCCGGGCAACTACGGGCGCGCCACGCTGGATAAGCAGCGCCTGGGTGGACTGGTTGACCTGATCAGCGGCATCAACTTCGTCGACGAAGAAAGCCGCAAGCAGGATATCCTGGGACGGGTGTACGAATATTTCCTGTCGCAGTTTGCCAGCCTGGAGGGCAAAAAGGGCGGCGAGTTCTACACGCCGCGCTCGGTGGTGCGCGTGCTGGTAGAGATGCTTTCCCCCTACAAAGGCCGGGTCTTCGACCCGTGCTGCGGTTCGGGCGGCATGTTCGTGCAGAGCGAGAAATTCGTCGAAGCGCACGGCGGGCGGATCGGCGACATCTGCGCGTGTTTGGGCAGGAATCCAACCCCAACACCTGGAAGCTGGCCAAGATGAACCTGGGCATCCGCGGCATTGAAAGCGACCTGGGCAGAGAACCGGCCGATTCCTTCACACGTGACCTGCACCCCGACCTGAAAGCCGATTTCATCCTGGCCAACCCGCCGTTCAACATGAGCGATTGGGGCGGCGAAACGCTGCGCGAGGACAAACGCTGGAAGTACGGCGTACCGCCGGCCGGCAACGCCAACTTCGCCTGGGTGCAGCATTTCATCCATCACCTTTCGCCGAACGGCATGGCCGGTTTTGTGCTGGCGAACGGCAGCATGTCGAGCAACACCTCCGGCGAAGGCGAGATCCGCAAGGCCATCATCGAAGCCGACCTGGTGGACTGCATGGTGGCGCTGCCCGGGCAGTTGTTTTACAGCACGCAGATCCCGGTGTGTTTGTGGTTCCTGGCGCGCAATAAGACCGGCACAAGGGAGCGCGACCGGCGCGGCGAGACGCTGTTCATCGATGCGCGCAAGCTGGGCACCCTGACCGACCGGGTGCACCGCGACCTGAGCGATGAGGACATTGCCAAAATTGCCGATACGTACCACGCCTGGCGCGGCGATCGGAGCGAGCTTGTGGGGCTGCCGTTGTTCAAGGCGGAAGAGACGCAGTATGCAGATGTGCCCGGTTTTTGTAAGTCGGTGAGGCTGGAAGAGATTCGCCAGCAGGGCTACGTACTGACGCCGGGCAGGTACGTGGGAGCGGCGGAGGCGGAAGACGATGAGGAACCATTTGAGGAGAAGATGGCACGGTTGACAAACGAATTGGAAGCGCAGTTTGAAGAGAGTAACAGGCTCGAAAATTATAATCAAAACCAATCTCGCAAAACTTGAAAATGAAAGAATAACTGGGACGAATTATCCGTCGAAGAATTGAAAGACCCATCTGCCTATTCAATAGCGATGGGTCCATTCGGTTCAAATATTAAGACCGATAACTTTGTGCCTGCGGGTGTTCCAATTATTCGTGGCGTGAACCTTAACGCAGATCGTTTTTTAGATGATGAATTTGTTTATCTTACAGACGAAAAAGCAGACGAATTGAAGAGTGCAAATGCTTTCCCAAATGATTTAGTGTTTACTCATCGGGGTACACTAGGGCAGGTTGGAATTATTCCCCAAAACGCTAAATTCAAACGATATGTGGTTTCACAAAGTCAGATGAAGTTGCGCTGCAATCCGCAAAAAGCAGAGCCAATGTTCGTGTTTTATTTTTTCAATCACCACAAGGTCAACACGCTTTGTTGGCAAACACTTCCACCACAGGTGTTCCCGCAATTAGTAGCCCACTAACTACCCATTCGTGCAATTCGCATTCCACTTCCTCCTCTTCCCGAACAACGCGCCATCGCCGAGGTGCTCGGCGCGCTGGATGACAAAATCGAGCTCAACCAGCGGATGAATGTCACATTGGAGGAAATGGCGCAGGCGGTGTTTCGTGAGTGGTTTGTGGAGAATCCAAAGGCAGAAGAGTGGGGAACCGCAAGTATCTTAGAATTCGCGGCAACTTGCTTAGCGGAGGAACGCCAAGCACAGCCGAATCAAGTTATTGGGATGGAGATATTGATTTGGGTTTCGGCAAAAGATGTAGGAAATTCGGGCGGTTATTTCCTGTTGGAAACCGAAAAGAAAATCACGCAAGCTGGCCTTGATAACAGCAGCACAAAATTATTACCTGAAAAGACAACGATTGTCACTGCGACGAGGGCACAGTCGGTGCATACTGTCTGCTTGGGCAGCCAATGACCATGAACCAAACAAATTATGGTTTGAAAGCTAAAGAAGGTATCGGCGATTACTTCGTTTACTTCACTTTGAAGAATATGGTTGATCAATTACACCAGCAATCGTATGGGACAATTTTTGACACTATCACAACAAGAACTTTTCGGGAAACGGTTTGTATTCAACCACCGATGGAGTTGATTCTTCATTTTGAGCGAAAAGTAACACCTCTAATGGATGCAATTCTGAATAATCAAGAACAATCCCGCACACTGGCAAGTCTGCGCGACACGCTGCTGCCGAAGCTGATGAGGGGGGAAGTCAGAACCGCAGATGTACGCTGATTTGTGGATTTCGCTGATGGAAGGGGATCTGCGCCATCCGCGTAATCCGTGTGATCTGCGGTTCAGACGTTTTTTGTAATCTGTGGTCCAGACATTCAGGAATGCGATGGCGAGACGCAATACAAACATTCTGATATCACCGGCAAGGTGATCGGCGCGGCGATGAAGGTGCATTCAACGCTGGGCAACGGCTTTCAGGAAGTGATCTACCAGCGCGCGCTGGCGATTGAGTTGGACAAGGCGGGGTTGTCGTTCCAGCGCGAGCTCGAGATGCCGATTTATTATGCTGGGCATGATATCGGTACCCGGCGGGTGGATTTCCTGGTAGAAGGCAAGGTGATGGTTGAACTAAGGCAGTGACGAAGGTGGAGGATGTCCACCTGGCGCAGGCGATCAATTATTTGGAGGCGTACCGGTTAGAGGTAGGGCTGCTGATCAATTTCGGCGCTAAGAGTTCTCGAATACCGGCGAGTGGTTAGAGCAAAACCGCAGATGTGACCGCAGATTTTCGCTGATTATTGGATTTCGCAGATTGATGAGCATCTGCGCCATCCGTGTAATCCGGTAATCTGCGGTCCGCGACAGGGTATAATAATTCCAGAGGCGAATATGGACCCCAATCAGTTGATCAAGTCCAGGCGCGAAGATATTTTACGCATTGCCGCCCAGAACGGCGCTTACAACGTGCGCGTGTTTGGCTCAGTGGCGCGCGGCGAGGCCCGACCAGATAGCGACATCGATTTCCTGGTCAACCTGGAGGCTGGGCGCAGTTTGCTCGATTTGGCCCGTTTGTTACGCAATTTGGAGGCATTGCTGAATTGCCCGGTGGACGTGGTCACCGAGGCCGGTCTGCGCCCGCGCCTGCGACCGCAGGTCTTGAAAGAGGCCAGGCCATTATGAGAAGCGAGGGCGAACGACTGTTGGATATTTTAGAAGCGATCGCCCGGATCGAAAAATACGCCGCCCGAGGTAAGGCCACGTTCATGCAAGATGAACTCATTCAAAACTGGATGGTCAGCCAGGTTGCGATCATCGGCGAGGCGTGCCGGGCGCTGCCTGAAGATTTCCAGGCTTCCTATGCGAGCGTTCCCTGGGCGGATATCATCGCCATGCGCAACATCCTGGTGCATCATTATTTCGGCATCGATGAAGAGGCCGTCTGGCTGGTGGTAGACCGAGATATCCCTGAACTCAAGCAGAATATCCAGGCGATCTTGACCGACCTGGACAAATCCATTTCCTGAAACCTGGCCAGCGGGGGATCATTACTCGGCCAATGACTTTCACCAAATCGATCATCGAGCAAGCCGCCCTGGACTGGTTCGCCGGCCTGGACTATCCGGTCGCTTTTGGGCCTGACCTGGCCGTCGACGGTAGACGACCCGAGCGCGCATCCTACCAGGAAGTCATCCTGACCGGCCGCCTGCAGGACGCGCTGCGCGCGCATCAACCCGACCCTGCCGGAGGAGGCGCTGCACGAAGCCTTCCGCCAGCTCACCCGCCCCGACCAGCCCTCGCTGCTGCTCAACAACCATGCCTTTCATCGCCTGCTGGTGAACGGCATCGAGGTGGAATACAAAGCCAAGGACGGGCGCCTGGTCAGCGGGCGCGCCTGGGTGATGGATTTCGAGGATCCAGAAAACAACGACTGGCTGGTAGTCAACCAATACACGGTCGAGGCTGCGCACCAGAACGGCAAGGTCAACCGCCGCCCGGATGTGGTCATCTTCGTCAACGGCCTGCCGCTGGCGGTGATCGAGCTCAAGAACGCCGCCGATGAAAACGCCACGATCTGGTCGGCCTTCAACCAATTGCAGACCTACAAGAACAAATCCCTGCCCTGTTCGATACCAACGAGCTGCTGATCATCTCGGATGGCCTGAACGCCCGCATTGGCTCGCTGACCGCCGACAAGGAATGGTTCCTGCCCTGGAAGACCATCGAAGGAGAGACAACCGCGCCGACCTCGGTGACCCAGCTGGAAGTGCTGCTGCGTGGCGTGTTCGAGAAACGCCGCTTCCTGGATCTGATCCGCTACTTCATCGTCTTTGAGCAGGAGCGCGGCGCGCCCACGCTCAAGAAGATTGCCGGCTATCACCAGTTCCACGCCGTCAATGTGGCGGTGGAGGAAACCATCCGCGCCGCGCCGAGCCGAGCGCGCATTGCGGGAGTTGAAAGGGCGGTACACCGGCCAGTGAAATGGCGGACGGCGAAGCCGGCGACCATCGCATTGGCGTGGTCTGGCACACCCAGGGGGCGGGCAAGAGCCTGACGATGGCGTTTTACACCGGGCGGCTGGTGCTCCATCCGGCCATGGAAAACCCCACCATCGTGGTGATCACCGACCGCAACGACCTGGACGATCAGCTCTTCGGCACCTTCTCGCGCTGCGCTGAGATCCTGCGCCAGACTGCCCGAGCAGGCCGAGAGCCGCGAAGACCTGCTCGACCAGGCTGCACGGGCGCGCTTCCGGCGGGGTCATCTTCACCACCATTCAGAAATTTCTGCCCGCAGCGGAATCGGGCGGGCGCGCTTTCTGACCGGCGCAACATCGTGGTCATTGCCGACGAAGCCCACCGCAGCCAGTATGATTTCATCGACGGTTACGCCCGCCATCATGCACGATGCCCTGCCGAACGCCTCCTTTATCGGGTTTACCGGCACGCCGATCGAGCTGCAGCGACGAGAACACCCGGGCCGTGTTCGGCGATTACATCAGCATTTACGATATCCAGCAGGCCGTCGAGGACGGCGCCACGGTCAAGATTTATTATGAAGGCCGCCTGGCCAAGCTCGAGCTGGACGAAAACGAACGCCCAAGATCGACCCGGAGTTCGAAGAAGTCACCGAAGGCGAAGAAGTCGAGAAGAAGGAAAAACTCAAGACCAAATGGGCGGCGCTGGAAGCCATCGTCGGGGCCGAGAAACGGGTCGAGTCTGATCGCCCAGGATCTGGTGACCCATTTCGAGCAGCGCCTGGAAGCCATGGACGGCAAGGCGATGATCGTGTGCATGAGCCGCCGCATCTGCGTGGACCTGTACAACGCCATCATCGCCCTGCGCCCCGAATGGCACTCCGAAGATGACAGGCAAGGTGTGATCAAGATCGTGATGACCGGCATCGCCAGCGATCCGCTCGAATGGCAGAAGCATATCCGCAACAAGGCACGCCGCGAAGACCTGGCCAAGCGCTTCAAAGACCCGCGCGATCCGTTCAAAATCGTCATCGTGCGCGATATGTGGCTGACGGGCTTCGATGTCCCGCCGCTGCACACCATGTATATCGACAAGCCCATGCAGGGGCACGGCCTGATGCAGGCGATTGCGCGCGTCAACCGGGTTTACAAGGACAAGCCCGGCGGGTTGATCGTGGATTATCTCGGTCTGGCCTATCACCTGCAAAAAGCGCTGGCGGCCTACACCGAGAGCGGCCATCCGGCCGAGACCGCCATGACCAGGAAGCAGCCGTCAACGAGCTGCTGAAACGCTACGAGATCTGCCATGGGCTTGTTCCACGGGTTTGACTGGTCGACAGTTCAAGACCGGGACGCCGCAAGAAAAAATTGGCGTGCTGCCGCTGGCGCAGGAACATATCCTGGCTCAGAAGGATGGCAAAACCCGCCTGCTGAAAGCCGTGCACGAACTTGTCCCTGGCCTTTGCCCTGGCTGTGCCGGATGACGCGCGCCCTGGCCATCCGGGATGATGTCGCCTTCTTCCAGGCGGTGCGCGCCGCGCTGGTCAAATCCACGGTGGAAGGCGAACGCTTCAGCCGAAGATATCGATCAGGCCATCCGCCAGATCCTCTCGCGCGCCGTGCGTCACCGATCAGGTGATCGACATCTTTGCTGCCGCCGGTTTGAAAAAGCCCGAAATCTCGATCCTATCGGATGAATTCCTGGCGGATGTCAAAGGACATGCCGCAGAAGAACCTGGCGATCGAACTGCTGCGCAAACTGCTCAACGACGAGCTCAAGACTGCGCATGCGGAAGAACCTGGTGCAGTCGCGTTCCTTTGCCGAGATGCTCGAACGCACCATCCGCTCCTACCAGAACCGCACGCTCGAATCCGCCGAAGTGATCGCCGAGCTGATCAAGCTGGCCGAGGAAATGCGCGAAGCGCAGAAACGCGGCGAGAAGCTCAATCTGACCGAAGATGAAATCGCCTTTTACGATGCGCTCGAAGTCAACGACAGCGCCGTCAAGGTGCTGGGTGATGAGACGCTCAAAGAACATTGCCCGCGAACTGGTGGAGACGGTGCGCAACAATGTAACCATCGACTGGACGGTGAAGGAATCGGTGCGCGCCAAGTTGCGCGTGATGGTCAAGCGGATTTTGCGCAAGTACGGCTATCCGCCCGACAAACAGGAAAAGGCCACCCAGACCGTGTTGGAGCAGGCGGAGCTGATCGCCACGGATTGGGCGGAATAAGATAGAAATAGCATCGCTATGCTATGCGACACTCGGACCAATGGCGGGATTAGTTAGGATATTTTGGTTATAAGTGATGTGCCGTTATTAGGATGGATTATGTACCTGGCTGAAATTCGCGGCAAACTTTCTAAAGATAACGAAAACCGGGAGGACATTCTCACTTCGAATGTATTTTCTTTCGTTCAAACAGCGTTCTCAAAGGTAATGGTCGCTTACAGAGCAGGATTGTCATATTTTCATGACGGAGCTTCGCTGCAGGAAGCCCCGGTGCCGGTCATCTCCGTGCGCATCCGAATATCGGAAAAGAAAGTGGGAGCTCCGCTATCCGTTTTTTTGAATTACAAACGTGGAAGTAAGAAGATCACAACTCGGTTGCCGGTCATCGAAGTATCTCTGGCCGGGCAAAGCAGCCTGTTCCCTGGCGAGCAAAGCGTTGAATTCTTCTTGGAAGCCCACAGCCCGAAAGGAAAAGTGGTAGGGGAAGCCAAGCCGGGTGGAACAGTGAACCCTGCCACGCGTGTCATCCACCTCAAACCTGGAGAGACGCTGCAAATCACACTGAAGATGGATCTTGATTATGAAGGCAGATTCTCTGTCAAGGCGCTTGACCCCAACACATTGGCAGCGCTCGGCCCCGCAATAGATTTGGAAACGGATTACACGGTGTAATCCTGAGAGAATTGCAATGGCATCATTAGGTCTCTTCAACCGGCTATTAGATCTGCAGGCTCGTAATCCAGGACGAATTCCTGAGGACAATTTCTTCACAGAGCTGGTTGCATATCTTTTTGAGACCTCGCCAGAGATATTGCTGACCTGGTCGGAAAGTATTGGCTGGAAAAAGGCGGAGGATTACCAAACCATCCGGATTGATACCCAAATAGAATATAAGGCATTATCCGAACATAACTCCGGGAGCCGTCCGGATATGCGAATAGAGTTGTGGACCGGGGACTCGTGACATGGTCTTTATTGAGTTGAAGCTAGGGGCAATGAAGGCGACCATCAATTGCAACTATACGCCGAGATCCTCGATCACGATCAAACCGCCGATCAGAAGTGGTTGATATACATTACTCGTGGAAAAGACACGAAGGATCCCACTTAATTTTCCAAAATATTGCGGATTTATCGATCGAATTTCATCAAATGCGCTGGCGAGATTTTTATTTCTTTTTACTGCAGCAACCGCCGGATTTTCTCATCACCGAAATAATTAGTTTTATGAAGGAGAATGGAATGGCTAAGCAAATTCATTTTTCAGAAACTGATTTACCAGCCATGGCCAATTTGCAGAACCCATTCCAGCTAATGCTTGCAGTTCTAGACAAAGAACTTAGGCGGGTATTCCAAGCAATAGTTGGTAGTCGAGGCCATTACTCACCAATTGAATTCTTACTGAAGACTTGGCCAATCCGCATTGAGGAAGAGCTGTTGAGGAGGGTTATATTGCATTGTTGGGTTTGACAACCTGGCCAGAAGCGGAAACCCAAGGTTGTGCATCATACTTCATGCTTTTCCGGAGAATTATTATGGGACAAATCGGCAGCTAAGAAAAGATCTTGTTTATATGTTGAGAGATATTGTTAATAAAAATATTGGGTGGGTAGGACATGGGTTGGATAATCCGAGAGCATATTCTTCTATAGAAAAGAACCGTAGCTTAATGAGAGCTAATGCCATCCGAAGATTTGGAAGAAGAATGTAAAAAACGATTAACAAACTATCTGGATGAACTAGTGAAATTAAAGCACCAATATCCAGATATACCCTGGAAAATCAATATTTGAAAAGGCAATCAAATGGATACAGTTGAAGGATCCTCTGATGGCAGCAGGGTGGATGAGCCTAGAAAATAACCGAATTTTGTCATTAATAATTGGAGGAATAAACTAGTGAAGGCAATACCATGGGAACAAATCAATGCAGTATTTACTGTTGAAAGTTTAATAAACACTTCGCGAAGACCTGTTCACATACACACTCAACGCACAAGAGCAAATACCGAACGATGAACAACCATTTGATGTTGTACCCCTGGTACAAGATGGCACGATTGTCGGGGTCCTAGAGAAAGGAAGTAAAGAGGTTCAGCCATTGTCAAGCCACTGGCTGGTCACGCGATACGAGCATTCCAGATCTGTTAACCCTTTTTATTGTGAAACTTCGCCGATCGGCCTTCCTTGTCTATAGTCGTCAAGAAGTGATTGGCCTAGTTTCGCCCGCCGATCTGAACAAGCTGCCAGCACGCTTATTTTTATAATTTGATCGGAGAGCTGGAGATAGGTTTAGCCCGTCTGATACGGCAAGAATCCGAATCCAGCTCAAATCTGGTCGTTCAGTCGCTTACGCCAAAACGGCAAGTTGAAATGGAAAAGACTAAGGCTGACCTGGCAAAAGGAAATGCTGAGGTTGATTTATTGGAATTCCTTTATCTAGCCGAATTGATCGGTATTTTGGAAAAGAAACCCGAATTACGCCAGAGCTTAACCTTGGTTCACGTAATAAGGCTGAAAAAATGTTTAGCGGGATCAATGATTGCTGTACTCAGACAATGCATTTGGTGCGACCATTGCTGACCAGGATTCCCCAGGATCTTGATACATTGCAGGGTCGTTTATTGAGAATTTATGAGATCCTAGATCGCCTGGAACAGCAAGCTAATATTAGGGCATGATATGGACCCTATCTTCACCCCGCGGTTATGCGTTATTTACTACAGAACCGGACGAAATCGAAAAAATGACCTGCCAGGTTTGTGGAACGCTTCGCGATGTCGAACGTAGCATTCACGCCCCTACTGGATGGGCGGAAGCAATGGGAAGGCGCGGCCACTGGCATGATAAATTTACCTGCCCGCATATCGATGAGGCCTGGCATGAACAGGCTCTCAAGCTATTGGTGAACATCGAAGATAGCCCCAGCAAACGCCTAGCTACACTCATGCAACTGGATCTCGAACATATCCTGCGTGAACACGGATGTCTGAGAGAGTGAAATCAATAAAAGATCACGGATCGCGCAGCCTTTGGGAGGAAATCAAACTGGTATTGTAAGGTGATACGAAGGTTTTTCCTCTGTCATGAGACCGGCGTAACACTTACCGTTATTTGAAATAGTCAAGAGAGCAGTCCAGTTCGGTTCGTTGTAGTGAATGGGATGCAACGTCGCTGAATTTTTGATAATTCTAAGCTATTTGGGAGTATATTGATCCTGTGCTGGCGCTTGAATTCTTCCTCCTGAAGCAGTTAGATCATGATGCCGAAATTTTTCGGTTTTCTCGCTGAGATTTCTAGCTCATTATCCACTTGGATAAATTTTCAACCTCTGGTGGGTTTATTCATGCTGTTGTCATAGATAACCAGCCAAGCTGGTAAATCGAGCGAACGCTTGACCGGGCGTAGAGTACATCTTATTCAAAAAATCAAGTAAAAGAGTATGTCTGAAAGTAACTTGGCTTATTATCTGCACAAATTTGGCAACCTGCGCACCGACCGTACTGGTGGTTGGAAGGCCGATACCAAAGGAATAGCTCCGCATAAACCCTTATTACTGCTTTCAGTTCTGAACCTATTTGCTCAGGGGCATATGACAGCCAACCTGATTGAGATTACACCAGAATTGGTCGAATTGTTCGGTACCTATTGGTCAAGTGTGATGCATTCCAGAGCCACGCGGCAATTTAGTTCTGCGCAGAATGAACAATATCTGCCATTTACGCGATACAAAAAGCAAATTCAGCGAGGTGGTGGATCGCGCCCTGCAGCACGGAAAGAATTCTATTCCCCGGCGACCTCCACCCCGCTGTTGAGCGTTATCGTGTAAATCTGCTGCGCCGGCGTCAACAAGCAGGCCGAGACGGGCTGGTCCTTGGGGCAGTTGGCGGAGTTGTCCGGATGCCAGATTGCGCCAGCCCAGGAAATCTGGTCGCCTTTGCGGTAGCCGCGATCGGTGCCCGTTGGGCCATCGGCTGCCAGCATGGGGTCCGGGGTCCAGCCCTGTTCGATGAGCATGGCTTCCAGGGCATCGACGACCGCGCCGGGGCTCTCGTACAGCTCGCCGGTGCCCGTCACCGTTGCCAGGCAGCCTGTGCCGGTCGTGTTGTTCACGGGGTCGTTAAGCGGCGCTTCGGACTGGGTAGGAATGATGGGCTCAGTCGTCTTGTCGCCGACCAGGACTTCCAGGAAATGCACCATAGCCTGTGCCTGCCCGTCACACACTTCCATCGACAGGGGCTGGATCGTTAGCGTCGAGGCGGCCGGGGCTGTGTCTGCGGTGCACTTTCCGTTGAAGTAGTCCCAAACATCGCAGACCGCGCCGTTCTTGAATGTGCAGGTACCCTGTTCGTCGTCAGCGCCGCTGCTGCCGGTGATGGCATACGCGCCGCCGGTGATAACGCAGTATTGAGCGGCCGGGGTGATATAACCGGTGATCTTCAGCCCGCCAACCGGGCAGTCGCCGCGATAGAGCGCCCACTCTTCACACTGGCGGTTATCTTCGAAGAAGCAGATGCCATATTGTCCGCCGTCGCCGCGCTGTGCAATTTGCAGCGTGCCGCCCTGGGCCAGGCAGTTTTGCGAGGCCGGGTTGGCCATTTCCGGCAGCGAGGTCGGCGTGGGCGCTGGAGCAGCGCCAGGAGCGGCACAGCCAGCGAGCAGCAGCGCCAGTACGATCAGTGAAAGGGTCAATTTATTCATCGTAATCCTTCCTTGGATAAGCTTGTCAACATCAAGGATAGGTTATTGGAATGCCGCGTTATTTCCGAGATCTGACAATTAATTTATAGCCTTTGATCACCCAGTGGTGTTATCGATAGCGCCCGGAGCAGTGGCGGCGGTAATCACCGGCGCAGTCACAACCGTCTCTGTGGAATCCGAGTAATCCAGTACAGCCAATTTTATTTCGATCAACTGGCAACTATGCCGGTGGTTCAACCGTATAGCTTCCTTGCACAATCTCTTTGACTCGCTCCAGGGTCAGGCTGCCGGTCGCCTGGCCCGTAAGCAGGATCGCCCGGTTCGCTTCTACATCCATACCCACGAGGAGTAACTGTGGATTTTTATACAACAGGGACAAGAGATGACCTTCGGCAGGGTTAGGCAGGTCATAAAACACCACGTCCGGTGGGCAGGCTGTGGAAAAGGCCAGCACCTCCTCCCAGGAGTCCGTCTGCAGGACGCGCAAGTCATTGCCTTGATTGACGCTGGCAGCCATCAGCGACAACAGCATCGACCGGCCAAACAAGATAACGACGCGCGCCTCCATAAGTCCATCCTATACCGAGAAAAGCGCGTCTGTCTACTACCCCCAGGAATAGTAAAAGGATAGTCTCGCTGGTTGGCGAGACTATCCTTATCTATCTATTGCAAGCTCACTTTCCACTTAGCATTCCTGAAATATCCGCCCAGACTGTCTGGTATTTTTTGGGCGGGTACTTGACAAACGTTTGTTTATGGAATTTATAAGGATCAGTGTATAGAATATCCATAAAGGTTTGCCGGCTGGAGAAGCTGTAACGTTCCTTTGGATCCAGGTATAGGTTAAATAGCTTGGTACTCGGATACGTTTCTAACGTGGTTGCGGAATCCGCATTGACAACATCAAAATCATCAAACGATGTACCCACGAACATCACTTTGTACTCAGCCACACGGTGCCCGCTGTAGGTATCCCGCAACCAAAAATAGACTGTCTTACGATTTGATAGGCCATCGTCCGCCAGCAGGAATGACGTTTGGTCGATGCCATCGATGTAGCGATCCTTGGGGATCGAACTCGATGCCCCTGCCAGGTCAAGTAAGGTGGGTAGGAAATCGCAGAAGTCAAACAGCCCGTCGTTGATCTGGCCTGGGGTAATCATATCCTTCCAGTAGACAATGCCGGGGACACGCACACCCCCTTCCCAGGTGCATCCAATGCTGCCTCGGAAGGGTGTAAAACCCGCGTCAGGCCAGGGCTCCATCATCGGGCCATTATCTGAGAGGATGAAGATCAGTGTATTTTCAAGCTGATCGGTATCCTCGAGCGTCTT
Source organism: uncultured Chloroflexia bacterium (assembly GCA_963770655.1). GTDB lineage: Bacteria > Chloroflexota > Anaerolineae > Anaerolineales > UBA4823 > CAZAGA01. The sequence goes on along the minus strand of CAVYQO010000010.1, from coordinate 124,835 downwards.
AACCAGTGTGCCGAGGACATCATCCAATTCCATCATACAATCTTTATATGGATACTTTGCTGGCGATTTGCCCTTGTATTTCGGATTAGGGTAGTTTTTAACATGGTTCCCGCGTGTGCAGTGATAGAGGAAGAACGGTTTATTGCTCTTAGCCATCTTCTTAATGAATTCCACGGAGTAGTTTGTGAACTTCTCGTCGAGCAGTGCGCTTACCTCGATCGTGATATTTTCAAGGTCTTCGATCGGCTGACCTTTTACACCGTGTACGATGTGTGGGTCAAAGGGCACACTTTGAACCCAGGCTTGCCGATCCGGGTTTAGGGCAAATTCCGGCGCGAAATTCTCGTCCTGCCAGTCTGTATACAGTCCGGACCAGCCCAGGAATCCATAAAAATCGTCAAAACCGTTCATTTGGGGCTGCGATGCCTCGTCCTCCCCGAGATGCCACTTACCAACCCCCTGAGTCACGTAACCAGCCTTACCTAACAGGGTAGGTAGGGTAATCTCACTTGAAATCGTGCCCTCTTCGCCGGCGAAGCTTGGCCGAAGAGCCCCGTGCCGCATGGGCAGGCGGCCGGTCAGGAGGGTGGCGCGGCTGGGTGTACAGGAAGGCTGTGAGTATGTCGACAAGAGCTGCAGCCCTTCATGTCCCAGGCGATCCATGTTCGGAGTCGGGGCGCCGGTCATCAGGCCGCCGCCATATACACCGAGGTCTCCCCAGCCGACATTGTCCATAAGGAAGATCAAGATGTTCGGTTTTTTACCGGTCTTTTTGGCCAATGCGTCCAGCTTTTTCTTCGCCTCCGCTGCCTGGTCGTCATGTGGGATGAACGGTTCCATGCTCTCGACCGGTTGTATGGTCTCGGCGGCCAAGGGGTCAGTGGAGTCAGGTACTTGCAGGCGCAGTTCCAGGGCTGAAGCCAGCATTTGCGGAAGCGGAACCGTCGCCAGCCTGGATTGTGCGCTGGCCTGCACGGGCGTCATGTGCGCTACGCTGCCAATACCCGCTGCTGCTGCGCCTAAACCCAGTGTTCTTAAAAAATCTCGTCGTGAAAGTTGCATTTTTTCCTCCATCTCCCATAAGTCCGCCTGCAGAACACGAATGTGTTGCCTTTGGATGATGCTGGCCGCAACCAGCTATAGCAGCATCGAATCGCCATGCAAGATAACGACGTGCGGCTCCATAAGTCCATCCTATACCGGAAAAGTGCGTCTGTCTACTACCCCCAGGAATAGTAAAAGGATAGTCTCGCAAAGCAGCGAGATTATCCTTTTAGATGGTTATATCGAAATAATCCTTAACCGCTGCGCTCGACCAGGCCGGTTTGTAAAGCATAGGCAACCACCTGTGCGCGGTTTTTGGCATGCAGACGTTGTAAAATTTCGTGCATGTGATATTTCACCGTGTTTTCACTCACGTGCAGAACGGCCCCGATTTCTTTGTAAGACAACCCTTTGGCGACCATCTGCAGGATCTCGTATTGGCGCGCGGTCAGCTCCAGGCTTGCCGCGGAAGCAGAAGATTCTTGAAGATCCAGAGCATCCGCCTTGTGTTCGTCCAGCTCAGCCGCCTGGCGGGCGAATTCACGCAGCAGGCGGGCAGAGAGTTCGGGCGAAAGCGGCGCTTCGCCGCGTTCCAACCCGGTCAGGTAGTCGAAGAGCTCATTTGGCTTCAGATTTTTGAGCAAATAGCCGCAGGCGCCGCTCTTGAGCGCTTCGAACAGGTCGGCATCTTCGGCAGAGGTGGTCAGCATGACAATTTGGATTTCTGGTAATTCGGTCTTGATCAGGCGGGTGGCTTTCAATCCATCACAATTGGGCATGCGGATGTCCATCAGGATGAGATCCGGGTGCAGAGCGCGCGCCAACTTCAGGGCCTCCAGGCCATCATAAGCAGCGCCAAGCACGGCATAACCACCAGCCTGGAGCAAATTTTGCAGGCCTTCTACGAACAGACCGTGATCATCTGCCAAAAGTATTCTCATTCGCTTGTGACTTTCTCCAAAAGGGAAGCTTCGAGCGGGAGACGCACTTCGATCCGCGTCCCCTTTCCTGGCGCTGAATGGATGATAACCTGACCCCCAAGGCGGGCGGCGCGCTGCTGCATCACCTGCAGGCCGAAGTGCTTGCCATCGATTTTTGGGTCAGCCGGGGCGAAACCAGCGCCATCATCGCAAATGGTTAACCAGAGCTGCCCGTCCCAGGCATTGAGCTGCATGCTGACCTGGCTTGCACCTTGGGCGTGTTTGCGCACATTGGCCAATGCCTCCTGGGTGATGCGAATAAGCTGGACTGCTATGAGTGGGGACAGCCTGGCTGGATCGCATAACGTTTCCAGGGTCATATCCATACCCATGAGCCGGATCAATTTCTATTTCCAGGTGAACTGCCAGGCCGGTTTGCTGCTCAAAATCGGCCACAATTTGCCTGAGCGACTTGCAAAAGTTTTCCGCAGGCAGGCTGACAGACAGCAGGCTGCCAATTAGCTCCCGGGTTTCGGCCTGGATCTCTCCCGCAGCTTCGCTCAAGCGGAGCAGGCTATCCAGAGCCGCCTGGCTCTGCCCGGTCTGCAGATAGATTTGGGCAGCCTGGGACTGAAGGTTCAGAAAAGCGAGGCTTTGTGAAATTCCATCGTGCAGCTCGTTGGCCAATTGGCCGCGCTCTTCAAGGGTCGCCTGCGCCCACAGGGCTTGCGCCTGCTGGCGCTGGGCAAGCCTGGCCTGGGTTACATCTTCGAAAAGAAACACTTGCCCAATCCGCCAGCCGCTAGCCTGGAGCATAGGCAGGCTCATCACGCGGAAGATGAGCTCCGTAGAGCCGTTTCGAACAGACACATCTTTTGAAACAGGCTCAGACCCAATCAGCGGGGAAATCTTGTCCCACCAAGCGCCCAAGGCACGCCAGGCGGTTTGGTGCAGGGCCAGCTCACCGAGATTGGGCAGCGCTCGGGCGGCGGGGTTGAAGTCGACCAGGCGGTTCTCGGCATCCAACACGAGCAAAGCATAAGGCATGCGGGCGATGACCATGTCGCGCGCCACTGGCATCACGCGCAGCATCCCGAAATTATACAAAGCCACGAAATAAGCCAGCATGGAGACTCCGGCAAACAGAATCGTCGCCTGGATCGGCAAGACGGTCATTCGTGCGGAGTCAAGGAAGATGAAACCAATCATGGGGACGATGCGCCCCAGGCTGATCAGAAGGATTGGCGCCCAGAATGCCGGGGCGCGCAGCCAGCAGGTGAAGAGCACGCCGAGATTGACCAATATCAGAATGGCGAGATATGAATAAAATCCCCACTTTAGCAGATCACGATCTACGAACGCCTCAATCCCAAAATGGTACCCAGCGGATGCGGTTGAGCCGGGCACTAAAAAAGCCATGGCTAGAAAGAAAAGCGCTGGCAGAAATGCCAAATACACGCTGCGCCGGGCGAGCCATTTCTCATTACCGGTATATTCCAGGCAGAACATCAATTCCAGAGGAACTTCCAGCAAAGCACAAAAAATCTGCAGCACCCACAACCCGTAGCGCAGCTCGGGTGAGGCGACTGCAAGTTGGAGGGCGGCAGCTAAAGCCCACACGAGCCAAACGACTACCGACCAGGCGAAGTAGCGCGTTCCTGGGCGGCGCGGCTGGGTCCAAACGTACCCGCCGATCAAGACAGCAAAAGCAGCGATTGCCAGGTAAGGCCAGGGTTGATTCAGAACGGTGAAACTCATGCCCATCCAGTAGGGTTGCACAGGTGGCAGCAATTAGCGATCAGCCTTTAACCGCCTGCACCTTTGTGCGAATTATGCGCGCCTATTTCCACAATCAATTATAGTTTCAAATAAAATGACCTGCATTTAAATGTTGTAAATTCGCCATTTCATGTTGAACCGACTGTAAGGTTGACCGGGGCGCAGCAGCGCGCCTTTTCATCTATCATCCGCTTCACATTGTTGTATACTTAATCTTGATCCAAATGGAGGCTCCCATGCCCTTCAAAATCCTGGTCGCCGACGATAATATCAATGACAAGTATGATGAAATCTCCAGGCTGCCTGGGATGCTGCAGGCGGCTGGTTATGAAGTTGTACCCACGCCAGATGGCGTCGCGGTCTACGACCTGGTATTCGAAACCAAGCCAGATCTGGTTGTGTTGGATATCCAGTTCAAAAACCAGGCCATAGATGGATTCGAGATTTGTGAAGCCATTCGCAGCAATGACCCAAAGATTCCGATCATCTTCATCACCGTTCCCAGGGCTGAGACCGAGGATGTTTTGCGCGGGTTTGAGGCTGGCGCAAACGATTACGTAATCCGCCCGCGCGATAACCGCGAGATCGTCGCCCGCATCCGCGCCAACCTGCCGCCGGAAGTTCTCATCATCGATAACACTCTCTGCGTGGATCTGGCTGGTCTCCAGGTCTTTGTCAGGCGTGCTGAAAGTTGGGAAAAAGTTCACCTGCCGCCCCTGGAATTTGAGCTGCTCAAAGTGTTGGTTGTCAACGCTGGGCTGGTCGTGCTCACAACCACGATTAAGATTACAGTTTGGGGGGATAAACAGGTCAGCGATGATGTGCTGGCAGTCTGCATTCACCGGCTTCGGGAAAAATTGGAACCAGATCCTGCTCATCCGGTGTATATCGAGACGATTAAAGGGTTTGGCTACCGGTTTAATGGAAAACCGGTTCACTTCAGCCGGTCGGCTTTTGAGAAGTTGGTGAAGTGACGGGAGAAGGGAGGGAGATGCACAACCCGCTTTTCGAAATTTATTACTTAACCCGGATTGGTATCCTGGCGTTGATCCTGGTCTGCGGAGCGGCCGCTGCTGTTTATTGGAGCCAGCGCAGGCGCTGGCAGCGCAAGCAAAAAGCGCTCGAACGGGCGCTGGATGAATGCCAGTCTTCGCATTTCCAAAAACTGCACGGCTATTTCCAGCGCATTGTCGCCCACGAGTATGGCAAGGGCCTGGATTATATTCTGAATAAGAGCACCGAGACGCTCGAAGGGCTGGGGAAAGAGCAAACTGCCTTGCGCGATAAGCAGGGCGGAATCATTGCTAAGACACATGAGCTGAAGCAGCACGCCATGAACATCCTATCCGTCTTTGCCCTGGAGCCGGATAAACAAAAGAAAGAGCTGCTGAACATCCGCCAACTGGTCGAAAGCGTTTTGCTGGAGCTGTTTCCCTATGCCGAAAGTCAGGGAGTGACCCTGCGGCCAAGCCTGGACGATATCGAACCAATCATCCTGGACCGCGATTTGACGGTGCTGGCGATTCGCAACCTGGTACACAACGCAATTAAGTACTCTGAGCGCGGTCGCGTGGTGGAGATTAGCCTGACGAGCGAAGAAAACACCTCCCGGCCTGGAAAAGAAGTGGTCATTACCGTAAAAGATCACGGCAAGGGCATCCAGGAGACCGATAAGGCTGGGCTGTTCGAGCTGAATGTGCGCGGCGACGGCCTGATCGAAACGGGCAATGGGCTGGGGTTGTACTGCGCCAGGCAGGCCGCAAGCCTGCAGGGTGGCGATGTGACCCTGGTAAGCAGCAGCCCGAATCAAGGCTCGGTTTTCAGGCTGAGCCTCCCTGCTGCTGCGCCGGGCGAGGTCATCGAGGAGTCCAGCAGCGGAAGCCCCTCAGCGTAAGCGGGCCGCTTCGCGCTGGGTATTGGCGATCATTGGGCTGCTCGGATTGGCAGTGCTGCTTTTTGTTCTCTTTAGACCGCCTCCAAAAGTGGCGCTCTTATCCTCCCACGATCGCTATGTCACCGCTCTCGGAGCGGACAGCGATTGGGTGCTGACCCAGAACCCCGAATTGGATGAGTGCGGGAAATTCACCCTGATCCCGCGCGGCGACAAGGTCGCACTGTTGACTTGTAAGGGCCGCTTCGTCACTGCGCCGCGGCTGCCAAACATAAATCCGGCATCGACCCAACACGACCCGCAGCGGCGCCTCTGGCAAGAAACTAGCCTGGGCGATTGCGGGCTGTACGATTTGATTGATCTACCAGACGATCCTGAAAGGCCGGGGGATAAGGTTGCTTTTCGAACCTGTGCGGGGGAGGTCCTCACGGCTGGTGATGGGGGTTGGGGGGATATGGCTTGGGCTGTGGTTGCCGAAACGGACAGGATCCAGGGGTGGGAGGAATTCACCCTGGATCTGCAGCGCTAATAATTCTCTCGATCGGTCAAAAATTGACAAGGGTGTGAAACGCACCCTTGTCAATTTTTGATTCTCGCCAAAAGGTAAGGTTCCGGTAAGCTGGTTATTTTATGATCACAGAAATAACCAATGTCATGATCCCAGGAGGACTTCAATATGAGACCAACACGCGCCGATGAGACCGAGTTTTTTGAAAACCCCGAAGCGCACTACACAGTCGTGCAGACGAAGGTTGTTTCGAGAACCATCATTCAGGAGGAAGCCAATATGAAACCAACTCGCTTTGATGAGACCGAATTTGCCGAAAACCCTGAACCGCGCTGCGCAGTCGTACTGGCGCTGGATATTTCAGGTTCCATGAGCGGACAGCCGATTGCGGAATTGAATGCCGGGCTGCAAGAATTGGATAAGGCCTTGAAGGCTGATAAGCTGGCCTCGCTGCGCGTAGAGCTGGCTATCGTCACCTTTGGCGGCTCAGTGACCAAGACTGATTTTGTCGCGGCGGATGCCTTTCAACCGCCAACCCTCGCTGCGCGGGGAAGCACGCCTATGGGTGCGGCTGTTAACCAGGCCTTGAGCTTGCTGCGCGATCGCAAAAATACCTATAAGCAGTGTGGCCTGGATTACTTCCGCCCCTGGTTGTTCCTGATCACCGATGGTGCGCCGACCGATTCGTGGCAGGCCGCCGCGGAGCAGGCGCGGCAAGAAGAAGAGCGCAAGGGTGTTTCTGTGTACGCCATTGGTGTTCAGGATGCAGATATGCAAATCCTGGCCCGGTTTTCGGCAGGACGCCCGCCGCTCATGCTTCAGGGGCTGGCGTTTCGCGAGCTGTTCCAGTGGCTCTCCAAGAGCCTATCCGCGGTGGCCAAATCGCAACCCGGCGGGCAGGCAGCCCTGCCCGCGGTGGGCTGGGGGCAGACGGACACCTCGGTATGAACACAACCGCAGCAGCCTGTTGGCGGGTTATTGCTGCTTCTGCGCCGGGGGTCTCGAACCATGTGGGGGCGAACACCCATGATCGCCCCCACATAGGTACCGGCGGGCAGGATGCGTACGCCTATCGGGTGCTGCCCGGAGGAGAACTGCTGGCGGCTGTTTCCGATGGCGCCGGGACAGCCGCACACTCCCAGGAGGGAGCATGCCTGGCAGTGGAATGGGCATTGGCCGGCCTCGAAGCACTTTGCCAACGCGGCGCGCCAGATGATGCCGCTGGATGGCCAATCGCGATCACTGGCCTGTTCGCTGAAATCCACCAAAAACTGGTCGATTTCGCCGAGGCCGCCGGCGCTCCTCTGCGCGCCTACGCGGCAACGTTGACCTGCGCGCTGGCAGCAGATGAATGGTTGGTGGTTGGGCAGATCGGCGACGGCGCGGCGGTCGCCGAGACCCTGGACGGCAGATTGTTCCTGGCCGCTCGCCCGCAGCGGAGCGAGTACGCCAACGAAACTTATTTTTTGACCCTGCCCGAGGTGGTCCGCTACACGGTTGTATATGCCGCGCTCCAACCGGTGCAGGCGCTGGCGCTGACCACGGATGGCCTGCTGCGCCTGGCGCTGAAGCTGCCCGAGTATGAACCGCAGCCTAAATTCTTTCAACCATTGTTTAGCTTTGCCCGCGAAGCCGCTGACGAGGTCCGAGCGCAGGCAGAGCTGGCGGACTTCTTGGCCTCGGAACGCGTGTGTTCACGCACCGACGACGATAAAACCCTGCTCCTGGCCGTCCACCCTGGGCCTCAAACCCTGGGGGGTTAGCCCAGGACGGAGTGCGCTAAATGATCGTATATAACGCCGCTCATCAATGGTTGGAACTTGGCGCCCCGCTCTTCGAAGGCGGCGAAGGCGTGATCTACCCAGTTAACCCTCAGTCTTTTGTCCAGGGCCGCCTGGCCAAGCTCTACAAGCCCGAAAAATGCGCCGGCAAAGAAGCCAAACTGGCCTGGATGGCCGAGATGTACGGGCGCACCAATGTGTGCGGTCCTACGTGCACCCCGGCGATTGCCTGGCCCGAAATGCTGCTTTACGAGAGCAACGGGTGTTTTATCGGTTATCTGATGGCGCATGTCCCCGATGCCAAGACCCTGCTGCACGTGCTCAACCCGCGCCTGCGGGCCCAAACCCTGCCAGCTTTCAACCAAAAATACCTGCTTCGCACCGCCCACAACCTGGCAGCCGCCCTCCATACGCTGCACGAGGGCGAGGTGGTGATTGGCGACCTCAACGAAACCAACGTGCTGGTCGCCCCTACCGCATTGGTCACCATTATCGATGCGGATTCTTTTCAGGTGAAAGAAAAGCAGGCCGGGCAGATCACTTTTTTCCCCTGCCCGGTTGGACGGCCCGAATATACCCCGCCCGAGCTGCAAGGCCGTTATTTTCTAAACGAGGTGCGCCAACCCGAACAAGACTTGTTTGCGCTGGCTGTGTTGATCTTCCAACTGTTGATGGATGGCAGCCACCCCTTTCGCTCGACCTGGTTAGGCCGCGGCGACCCGCCGCCAATTGAGGAGAAGATCCTCCAGGGTTGGTTTCCATATGCCCACGAGCCGCGTGGCCCGCTTGGCCCGCCGCCAGGGTTAGCGCTCGACCGGCTGCACCCACCGGTTGCAGATATGATGAGGCGCTGTTTTATTGAAGGACACGCCAACCCGCGCCGGCGCCCCAGCGCGGCTGAATGGGAAAGCGCGCTGGAAGAGGCCGAAAAAGCTCTCTACACCTGCCCCTGCGGTCATGCACACGCCGCCCACCTCGAACGCTGCCCGCACTGCGGCGCGCTATCTCCACCGGTTGTCGTAACCTGCCCAAGGTGTGGAACCGTCAACCCCGACCCGCGCGCCTATTGTAAGAAATGCGCTGCCCACCTGCACCCGCTGGCCGCCTGCCCGCACTGCGGCCAGCCCACCGTTCAGGCTGCGCAAGCGAAGTACTGCGAGGCCTGCGGACGGCAGCTATGAGCCTTGGGCTGGAGGGTTGCAATGCCTCGCTGTTTAAGCATGCACAAAGTCCCCCCAACGGCTCGTTTCTGCGCCATATGCGGGGCGCGGGTGCTGCCAGACTGGGTTTGGATGTGTTTGGGCGCACTGCTCTTGGCGCTGATCTTTGCCATGCGGCAGGGTACTGTCGTGCGGCAGGGTACTGCCGGGCTATTTGAGCCGCCTGGGACGCCCATCGTTGTGGAGGGACCTCCTGTTTATCAGACGGTCATCATCACGGCTACGGAACCTCCACCAACGCCCACTCATCCCTCGCCGACAGCTACCACGGTATTGGCGGACCAGCGTGTACTCTCTCCGACATCGACCCGCCTGCCAACACGCACGCGAATGCCAACTTACACCCGGACGCCGAGGGTCGCGCCAACCTCGACAGCCTCCCCAACGCCTACCCGTCTGCCAACACGCACGCGAATGCCAACCTACACCCGGACACCAACGGTCGCGCCAACACCGACGGCTTCCCCAACGCCTACCGCGACACTCTTCCCTCGAGCAGCCCTGCTGTCCTTTCACGGACGCTATGTTATCGCCATGGGCGAAGCCGACGACTGGATTCTACGCCAGGCTACCCGCAAGGACGATCCATGCACCTGGTTTACGCTCGTCCCCCAGGCTGACGGCCGGATCGCTTTGATCACCTGTCAAGGACGCTACGTCACTGCCCCCAGGACTGGCGCCACCCGCGCCGATTGGCTGCTGCGCCAGGAGCCAGTGCTGGGAGATTGCGGCAAATTTACTGTCCTTGATCTGGGGGATGGCAGGGTCGCCTGGATCACCTGCGCCGGGAAGTATTGGACTGCCGGAGATGGGGGTTGGGAAGGAAGTTTGCAGTGGACGCTGGTGGCCGAGACGCAAGAGCAGCTAGATTGGGAAGTATTCAAGCTGGAGGCGCAGTGATATCAGAATCGTTTCAAGAAAGTCGAAACCAGACAGTTCATTTCAGTGACGCACCGGAGTGTGCGCCCCTACAGGCTAACGCGTTCTCCCATGCGAACCGCCAGCACGGGGATCTGCGGTGCGATCTGTCCCAGGCGTTTGATTACCATCTGGGCGTGGCGGTCATCCCAGTAATTGTCCGCCTTTCGACCAAATTCCTCCAGATGGGTCAGGATCACCCGTTCCGGCTGCAGGCTGGCGCAGAAACGGCAGAAGTCGTCCAGCAAGGGCGGCTCGTCGAGCAAGGCGCAGCGGCGTCCCAGCCATACATGGGCGAACACGCCATCTACCGCCGGCAGGGATGGATTGTGTGCGCCTTGATAATTTCGGGTGTCGCCCGGAAAAAGCCAGGATTTGCCGTTGAACTGGATCCGGTATCCCATCGCCGGTACCCCGTGCAGACTCCCGTCGCCGCCCGGGGATGCTTCCCAATGCCTTCCTTCGAAGGGCAGGATGTGAATCCCTTTGATTTCGAAGGGCTGGAGCAGGTTCGGCACAGTGATTTGATTCTCGGGCAGCGCCGCTTCTGCCATCACCTCGGGGAGGAGGTACTCTGGAACAATCCAGCGGATGGGCAGATGGCGCAGCGATCTCAGCAGATCGAAATCCAGGTGGTCGGCATGGCGGTGGGTCAGCAGTACAAAATCAAGCCGGTCGAAGGCATGGCGGGTGTCCACTGCAGGCGCTTCAGGGACGCGCCAGCGCAAGGTTAGGGGATCCATCGCCCAAAGGATGCCCCCTGTGCGAAAAACATAATTCGCAGCATACATCAGCCAGGCGCAGTCTGCTGAAGCGGGTGAATTCCACTCTGCAGCCATACCTGCGAAAAGTTGGGGATAACCGGCTGCTGCGTCTAGCCTTGCACTGGGCGATGCGGGCTTGCTCCTTATTGAACCGATCCGTGATTGTATTTTGCATGGATCAGTGCATCCACATCAGCGATTGAGCGATTGAAAGGTCCGAGATCTTCCATTTTTAAACTGGTGACCGCCGCGGCCCAGATGCCAGCCTGGCGCGGCGGCTTGGAAAGCCGCATCGCAACGTACGTACCGATACAGGTATCGCCGCGGCCGCTGCGCCCGTCCATCCTCGCCGGGAAGAACCCGACATCGGTGAAAATTCCGTCGGCATAGATGAGCACGCCGTCCTTGTGGGTGAGCACGATCTCTCTGGGTCCCATGGCAGCATAGAATTGGGCGGCTTTGCGCAAATCCGTTTCGCCAGTCAGGAACTCCGCCTCCACCGCATCGCTTTTAACGATGTCGACCTGGGCCAGCGTCGATTGCATTTCTTCCCAGGCCTCGTAGCGGAGCTCTTCGCCGCGCAGGACGCGCACGTACCCCTGCATATCTGCAGCCACCAGGACTCCCCTGGCCTTCAAAGCCTGGATCACGTCCAACCCAACCTCACCGCGCAGGCTCGAACCAATCACAGCCGCCCTGGTCTGCAGGTTTTCAACTTGCTCACCGGTGATCGAACCGGCTGTGGCGGCTACAGATAGGCGGCGGATGTCGGGATCCGCCGTCGGATATTCGAGCTTCATCAACGTGGATTGCGGCGTGTAAACAACAAAGCAATCAATGCCGGCCGCTGCAAACTTCTTCACCACGCGGTCGTCCTCCTGGGCAAGGCGGGTGACCACGGCTGTCTTGATCCCAAGCTGGGCCGCGGCATGGGCGGCATAGTTGACCGCGCCGCCATCGACGTATCTTACCCCCGCTGGGGAAATAATTGTGTCCTTGGTGTAATTGCCAATACACACCAGATCGTAGATATTGTTCGTTGTCATGATAACCTTTCAAAAAAATTAGTAGGGGTCAAGGGATAAATTGAATAATGACCCAGTAAAGCCCGGCAGCAACCAGGGCGGTAGCCGGAATGGTCAACAACCAGGCAGTGGCGATCTCCTGAGCTACACCCCAACGCACTTTATTCACCCGCTCGGCGGCGCCTGCCCCCATGATCGACGAACTGACCACCTGGGTTGTGCTCACCGGGCCGCCGACCAGCGAAGCGCCAAGGATGACGGTGGCAGAGGCCAATTGAGACGAAAATCCGTCCACCGGGCGGATTTTATAGAACTTGCCCCCCAGGGTGCGGATCAGCTTCCAGCCGCCCATGGCGGTCCCCAGGGCGATCATACTGGCGCATAAGAAGATAACCCACTCCGGGACCACCAAAGTAGCCGAATATCCGGCGATGACCAGGGCAAGCGAGATTAGGCCCATCGTCTTTTGGGCATCATTCGCACCATGGCTGAGGGCCAGGGCAAGCCCTGTAAAGATCTGGCCGCGTTTGAAGATCCAGTTGACTCTCGGCGTGGCGTTCCAGCAAAGTACCATAATAATTCTCAGCAGAATAAAGCCAAAAATGAATCCAATAAACGGAGAGGTGAACAAGGCAATCACAATTTTTTCGAATTCGTCGAGGTTAATTGCCTGCCAACCCGCCCCGACCAGCACCGCCCCGATCAAACCACCGACCAGGGCATGCGACGAGCTGCTCGGAAAACCCAGGTACCAGGTCAGCAAGTTCCACAGGATTGCACTACCCAAGGCCGCGATCAGTACCTGCAGGCTAATTGCATTCGCATCGACGATGCCTCCGATCGTTTCCGCCACGGCCACGCCAAAGATAAAGGGACCCAGAAATTCCGCCACAGCAGTCATTCCCAGGGCAACTCGAGGCGGCAGCGACCGCGATGAAATCATTGTGGCAACGACATTGCTCGAGTCGTGGATGCCGTTCAAAAAATCGAACGCCAACGCCAATACAATTACGACAATAAGAAGAAACAGGGTAATGGACATTGACCTTTTCTCAGGTGATCTTGACCACGATGTCAGCCAATACGTTTGCTGCTTCATCGCCGCGGTCAGCGGCGTTGCTCAAATGGCGATAGACCTCGCGCATTTTCAGCATCTTAACCACCTGGGCGATGTCATCGACCTCGCTGAAAAGATCGGCTAGCGCTTCGCGGTAAACCGCTTCCACCCGGTTTTCGAGCGCCTTGGCGCGCTGGGCATGCTCATTGGTAACCCGGGGATGCTCTTCAAGACAGTCCACAGCCATGAGCAGTTCGTAAGCTGCGTCTCGGAGCAGGGACGCCATGCGCAGGCTGAAAGGAGTTGGTTCAACATTCAGGATTTCCATTTCGTTGACCGTGCTGTAGGCATAGTCGATAACGTCATCGATGGTGCGGGAGAGACTGAAAATATCCTCACGGTCGAAAGGCGTCACAAAGGTTTGGTTCAATTCATCGATGAGAATCCGGCGGGCTTCATCGGCTTCTTTTTCCTTGGCGGTGAGTACGCTTGCCGCCGGATCATCGCCAGTCATATAAGCTTTCAATGCATCCATGCCTTCCAGAGTGAGCGAGGCCTGGTTGCGGATCATCAAAATAAATCTGTTTTGACGTTTCTTGAATAACTTGCGCATGCGAATACCTCCTATTTGGGACGCACACGCGAGTGCGCCCTCACCTGTGTACCTTTAAATTTCCTGCTTCACGATACATCCGTGCTGTTGAAGGAACATCAGGCTCTCTTTGATCTGCTCGTGGGTGTAGGGTCCTTGAACCTCTATCGTTCGAAATGCTTCTTTGGGTAAATAAGCTGAAATTAAATCGAAATCCACTTCGCCTTGCCCCGGCGCCAGGTGATCCTGTAAGCCAATCACATCGTGAAGATGCGTACCAATCATGCGCTGCCCAAAGCGCCTGAGCCATTCATCGTGGGGATAAAACCCCAAACGAGATAGCGCCTGGGCGTGGCCGACATCGTAAATAAAACCCAGGCGGTCGGGTCCTGCCATACTGAGCAGCTCGGCCAGTTCATCCGGGCTGGGGAATTCCAAATAATGATAGCGGTTCTCAAGACCTAAGCGAATCCCAGATCCGGCGGCATAATCGAGCAGATCTACGAGACTTTGCTTAACTGCCTCCAGGCCGGGAGACGCAAATTGGCGCCGTTTTTGGATGAGGAGGTCGTATAAATCCCGATATTCCTGCGTGTGGTTCTGCCCGGCAAGGAGCAGATGGCGCAGGCGATCTTCAAATGACCGGTCTGGGTGTACGGTCCCGGAATGGATGACAATCGCGCCCGCTCCCAACTGGCGCGCCAGGTCGATGCTGCGCTGAATGGACCTCACCCCTTCGCGGCGGCAGGCTTCGTCCGTCGCTGAGATCAGCCAGTCGCGATTTTTCAACACCGCCACGGAAATATCCGCCGGGCAGGGCTCATGGATGCTGCTGAAATGATGTTCGACCAGGGGGATTCCCTCTAACATAATCGAATCGACCTGGTGATTTAATTCAATCGCGCCCAACCCGATCCGCCGGCCAGCTTCCATGAAATCTCCCAGCGAGTTGAAATTTTTGATCGCCCACATTGTGGAGACAGATGCTGCAAAAATAGGCGCTGGCTGCGGGGGAGTGCGCCGCGGGAAAATATCCAGCAGCTCCATCAGATTGCGGATGTCATAATCGGGCTCGAGCCGGGCATCCGCAATCGGTTTGGCGCCCCGTCTGGAGCGCTTGCGGATCAGGATCGTTTTTGAAAATCCGGCTTTTCGGGCAGCCGCCACATCCCGGTGGGGGAGATCGCCAATGTAGACGCATTTATCGGGCTCAATTTCCATGCGGCCGGTCGCTTCCAGCAAGATACCAGGATCGGGTTTCCGCTTGCCAACGACTGCAGAAAGGATGATCGTCTCAAAATAACCGGTAAGACCCAACTTTCGAAAAGCCTCTGGGACTTCGGTGCTGCTGGTAGTGTTGCTGACCAGCCCAAGCCGGTAGCCGCGGCGGAAGAGCTCTCGCAGAACCACGGCCGCCTCCGGGAAGACGATCCGCTCCCCAGTTGCTTTGCGCCACAGATCATTGAGCTGGATGGCTTGGGTGCGGATCTGCTCTTGTGGCCAATCCGGTAGCATCCAGCGTGTCCACAGCTCGATTTCATTTAGTTCGATCATGGTCTCACGCGCCCAGCGCCGGTAGGCAGTCGCCCGGCGGGCCAGCAAGCGCGAAAACCTTGCCGGATCAGCGCTGGAACCCAGCAGTTTTAGGATCTCGGTGGTAAATGCAAGCCGGTCTTCCCTGCTGCGCTTCCGGGTGCTGCGCAGGGTGCCGCCCATATCAAATAAAATGGCTTCTACGTGATCAATCATTTGGTAAATTTTTCCCAATAGCAATTACGCTGCGATGACCGGCAGTTTCAACAGCTCGGGAAACTGCTGGATATAAAAATCCGCCTGCGCATTTTGTTCGTAGTTAAAGGCAATTGTTTTCATTCCAACCGCGCGAGCGCCGTCCAGTTCGGAGGGCTTATGCCCGATAAACACGACCTGATCGGAGGTAACACCTAATTGCTGCATCGCGGCGCCATAAATCCTGGGGTCCGGCTTGCGCACTCCGATCTCTTGTGACGATATGATCGAATCCCAAACATGCTCAAAACCGCCCTGCTCAAACCAGCTTAGTTTGACATAAATCGGATTGGCGGTATCGGTGACAATCCCCAGTAAGAAGCCCTTGTGCTTCAGATCGAGCAGCGTTTGCTGGACGCCGTCAAAAAAACTGACGCCATCATCTTCTTCTGCCAGGATCCGCTTGCCGCGTTCAATATCAGCCGGCTGTGAGACGCCGTACAAGCGGAGAATAGCCTCCCGGTATTCATCCTGGCTGATCTCTCCCCGGTAAGCCTGCTGTACCAGTTTTTCCTTCTCTACATCGTGCTTGGTAAAGGTATCGAGACCCAATTCCTGAAGGAAATGGGCAAACTTACAACCGCGCTCTGTCCTGTAGTAAAGGATATCGCCGGCATCGAACAACAGGGCGCGGACCCGCCTAGAGGGGTCAGCCGCGGAGGTCCCGCTTTCGGCGACAGCCAGTTGATCTCTCCTAAGAATATCGAGCAGCTCGGTCAACTCCTCGATTGCCGCATCCGGGGTCGCGCCTTCGTCGACCTCTCCGTGCTTGAAATCATTCCTGATCTGGATCGCAAGCTTGAAGCCCGCTTTGCGCGCACCTACGATATCCCGGGCGATGCGATCGCCCACATAAAGACATTCGCTGGTAGGGACGTTCGCCAGTCGGGCAGCATAGTGAAAAATTGCCGGGTCGGGTTTGCGCCGCCCATATTCACTGGACAAGGACGATGGGATCGAAAAAATCAGCAATGCCATATTCCGCTAAATTGTCAGGGACCTGCCTCCGGCTGCATACATTGCTGATCAGGCCAATCTTTAATCCCATGCTCCGGATAGCCTCCAAAACATCGGGCGCTTCGGGTCGCATCTCACGGTAGTAGTATCGAGTTTCGATATAAACCATCAAATCCTCAGCGATCGAATCCAAGATTTTGGAATCAACCACAAGGCCGGTTAGGATGTAGTCGCGCCAAACTTTCTGCGGAGGCAGCTCCTGCATGCTGTCGATGCTCCATTCGTGATAACGCGCCAGGCCGTCCGACACCAAAGTAAAGAGCGCTTCGTCGTCGAGAGACAGGTTGATCCCGGATGACCTGAGCAGTTCGCGGAGGCCCGGCGTTGCAGCCAGGCGCAGCTCGCGGGTATAGCTGAAGGTCTGGATTGTGCCTCCCATGTCAAAGAATACCGCCCTGATGGTCATACGACTGCCTCCTTGCCGAGAGAATACTCCACTATACGCGAGGACCATCCTTGTCCATGCGTTCTCTCTGTAGGGGCGCACTACGTGCTGCTTGCACTACGTGCGCCCCTATGGTTTCGTTTTGGTTCGATCGATTTATCGCGCTTGCGGCGGCGCAGCCTGGACATGGGTCGCTGCTATGCCCAGGCTGAATCCTTGACCGCTGTAAGCTGATTACTGATATGTTTTACGGTGTACCCAAGTTCAACAAATAAAAGTCGCGAGCCTGAACGAGATTATCGTAGGCAAATTGCTCCGGAATAAACCAGGTCAATTTCTGCACTTCATCCAGGGTCAATTGGCCTTCCGGCACTTCATAAGTTGGGTCGGGGAAATAGGTGCCAAATTTAGCCCAGGGATCGCGCCCGTCTGCACTCGTGATGAACTTAATAAACAACTTAGCCGCGTTCGGGTGCGGCGCCTGGTTCATGACGCCCAGGTAGCTTTGCGCCTGAATACCGCTGATCGGCGTAACGCCCCAGCATGGCTCAAAGGCCAGGTTGCCATCTTGAACATCGGGGTAGTTCGAGTACGAGGTAAAGGCAAGCAGACTATCTTTCATCCCTGGGGCGGCAAAGGCTGAGTTCGACTTCATCGCCGCCTGGCTGCGGGATGGGGGCGTTCTGAGCAAACTTCTTAAGCCACAACCAGCCAGCGTCCGGGGTATCGGCATCCAGTACTGGTTCGGACCCGTAGAGATCGATATACGCTTGCTTCATTTCATCAGCGTGGTAAACAATGGTGAGCAGTTTGCTCAGCGTGGAGGCGTCATTTAGCGGATCCTCGATGACAAACTTGCCTTTCCATTCCGGTTGGGTTAATTCCCAAAGGTTGGTCACCGGGCATTTTTCGTTTAGCTCCGAGTTATAAGCCAATATTGTCGTTCCAAGTCGGGACATCAATAGTGGCTCCGTATATTCGGGAGATACAGATACGCTATCCGGTATGAAGCGCCAGACATATTCTTTTGGCAGAACATTGCCGACGACTTCAGCGCCGCCGCTGCTGAACCAAACGTCGCCAACGACCAGGCCCGATTCCTGCTCTCCGATAGTCTTAGAAAGCACATCGTCGCCGCCCAGATCATATCCTTCTATGGCGATGTCCGGGTATTTCTCCGCCCAAATCTCGGCTGCATTGGCAATCTTGGAAGAGTTGGCATAAACGATTACTTTTCCTTCCTTCTTGGCAGCTTCTTCGATCGCAGCCCAGTCCTGGGTATCGGAAGTATAAGTGCCAAGCTGGTTCGCTTTCAGCCATTCTTCCTTTGGCGTCAAAGCGGGCGCTTCAGTGGGGGGGACTTCTGTCGGCGCTGGAACGGCAGTGTCGGCCGGTTTTCCGGCTCGGCTGCTGCCGGCTGCGTTACCGGGGCGGCTGTCGGTGCGGGAGTTGCACAGCCGGCCAGGAAGCAGATTAAAATCACGAGGGTCAATAACTTACCGAAATTTTTCATTTCATTTCTCCTTCTTGATGATTGAGTCAATCACATGAACGATCACTTTTTACATTTCTCAAAGGGTTTATCCCATGCAGCCTCCTTGATAACAATTTTGAGCTGAGCTTTGTTCATCCTTTAATTGCATGACACCACCAGATTTCCACTTTCTTTATTGTAGATGTTCAAACAATCAGGATCAAATCTCAGCCAGATTTTTTGATCCATCGCAATTTTACTGATGCCCATCACTTTAATAGTGAGTTCCAATTTATCCCGGTGGGCAATAATCGTCGAGTTTGCTCCGGAAGGAAGCACGGCATAGGCGCTGAATTCAACCGCACCGGCAATAGGCTCGGTTGAAATACTGATATCCTCAGGGCGAACCGCCACGACCACTTCTCCAGTCACACCGTGTGTTGTTAACGGAATATCAAACTTTCCGAGGTCAACCAAATTTTCGCCCTTGACCACGCCGTTCATTAAATTTACTTTGGGATTGCCAATGAAATCCGCAACAAACAAATTGGCTGGGAAGTGGTAGATGCGGTCAGGGGCATCCAATTGTTGGATGACGCCTAACTTCATCACCGCGATGCTTGAAGACATGGTCAATGCTTCTAGCTGATCGTGGGTCACATAAATCGTCGTTGCGCCAGAAATATGGTGCAGGCGCTTGAGCTCACTGCGCATGTCCATGCGCAAGCGGGCATCCAGGTTGGATAGCGGCTCGTCCATCAAGAACACCTTAGGGCGATAGGCCAGCATGCGAGCCAGGGCGACGCGCTGCTGCTGCCCACCGCTCATTTCGCGGGGGTAGCGGTCCGCGTAGCCATCCATCTGCACTTCGGCCAGCGCTTCCTTAACCCTTTCATCCATCTGCGCCTTAGTCATTTTTTTGATTTCAAGTGCAAAGGTGATATTTTTATGAACGGTCATGTGCGGCCACAAGGCATAATTCTGAAACACCATTCCAAGGTCGCGCTGACCCGAGGGGATCGAAATTCCACGCTGTCGCGAATATACAACCTTATCGCCGACGTAGATTTCACCATCATCGGGATCCTCCAACCCGGCGATGCAGCGCAGCAGAGTTGTCTTTCCGCAGCCCGAAGGTCCCAGCAGGGTTAGAAAAGAGCCCGGTTCGATCGTCAAGCTGATGTTATTTACCGCCACGACGTTGCCGAAACGCTTGGTCAAATTTTTAATGGTGATCGTTGTCGCCATAAGTTTCCCTAACCTCCAAGACCTTTTTTCAAGCTGCCGCCGCTGAAGCGGCTGATAATAAGCTGTCCGATCAGAACAAGCGCAATCAGAAGGATAATGACCGCATTCGCCTGCTGTTCATTCCCATTCTCACTGTAGCGCATGGTCAGGCTGGAGAGAACCGCGGTAGCTGGCGTGACAAGCAAAATGATCAGGGATAGCTCCCGCATGGTGGTGATGAAGGTCAGCAGGAACCCGGAGACAAAACCAGCGCTGGTGAGTGGAAAGATGATCCTGCGGAAGCGTCTCCAGCTATTCGCCCCGGCCAACGCCGCAGCCTCCTCGAGCTCTCGCCCGACCTGGAGCATGGCCGAGACGCCGCTGCGAGAGGAATAAGGAATATGCTTGGCCACCGAGACAACTACCAGCAGCGCAAATGTGCCGTAGAGCGGCGGGATCGGCCCTACCGGTTTCGAAAACATCGTGATGTAAACGGCGCCGAAGGCAATCCCCGGGATTACGTAGGGGATGAAGGCAAGTTGTTCGGTGATTCTCGCCAGGCGCGTGCCGCGACCTTTCACAATCGAGTAGCCAAGGACAATTCCAAGCAGCGCCGTGAAAAACGCGGTCATCACGGCCAGTTTGATCGTATTCCAGGCCGCTCTATAAATCGCCGGGTTACGCAAAATGCCCGGTTCGCCGCTGTTGATGCGGATATTGCTCTTCCCAATCCAATGCACCAGGCTTAAATTGCTCAGGCTGTAATCGCCGGATTTGAGCATCAACGTGCTCCAGGTCAGCAGGATCAGCGGTCCGGTTGCCACCAGCACTTGAAATGTGATCACCGACGCAGCGATGATATATCTCATATCGCGAAGCTTCGTTTTCTGAGCCATGAAACCGCGTCCGCCGATCGTCTCGTAGCTTTTCCTGGTGCCGACAATCCTTTGATTGATATAAATCGTAGTCATCGAAAAAAGGATCAGGGTGATCGCCAGCACGAAGGCATCCCCGAAAGCGCCGACCGCAATATTTGAGCGGATCATGGTCGAGACGGTATAGTAGCGCACCGGTACACCCAACACATTCGGGCCGCCATACGTGCCCATGACCTTTGAAAAGGTCATGATAAAACCGGACAGCAAAGCGGGAATGACCAGCGGAAAAGTGATCTTAGACAGGATCCGCACCCGGCTGGCCCCGGCTAATTCACCGGCTTCTTCCAGGCTGGAGTCAATCGAGATCAAAGCTGCCGAAACAAACAAATAAAAGAATGTATAGTAATGCAGTCCGCTGCTGATGATAATCGGGATGGGGCCATAAGCCAGCCAATCCGGCGGCGGCGTCCCCGTCCAATACATCAACATCCCAGGTATCCCCCCCGTGGTCCCGTTATTGAACATCACTTTCCAGGCCATCGCAATCGTCCAGGATGGCATAATGTACGGGATCACCGCCAGGACATTGATCAGATTACGGCCCGGTAGATCCGTGCGAATCACCAGCCAGGCAAGCGACCCGCCGATGACGAAAGCCATGAACGTGGCGCCCAGCGAGATCGTTATGGAATGCAGCAGCGGCTCGAGGGTCATCACCATCCCAATCTTGGTGGTCAGCATCCTCAGCCAGTGGAAAGGCGTGAATTCCCCAACGACTGCATCTCTGGCATAGCGCAGATCATTTTCAGAGTAGGTGATCGTGGTCATCAGCATCCGGTAAAGCGGGACAATGACCATGTAACCCATCAGCGCCAGCATGATCAGACCCAGGAAAACATGCGGGTTGCTCAACCAACGGAAAAAACGCCTGAATGACGCTTGAATTCGCTGTGATCTTGGAAGCTGTGCTTGAGGCGCTACAGCATGAGCATTTGCCATCGACCTACTCCTGATTGCGGGGAACCTTATGACCTACTTAAACCATTCGTTTTCTTAAGTCGTTCTCGTAATTGATCCAGCGTGTCCAGATTGTTCGTTACAACTTCTTGATTTTTATTAGCAATCTCCAGAAGCAGTGTATTAATAATCGTCATCGGGACCACAAGAGAATGAAATGCCGAAACCGGCCCACGCTTGGCAGCCAGGACAATATCCACCTTCTCGCCAACCACTGAACCCAGGGTGTCGGTGAGCAAGATCGCCGGGCAGTTCACCTCCCTGGCAAAGTCCAGAACAACTTGCAGGGCAGGGTTAATATCAAAAAAACCGATAGCAAACAAAAGATCTCGCTCGGTCATCAACAGCAAAGGCTCCAAGGTTTCTCGTCCGGTTAAAGTTAAGGGAATGACCTGTTTGCCGAAGCGGGTAAGGCGAAGATTGAGGAGGTGAACCAAAGAAATGGATGGCCCCGTACCAAAGACATAAATGTGATCGCAAGCGATCATCTTTATTACCGCAAGATCCAAAGCCGCCCGATCAACGGTTTGAAGGGCCTCGGTCAGATAGTCAATTTCCGCCACGGTTACTTTTTCGAAGATATCCCCCCCTTCACGTAAATCGTCCAAGCGGTTGCGCAGCCTGGCTGAATGGCCGACCCGGCGGCGAAAATTCTCCTGCAGCGCCTCACGCATCGCCGGGTAGCTATCAAAACCCAGCTTGCGTGCAAACCGGACCAAGGTTGCCTCGCTCAGCCCAAGCCTGTCTGCAAACTCACCTACGGAAAGGAAAGCGACCTCGTCCTGGTTTCGGCGTAGATAATTCGCAATTTGCTTTTCACCTTTGGTGAATTGGCCATACTTTTCACTAATTATTTGATTGAAATCCTGTGAATTCATGGCTTTACCTGTGTAGGGACTATAGTGCTAGATTGCGCTTTTCAAAAACACCATTATTGAAAAATGTCTTTCATTTGTCTATAATACAACAAAATAAAAATAATTGCAAGTATTCTTTCATTTCTATTTCAGATCATTATCATTTTTCGATAATATTTACGATCTCGGCTGTCGCCCACAAGGCGGCATTGGTTGTATCCACAACCATCTCACACACCTGCATGAGGGGTCGATAAATATCCTCAGCTCTCAAAAACTGCGTCCGGAAAAAGCGGTTGCGAAAGTAGGCCG
The DNA here is from genome assembly GCA_963770655.1 of uncultured Chloroflexia bacterium. Taxonomy (GTDB): domain Bacteria; phylum Chloroflexota; class Anaerolineae; order Anaerolineales; family UBA4823; genus CAZAGA01. The sequence continues at coordinate 102,381 of CAVYQO010000010.1, read as the reverse complement.
GGTCATATTTCTTGCGGTAGTCGATATCGCGTTTCCACTTCCTTTTGAGTCGAATCGGGTCATCGCTAAGATATACAATTTTAATCCCGATCAGCCTGGCAATTTCTTCGATATGGAAAGGGAAATTGCCCTCCATGAAAATAATATCAGCCGGCTCGATCTCCAGGGGGACGCATCCCGGTCTTAAGCGGCTGTTCACATCGTGACTGGAGGTGGCGTTCACGAAGTCATATCGTGGAATAAGAACTTTCCTCCCCTGCAAGATCTCTTCGATGCAGTGTACGAAGATATCAAAGTGGGTAGTTTCTTTTCCCATTACCTTGTCTTCCCGAATTTCCCGATCGAGCAGAAAATTATCCACCTCAATTGTGGTTATGCGCCTGCCCGACATTTCGAACTCGTTAAACAAGCGTTCAGTGATCTCGGTTTTTCCCGCGGCTGTCGGTCCGGCGAGCGTGATCAGTATAGGCGTTCCCCGAAAGGCGATGATTTTCTTAACGCTCTCAATAAATGCCTGGTCAACCTCTGCATTAGCCTCGCTGAAATCTTTGTAACCGACGCCTTGAAAGCGTTCCAAACGCGTTTGCCGTTTCTCGAAACTCAGGTATGGGACGCCTGGCGTGTTTCCCCCAAAGTGGGCCAGCACTTCGTCTGTAAAATAAACCGTCCGAGGTAGAAAGATAAACCCGCGGATATCGAAATAAAAGTGCGCGTTGACCCATTCGGTGGTATAGGCGCCTTTGGCCAGGCCGACAAAAAGATCCTGGGTCAGCCTGGCAATTTTGTTATCCAGGACGATCCTATCGCCCACTCGAGGCTTTAGCTGGATACTTTCATAGAAATCCCGGCTGTGGATCAGCTCAGCGATCTTTTCCTCGCTTTCGGTTGGGCAATCCTGGGTGATTGCCCAACCTTCCTCAGGAAGAAGATTTTCAAGCGCATAACGGAATTCAATCAGATCCAGATCGGCGATCCCTGGATTCAAGTCTTTCATGATCTCAAATAACGTCCTGGAAAAATCTTCTGGAGTGTTCAGCCTGTTTGTGCTCGCCATCGTTTTTTCCTTTCTGGTTCGGTCTGGCCAGCGCTAGCACGCCCGCCTCCCCCCAAGCTCACTGGCTGCGGACGATATCTCCAATTCATCTATTTAGCCCTAAGCGCCTAATCCCTTAATCATAAATCACTCCCCACTCACCACTAACTTCCTGAATTCGGGGACTAACCAGACTGCTGCGCCGGTCGTATCGATGATCATATCGCAGACTTCCATCTGGGGGTGATAAGCGATTTGGGCCATGATGAACTGGTCTTTGAAATAGCGGTTGCGGAAATACGTCGGATCATATTTCTTGCGATAGTCGATATCGCGTTTCCATTTTCGCTTCATCCGGATGGGATCATCGGTGAGATACACAACCTTAATCCCGATCAGGTGGACGATCTCCTTGAGCAAGAAAGGGAAATTCCCTTCGATGAAAACAATGTCAGCAGGCTCGATTTCTATCGGTACGCCATCGGCTTTCAAATGCCCGGCCAGGTCGTGGCTGGAAGTGGCATAAACAAAATCGTAGCGTGGGATGGTGATCCTCTTTCCGCAGGTAATGTCTTCCAGAGCCTGTTTCATGAGCTCGAAATGTAAGGCTGCCTTACCCTGTGAGTTGATACCCTGCTCCTCACGGTAGTCCCGGTCTGTCAGGAAATTGTCCAACTCAATCGAGGCGACTTTCCTGCCTGATTGAACGATTGCAGCGCTCAAGCGCTCAACGATCTCGGTCTTTCCAGCGGCAGTTGGCCCGGCGATGGCAATGAGTAGGGGCGTACCTGTATATCCGCCCATGAGTTTCAATACACTCTCAATGAAAAACACATCCACGGCGAGGTTGGCTTCCCTGAAGGCTTTATAACCGAGATCCTGCACTCGCTCGAACTCGATTTGCTTACGCTCAAAGCTTAAATACGGCTCGCCGCCAAAATGTGCAAGCACTCGCTCCGTAAAATAATTCGTACGGTGTAGGAAATAAAATCCCCGGATATCAAAATAAAAATGCGTCCTGATCCAGTCTGGGGCATATTCCCCTTTGACCAATCCAACGAAGAGCATCTGTGTCAAGCGGACAATCTCAGGATCCAAGACGATCCTCCCATTGAGCCTCGGCTTGAGCTGAATTCCGTCATAGAATTCACGCCGATTTACCCGCGCTTCGATTTCTACCTGGGGATCCAGTCTTATGGCTTCCCAACCCTGGTCGGGAAGCAAGTCAGTCAGCCCGTAACGAAATTCGTAAAGCTCAAGCTCCTCGATCCCAGTAGTGATCGACTTCATCTTTTCGTACAGCGCCTCCGAAAAGGCTTCTGGGTTGTTCAGCAAGATTGTGTCCGTCATCGTTTCCCTTTCGTACTCGAACGCCGGGCAACATCCCCTACCAAACCAAACTCATTGGCTGCCATGACGATCTCTCCGATTCATTTATTTTGCCCAAAACGCCGATATGTTCAGGCGCCAGATGTCGCATTTACCAATCACGGATAACTCCTTCTATAACGCATTTCCTTCCCTCGCCGAATACCAACGCATCATAGGCGCGGCGGGTCCTGGCATAATTGCCATCCCGATCGAGGGCAATCGCCCTACCCATCCCGGAAACAATCTGACCCAGGCCAATTGCATCTAGCTGTTCCTCCAGCGTTTCCAGCAGCAGCGGTGCGCTACCCGGCTCGGTGCTCCGTCCATCGAAAATCAGATGTAGATACACATCCTTTAATCCAGCTTTCTTAGCAATGCGCAATAACGCCAGCGGATACTCGATCGAGCCGTGGGAGCTTTTTTCGGTAAGCAGCCCAATCAGGTGCAGGTTTGTTTTTCGCTGGCGGACGCCTTCGCTTACGCCGCACAGGATCTCGTTTGAATAAAACGAACCATCCTGCATTGCCTGATCCAGGCGCACATCATCCTGGAGAACAACGCGACCGGCGCCGATGTTCATATGCCCGGCTTCGGAATTACCAGCCTTGCCCGATTTCAAGCCTACTGCCTCGCCTGCGGCAATCAGTTGAGAGTTGGGAGCCTGGGCCAGCAGATCATCCCACACCGGGGTATGGGCGATGAAGATCGGATTCGTAACATCCTGGCGGCCGAGCCCCCAACCATCGAGGATCACGAGCAGGACGCGGCGCCTATCTCCCCAATCGTGACCGGGAGCCAGATTGTTGCCAATCATGGACAGCGGCTGTTCAAGCTGCAGCGCAGCGAGCACCGTTGGAGCGATGTCGGCCAGGCTGCCGTTCTGCACAGAGAAGGGAGGACCCTGGAGCGGATCAATCAAGATGAACGGCACCTGATTGGTCGTATGGGAGACATGCGGCGATCCTTCCGCAGTGGTCAATTCTTCAAGGTTTCCATGGTCAGCAGTAACCAGAACGACATAGCCAGCGGCGCGGGCAGCCTGGACGACCTTTCCAAGATTCTCATCCACTGCCTCAGCGCATTTGATCTTGGCCTCCCTATTTGAGGTGTGCCCGATGACGTCGCCATTAGCAAAGTTAACCACGATCAGGTCGAAGTGCTTATCCATTGCATTGCGAACCTGTTCAGTTACCTGCGCCAGGCTAAGCTCAGGAACCTGGTCATAAGGAATGCCTTTGGGGGATGGGATATCTATATCCCTCCTCGCCGGGGAAGGGCTGGTTGTTACCGCCGTTGAAAAAGAAGGTGACATGGGCGAACTTCTCAGACTCGGCGATGCGCGCCTGGCGGAGACCGGCGCGGCTAACGATTTCGCCCAGGGTGTCGTTGACCTTAGCTGGCGCAAAAGCTACCGGTAGGTCTTTGAACTTGTCGTGGTAGAGGGTCAGGATGACAAAATCAAGCTGGTGAAAATCGGCCCGCGGGAAGTGCTCGAAATTTGGGTCGGCGAATGCCTCTGTGAGTTGAATCTCACGCTCACCGCGCCGGCAGCAAAAAACAACAGCATCGCCGTCTTTAATCCGGCCGATCGGTTTTCCTTGGGGTGAGGCAACGACAATGGGTTCAAGCGAGTAATCCGTACCCCCTTCGTGGTACATCGCCCGGACAGTCTCGGCGATTGCGGTACCAGTTCGCGCCCGATGAGCGTTGACGATCGAGATCACTGTCACACTTGTGGCCGGGGCGGGAAAATGTCCAGGAGCTCGCTCAGCTCATAAATGATCCGGTCGGGTTTTACATCTTCCCTTGGCGGCTCCTTTTTAAGGGTATCCGGTTCTAATAGAATAATCGACATGCCAAAACCAGCCGCCTGGGTGCCCTCCACATCGCGGACCAGGTTATCGCCAACGTAAACGCATTTTGTCGGATCCACGCCAATCCGGCGTGCCGATTCCCAGTAAATCTCCGGGTTCGGTTTTCTGATACCGAGTTTCGATGAAAGGACAACTGTCTTAAAATAATCCGTCAGATGATCCGCTTCCAGCCAGTCAGGGATCTCGGTTTCCGTGATGGTATTGGCGATAATCCCCAACAGGTAGCCGCGGTCGCTCAGCTCAAGGACCACTTTGCAAACATCGGGTCGCGGCACCCGGCGGCCATCGCAATCACGCCACAGGCGGGTCAGCTTTCCAGAGAATGGGGCGACTTTATCAACGGGAAAATCCGGAAGCATCCACTGGGTCCACATCTCCAACTCGGAAGCCTCGATCAACTGCTGTTTGGCCCGCTTGCGCAGAACCTGGTAGCGGGCTTCGAGAAAATCAAAAAAATCTTCGGGGGGCATCTGCGCCCCGGTCAGCTTCACCATCTGCCGTTTTGAATTGGCCATAAAGCCTTCATCTCTGACGACGATCCGCAGCGTGTTGCCAACATCTAAAAAAATGGCTTGGATATCAGAAATATTCGTAGTGCTACTCATCAAGCCTCCTACCAGGTCAACAAAATAATAAAATTTGAAAGTTTACTTTCATTTGTATATCTTACAACAATTTTCTATTTAATGCAAGCATTCTTTCAGAAAAGTATTGACTCTTGGAGAGACACCGAGTAAACTCAGTCTATCTAAATGCACACGTGTGCACAGGTGATTTATGCCGACTACCATCAAAGATGTTGCCAAACGAGCTGAGGTTTCTCACTCCACTGTCTCCCGGGCGCTGCGAGGCAACCCGCTGATCTCGGATGAGACCTCTGCGCGCGTGCGTCAGGTTGCCCGGGAAATGGGCTATCACCCCAGCGCTGCCGCACGCAGCCTTAAAACCCATCAAACCAAAGCGCTTGGCGTTGTTGTCCGCAACATCGATGACCCCTTCTTCAGTGAAATCCTGCAGGGGATTGAAGATGTGGCTCAGCACGAGGGCTACAGCATATTTATTTCTTCGTCGCAGGATGATAGCGAGCGTGATCGCTCGGTCGTCGAGGCGATGCGCGAACATCGCGTCGACGGGGTCATTATCTGTTCGACTTCATTCAGTTCCAGTCAAAGCCAGCAGCTCCTGGATCATGGCGCTCCCATCGTGGTGATTAACAACCAGGCCGCTGAAGAATATCGCTACTCGATCTACCACGATGACGAGGACGGCTGCCGGCAAATCACGCGGCATTTAATCGATCTGGGTCACCAGCGGATTGCTTACCTGGGCAATTCCCTCTCCGGACGGACGACGCTGGATCGCTTATTCGGTTTCCAGGCGGAAATGCAGGCAGCCGGATTACCAGTCCCAGCCGAAAACATCCACCAAATCCCAGGTGGCGGCCCAGAGAATGGTCAGGCCGGTCTGGATTATTTTCTCGGCCTGGCCCACCGCCCAACAGCCTTGGTGTGTTTCAACGATATGATGGCGATCGGCGCGCTCAAGGGTCTTCAACTGGCGGGTATCCAGGTTCCGGAAGAATGCTCGGTGACCGGATTTGACAACATCGTTTTTTCTGCATACACCAATCCTCCGTTAACCACATTTGACCAGCCTAAAAACTATATCGGCGCAGAAGCAGCACGGTTGGTCCTGGATTTGTTGAAAAGCAACCCGGAGAATCAAGCGCCGGTGCGCAAGAGCCAAACTTTGAAGGGCCGTTTGTTGGTGCGCGAATCAACTGCGTCCCCACGCCTGGATTAATGGGTATAAAGGATGAGTAACCAGCCAATGACCTCTGCTCAATTCAAACCTCACTTTTCATCCGCACTCACTGCTCAGCCTTGATGAGGTCGAATATGGGCTAGCAAATACGCCCTCTGGACCGAGGCTGGCCGTGTTAGCAGCTTCACAATCATCGACACTCAACACTTTCGAGGGGAAATGCTCCGAATTTGAAGGTAGGACGCTGCTGGTCGGCCCGCTCAGCCCTAAAAATGCTGCCGGGTTACGCACCCAATTAGATTGGCTCCGCCCGCGATTGTTGGAGAAACGCGCCTCAGCCGGTATGGGCGATCGGATCGGTCTTGCCACACCCGGGCATGTTCGCGCAGTCAGGGCTGTGGGCGGCATCGCCCCCATCTTTGCCCAGCAGTCCATGCGCGAGATGGCGCGCACCGAACGCACACCCCAACAGGTGATGGATGACGCTACTTGGGGCATTTTCCAGGAAGGCTGGCGTGAAGGCGTCGGTGCGGATGCCGATCATCTCAAGACGCCTGCTGATATCGATCTCTGCCTGGCCGCCGGGTTTACCTTCTTTACCATCGACCCGGGTGCACAGGTGGATCTCCGCGCCCAAACCGCCAGTCCTGGCGAGCTCCGTGAGCTTGCCCAGGCGCTGCCTGGAACAATTCGCCCGAGCGCCAGTGGATTATCCGGTAAAAATTTTGATATCGAAGGGTTGAAAATCCATTTCGACGAGATCACCCTGACCAGGACCGCTGTCAAATATGGCAGAGCAATTGCCCAGGTCGCCTTAATGTATCATCACCTGGCAGAGATTGCCGGAGATCGTCCTTTTGAACTTGAAGTCTCCGTCGATGAAACCGAGCAGCCTACTTCGCACGCCGAGCATATCTACATCGCCAGCGAGCTGGAGCGGCTCGGCGTGGATTTGGGTCAGCCTTGCGCCGCGCTATGTTGGGCGTTTCGAAAAAGGCGTCGATTATATCGGCAGCCTTGAAGAATTCGAATCTGATTTCGCCGGTCACGCGGCGATCGCCCGCCGCTTCGGCGGATATAAGCTTAGCCTGCACTCCGGCTCGGACAAATTCAGCATTTATCCAATCGCGGCCCGGCTTTCTCGAAAAAAGGCGCATCTCAAGACCGCCGGCACCAGCTACCTCGAGGCCCTGCGCACCATCGCCGCTGTTGATGTTGAACTCTTCCGCCAGATTTATCTTTATTCTCTCCAGCGCTACGCCGTCGACAAAGCCAGTTATCACGTCTCGGCAGAAATCGACAAGGTTGGAGCCGGTCTCTCCATCGGAAAAGATGGTTTGCCCAAGGATCAAGACCTGCCACTGTTGCTGAATGATTTCCACGCCCGCGAAATCCTGCACGTTGCCTTTGGCTCGGTGCTGACCGATAAGACTAACGACGGGCGGTTTCGTTTCTACGATCGCTTCATTGCCATCCTGCGCGCCAACTCCGAAGCCTATGCCGAGAACCTCGCCAGCCATTTTATCCGTCATTTAAAACCATTTGTTGAGTAGAGCGAGCAAATACCGCCGAAAGATCGATATCGCATCGCAGCGACCTGGAAAGCAAAAATGACAAACACCTCCCTCCAACCAAACTTCGCCATTTCCGGCAAGACCGCTGTTGTTACCGGCGGGGCAGGTGTGTTGTGTGCGGCGATGTGCTGCGCCCTGGCGGATGCCGGCGCAAAAGTTGCTATTCTCGATATCAATCCCACAGCCGCCGAACAGCTCGCCGGGGCTATCCGCTCCAGCGGAGGGGAGGCTGTCAGCGTGCGCTGCGATGTCCTCGATATTTCGAGCATCGAAAACGCTGCACAAGAAGTATTGGCAAAATTTGGGAGCGTAGATATTCTCATCAACGGTGCTGGTGGAAACAAAGCGCAAGCCACCACCAACCCCGAGCAGAGTTTCTTTGACCTGCCAGCCGAAGCCTTACGCTGGGTCTTTGACCTGAACTTGATGGGAACGATTTTACCGTCACAGGTTTTTGGGAAAATTATGGCCCAGCAAAAGCACGGCGTCATCCTTAATATTTCATCGATGAATGCCCTCCGGCCGCTGACCCGAATTCCGGCATACTCCGCAGCAAAAGCAGGAGTCAGCAATTTCACCGCCTGGCTGGCCGTCCACCTGGCCCAAACGTATTCGGCGGAGATCCGGGTCAATGCCATTGCGCCTGGGTTTTTCGTCGGCGAGCAAAATCAAAAACTGCTTCTGAATGAGGACGGCTCGCTCACCCCGCGCGGAGAATTCGATCCTTTCTCACACCCCGATGGCGCGCTTTGGGGTTCCGGATGACCTGCTTGGGGCAATGCTTTGGCTGGTATCGCCTGCGGCGGGTTTTGTCACCGGCATTGTTGTCCCTGTCGATGGCGGTTTCTCGGCTTTCAGCGGAGTATAAGGGATTCTATGAACACCGAGACCATCGCCAGGATGAGCAGACACGCAGTTCCGCCCCCACTCACCAATGAGGTACTTCGCGAGACTCTCGAAAATGGTCTCGCGGGTAATTTTTCCGGGGAAAGAATCCTGGTGCTCATTCCTGACCACACGCGTTCCTTACCGCTCCCGTTCTTATTTCGGACGCTTGTGGAGATCCTCACCGAGGGCAAACCTGGGTTTGTGCCCCGACAAATTGATTTCATGGTCGCTCTGGGAACGCACCCAGCGTTGGGTGAAGAAGGCCTCAATCAGTTGGTTGGCATCCGTGTAGATGAACGGCAGTCGACCTATAAAAATATCGGACTCTTCGAACATGAATGGGATAATCCTGCAGCCCTGGCGACGCTTGGGTGCATCGAGCAGGATGAAATCCGAGCAATTGCCGGAGATTTTTGGCATCCTTCCTTACCGAACAGCATTCCGGTGCGGATTAACAAAGCCGCCCTTGCCTACGATGCGATCGTGATCCTGGCGCCGACATTCCCGCATGAGGTAGCTGGATTCTCAGGCGGGGCAAAATATCTCTTTCCTGGCATCTCCGGCCCGGAAATGATCCATGCCACCCATTGGTTGGGAGCCTTGACGGGCGCTGCCCAAACGATTGGGATCAAGACAACACCGGTGCGGGCGATGATCCACGCTGCAGCAAAACTCCTCTCCACCCCGATCACCCTGGTTGCAATGACGGTGGTCGACGATGATATCTGCGGTTTGTTCATCGGCGATATTCACTCTTCCTGGAGCACGGCGGCTGACCTCTCCGCACAATGCCACATCCAGTGGTGTCAGGAACCTTATCAGCGTGTCCTTTCCTGTGCGCCGCCGATGTATACCGAACTGTGGACGGCCGCCAAAGCCATGTATAAACTCGAGCCCGCGGTCGCCATAGGAGGCGAGGTCATTATTTATGCACCTCACCTGGATATCGTCAGCCGCGTCCACGGTAAATATATCTATGAGATTGGTTATCACATCCTGCCCTATTTTTTGGACAACTGGGAGCGCTTCAAGCACATTCCGCTCGGAGTGCTTGCCCATAGTACCCATCTGCGCGGCTCAGGCGTCATGGAAAACGGGATCGAGAAGCCAAATGTGAAAGTGACTCTGGCCAGCAAAATTTGTGCTGAGGATTGCGCCGCGCTTAACCTCGGTTATCTCGATCCTGCGGAAATCAATATCGACCAATGGAAAAACAGAGAAAGCGAAAATATTCTCTTTGTACCGCGCGCCGGCGAAATGTTGTATCGTATCCAGATGGAGGGAGGACAAATAGGTCCGCCCCACCGTGATCGCCCAGGAGGACAGGATGGCTTATAAAATTGGGGTTGTCGGTTTGGGGGTGATGGGTCACAATCTTGCGCTGAATATGGAGCGCAATGGCTTTTCGGTGGCTGGCTACGATCTCGATGCGGCTAAGACCAAGTTATTTCTGGAGAGCTCTGGCGCCGGTAAGAACATCAGCGGGGCTGACTCGGCTGTCGAGCTGATCAATTTACTCGAAAAGCCGCGTCGCCTGCTGCTCATGGTTCCGGCAGGAGCAGCGGTGGACAGCGCAATCGCCCTGCTGACGCCACTCCTTGCGCCTGGCGACATCTTGATCGACGGCGGCAACTCGTATTTTATGGACACCGAACGACGCAGCCAGGCCCTCGAGTCCGAAGGTTTCCATTTCATCGGTATGGGCGTGTCGGGCGGCGAAGAAGGCGCGCTGCGTGGACCCGCCATTATGCCCGGCGGGCAGCCGGAAGCCTGGGAATTGGTCAAACCCATTTTTGAAAAGATCGCCGCCCAGGCGAGCGGCGAGCCATGCGTCGCCTATATGGGACCGCGCGGCGCAGGGCATTATGTCAAAATGGTGCATAACGGCATTGAATACGCAGATATGCAGTTAATCGCCGAAATCTACGATCTCCTGCACCGCGGGGCGGGGTTTTCCAATACAGAGCTAGCCGGTGTGTTCTCCGAATGGAACAACAGCGAGCTGAAATCCTACCTGATTGAGATTACCGCCCATATCCTCCAACGCCAGGACGAGCAATCTGGTCAGTCGCTGGTAGATATGATCCTGGACGAAGCCGCACAGAAAGGCACGGGCAAATGGGCCAGCCAAAACGCCCTCGACCTGGGCGCGCCGATCCCCACGATCAACGCTGCGGTTGAAAGCCGCCTGCTTTCGAGCCTTAAGGCGGAGCGCACGACCGCCAGCCGCGTGCTAGGCGGGGAAATCTCTTCGTTCGCCTGCGATCGCCAGCGCCTGGCTGATCTTGCCTGGCAGGCCCTCTATGCAAGTAAGATCACTGCCTATGCTCAGGGATTTGGGCTGCTCAGGCTGGCCTCGCAGGAATATGGTTACAACCTGAACTTTGCGCGAATTGCCCGCATCTGGCGCGCCGGATGCATCATCCGCGCCGGCCTGCTTAGAGAAATTATGGCAGCCTTCGAGCGCAGCCCCAAGCTGCCAAGCTTGCTGTTAGACGACGCCCTGCGTCAGGCCGTTACCGACTGCGCACCTGCCTGGCGCAGGGTGGCGCAGCTTGGGATTGGACTGGGCATCCCGATGCTGGCAACCTCCGCCTCGCTGGCCTATTTTGACGCATATCGCAGCGAGCGCCTGCCTGCTAACCTGACCCAGGCCCAACGCGATTATTTTGGCGCCCATACTTACCGCCGTATCGACGGACCGGGCACTTTCCACACGGACTGGCAGTGAAACATCACGATAAGGAGCAGCTATGCAGTACGGTTTAAATATCAAACCCGCAGAGGGTAGACCCACAGGTCTTCACCTACAGGCGCCCCCGCTGGACTTCGTTTCACTAGGAGCGCTCAACCACCGCGTCGATTCGGGCGTGCTCCCCTTCAGTAAAGCCATCGAGTGGCAGATTCATCCCAGCGGCGGCGAGTACAATGTGGCTGCTAACCTATCCAACTGCTTCCGGCTGCGCACCGGTCTCGTCTCGGCGATGGTCGAATATCCCATTGGTGAGCTGATCGCTGAACGAGTGCGCCTGATGGGGATTACCCCCTTTTATAAAACCTTCAAGCACAACGGCGTCAATGGGCCCAACATGGCCACCATCTACAGCGATCGCGGTTATGGCGTGCGCGCCCCGGTAGTCTTTTACAACCGCGCCAACGAAGCCGCTGCCCAACTCAAACCGGGAGATTTCGACTGGGAGGCAATCCTTTCCGGCGTGCGCTGGTTCCACAGCGGCGGCATCTTCGCCTCACTCTCTGAAACCACCGGCGAGCTCATCATCGAAGGCATGCAGGCCGCCAAAGCCGCCGGCGCCGTGGTCTCATTCGACCTGAATTATCGCGCCAAGCTGTGGAATATATGGGGCGGGGCAGAGCGAGCCCAGGCAGTCATCCAGCGGATTGTGCAGAACGTGGATGTGCTCGTCGGCAACGAGGAAGACCTGCAGTTGGGCCTGGGCATCACTGAGCCCGAAGTCGCCGCCAAATCAAAACTTAATCCGAGCGCGTTCTTTGGGATGATCGATACCGTCGTGAAGAAATTTCCGCAGGTCAAAATTGTGGCCACCACGCTGCGCGAGGTCCACTCCACCAATCGCCACAGTTGGGGCGCGGTGGCCTGGATCGATGGAAAGACGTTTGTATCGCCCACCTGCGAGCTGGATGTGTACGATCGCGTCGGCGGTGGGGATGGGTTTGCTGCTGGATTTTTCTTTGGCTTGTTGAGCGGCGAGCCGGAGCAGGAGTCTGTGAACCTGGGCTGGGCGCATGGTGCGCTGCTGACCACCTTCCCCGGCGACACCACCATGGCTACTCTGGATCAGGTGCGAGCGCTCGCCAAAGGCAGCTCGGCTAGAATTCAACGTTGATATATTTTTTGAATTTTATGCACACGTGTGCATAGTCCAAAACATAAAAGGAGAATTATCATGCAAAAAATGAAAGCTCTTGTTTTCAAAGAGGTCGGCCGGCTTGTTCTTGAAGAAAGAGAGGTTCCGCATGTCAAAGAGCCAGATGATATCGTGATCAAGGTCAGCCGGGTGGGCATTTGCGGCACCGATGTCAAGATCATGGAAGGCAAGCATCATTTCAAGCCTGACACCGTTCTTGGGCATGAATTCTGCGGCGAGATCGTCGAGATCGGTTCGCACGTTCACCACTTCAAGATCGGCGACCGGGTGGCAGTGGATAACAACATCCGCTGCGGTTTCTGCACCTTCTGCCGGATGGGCTTGACCAGCCAGTGTGTGGAGATCAAGTGGAATGCGATCGGCGTGATGCGCGATGGCGGCTATGCCGAATATTGCCTTGTTCCTGAAAAGCAATGCTACTTGCTCCCCGATGAAATTGACGATGTGCTCGGTTCGCAAGTAGAGACTTTGGCAACCGTTGTCAATGGCATGAACCATCTGCAGATGCTGCCCTATGATTATGTACTGATCTTGGGCTTCGGTCCGATTGGCTATTTATTTGCGCAATTTGCCAAAAACATCGCCGCAAAAGTTGCTGTGACCGAGATCGATCCGTTCCGCATCGAGGTCGCAAAACAATGCGGGTTGACTGTTTGGAACCCGCAGGTGGATGATATCGAGAAAAACATCACCGAGTTTACCTACGGGCGCAAGGCGGATATCGTTGTTGAGGCTACCGGAAATGCCATCGAGCAGGCGCTCAAATGCGTCACCCCCGGTGGAAAAGTGCTGCCCTTCGGGATGGACTCGTCCATTACCGCCAGCATCGTCCCGAACGAGGTCACCCGTTGGGCCACCAAGATTATCGGCCTGTATCTCGGCCAAAATACAATGAACCCGTCTATCCGCATCTTCCAGGAAGGCCGGCTCAATATGAAACCATTCTTCACAAAGGTCATTCCGCTAGAAGAAGGCCTGGATGCTTTCGGCTGTCTTGGGTTGGACCCCAGGACCATGCAGCACCAGCCCAAGAGCGCAATGAAGATCGTTATGAAGTTTTAGGCGCACGCCGTCAGCACCGACCGGAATGAGGTAACGATGACCAGAAGAATAAATATTGCAGTAATTGGAACCGGAAGAATGGGCAGCGTCCATGCGCGCAATATTGCGCGGTCCATCCCCGAAGCAAATCTTGCGGCGGTTTGTGATATCCGCCTTGAAGTAGCACAGGCGGTCGCCGCTGAGTGCGGCGTCCAGCGTGTGGTGCGCGATTATCACGATTTGCTGGAAGACCAAAGCATCGAGGCCATATTAATTGCCACCAGCACGAACACGCATGCGTTCATTATGAAAGATGTGGCTCGCGCGGGCAAGCATATCTTCTGCGAAAAACCACTGGCGCTCGATCTGGCAGAAATCGATGATGCCCTGGCGGAAGTCGAGAGAGCCGGGGTCAAGCTGCAGATTGGGTTTAACCGCCGCTTCGATAAGAGTTTCCGCCAGGTGCACGAGATCGTTGCCTCGGGTGAAATCGGCCGTCCGTGCATTCTGCGCATTACCAATCGCGATCCGGACTTCCCGGCGATGGAGTTTATGCGCGTTTCAGGTGGTATGTTCCTGGATATGACCATCCACGATTTCGACATGGCGCGTTTCCAGATCGGCGAGGTGGACGAGGTCTTTGCAATCGGCGGGGTGCTGCTCAACCCGGAATTGAACGAGTTCGGCGATACCGATACAAACATCGTCACGCTCAAGTTCGCCAATGGGGCGATCGGGGCGATCGACAATAGCCGCAAGGCTGTCTATGGCTACGACCAGCGCCTGGAGGTATTTTGTTCGGATGGCACGGCCATGGCGGATAACGAGGTCGAGAGCACGATTAAGAAGGGCAATCCAGACGGTTTTCTCTCGCGCGCCCGCCATTCTTTTTCATGCAGCGCTATGCGCCGTGCTATGTCGACGAGGTTCGACAATTCGTCGAATGTGTCCGCGATGACACGCCCACGCCCATCAGCGGGGCAGATGGGCGTGCGGCAGTTGTCTTAGGTTATGCCGCTGGGAAGTCGCTGCGCGAGAACCGGCCAGTGAAAGTAAGCGAAATTGGATGAATTTTTTACTACACAAACTATTCGTAAAGGAGCACTAACATGTTAACAACTGTTCCGCAAGGATTTCTCCCCACCAACCAGGCTGATCTTTTCTTCGAAGATAATGCTGTGGGGAGGATGAAAAAGGAAGTCTGGGAAGCCAGCGACGAACAGATCGATGCCATCCTGGCCGACTATGGGATCCCATCGCCAGTGGAATGGGGCAAGCCCGGTTCTTACATCCAGACCACTACCCGCTGGAAAGTGGAAGCCAATCGCAAAAAGAACGACGTGGTATTCATTCCGGTTGGCTGCACTGAACTTCACGGCCAGCACCTGCCCAGCGCCGCCGACACGCTCTACGTCAGCGCGATTTGCGAAGGTGTGCGCCGCTTTACTGCCAAGCGCGGCGCAGCGGTAAACCTGGCCCTGCCTCCGCTGAACTACGGCGGCCACCCCTATCATCACCTGGGCATGCCCGGCACGGTGATCGTGCGTGAGCACGTGGTGCGCGAGATGATGATTGACGTCATGCTTGGGCTGTGGAATGACGGTTTCCGCAAGCAGCTCATCGTCAACAATCACGGACAATTATGGATGCTCGAATCGGCGGTGCAGGAATTCCAGAAGCGCTACCAGCTTCCGGGCATTTTCCGGGTGATTGACTGGCATCGCGGCGTACGCGAGTTTTTCCGCCCGGTCGAGCGCGGCGGGCAAATGGGCACCAACTTTGTCCATGCCGATGAATCCGAAACCTCGCTCAGCTTGCTGCTGCATCCCGAAATGGTCGATATGGACTACGCCGTGGATACCGAGGGTATCGCTTACCTGCCTGAGGGACATTTCGATAAATCAGTCGACCCATACGGGCGCCCAAGCCGCTGGTCTGAGGGCGAAGGGCACTTTGCCATCGAAATCGCCGCCACCCCAGAGGGCGTGGTCGGCAAAGCCAAATCCGGCGCAGCGCAAAAAGCCAAACGCCCGATGGCTGCCATCCTCAAATACCTGACCCTGTGGCATGACGATGTTCTCGATGCTTTCCCGTCCGGAAGCGTCCCGCCGGTTGAGAAAGTGACCCTGCGCACCGAAGCAGAAATGGAACCCTACCTGCGCGAACCGCTCAGCAAGGGCTGGAAGACAGTTTATTCTATCCCGCGCATTGGCCAGGGTACGGAAGTATAACCTTGGAGCCAATCCATTATCAAAATAGGAGAGAATCATGAATGGAACAATGCCAGGCGTAACCCTGATCGCAGATTGGGATCCCAAGCCAGGCTTCAAGCTTGGTAGAAAAGACATCGAAGGCCGACAGACGTATTTGGGAAGCCAGGTGTGGCGACATCCGCGCTTTGAGATCCGCGAGTATGACATCCCCACCCCGGGACCGGAAGAAGTTCTGATGGAAGTCAAGGCTTGCGGTATCTGCGGCTCTGACGTGCATATGTCCCAGGCTGACCGGGACGGATATATCTTCTACCCAGGCTTGACCGGCTTTCCGAGCATCCTGGGACACGAGTTCTCGGGTGTGGTTGTCGAAGCGGGCAAGAACGCGCGTGACAAGCGCACAAACAAGCCCTTCAAAGGCGGCGAGGCTGTTACCACCGAAGAAATGCTTTGGTGCGGTCAGTGTAAACCCTGCGCCGACGGCCAACCCAATCACTGCGAACAATTAGACGAAGTTGGTTTTAATGTCAACGGCGCCTACACCCGCTATATCGTCTTGCCCTCGCGCACGCTGTGGAGCCTGGAGCCGCTGCGCGAGCGTTACAGCGGCGATGACATCTTCATCGCCGGCAGCCTGGTGGAACCCACGGCAGTGGCCTACAATGCCGTCATCGAGCGCGGCGGCGGGATCCGCCCTGGTGATCGGGTCGTGATCCTTGGCGCCGGTCCGGTTGGAATCGCGGCTTGCGCAATCCTGAAGCGCGCCGGGGCATCGAAGGTCATCATTTCCGAGACCCAAAAAGAACGGGCTGCGATGGCGCTGAAACTTGGCGCGGATTTTCACATCGACCCCACCAAGGAAGATTTCGCTGATCGCGTCCTCGAAATCACCGATGGCATGGGCGCGGATTTGTTCATGGAAGCCACCGGACTGCCCGAAATCGTTTACCCTGGGATCGAACGCGTCATCTGGGAAGGGCGAACCTTGTTAAGCACCCTGGTGGTGACCGCCCGCGCCGAAGCAAAGATGCCTGTGACGGGAGAAGTGCTTCAGGTACGCAAAGCGCGGATCGTCGGCGCCCAGGGACACTCCGGGCATGGCAACTTCCCGCGGGTGATCGAGTGCATGGCCTCTGGCATGGACATGACCCCGATGAGCACCAAGAAGATCGGTCTTGAAGAACTGCCTGAGAATGTCATCCGGCTGCAGACCGATCGCTCGGAATGCAAAGTGACTTACCTGGCGAAGTAGGGATTAGTTATCCGTAAGGAGTTATCGGGTCATCCATAGGGGTGCACACAGTTGTGTGCACCCCTACCGAACCTATGAAGCTATCCATTGTTCTTTCCACCCAACCTGCCCAGTTCCAGGCCGCGACCTTCAAGGGCGACCTGGCGGCCAACCTTGCCCGCATTGCCTCCCTAGGTTATGACGGCGTCGAGCTTGCCATCCGTGACCCGCGGCTGATTGATCTGGACTCCCTGGCGGAGCTCGTCCAACAGAACGGGCTACGCGTCCCGGCCATCGGCACCGGCCAGGCCTGGGGCGAAGAAGGGCTGTCGTTCACCGATCCCGTGCCTGAAATTCGCCGGAAAGCCATCGAGCGAATTAAAAGCCACATCCCAGCCGCATCACGCTTCGGAGCAGTGATTATCATCGGCTTGATTCGCGGCATCGTCAAACCTGGCGTGGATCCTCACCAGGCAATGGATTGGCTGGTGGAGGCCCTGGTGGAATGCAGCCGGGCCGCCCGCCCGCACGGCATCCGCCTGGCGCTCGAGCCGATTAACCGCTATGAAACAACCCTGATTAACAACACCGCCCAGGGGCTGGCGCTGATCGAACAGGTCGGGACGGATAACTTCGGGCTGCTGCTCGACACCTTTCACATGAACATCGAAGAAGCAAATATCGAAGCGAGCATCCGGGCCTGCCGAGGGCACATTGTTCACTTCCACGTAGCCGACTCCAACCGCTGGCACCCCGGCGCAGGCCACCTGGATTTCAGCGCTATTCTGAATACACTTTTTGGGACCGGCTATGCCGGCTGGGTCTCCGGCGAATTCTTGCCCCAACCGGACGCCGAAACTGCGGCGCAGCGCTGCATTGAAACGCTGCGCCCGCTGGATAAATAATTGCTGTTGCTGATTTTGGCGGCTACACCGCCAAAATCAGCAACAAGATTCACCTTTTTCCCGTACTGACGTTAAAGATAATTAAGGATGCGCAGGCGGGTGCCCTTGCTGAACTCCTGGATGGTCTGGTGGATCTGCTCCGCCAGCTCGCGTGTGGGGGTGACGATCAGGACGCGAGTATGGCCGCGCGGCCCGTCGAGCAGTTTATGCAAAATCGGCAGGACAAAGGCAGCGGTCTTGCCGGTGCCGGTTTGGGCGGTGCCGATGATATCCTTGCCGGCCAGGATGGGCGGGATCGCCGCGGTCTGGATGGGGGTCGGATTGGTGTAGCCGGCGCGAGCAATCCCCTGCGCCAGGCGGTTATCTAAATTAAATTGAAAGCAGCGACGGGATCAGCGCTTTCCGAAGTTTAGCCGATGAAATGCGTGATTTTACTGCGGATGAGTGACTCGAGGCGAGCCTCCGCTCAATTTTCCAACAGCCATCCGGCCAGAGAGCGGAGCGTGATTAAAAAGGGTTTGGGGATGCGCTTACAACTGCGGCTTGCTATACACGAATCCGGGTGGAGCCGGTTTGCCAAAGTGGGTGGTAAGCCAAAATAAAAGGATATAAATCAGCGGCCAGATGAAGTCCATGTAAAGGGTAAGCCCGGCGTTGCCGGTCGCCAGGTTTTGATGCTGGAACAGGTCAACCACATGGGCTATCCCAGCGATCCAAAGGAAAGCAGTTTTGGAAATTATATACGGAAGCCAGAAATCGCGGCGCCAGAAACCCAAAAAGCCGAGCAAGCCCACCGCCAGGTTTGCTCCAGCAACTTCCTTCTGGAAGGGACTGTCCAGGGGCCAACCGATTGAACTTGCCACCATGTCTGAAAAGAAGAAATGCATCACAAACGAGATGATACTGGCAAAACCACCTATTCCGAAAGTGACCATCGCAATGACTTCAAATACCTTTCCAGGCGTGCGCTCTTTGAGATGCGAAATGATCACCCAGGAAGAAATAACGATACCCAGCAAGGTTGAGCCAAAACGGAATAAATCTGATGTGAAGAATGAGTTATCCATGTGCTGCTCCTAAGGTAAAAGAAAATCTTCCTGGAAATCAACCGCGCCGGACCGGCTCCAGGATCACCAATGGAATCTCCCGCCTGGTTTTGGCCTGATATCGGATGTATTGGGGAAAGATCGCGACCATTCGCGGCCATAAGAGCGCCTTTTCGGCGACGCCGGCGATGCGCGCGCGGGCAGAGAACTTGTTCGCGCCGACCTGCACATCGACCAGCGGGTCAGCAACGAGATTAAGATACCAGTACGGATGATGGGCAGCGCCAGCGTTGGAGGCCACCACCACATAATTCTCCCCGTCCTGGCCATAGATCAGGGCTATTCGGCGCAGCTTGCCGGATTTGCGACCGCGCGTGGTCAAAAGCAGCGTGGGCAACCCGCGGTACAGGTGGCCTTTCTTGCCATCGCTTTGCACGTACTCCCGAATGTGAGACTTTACATTCCCGACCGGGCTGTCAAAGACGGGCTCATTGGTTGTCATGATTTCTCTTTCTTATCCCGGGTCGATAAGGGACTGCCGCCCGGGCTGTGCTGCCTGGCGGGAGTTCTTTCACTTTCCAAACATTGTGTAGGGAGGCCAGTGCAGCACAAGCAGCGCCACGAGAATGGCGAAGTTTAATACCAGGGCGATGACGGTATCGGCAGTCGACAGGCTGCGGGATGGCGCTCCCGGCCACGTTCCGGAAAACAGCCCGATGCCCAGGGTCGAAATGATGGCGGATGCAATCGCAAGCTGCCGCCAGAGATCGCCGGGGATGAGGAAGCCCCAGAATGACAGGGAGGATGCGATGAATCCAATTGCGGCGAGAAGCCAGAAGATACTTGCCAGCCCTGCGGCGGTAGGAGGAGCGAGTGAGGGGAGCAGCCATGATCGCAGAGGCAGCCACGCCCCAGATGAGCGGCTCATGGACTGTTTTATGAGCGCTATAGCCCCGCGACCATGCGAAACTCCTTGCAGGAAGAGCAGCGCAGTAATAATGAACTGGATGATTTCGGTCGACATGTCGTTCTCCGTGTTTGTCAGCAGTAGTGGGTCACGCCAGGCTTGGACGGCGGTCAGGGTGCAGACACCGTGCATCCTTTCCGGCAGTATCCGCCCCTGGTCTGACGACAGCAAGTATAGAGTATATCCTATTTGGAGACAGCAGCTTTTCCGGATTCTAACGCGGAGGCCGTGACGCAAAACTGCGCCTCCTACCCCAGCCGGCGACGATCCCGGACAGCGGGACAGCCCGGCAGGAGATCCTCCTGCTGCGCCAGGCGAAGTGTAAGCTGCTGGAGCAATCGGGAAAGGCAGATGATCGCCTGGAGCGGCGCTATCTGGAGCTGCACGGCAAAGGTGGCGACGGGGTCAGCGCTTTCCGAAGTTTAGTCGATGAACTGCAAGATTTACCTGCGGATGTGTGAACTCGAGGCGATCCTCCGCTCAATTTTCCAACAGCCATTCGGCCAGGGAGCGGATTGAAAACTATTTGGCGAGCGCTTTTCCCTGGTTGGGGTTAGAATACGAACACCGGTCATCGCTATGTCTGATTTCGATCTACGATCCCCCGAGCAGCCCACGCCGTGCACCTGCATGGCTTCTCCGAACCCGAACAAGCCCGTCACGGTGGATCTGGGTATGGACGCAGCCTACCGCGAGGTCGCCATCCTGGCCTGCCCCATCTGCGGGCGGCCCTGGCTCCGGCTGCACCAGGAGGACGAGGCTTTCACCGCCTCGGGAAGGTGGTACCTGGGAGCGATCAACCCGGAGCAGGTTCCGAGCCTGACGGCCCAAAACGCCAGGGCTGCGATGGAAGCTCTGAGCTGGTATTTTTACGGCGGCAGCTATTTCGACGGAAAAACCGGCAAAGCATCGGGAACGATCTGGTAATCTCTGAGGGAGGTAAACCGATGAACTCTGCCCTGCATGACGCCTACGCCAGGGATTACGATCGCCAGGTGAGCGAGTACCGCTGCTACATCGCTGAGGTGCTGTTCGGACTGTGCTACACTGCAGTCCAGCCCGGCCAGACTGTGCTGGACCCCGGGATCGGCAGCGGTCTTTCGGCTGCACTCTTTGCGAAAGCAGGGCTTGTGATTTATGGATTCGATTTTTCCACGGCAATGCTTGAAATCTGCGCCGCAAAAGGTTTCGCTGCCGGGCTGAAAAATCATGACATTCAAAAGATTCCCTGGCCGTACCCGCTGGAAAGTTTCGACCATGTGGTTTGCTGCGGCGTGCTGCATTTTATCCCGGATCTGGAGGGCGTTTTCGGCGAGGCCGAACGAGTTCTACGCGCAGGCGGTCTCTTCGCTTTCACCACCAGGGTCCCACCTATCCCGCTCGCCCCGGAGCAAAAATACCTGCAGGAAATCAGCGGGGAGTTCGAGATCTTCTCCCATTCGAGCGAATATCTCGAAAGAATTTTGACAGGACACTCCTTCTCACTTTTGAAAACCCAAAAATGCCTGGTCGGATCAGACATGTTCCAAAGTTGGGTGACATATCGAAAATTTTAGGAGCGATCCGGCGTGTTCGTTTGCCTCAATCCGATCCTAGCAATCCGCGTATTCTGTGTTTAAAATCCTTTGTCCGCGTTATTACCCTTTAGAATGATCAGTGCAATATTTCCTGGTTGGCCTGGTCGGCCTCGGCAAAAATCTGCTTGACGTCTGCTTTCATCTCCGGCGTGGCGCTGGGGGTCATCGGGATGAACTTGACCAGGTCGCGCGCCTGCTGCAAATAGTCTTTAACCTTGGCAATATAGGAAAAATTATATTTGCCGCCATCAGCGGGAACCGGTAAATCGCGGGCTGTTTGGATCAAGGCGCGGGCGCGGGTGATGCGCTCGGCGGCGGGGATTAATTTGGACATGTTGGATTATCCTTAACGACAGTCTACCAGATATTGAAGCGCTCGCCGACCCGTTCAGAAACTTTGACCAGGCGGTCGCGGATCACCAAGGCCAGGATGCCCAGGCAGAGCAGCAGCAGCCCGGTGCAGCCGATAATCATGGCGGTGGGTACACCGGATAACACCGTCGTCATTACCACGATGGTTGCCAGCACCAGGTAGACGATCGGCAGGAAGAATAAGCTACGCGAGCGCATTACCAGGCCATAGCCCAATAGAACCAAGGCCTCAATGAAAAGCAGCAGGAAGTAGCGCAACTCCTCGGTTTGCACCATCTGGGTGAAGGTGGTCGATAGCAGGATCAGGATAGTGAGGATCCCGGTTATAACTGCGGCGATTGGATTCTTGCTGCGCAGAAAGATATTGTGCATCAGGACGCCCAGTACAGCCGCTCCGATGGAGTAATACTGCGGCTGGCTGACACCGAGCAGCCGCAGGGCTGTTAGATAGGCCAGGTAAAAGATCAGACAGGCCGGCAGCCCATACCAGACCGAGCGCCGCCGCCAGCCTTCGACTGCGTAGAAAAGGGCAATCAACGCCGCACCCAGGATGGCGAATGAGTCCTCCTCGAATGGAGCAAAGCAGGCCGCCAGCGCCCCGAGACCAAGACCGCTCCATAAGACCACCTCGCTCCACCGGTGCGTGCGGCTCAGGAATGCCATCCCCAAGCCGACCAGGTAGTAAATCACTGCGAGGAGCAGCAAAGGCGCTAGGAGTTCTCAGACTTCATATACAGCAGCGAATAGACTAAAGCCAGCGCCAGGCTGCCCGTGGAAAGCAAGCCCACAACCGGCTGGGACCTGAGTATGGCATAGACAGCAAAGAAAACGGCGTAGACCAGGAATATTTGGGCTGGCCAGGCTTCACCCTTATTGGAGAGCAAGATTAGCAGATCGATCAGATACGCCAGGCCGGCAAACAATAACACCGGTACCCAAAATTCAGCTTGCCGGGATTGGGAGGCTGTCGGATTTCTTGCTGGGGAAGAGCACGCCTTTGTAAATCAGGACGTCGAGACTCAAAAAGAACAGTGCCGGGAACAAAAATATGGCCCCTGGCGAGATGGCTGTATTAGCAAAAGGACCACTGAGGAACAGGTTGAAATAGGCCAGGCTGAAAGCCAGCAGCGCCGGGGTCCACAGCCACCAGCGAACCTGGCGCAGGTGCAGCAGCAGGTAGAGCAGCCCAAACCCCAACAGGAATACCTCCCCTGGTAAGAAGTCCTCGAGGATGACCTGGGTGACGACCGCGCCGGCGAACAGAAGCCCTCCGGTTATAAAGAAGGCATAGCCGTAGAATTTCTCCATGCCATCTTCGCGCCGGTAAAACATTTCGGCCGCCAGGGAAAGGAGTATTCCCCAGCCGAAAGCCAACCAGGCAACCTGGTCAGGATCAGGAAATGATGCGCCTAATAGAAACAGGGGGAACACGCCCAGACAAACAGCCGCGGCAAGAGGGAATGGCGACCAGACATACCTGCGGCGAACCACCCAGTCGCTAAGGGCATAATAAAGGGCGGCGAGCAGCCAGGCGGCTGCCTCCAAAATCCAATCGGTGGGTGAATTTCGACCCAGAATTAAACTAAATAACAGCCAACCAATGATGAAGGCCTCCCCGATTTGCGACAAGATCAGCAAGGGCAGGGTCAGAGATTTTCCCAGGTGCGCTCCCAGCCGGGCTGCGAGCAGGACCGCGCCTAGCATCGTCAGGCTAAGAGCCAATATGGTCCATCCTTCACCTGGATCGAACCAACGGAGGGTAAGATAGACTGCCGCAACCGCCGCTAAAAATGCTAAGGAGCTAAAAATCCAGTTACGAAATAAGCCAAACCCACCCGCCCAGATTAACGCAGCCAGGAGGCTGACAATTGCCCAATAACCATAAATCGCCTGGCCGCTGAAATCGAGCATCCCGGAGATGACCTGAGCATCGATGGGGATCAGCACCGATCCGATCAGGAACAATACCAGGCTGACCTGGGCAGCCGGCGCAGGGTAAAGAGCGAGCCACCCAGAAAGATCAGTGTTGCTGCGATCAGTATGGGCAGGCGGGCGCTGGCTACCAACGCGGCGATGATGAAGGCGGCCACGATGATAAAAAATCCACCCAGATACAGGGCGGTGTTCACCGCAGTCTCGCTGAGCAGAATCTGGCTGAAGGAAGTGCGGCGAGCATTGGGAACATCGTTTGCCAGGGGCCTTTGGCGCTCCAGATCCTCATCGGTTTCCGGTGGGGCAGCGGTCGCGGGCGGCTCGGCGTAATGATCCAATAGTACCTGGCAGGTGTCCGCCGACAGCACACCTTCCGCCTGCCAGCGTCTGATTTCTCTCAGGATAATTTCACGCTCATGAAGATCCATGATTCCCTCCTCCTCGGCTGCAATTGTAACCTTGCCTGAATTGATTATTGCAGATTCGCCTAGGAAAGTCAACCTATTAAAGCGTGACCGGTTAAAAGGGATCTGGAAAAAATCGGTGACCTGTAGATGATGGCGCTCATGTACTATAATGGCATCCAGGCTATCAATCCAGACGATTTTCCTGCCAAAAATTGTTCGCATGGTAAAAATGAAGGGAGACCTGATGACCACCCAAATGCTGTCTTCTGTGATTTTGATTACACTGGCGCTGGTGTTTTACACCATTGGCGTTTGGAGCGAGCGCCTGGCTGGCCGGTTGAAGGGTTGGCACCTGGCCTTTTTCTGGGCAGGCTTTGTTTGTGATACCATCGGTACTGGCATCATGATGGAGATGTCTGATGCCGATCTTTTCAACGTTCACGGGCTGACCGGCGTGCTTGCGATTGTTTTGATGTTCATCCATGCAGTTTGGGCTTCGCTGGTTTTAGCTCGTAAAGACGAGAAAGCTATCGTTAATTTCCACAAATTCAGCATTGTGGTATGGATTATCTGGTTAATCCCTTATCTAAATGGTTTCGTTGCTTCCATGAGAAGGTAGCTGGAGGTGAGAGCCCAGAATTTCGCCAACCACACCCAGGTAGGCGGTTCCATCTCATTCTAAAATGCAAAAATTACCTTTACGAGCCTATTGGGACCTGCTGGCCCAATATATTCGCCCGCAGAAAGGACGCTTCTTTCTGCTGTCTTTTCTGTTGCTTGGTTCGATTGGACTGCAGCTTATAAACCCGAAAATCATCGGGGGCTTCATTGACGCAGCCCTGGCCGGCGCGCCGGCGCGCCAATTAGCCGGGGCCGGGATTGCTTTCCTCGGAATTGCATTGCTCCAACAGATCGTCATGGTAGCTGTTCGCTACCTGGGCGAAAACGTCGCCTGGACAGCGACCAATGGCCTGCGCACGGACCTGGCCCGTCACTGCCTGAGCCTGGATATGGGCTTTCACAATTCCCACACCCCCGGCGAGCTGATCGAACGCCTCGATGGCGACGTGGCCGAGTTGGCCAACTTCTTCTCTCAATTTTTCATCATTTTGCTCGGCAACATCCTGTTGATGGCCGGGATCCTGGTTGTGCTTTATTTCGAAGATTGGCGCCTCGGAGTGATCTTCACTGGCTTCACCGGCGTTTCACTCTTTGTCTTGAATCGAATGCGCGATATCGCCGTGCCAGATCAAAAAGATTATCGCCAGGCAGACGCCGAGCTGTTCGGTTTAATCGAAGAACAGCTTGCCGGTAAAGAGGATATCCGTTCCAGCGGAGCGGATGGATATGCGGTTCGGGAGCTTTTTCGGCGCCAGGCCTCTATGCTAGTGCATAACCGCCGCACGCAATTCAAGCGCTGGCAGATCGAGCTGGCTGTAGGCGGCTTGCTCACCTTGGGGATGCTGCTGGCAGTGCTGAGCGGCTATTATCTCTTCCTGGGCGGGTTGATCACAGTCGGTACGATCTACCTGACAGTTTATTATATCAATATGCTGGAAGCGCCTATCTGGGCCCTAACCCACGAAATCCAGAGCTTCCAAACCATCGGCGCCTGCGTCGAACGCCTGACCGAATTACGCAAACTCGAAAGGGATATCCACGATGGCCATGCGGATGCAATTCCGGCTGGCGCTATCGAACTGAGCTTTGAAGGGATTACTTTTGCCTACGGGGATCAGGAATCCGTTCTTAAGGGGTTAACGTTTTCGCTAAAACCTGGAGCCCGACTGGGCTTATTGGGGCGCACTGGCAGCGGCAAAACCACCCTGGCAAGACTGATTTTTCGATTATATGATCCTCAGCAAGGCGCCATCTTACTCGATGGAACAGATCTGAAGTCATCTCAGTTGGCCAATCTGCGCCGGCGGGTGGGTATGGTCACCCAGGAAGTTCAGCTTTTCCGTGCCAGCGTGCGCGATAACCTGACTTTTTTCGATCGCAGCATTACCGACGAGCAGATCCAGCAGGCTATTCAAGCCTTGGAATTGGGCGACTGGTACAGCGCCTTGCCTGCCGGGCTGGATACCCTGCTTGAATCCGGCAGCCACAGCCTCTCTGCTGGCGAAGCCCAGCTTTTGGCTTTTACCCGAATTTTCCTGCGCGACCCAGGGCTTGTCATTCTGGATGAGGCCTCCTCGCGCCTGGATCCAGCAACCGAACAGCGCATCGAGCGCGCCATTAATCGCCTGCTCCAGGGACGAACGGCAATCATCATCGCCCACCGCCTCGCAACAGTCTCCCGCGTCGACCAGATCATGATCCTGGAAGCTGGCCGGCAGAGCGAATTTGGCCAGCGCTCCAAGCTTGCCAGCGATCCCGGCTCGCTTTTCTATCGCCTTTTGCAAAGCGGATTGGAAGAGGTGTTGGTATGACTGCGCCTCCGCTGCTTGCCTGGCAAGTTATCCTTGAAATGGTGCGCTTCCGCTTCTGGTATTGGCTGATCGACATGATCAGCGTGCTGCTTTTTCGTCTGGCCTGGCAGATATTGCCAGGGATTGCCCTCAAAGTGTTTTTTGACCTGCTGACAGGTGAAACCCAGGCAGGCATCAATTTATGGACGGTGATTGCGATCCTGGCGGCGACTTTCTTGCTGCGCACTTTGGGCAGCCTCGGATTCTATTACGCCGACGTCCCCCTCTTTGCAGACATCTCTACCCTGCTGCGCAAAAATATGTTGGTTAATATCCTACACCAGCCTGGCGCCTTACCCTTACGCGAATCTCCTGGGGAGGCGATCAGCCGCTTTCGGGAGGATGTCATGGAAATCCCCCTGTTCGTCATCTGGGTTAACGATTTCCTGATTGGCACTCTGATCGTGGTCATCTCGGTCTTCCTAATGCTGCGAATTAACGTCCCTATCACCCTGCTGGCCTTAATCCCAATTATTATCGTCGCCCTTGTGGCAGGCACGGCTGCCAGCCGGATTGAAAAATACCGGATAGCCAGCCGCCAGGCAACCAGCCAGGTCACCGGGTTTATTGGCGAGTTTTTTGGCGCTGTCCAGGCGGTTAAGGTAGCCACCGCTGAAGAAAACGTGATCCGGCATTTCGAACAATTAAATGACGAGCGCAAGACGGTTACGGTGCGGGAGAAAGTCTTCAATGCCGTGCTGGATGCAATCTATATCAACAGCGGCAACCTCAGTACCGGCATCACCCTGATTTTGGTGGGCGGGTCGATCGGAAGCACTACGTTTTCAGTTGGCGATTTTTCGTTATTTGTTTATCTACTGCAGAGCGTGGGCAACATGACCGCCTTTTTCGGAGAATTGGTGGCCCGCTACAAGCAGTTGAATGTTTCGGTCGGGCGGATGCAGCATTTGATGGGCGGCGCAGCGAACAAAGCGCTGGTCAAGCCCAGTCCGATCAACCTGGCGGGTCCACTGCCCGCGGTGATCTATCCCGAAAGGCGCCCGGCTGACAGTCTGATCGAATTGGAAGCTCGTAAGTTAGGCTACCGTTACCCGGAAAGCGAGAACGGCATCGACGAAATCAGCCTGAGCCTGAGCGCGGTTCGCTGACGGTGGTCACTGGCCGGGTTGGTTCAGGGAAAACCACTTTTCTGCGCGTCTTGCTCGGGTTGCTGCCGAGTAAGAACGGTGAGGTCTTTTGGAATGGTGAAAAAGTGAGCGAGCCTGGGACATTCTTCACACCGCCGCGCTGTGCGTATACAGCCCAGACGCCGCGCCTGTTCAGCGATACGCTGCGCGAAAATATCCTGCTCGGGATGGACGCACCCGATACTGCGGTGTTGGAAGCGCTGCGGCTGGCGGTCATGGAGCAGGATCTGGAGGTATTAGAGGCAGGCCTGGACACAAAAGTTGGGCCACGCGGCGTCCGTCTATCTGGCGGGCAGGCCCAGCGCACCGCTGCGGCGCGGATGCTGGCTCGCCGTCCGGAGCTGCTGGTCTTCGATGACCTATCCAGTGCTCTGGATGTGGATACCGAACGATTGCTATGGGAACGCATCTTTGCGCAGGCGGATTTTGGTGCATGCCTGGTGGTCAGCCACCGGCGCACGCTGCTGCGCCGGGCGGATCATATCATTGTGATGAAAGATGGGCGGATTGCGGCTGAGGGCAAACTGGAAGATTTGCTGAACACCAGTCTTGAGATGCGGCAGCTTTGGCAGACCAGCGAAAGCAGCCAGGAATAAATATAAACGCCCTGAGTTAATCAGATAGATTAACCCAGGGCGTGCTCTCATAAAAATATTTACCAGGGGCAATCACCACGGATTGCCCTACAGGATTACACCGTCTATTCTGCTTCGGGCTGCTCGTCCACTTCTGCTTCGAGCTGCTCGTCCACTTCTGCTTCGAGTCTCGAGTTCGCTTCGGGTTCGGGTTCGGGTTCGGATTCAACCACGGCCCCGGCATCGTGAACCTTGCCCACTTCATCGGACAGGGCCATCTTCCAGTCCAGATCGGCATACGCCGGTGAGTCTACTTTTCGCAGGCTCAGCCCGATGCGGCGCCGTTCGGGGTCGATCTTAATCACCCGCAAGGTGACCACTTCACCTTCACGCAGCACTTCCTTCGGGTGGGCGACGCGCTGTTCGCTCAACTCCGAGACATGGATCAGACCTTCCAGATCTTCGTCCAGGCGGGCAAACGCCCCGAACTTGGTCAGGTGGGTGATCGTACCTTCGACCAGCATGCCCTCTTTGAGGTGACCGACTTTCTGCACCCAGGGGTCTTCCTGGAGCTGACGCATGGAAAGACCGATGCGCTTGCGATCGCGGTCGATGCTGATCACCTTGACTTTTACTTCCTGACCGACCTTCAGTACTTCGTTAGGGTGCTGAATGCGCTCCCACGAAATTTCGGAAAGGTGCACCAACCCATCCGCGCCTTCGATGTTGACGAATGCGCCAAAATCTGCCAGGCTGGTAACCCGACCCGTGCGAATGCTGCCTTCCTGAAGCTCGTCCAGCAGGCGATCTTTCAAAGTTTCGCGAGTTTCCTGCAGAGCCATGCGCTCGGAAAGGATCAAGCGGCGCCGTTCGCGGTCGACCTCGATCACGCGCACGTTCATTTCTTCGCCGACCATCCGCCCCCAACGCTGCTCGGGGGATTCGTCGCCCGCGCTGCGCCGAGTCAGGCTGATCTGCGAGGCAGGAACAAAACCACGCAGCCCGCCGATCGGAACAATCAAGCCGCCTTTATTGAAGCCGATGATTTTACTTGGGTAAGAATCACCTGTGCTCAGCAGACTTTCCACGATTTCCCAGTCTTTCTCTTCACGGGCTCGCACATAAGAAAGCACAACGTTGCCGTTGGCGTCTTCAGGAGCCACAACAAAAACGGGGATCTCTTGGCCGATTGTAAAGGCGGCGCGCTCTTCGGATGGAATCTGTTCCAGCTCTCGGGCTGAAATAACACCTTCCGATTTTGTACCGATGCTGACCAATATTTCGTTGTCACGAATGGTAGCTATGAAACCCTGGCGAATTTCGCCCTGGTTTGGAAATTCCAGGCTGAGACCCTGCTCTTCCAGGAGAGACTCCATCGAGGTCATCTCCTGCCCCCCCAACTCAGGCGGGTTTTCTGTCATTTGTTCGTTATCGGCCTCAGGCCCATGCCCGATCAGGGCGTTGTTGTTTTCCATAATAAATACTTCTAACTCCAGGTTGGATAAGATGAGGATGATATTATAAAGGTGAAAAGTCAAGTTGACAACCTTTGTGATAATATTATTAACTCGGTTAAAATCATACTTTTGAGGTAATCATGCCGCCGATTTATCCATTTACGGCCATTGTCGGTCAGGAGCGCATGAAGCGTGCGCTTGTGCTAAATGCAGTCGATCCGCGCATTGGCGGGGTTTTGATCCGCGGCGAGCGCGGCACTGCCAAGTCCACTGCCGCCCGAGCCATGGCCGCTTTGCTTCCTGAAATTGAGGTTTTTGTCGACTCGCCCTTCAATGATGACCCGCGTGCCCCAAACACCTGGTCCGACTGGGTGAAGGAGCAGATGAACAGCGGTAAAGAGCTGGTGATCAGCAAGCACCGCATTCGTTTTGTAAACCTGCCAGTGAGCGCCACCGAGGACCGCGTCGTAGGCACCCTGGATATCGAAAAGGCTATCCAGCGCGGCGAGCGCCACTTTGAGCCGGGCGTGCTTGCCGCGGCGAACCGCGGTCTGCTCTATATCGACGAAGTCAACTTGTTAGACGATCATGTCGTCGACCTCCTGCTCAATTCAGCCGCAATGGGCGTGAATATCGTCGAGCGCGAAGGCATCTCCTTTGCCCACCCCTCGCGCTTTATCCTGGTGGGGACGATGAACCCCGAAGAAGGCGATCTGCGCCCCCAGCTTCTCGATCGCTTTGCCCTCTCGGTCGAAATCCGCGGCATTCGGGATGCCCGCGAACGGGTTTTGATCATGCAGCGCAACCTGGCTTTCGAATCCGGGCCGGAAGATTTCCGCGATCAATGGGAAATCAAAGAGCAGGAACTTTCGCACCAGATCGAAGCTGGTCGCGCCATTGTCGATAGGGTCACCCACACCAGCCGCGATCTGCTTTCTATCGCCGCTCTGACTTCTTCTTTGAATGTCGATGGCCACCGCTCGGACCTGGTGATCTTAAAGACAGCCCGGGCGCACGCCGCATTCGAAGGGCGCTCCGCCATCACCGACCGGGATATCGCCCTGGCGGCTGAGCTGGCCTTGCCCCACCGCATCAAACGCGGTCCCTTCCACCAGGCAGAGATCAGCATGGAAGATCTCCAGGAGCGCATTGAGCAGCTCCAGGGCGCTGCCTCCAGCGCTGGCGAGCCCGAACCACTGCCCAGCGACGAAATGGCAGACGAAAAAAAAAAGCGACCCTGAGCAGCGAAGCCCAAACCGAGGAAACTGAAAAGGCCCCTTCGGAGCCCGCTCGCCAGGAGGTATTTGACCAGGTCAGCACCAACTGGTGGGAGGGCGGCGATAAGGTAAAAATTGGGGCGCCTTTTTCACCGCGCAAAATCGAAAACCCACTTGACCGCATCTCTCGCCGCCTTGGCGGGCGCCGTTCACGAACGCACACTGAGCGTAAACGCGGCCGCTACATTCGAGCTCGCCCGGCCAACGGGCGCACCGATGACCTGGCTTTTGACGCCACCCTGCGTGCGGCTGCCCCTTACCAAAAAGAGCGCAACGAGCTGCGCAAGCGGGTTGCTTTTGCCATTCGTTCCAGCGATTTCCAACGCAAGATCCGCGTCAAGAAGGCTTCGAACCTGATCCTGTTCGTTGTGGACGCGTCCTGGTCGATGGCAGTCGCCGAGCGCATGGCCGCGACGAAAGGCGCCATCCTTTCCTTGCTCACCGATGCTTACCAACGCCGCGACCGGGTTGGGCTGGTTGTCTTCCAAAAAAACCGCGCCACCCTGATCCTGCCTCCAACGAATTCAATCCAGCTTGCCCAGCAAGCCCTGGCCGACATCCCCGTCGGCGGTAAAACGCCGCTCTCGGCCGGGCTGTTCATGGCTTTCGAAGTCATCCAACGGGAGCGCCTGCTCCACCCCGATGTCAACCCGCTGATGATCCTGCTTACCGATGGCGCCGGCAACGTCTCCTTGACCCAAATTCCGCCGCAGGAGGAAGCCAACCGCCTGGCCGAGCAGATCGCTGACCAGGACATCCACAGTGTGGTGATTAATATGGAGCATGCCGCTTTCGACCAGGGCCTGGCGCAGAGCCTGGCCGAGCACCTCGAAGCCCCGTGCTACACGCTCAGCGAGCTCAAAGCCGAGACCCTGTACCAGGCAGTCCGCGATGAAATGGCCGTCGTCAAAAAATAACCCTTCCCTTATGCTCTACCCGTTGATGTAGAGCGTAAGGGATCCATTCGGAGCCCGCAATGACCACCTCCCGCTTAAACTTCTTCCCGAACTCAGCGATCAGCATGATGGCGCGCCTGGCCGAGCAGCACGGAGCGCTCAGCCTGGTGCAGGGCGTCCCTGACTTCGATCCACCCGCCGAGCTGCTTGCCGCCGCCCACCAGGCCATCACCGCCGGCCACAACCAATATTCCTCCACCTGGGGCTCACCGCGCCTACGCCGCGCAATTGCCGCCAAGCACAGCGCCTTCAGCGGGCTGGAAATCGACCCAGATGCACACGTCACCGTCACCATCGGCGGCACCGAAGCCCTGCTAGCAGCCCTCACTGCCCTGACCGACCCGGGAGATAAGGTCATCGTATTCTCACCTCATTACGAAGCCTACATTGTCGATTCGCATTTGTTAGCAGTCGAACCGATCCACATCCCCCTGCACCCTCCAGAGCTGCGTTTCGACCCAGATGAGCTGCGCCGCGCTTTCCAGGCCGGTGGGCGAGTCCTGGTACTGTGCAACCCTTCCAACCCAACCGGCAAGGTCTTCTCACCCGCTGAATTACAAGTCATCGCCGAATTGGCCGTGGAGTACGACGCTTACGTGCTGGCCGATGAGATCTACGAGCACATCGTCTACGCCCCTTACCAGCACACCTATATTGCTAACCTGCCGGGCATGTTCGAACGCACC
This sequence comes from uncultured Chloroflexia bacterium, assembly GCA_963770655.1. Taxonomy (GTDB): domain Bacteria; phylum Chloroflexota; class Anaerolineae; order Anaerolineales; family UBA4823; genus CAZAGA01. The sequence goes on along the minus strand of CAVYQO010000010.1, from coordinate 69,708 downwards.
GTCTCGTGCAGCTCGGTCTCTAAGACCTACGCCGTCACCGGCTGGCGGGTAGGCTGGGCCATCGCCCCAGCGGCGATCAGCGCCGGGCTGCGCAAGGTGCACGATTTCCTGGCCGTATGCGCCCCCACCCCCCTGCAGGAAGCCTGCGTGACCGCCCTTGAATTTCCCCCAAGCTATTACCGGAATATGCAAAGCGAATACACTCGCAAGCGAGACCTTTTTCTAGACTTGCTGCGCCAGGCCGGGCTAAGCTACATCGAGCCGCAAGGGGCTTATTACGTGCTCGTCGATATTTCCCAATTTGGATTTGCTAACGATTATGATTTCTGCCGCTGGATGATCGAAACCATCGGGATTGCTGCAACGCCCGGCTCGTATTTCTTCCACGAAGCCGTGCACGATTACGTGCGAATGAACTTTGCCAAGAAAGATGAGACACTGGTGGAGGCCGGGAAGAGGCTGCTAAATTTCAAGTTTAAAGGTTAAAGGTTGCAGGTTATAACCCTTGGGGATAATTTTCGCTGACCAATTCCTGGTAGAATCGCCACGATGCCTCACATTCGCCGGATCATCCCCACCCTTATAGCTGTATTTGTAGCCCTGACCCTCGCCGCCTGCAGCAATCAGCCGACGGCGGTCAGCGTTCAGCCATCAGCCATGAGCATTCAGCCATCAGCCGTCAGCATCCAGTCGACCCCAATCGAAAATACCCCAACGCAGAGCGCAAGTACTGCCACCCCGACGCCGCTGCCGCCGGCTAAAACCCATTACGCCATCGAGGCGGTGCTCGATTATGATGCCCACCTCCTGCAGGTTAGCCAGCAGATTCGATACACCAACCGGTCGAACGACCCGCTCGAAGAGATCATTCTAATGGTCGATCCGCTGTATTTTCAGGGAACCTTCCAGCTTGAAAGCCTGGCCTGGGGCGACGGCAAAGCGGTCGAAGGGGTCGAAACCGAGAGCGGCTGGCTGCGTTTGCCCTTATCTCAACCGCTCTCGCCCGGCGGGGAGATTGCCCTGGACATAGCCTACTCGCTAAACTTGCCCTCGCCAACCCCCAATTCCGCCATCCGCCCAATCCCCTTCGGCTATACCGCGAACCAGACCAACCTGGTCGATTGGTATCCCTTCATCCCACCGTATATATCCGGCAAAGGCTGGCTGAACCACCCGGCAAGTTACTATGGGGAGCACCTGGTTTACGAAAGCGCCGATTTCGAGGTTAATATCCGCCTGGCCCAGAACCGCCCCGAGCTGATCCTGGCCGCCAGCGCTGCACCGGTTCGCGATGGCGATTGGTATCGCTTCCAGCATAACGACGCTCGCAATTTTTCTTTTTCGGTCAGTCCATATTACCAGACGCTCAGCGCCAAGACTGGCGATGTCACGGTGACCAGCTACGCCTTTGGCGGTCAGGAGCAAGCCAACCAGGCTGTCCTGGATGCCACCGTCGCAGCCGTCGAATTATATTCACGCTTATTTGGAGCCTATCCACGGACAGAGCTCTCGGTCGTGGAGGCCGATTTCCTGGATGGGATGGAATACGATGGGATGTATTTTCTATCGAAAGGCTTCTACAACCTGTATCAGGGCACGACGGGCGAATATTTAGTGGCTATTGCAGCCCACGAGACAGCTCACCAGTGGTGGTACGCCCTGGTAGGCAATGACCAGGCACTGGAGCCCTGGCTGGATGAAGCCTTATCCACGTACAGCGAACGCTTATTTTACGAAAACATCCATCCCGAAGCCCTAGATTGGTGGTGGGACTACCGTGTGAATTATTACCAGCCGCGGGGCTGGGTGGATACCTCGATTTATAATCCTCATGGGGATAGTGAACCCTACCGGGCCTACCGCGATGCCGTTTATTTGAACGGCGCTGTCTTCCTGGAAGAGCTGCGTCAAACCATTGGCGACCTGGCTTTCTTTGAATTTTTAAAAGCGTATCCAAAAGAAACCACCTACCAGATCAGCACAATAAACGCTTTCGTAGATATCCTAAAACAATTCACTCAAACGGATCTAGCCCCTTTATTTAAAAAGTATTTTTATCAATATCAATAGATATAGTTATCGTAGTCTTAGTAGAGACTGTGGATATGTGGATAACACTTTTTTACCGGCATTTTAACCCGATAGACGGGGATCGTTGGGGGGTTGACCGCCAGATATAGCGCTTCGCCCCACTATATTTATCCACTTCCAGCCTGGGGATGAATCGAGGTAAAGTCGGTACTTTTCCTGGCGCTCAACCACGAAAAAGGTATATGGGTAAGCTGCTGATTGTGCCCCCATATATGGGGGTTGACTTTAATGAACGGATTGGCCAGGAAGCGATGTTTTCCCCAGTTCGGATAGTTTATCCACAGTTTTCTGGCAGTTATCCACAGGAGGCATGCAAAAACAAGATAATCTCCTTGCAGAGCACCCCCCATATGTGGCAGATTAATTGCAGGTTTTTTCAATAAATGATGCAACCTTTTGGTAGGTATATGCATCAAAGGATCTGAATGTGAAATTATTCAAATAAAAAATGGAGAAAAAAACGAATGGAAATGATTATCGACTTTCCTGGCGGCGTCCGAGTAGATGCGCATTTTGGGCCATTTACGGTCAACACCGACCAACCGCCGATGGGCGGCGGGACTGGCGCTGCCCCCACCCCCTTTGCCCTCTTCCTGGCATCCATGGGAACCTGCGCCGGTATTTACGTCCTCGGCTTCTGCAACCAGCGCGGCCTGCCCACCGAAGGCATCCGCATCATCCAGCGTGTTCACAATGACCCGGCCAGTGGTATGGTCGCAAAGATCGAGCTGGAAATCCAGGCGCCGCCGACTTTCCCCGAGAAATACCTTCCCTCACTGGTGCGCTCGGCTGAGCTCTGCGCGGTCAAGAAGCACATGGAGCACCCGCCTAAGTTCGAGATTTTTACCCGCACCGTTGAACCTGCTCTCTAGAATATAAAAACATCCGCTCTCAGGGCGGATGTTTTTATATGGGTAAATATTTATTCCGGTCCGATATGGGTGCCGGGATGTAAGATCGCATCTTTGGGGATGACCACGATCCCATCTTGTACCACCCAACTGCCCTCGTCCATCTCCGTGCCGCGCGGGAAGGGCTTGATCACTACACCCTCGCCAATGCGGACGTTTTTATCCAGGATCGCCCCATCGATGTGGCAGTCTTTACCTATTCCATAAGGCACCCCGCCGGCCACCCGTCTCGATCCAGGTTGGTCGTAATAATCCGCCCCCATCATGACAGTATTTTTCATTTTTACGCCGTCATTAATGATGCTGCGCAGGCCAACCACGCAGTTGCTGATCTCGGCCTTGCCAATGCGGCAGCCTTCGGCAAGGAGCACGTCGTTCATTTTGGCGCCATCGATAATGGAGCCGGGCAGCGAGCGAGGATGGGTGTAGATCGGTCTTTCCGGATCGTAGAATTTAAAGGGCGAGTCGGAATGGGCCAGGCGTAGATTTGTCTCATAAAACGAGCGGATCGTTCCGATATCTTCCCAGTAGCCCTCGAAACCGTAGCCAAAAACGCGGTGGGTTCCCAGGCTGTTGGGAATCACCTCGCCGCCAAAATCATCGGCGCTCGAGGTCTCAAGCAAATCGATCAATACTTCTGTGTTGAACAGGTAAATCCCCATTGAGCCCAGAAAAGGCTGCTCGGGGTCCGGGCGGCTGACAAATTCTGCCAGCACCTGCGGGTCCTTGGGCTTTTCAACAAAGGCCGAGATGCGGTTATCGTCTTCGCGTTTGAGCAAGCCAAAGCGGGATGCTTCTCCCACGGCCACCGGCTGGACCGCGACGGTGATATCGGCGTTATTATCCCAATGGAATTGGGCCATTTTTTCATATTCCATGCGGTACAGGTGGTCGCCGGCCAGCACCAGCACATACGGAGCGCGGGTCGCCCTAATCTCGAACAGCTGCTTGCGAAATGCATCGGCTGTTCCCTGGTACCAGCCGGTGCTGCGCGGGGTTTGCTCGGCGGCCAGGATTTGCACCCAGCCCTGGTGGAAACGGTCAAAATTATAAGTCAGGGTGATATGGCGGTGCAGCGAGACCGAGTTAAATTGGGTGAGCAAGGCAATGCGCGTGATCCCGGAGTTGATGCAGTTGCTGATCGGCACGTCGATCAGGCGATATTTTCCGGCGATGGGCACGGCAGGTTTGGCTCGCTGGCGGGTGAGTGGATAGAGGCGCTTGCCGACGCCTCCTCCCAGGATGACGGCCAGGATTTGATCAGTCGATGGCATGGTAAGACCCTCCAGGAATTGAGTTGTAACTATGAACAAAAAGCGTATTTGCAGCATTGGCGCTGTAAATACGCTGAGTTGCGCAAGTGCCGAAGGTGGGAATCGAACCCACACTCCTCACGGAACACGATTTTGAGTCGTGCGCGTCTGCCTGTTCCGCCACTTCGGCCATTTCCAAGTGCAAGTATATCGAAGGTTGCTTTACAGGTCAAGTATAATTGAACACCAAGGATAAGGAGTCTTTTCATGCGCTTAGGTATTATCGGTTTGCCTCAATCTGGCAAGACAACAATATTCAACGCCTTAACCCGCGGCGATCAGCCCACCACGATGAGCGGTGGTCGTTTTGAAGTTCACACCGGCGTGGTCGATGTCCCCGATGAGCGCGTCGATCGCTTGTCGGCTATGTTTCATCCACAGAAGACCATCTATGCCAAGGTAACCTATGCCGATATCGCCGGGCTGGAGGGCGCCGCCGACAAATCCGGCATTTCCGGAGCTCTGCTCAACCAGCTGGCCCAGATGGATGGCTTTGTCCAGGTAGTGCGCTGCTTCGAGAACCCCAACGCCCCCCATCCTGCGGGGAGCGTCGACCCTGAGCGCGATCTGGCCAGCATGGATGGCGAGCTGCTCCTGAACGACCTGATCTCGGTTGAGCGCAAACAGGAGCGCCTGGTCGAAGAGCGTAAAAAAGGCGCCGGGCGCGACCGCGGCTTGATCGAACGAGAAATCACCCTGTTTGAAAAGATGCATACCGCCTTGGCTGCCGAGATCCCCTTACGGGATATTGAAATGGATCCCGAAGAGGAAAAGATGCTTTCGGGTTTTGGTTTCTTAACCCGAAAACCGCTCCTGGTTCTATTGAACCTGTCTGAAGGCCAGGATGCCCCAGCCCTCAGCTATGCTCACTCTCGCAGCCTGGTTTCTGCTCTACAGGGAAAGCTTGAAATGGAGCTGGCCCAACTTCCTGCCGACGAGGCCGAGCTTTTCATGGCGGAATACGGCATCCAGGAGCTCGGTCTAAGCCGGGTGATCGGCCTGTCTTATGATTTGTTGGGGCTGCAGTCCTTTTTTACAGTTGGCGAGGATGAAGTCCGCGCCTGGACAATCCACCGCGGCGCCCCGGCGGTCGAAGCCGCCGGCGCTATCCATTCCGACTTGCAAAAAGGTTTCATCCGCGCCGAGGTGGTTTCTTATCAGGATCTGGTCGGCCTGGGCGGACTGGCGGAAGCCCGCCAGAAAGGCAAGCTGCGCCTGGAAGGCAAAGAATATATCGTCCAAGATGGCGAGATCGTCCATATTCGCTTCAATTTATGACAATCTGCCTTGAGCCCATCCCCTGATCCTGCTGTGTCTTTGCCCCTGGAACAGATTCTCCTGGGGGATTGCATCGATATCCTCGCTGCCCTGCCTGGCGAGTCAGTCGATCTAATTTTTGCCGACCCCCCGTACAATTTGCAGCTTCAGAAGGAACTCTGGCGTCCGAATAACACCCTGGTCGATGCTGTCGACGAGCCCTGGGATCGTTTTGACGATTTCCAGGCCTATGATCGTTTTACCCAGGAATGGCTTTCAGCCTGCCGGCGGGTGCTTAAGCGGACAGGCACGATCTGGGTGATCGGGTCATATCATAATATTTTTCGGGTGGGCAGCCAGCTCCAAGATCTTGGTTTCTGGATCCTTAACGACATCGTCTGGATTAAGGACAACCCCATGCCCAATTTTCGCGGCGTCCGTTTCACCAATGCCCATGAAATGCTGATCTGGGCCCAGAAGGAGCGCCGCGCTCCATACACCTTCAATCATCAGGCCGCCAAATCCTTAAACGAAGAACTGCAGATGCGCAGCGATTGGTATCTGCCGATCTGCACCGGCCCCGAACGCCTGCGCCTGAACGGCGAGAAAGCTCATCCCACCCAAAAGCCCGAGGCTCTGCTTTACCGGTTGCTCCTGGCCAGCACAAATCCTGGCGATATCGTCCTCGATCCCTTCTTTGGCGTCGGCGCCACTGGGGTGGTCGCCAAAAGATTGCAGCGGCGCTGGATCGGGATCGAACGCCAGCCTGAATATGTTGAGCTGGCCCGCCAGCGAATTGACCAAACCCCACCCGGTTCGGCTAACCTGCCTATCTATGCCACCCCCAACCCGCGCAAGGAGCGGCGCATTCCCTTTGGCATGCTCCTCGAATATCAATTGCTCGAACCTGGAGGAATATTGTATCTGCTCGGGAAGAGCGAGGCGACTGCGCGGATCTTTGCCGACGGTTCTATCGAATGGGAAGGGCAGCGCGGTTCGATTCACCAGATCGCTCGCCTGGCCAGACGGCTCCCAAACTCTCCCTGCAATGGCTGGGAGCAATGGTATTATGATGATCCGCAAAGCGCTACACGCCAGCCGATCAACCAACTGCGCGAGCGTCTCCGCCAGGCGCTGGCCCAAAATACAACTAAGGAGTAACCTATGGAAACAACTTACACTTTATCACCTTGGAGCCTTTCCGATCTTTTCCCGGCTATCGATAGCGCCGAAATGCTGTCTGCTTTCGCGGCTTTGGAAGCGCAGGCTGCCGCCATCGAACAGAAACGCCCGCTCCTTTCACCCGCGATTCCAGAGGCTGTCTTCCAGGAGTTCATCCAGGACTTAGAGCGCCTCACCAGGTTGGCCGGACGGGTGGGCGGTTTCGCCTCGCTTTCGTTCAGCGGAAATACCCAGGATCAAGCTGTCCAGGCTTTTATTGCCCGCGTCGACCAGTTCCTGGCTGGGATCCAGAACCACACCCTCTTCTTCGAGATCTGGTGGAAAGAGTTGGATGAGGCGGATGTCACCCGTCTGCTCGCTGGCAGCGGCGATTTTCGCTATTGGCTTGAAACCATGCGCCAGTTCAAACCGCACACTTTGAGTGAAGTGGAAGAGAAAATTGTCAATATTAAAAATGTGACCGGTTCGAGCGCTCTGGCCGTTTTGTACGACACCATTACGAACCGCTATGTGTTCAAGCTAACGGTGGATGGCGAGCAGCTTGAACTCACCCGCGGCGAGCTGATGATCTACGCCCGCAGCCATGACCCGGCGCTGCGCCAGGCGGCTTACCAGGAACTCTACCGGGTGTATGCCCAGGATGCGCCGATTCTCGGCCAGATTTACCAGACCCTGGCCCGTGACTGGGCTAACGAGCAGCTTGACCTGCGCCATTTTGCCTCCCCCATCTCGGCGCGCAACCTGGCCAATGACATCCCCGATGCGGTCATCGACACTTTGCTCACCGTTGCCGAGCGCAATGCTGATGTCTTCCAGCGCTATTTTCGTCTCAAAGCACGCTGGCTTGGTCTCGAACGCCTGCGCCGCTATGATATTTACGCCCCGGTTGCCCAATCCGACAAAACTTACGAATTTAACGCCGCGGTTGAGCTGGTGCTCGAACTCGTTTACCCGTTTCGATCCTCAGGTTGCTAACCTGGCTCAAAAGGTCTTCGACCAGGACCACCTGGATAGCGAGGTGCGCCGCGGCAAGCGCAGCGGCGCCTTCTGCGCTACGCTCACCCCCGACCTCGACCCCTGGGTACTGGTCAACTACCAGGGCCGTCCTGAAGACGTCGCCACCCTGGCCCACGAACTCGGGCATGCCGTCCATTCCATGCTTGCCGCTGGCCACAATGCCTTCACCCAGCATGCCAGCCTGCCCCTGGCCGAGACCGCTTCCACCTTTGGGGAGATGATCCTGGTCGATCGCCTGCTCGGCCTCGAGAGCGATGCCGGAGTACAGCGTGATCTGCTCTTCCGCCAGGTTGATGATACGTATGCAACGATTATGCGCCAGGTGTTCTTTGCTCTGTTCGAGCGCCAGGCGCATGAAATGGTGAATGCCGGTGCGTCTGTGGATGAATTGGCCGCCGCCTACCTGGAAAACTTGCAGCGCCAATTTGGCGATGCCGTGGAGTTGAGTGAAGAATTCCGTTGGGAATGGATCTCGATTCCGCACATCTACCACGTTCCGTTCTACGTGTATGCCTATGCCTTTGGCCAACTGCTCGTATTGGCTCTTTACCAGCAGTACCTGGTCGAAGGAGAGGCTTTCAAACCGCGCTATCTCAAAATCCTGGCGGCTGGCGGCTCGCAAGCGCCGGCCAGCGTCTTGGCCGAGGCGGGGATCAATATTTTCAGCGCCGATTTTTGGCAGGGAGGTTTCAATGTGATCGACCAAATGATCTCCCGCCTGGAAGGGATACCCGTAGCTCCATAATGGACCCACAGCCCGGTTTCGTCTTAGCGCCCGTTTTTCAGGCGGTCCAGGATGTCATGGAAGAAAACCGCCTGGCTTACAACCAGGCGGACCCTTACAACGGGAACCATGGCGATCATATGGTTGCAGTCTTTGCTATCGCCGTCCAGGCCGCAGTCGAAAAGCAAGCGGAAGGACTGGCCGAGGCAATGGACTATGCAGGCCAGCTCCTTCAGGGGTTGGAGGGCAACGATTCCGCCCAGGTCTACGCCCACGGCCTGGCCCAGTTTGCCATCCAGTTTCGCAAATTTGGTCTGACCTTTGAAGACCTGGTACTCTACCTGCGCAAAGCCCTCAAAGAGGACCAGGATCAGGGTGCGAATGAACCTGCTCGTTCGAAAGATGTGCTCAAAGCTCTGGTCGCTGCCCTGGCCGGCTGGCAGGGGGCCGAGAGCGGCGCCGAAAAAAACACCAATTTCTTCGATCTCGGGTATATGTTCGATTTGGGAGTGGCTTACCTGCAAGCAAAGAGCCGAAACTCAACCCGCATCGAAGTCATCGCCGATGCCGCTGCCTCGGTCAGCCCACTGGGTAAGGTTCCCCATCGCTATGAATCTGGCAAACGCGCGATCCTCACCCTGCTTCTTGCCCTCTCGTCATCGCAGTGACGACGTCAGTCGTTGAATTGCGCAGCAATGACGTCAGCCGTTCTCACTCGATATTAACATCTTCCTCGGCAACTTCTTCTGCTTCCTCTTCTGGCTTGCGGTCGAGCAGCTCAATGTTGCGCAGGACTAGCTTGGAGAAATAGTGAATTTCGCCGCCTTTTTCGTAGCGATCGTTCTGTACGCGCCCTTCCACGAAAACCAGGCGGCCTTTTTTTAAGTAAGCCTGGCATACTTCGCCAAGCTTGGCCCAGGCTTCTACGTTGAACCAATCGGTTTCGTGCAGGATTTCCCCGTCTGGAGTGCGCCGGCGGCGGTCGACAGCCACTGAAAATCGGGTTACTTTAGAGCCATTGGGGGTGAAGTGAGTCTCTGGGTCTGCGCCCAGGCGGCCGATGAGTTGAAGACGATTAAGAGATGGCATGTTGCGCTCCTTTTGTTCTTTATTTAAGTTTAGCGCAGGCTGGGTGGCTGTCAAGTATCTGGCGCAGCGAATGTCATCAGATTTGGGTTGCATTCTGAGAGAATCGCTGGTAAAGTTGGGTGGAGAAGTGAGTTATGAGTGATTGGTAACTGGTAACTGGTAACTCGTAACTCGGGACAGAAAATCAGCAATATATTTGTCTAGACAACTTAAGTTTCTAAAAGCGAATTGCTAACAAGCTAAAAGCGAAACCCTACTTGAGGCGCTATGTATCTTGCAATCGAAGGCGTTATTGGGGTGGGTAAAACCACCCTGGCGCGCCTGCTCCAACCCAGTTTTGAATCTCTCCTGCTCCTGGAAGTTTTCGAAGAGAATCCTTTCCTATCAGGTTTTTATTCTGATCGGGAACGCTATGCATTCCAAACTCAGATATTTTTTCTACTCAGCCGCTATCACCAACAGCGCAGGGTCGTTACCGAGGTGCTTACCCAGGAAGCGAATCTGATCGCCGATTATACCTTTGAAAAAGATGCCCTGTTTGCTGGAATCAACCTGAGCGGCGACGAACTAGAAATGTATTACAAAGTTCACGAGGCTCTAGCAGAGAAGGTGGTCGCGCCGGATCTGGTGGTTTACTTACGCGCCGATACCGAAGTGCTGATGCAGCGGATTGCCTTCCGCGATCGTCCATATGAGCGCAATATGGATGGGGCGTATATCGAGCAGTTGAACCAGGCTTATGACGCTTTCTTTACCGATCACCAGAGCCGGCGTTCGCCTGTCCTGGTGATCGACACCGGTCGTCTGGATTACGTTCACAACAGCGCCGATTTACGCTGGACGGAAAATCGCATCCGCCAGGCGCTGAAGCTCGGTTCATTCCAGCCCGAGCTGCCTTTGGAAATAACGGACTGAGCCCGGACTCTGCTGCATGACGCGCTAACGTCATCATTCGTTCCGATCATTCCCCGCTCAGATTCAATTGCTGCCCGCCTCATTTTTAGGGTATCATTAGCAGAGGAGGAGCGCTGCCCATGCGGATCACCCGAGAAATCTTGCTCAAAATCGTGCGTGACACGGTCAGCCAGCGTACTCGCGCCGATCGCGCCCTGCTGGCAATCTATCTGCATGGCTCGCTGCTTGACGATGAGTTTCTCTTAGGCGGGGCTACCGATATCGACCTGTTCTTTATCCACAGCGATGCCATCCCTACCCCACGGGAGATTGTCCATCTCAGCGATGACGTTCACCTGGACATTGCCCACCATATGCACCGGGATTACCGCAATACACGCATGCTGCGGGTGCATCCCTGGCTTGGCCCAACTTTAAAAGACTGCAAAATCCAATACGATCCCCAGCACTTCCTCGATTTTACCCAGGCGAGCGTCCGCGGCCAGTTTGACAGCCCTGATTTTGTAATCGAACGCGCCCGTAAGCAAGCGGACAGCGCCCGCCAGACCTGGCTAGCGCTGCATGAGGCTCACACCCAACCCGGGGTTAAGGATGTTCAGGCATATTTACAAGCTTTGGAGAATGCCGCCAACGCAATCGCCGGGGTCTTTGCTGCTCCGGTGACCGAGCGCCGGTTTTTAGTCCGTTTGCCCAAGGTTTTTGAAGCTGCCCGCCGCCCGGGGCTCTACCCTGGCCTGCTCGGATTGTTAGGGGCGCCGCTTGTCGATCAAGACGTCTTGAAATCCTGGCTGCCGGTCTGGCGGGCTGCTTACCAGGCGCTTGAGCCGGAAAAGGCGCCGGCGCGGCTGCACCCGCTGCGCTTGAGTTACTATTCTAAAGCCCTGGATGCCCTTTTAGCCAGCAGCCAGCCGCATACTGCGCTGTGGCCGCTCTTGCGAACCTGGACATTGGCGATTGCTTCGCTGCCCGAACCAGGCGAGCACCTGCAAGCCTGGAGTCAGGCCTTGGGCTTTCTGGGTCTTACTGGCAGCGGCTTTGCCGAGCGAGTCGAAGGTTTAGACGCTTATTTGGATATGGTCGAAGAAACGCTCGAACAGTGGGCGGCTGCCAACGGCGCCACCGAAGCCTGATGTTTCACGTGAAACATTTATAAAAGATTAAACTTCCTCTATTTTAAAGCGCCAGATCGCAATTCCTACAAACAGCCCGATGATTCCCAGGCAGACAGCCAGCGCCGGCCAGGCGCTTTGCACCGTCCCGCTGAACAAAGATACTCCCCAGGCGATAAGCTGGCTGGGCAGATATTCCCCGATCCCGGGCAGCGCATCCAAGATGAGCACCAACAGCAGACCGCCGAATGCTCCCGCCGCTGCCATAGCCTGGGTGCGCGCCAGGGTACTGGCTAACAGCGCCAGGCTCATGTAAAACAGCAGAAATACGCCCAGCAACAGATTCAAAGCCAAAAAGTCAGTCAGCGAAAACGGCTCGAATAGCACCAGGGTGTAAAAAGTAAACCCAACCGCGGCCAGCGCCAAACCAAACAGGATCCCGCCTGTCCCCGCCAGCCACTTGGATAGGATCACGGCGTAGCGGCGCACGGGCTTGGTCAGCAGCATTGCTGCTGTCCCCCGCTCAATTTCCTGGGCGACCACGCCCATGCTTATGACGATGATCACGATCAGCCCGAATTGGCTGACGTTCTTGACATATTGGGTGAAACTGTCCAGCAGGCTTGGTTCGGGAATAATCGCCGCCAATTCTGGGGGAATTCCGGGCAGGCTGCTGATCAGCAGCGGCGTGTATTTCGCCAGCAGTGGTGAGAGCATTCCTGAAATCAGCAATACCCCAGCAAGGATCCACAGGCGAAAAGTTCGCCGCTGTTCACGGAATTCTTTGAAAATCAGGGTTCGCAGCATGCTTATGCCTCCTCTTTCTGCCTTGTTTCAGCCGTCCCGGTCAGTTTAAGGAAAATTTCCTCCAATGATGGCGTGGTGATCTCAAAGCGACGGATCAGCAGTCCATTTCCGGCCAGCGAGGCCAGCAGTTCGCCCTGCGCCTGGTGGATATTCTTAACGCTCACCCGCGCAGTACGCCCATCGACCTGCACCTGCTCGACCACTGCCATCTTTGACAGGCCTTCAAGCCAACTGCCGAAGCCATTTTCGACTTCGATCTCAAACACGGGCTGAGCGTAACGATCCATCAGTGCCTGGCGCTCCGACTCCAGCACCATCCGCCCGTTATTGATGATCCCGACTGTATCGCACACTCGCTCGACATCTGCCAGGATGTGGGTGGAGAGCAGAATGGTGGCCTGGCCGCGCAGACCCTCGATCAGTTCCAGTACCTCCTTGCGCCCGGCCGGGTCTAGCGCGCTGACCGGCTCGTCCATTAACAAGATGGCTGGTTGGTGGATGAGCGCCTGGGCCAATCCTAGCCGCTGGCGCATTCCACGTGAGAAACCGCCGATGCGGCGGTCGGCAGCCTGAGAAAGCCCGACCTGTCCGAGCAAGTCTTTAGCACGCTGAGCTGCCTCCTTCACTCCCAGGCGGTAAAGCGGGGCCAGGAAATCCCGTAAATATTCTCGAGGAGTCATCCACGGATAAAACGCTGGCTCCTCCGGCAGCACACCCAGCATCGGTCGCTCTCCTGGCTTCTGCAGGTGAAGCGCCTGCCCCATAATCCAGGCCTGGCCGCTATCGGCGCGGGCGAGGCCGGCGAGAATGCGTAAAGTTGTGGTCTTGCCAGCCCCGTTTGGGCCGAGGAAGCCATAAACCGACCCAGGCGCGACCTGCATATCAAGCCCCTTCAAGGCGCGCACGCTGGCGTAGCGTTTGGTTAGCTTTTCAATCCGAATCATCGGCTCCATCTTCATCCTCTTCTTCTTTGCGGCCCCAAACCAGGTACACAGCGGCGACGATCAACCCGCTGGGTAGGGCAAACAGGGTGACCACCAACAAGACAGCCCAAAGCCAGCGCGGTCCATGCGTTTTCTTGCGTTTGGCCAAATCTACCAAAGCGTAAATCGATATCGCCATCTGGATCAGAAAGATCGGCACCAGGAGTAAGAGCAGGCGGGTAATTTCTTGGGTATCAAGGATTCCGCCAAACAGAGGTACTTTTAGGTTGACCTGGCCAGTTTGGATAAAGCTGGCGATGTCATTGACGACCAACTCGGAAACATGGCTGGGGTTCTGGTATTCCTGCGGGTTAGGCGCGCCGCTGCCGCTCATCATGAGGTGGTTTAGGTCGGGATATTGCTTGAGGAATACCCCTGGTTTCGCCTCCAAGGCGGTTTTCCAGCCGTCGAAATCGGCTTGATTCACCTGGTAATCGCGCTCGCCGCGCAGGATCAGGAGAGGCATGCTCAAAGCAGCAGCAGTTTGAACAGGATTTACCGCGTTGAGGCTTTGCCAATACGCCATGGATTGGCCCAAGGGAAGCTGCTCGGCGGGGACGTTGCTCTCGCTGGTCAATTCCTTCACCTTGGCTGCCTGCTCTGTAAGCAGATCGATTTGCGCCTGTTCTTCAGCGCTGGTGGAGCCATCGAGCTGAGCCAGGTACGATACCTGGTCGACGACAATGTCTTCCAGGCGGCGGGTGGGACCGGCGAGGATGATCACACCTGCCAGGTCAGGCGCCTGGGCGGCAATTTCCGGGGCAAGCAGGCCGCCCAAGCTGTGTCCGAGCAGGAAAATGCGCTCCGGGTCGATCTCGGGCGTGCTGCGCAGCAGGTCGATGGCAGCCAGAGCGTCGTCGGTCACTTCTTCCTTAACGGTAATCTTGTCAATGGCCTCGACGATCTGCTGACCATACACTTTTGTGCGTTTATCATAGCGCAGCACGGCGATGCCCTGCGAGGCCAGCCCTTCAGCCAGGTCACGAAAAGGTTTGTTGGTAAAGATGGTTTCGTCGCGGTCATTTGGACCGGAGCCGTGCACCAAGACAAGAGCAGGGAAGGGTCCTGGACCGTCAGGCAGGGTGAGCGCGCCTGGCAAGGCCCATTCGCCGCTGCCAACCGTGACCTGACGTTCGCTAAAGGAGTCTGGTTTGGCATACGGAGCTGTACGATAAGGCTGCGAGGCGGCTTTGCCGGTTCCAGCCGGGGTGAAGTTCAGTCCAACAACCTGCCCGGCGTCGTTGAATACGACGCGGATATCGACAGCGCCTTTTTCGAACTGGGTGGTTACATAAACAACGTTTAAATTAGCTTCGCGGAGGGCAATCGTTTCGGTAATCTCCTGCACCGGGCCAACTTGCTCAAGCAGACCTACCCAACCTTGTTGGATTTGGGCCAGAGTGTCGGATTTCACCAGCGTTTGATCGAAAGTGGCAAGCGCCTGTTCAAATTGACCTTGCTCGATCAAATGAAGCAGATCCTGGGCGGCGGTGACGATCTCGGCCGGGACAGTTGGCTGAGGCGTCTGCGCCTGGGTGTTGGATATCGGGACGATAACAACCGCGAATAGAACAAGGAACAGGGTCAGAGTGATTTTGGTTAGAGGGTGTTTCATTATGGTTTTCCTGAAATAGCTATTTTGAAGGATAGAAGTGCAGCCCAGCGATCTTGCCCGATTGGTCAAAAGCAACCTCGATATCGAGAATGCCATCTGAGAAAACTGCGGTTATGGTGATAAATTCGAAATTTTCCTGACTTTTTGTCTGAAATTTCATCGGTTTTTCAAAACTGCCTGCGGTCAGAACTACGTCGCGCCAGTCGCGTTTGATCTTTTCGGTGGGCATTTCCTGTTTCAACGGATCGTTGAACAGAGCGAAGGCCGAGGCATAATCTTCCTGGTCGAGCAGATTGACCAGGTGCAGCGCGGCAGCCTGAAGCTGGCCTTCAGGCACGGCAGGGGTGATAGCAGCGGGGTCAAGCGTCGGACGGACGTTACCCCGGCAGCTGGTACACGAAATGGCAAGGAGGACGTAAAATAAAGACCAGGAATGAGCGCATAGTTTTTTTGTTTGAAATTGTTTCACGTGGAACATCATTGCTCACCCTCAAGATGAGTAATGATGTTCCGTTTTATATGATTTTATCCAATCAGGAGTTTTCTGTACCTGGCTGATCGGACGGTTTTGTGGTTTGGGTGAGGGCAACCAGCCCGCTCATGGCGCCCAGGTTCATCGTATCCACGGCGCTGCTAGGGACGATAATAAAAGCGCCTTTTTCCTTTAGCCCTTCGAATAGCATGTTCATCGCCCGCAGGTGTAAAGCGGTCGGGTTGCCGATGTAGGATTGGGCAGCGCTGGCGAAGCTCGCGGCGATCTGCATTTCGGATTCGCCCAGGATGACACGCGCCTGGCGTTCGCGCTCGGCCTGCGCCTGGCGGCTCATCGCGTCTTCCAAACCCTGCGGGATGATCACATCGCGGATTTCCACCGACTGCACCGAGATACCCCAAGGGGTGGTGCGCTCGTCGATTATCTTCTGTAAATCAGCGTCCATCTTTGCCCGGCCGATCAGGATATCGGCCAGGTACATCTGCCCAATGATCTCACGCAGAGCGGTCTGCGACGCCCAGGCAATGGCGGCCTGGTAATCCTTTACTTCCAGCGCGGCTTTTTCCGCATCCCAGACGAGCCAGAACAGGACCGCATCGACATCAACCGGGACAGTGTCTTTCGTCAGTGTCTTTTCAGCATTGAACGGCGTGACCATCACGCGGTGGTCAATCCAACTGGGCGTGCTGTCGATTAACGGCACGATCCAAAACAACCCTGGTCCGCGCAGCCCGCGAAACTTGCCCATGCGCAGTACGACTACCTTTTCCCATTGGCTGGCTATTTTCAGACCTGAAAGCAGATAAAACGCCGGGACCAGGGTGATGATCAGCCAGATCACCATCCAGGCGCCTGGAGCTCCGCTGTTATCCAGGTAAATCGACCCGCCGACGGCCAGCGCCAGCAAAATGGTGAATAAGGTTGCCGCCAGGGGGTTTATCCGCACAGTATCCTGGGGTTTGGTGACAGGGACCGTATCGGATGTTTGGGTGTTTTCGTTGCTTTTTGATCGCATTTTTGCCTCAAATTCATTTTTCTTTATGTCTCATCAGGAGACTGGCCGCCATTTTGTTCGGGCGCCAGCCTCCGCGCAATCTCTTTTGAAACCTGCTCCGAGCTAAAACCAAGCCGGCGGGTCTCGTCCAGATACCGTTCAGTCAAGCCGGCCAGTTCCTGACCGCGCAGGCGTTCGAGGTTTTCGAGCGAGGGCTGCTCCCAAATGTAAGTGCCGCGTCCTTGCTGCGTAGAGATCAAGCCGGCCTCATCCAGCAAGCGGTATGCGCGCGCAACCGTGTTGAAATTCACACGCAGATCGGTGGCTAACTGGCGCACGGTGGGGAGTTGATCGCCTTGTTTTAATTCGCCGCTAGCCACCTGGCGGCGAATCTGTTCGACAATCTGGATATAGATTGGCTGGTCAGAACGGAAGTCGATTTTGATATCCATCAGGTTTTAATCCATAGGAGTCTCCGAATTGTATCTTTGTCTATTTGTATGATTGTATTATTGAGCTAATTGTATTATGGAGTATCTGATTTGTCAAGAGACAGGATTCATTACAGGACAAACCACGTAGATCACAAAGAAATCCGCGTGTTGAGCAAATAAAAGCCAGGGTATTTCGAAAAAATTATGACATTCGTCTAGATAAATCTTACATATCTGCTATAGACGCCCATCATAATCGGGAGTAAATTTTAATTCAGATCATACTCATGAAGATACAGGAAGCGGAATGCAAAAGACGCCTCTTACAATCCTGATCAACCGTTTGTTAATTCTCTCCCTGCTCCTGCCCTTCCTTACCCGCCCAGGCGCAGACCAGCGAACCCAGCCCACCCCGACGCAGACCGTGGAGCCCAGCCCTACCTCCGCCCCGCTCTTGACCCCCACCCCCGAGCCAATCCCAGCTACTCCCAGTACAACCCACACAGTTATCGCCACCACCTTCATCGTCGAGGCTTTCGAATGGTCTGATCGACTGCCACCCCCACCCCGATTCCCCCACGACAACACCTACGCCCATTCCATCGGCAAACTCCAACCGGCCAGGAACAAAGCAAACCAGCATTCGACTTGCTGCTCAGCGCGCCATCCCACGAGCTCATCCCGCGGTGAGAGCGGCCAGCATGTTCTGGCAGATCACCGGCTGGACAGCCGATGGCGGGACTGACCCTCGAGTTCAACCTGCCCAAGGAGCTCAACCCGCAGCTCGAACCCGAGCAGCGCTTCGACCCCCAGACCGGCAAGCTGGAGTTCAACCCCAGCGCCGCCCAAGGCCAGCTCGTCCTTTCCAGCCCGGAAGACAGCGATTCCATTAAAGAGCATCGATTATGGTTGGACTGCTTATGACACCTACCAATCTGGAAAAGTGTTGGCTGATGCTAATGCAAGTAGGTATGATAAGCTGTTCGCCGGTTTGAACGTGGGTTTGGCAGTAATCTTTGAAGCTGGGGAACCGGACGATCTATTACCTGCCGGATTACCTCTAGATGATGTGGGGCGCAGAGCGGTAATGAATGGGGCAAGAGAGGCCTTTGAAGAAGGAGGAGAAGCCGCACTTGAAAAATTCTTAAGGGAGAGTATGGGTGGATATGCCGATGATGTGATTGAGAGGTTGGGGCTTGGGATCAAAGCGAAAGCGAACGATCTCAACCATATCTTCAATAACCCAAGACACCATCTTGACAATCTGGTAAATGCTTTTGGCGGAAACCATCAGACCACCTATAATGCAGTATGGCGCGAGTTCTCAAAAGTAGCGGGGGATTATTCAGCACAAGAGTTAAGGCAGGGAATTCAGATCACTGTCAATGGTATTTCCCTGACAGTGAGGGGCGCTCTCGTCGATGGTGTAGCCAAGATTGGAACC
This sequence comes from uncultured Chloroflexia bacterium, assembly GCA_963770655.1. Taxonomy (GTDB): domain Bacteria; phylum Chloroflexota; class Anaerolineae; order Anaerolineales; family UBA4823; genus CAZAGA01. The sequence goes on along the minus strand of CAVYQO010000010.1, from coordinate 51,330 downwards.
TTCTTCGTTCCATAAGATTTGAACAATATGAATGAATTAACGTTTACATCTCTAGAAAGTCAGGTGCTCGAGTGGTTATTGGCAGGTGATGACCCTGTTTTGAATGTGCTTCGGAAGCAACTTCAATCATCCAGAAATCAAATCGCGGCAGTATACCGGGGTAGGTATTTATTTATACTTCGATGTACCACGTACGAATGAGGAACTCCTATTATCCTTAAACACGAAACAATCATTTTGTTTTGGGGATGTCGATGCTTTTCTTGTGAGTGGTAATGATCAAAAGATGGTTGGTTTTCTGCTATGGGTTGAGAACGGTTATCTAAGACTCACTAGAAGGTTATACTTATGGACTCGAGAAATGGCCAGAGGAGATTGATAAATTTTTCCTGAATTATATGGGCACCAAGCGCGATCTTGATGATCTAAAGCGGAATTGGGAGTTATGAACTCATGGTAAAATTCTATTGCCTGCGGGATTATAGGAGCAGCGCTGGAGAGCAACTCCGAGCAACCGTGGGCGGCTACACCGCAGTGCAGAGTTAGCCAGTCTTCTATGTCCTCTTTGCGTTTTGCCCTGTCGGTACCCCCAGGAAGAGCTATACTCATCCGTTAGGCCTTTCCAGATGCGGCTGTTGGAACCTTAACATCTTCAAGAACCGTTTCTGACCCGCAAAGGCCACGATCCCAGTGCGTAGTTGGCGCACAATCTCCGTTTGGTCTGGGTTCAGTGCACCCTGGTGCAAACCATCGATCAATGCCAAAAACTCTCCGATAGCCATTGGTTGCGAAAGCCTATCTTTGGGCAACGTCAATCGTTTTTCCACCTCAGACATAGCCTAGTAATAGTCGGCAGCAGACCGTTCAATACGCCCTAGCCGCCAATCCGACCGCGCCCTGGCGCGGCCAACTTGCTGGCCAACCGGCGCTCACCACCAGCTACGACGTCCTGGGCAGACCGCTGCAGGCGACTGCCCCGGACGGCACGGCAACGACCTGGAGCTACACGACCAGCGGCGCCAGCGCTCCGGACGGGTATCGCTACACCGAGACCTGCCAGACCAATGCCCTCGGCGCGACCACCTGCACCCGCGCCGATCTGCTCGGCAGGGTGCGCAAGGCGATCCCGCCCAGCTGGTCCGGCGGTGGCGTACAGCTACGACGTGGAAGACCAACTGCTCCAGGTGCAGCGCGGCGGGGCGACGACCAGCCTGAGCTACGACCTGGGCGGGCGCAAGCTGCAGATGAACGACCCGGATATGGGGGTGTGGAATTACGCTTATGACGCCCTGGGCAACCTGACCCGCCAGGCCGATGCCCGCGGCCAGCGCATCTGCCTGTACTACGACGGCCTGAACCGCCTGACCGGCAAGCAATACCGCACTGACGATGCCTGTCCGACCAGCAACCCCAGCCTGAACGTCACCTATGCCTACGATGATTCGACGCCGACGGCAGGCCAATATGGGCGTGGTTACCGCACCGGGATGGTCGATCCCAGCGGCAGCGCTGCCTGGCGCTATGACGCCCGCGGCCGGGTGATCGATGAGACGAAGGACTGTCACCGGGGTGGGTGTCTTCGGCTCCGCCTGGAGCTACAACAGCGCCGATCTGCTCGCTTCCCAGTCCTTCCCGGCGTGGCGTTAACGTCGGGTCAGGTGAGAGCCTGACCTTTAGCTACCATCCCCAGGCCGCGCTCAAGAGCGTCTACTCCAGACCTGGGTTATTACTACGTCCAGAACATGACCTATGACGCCGCCGGGCGAGTGGACCTGCGCAAGCTCGGGGCGGCCAGCCTGGGCGACAATCCAACCCTGCTGATCGATGCCGATTACTACCCCTGGAACTACCCCAAACGGCCAGGGTCGCTTGCAGCGCCTCAAGAGCGGGACGTACGCTCACCCCGGCTTCGCTGCAGGATTTCACCTACTCCTACGATCTCTTGGGAAACGTCCTGAGCATCGCCAACGCCAGGGCCGGGGGAACCCAGACCCAGTCTTTCTCCTACGATGCGCTGCAGCGCTTGATCAGCTCGGCGCAGCGGGGAGACCGAGGGGGGTTATCCCCTGGAAAGCTACTCCTACAACTCCACGACCGGCAACCTGTCCGGGAAGGGCGGGGTGACCTACAGCTATGCCGCTGCAGGTCAGCAGTTGCCCGCCGGGAGCCTTGAGTAAGCCCCACGCCGTGACCGGCGGCGGGACGAACACCTACTGCCTACGACCACAACGGAAATATGGTGCAGCGGGTGATCGCCGGGGTGACTTACAACCTCGGCTTACGATGCCGAGAACCGCCTGATCTCGGTCAGTGGGGATGGGGTCAATGCCAGTTTGTCTACGATGGCGATGGAAAGCGGGTGAAAGGCACCGTCGACGGGGTGACCACCACCTACATCGGCGATTACCTCGAGTGGTCTGGCTCGACCCCCACGATGAAGAAGTATTACTCCGCCGGCGGGGACGCGCCTGGCGGTGCGCACCGGCGACACGCTGAACTGGCTGCTGGGCGACCACCTGGGTTCGACGAATAGCACTGCCAACGGCAGCGGCATCGAGGTGGGCAAGCTGTTCTACAAGCCGTGGGGCGAGGAGCGTTTCAGCAGTGGGACGACCCCGACGTCGTTCAAGTTTACCGGCCAGAGGCAGGAGAGCAGTTTCGGGTTGTATCTGTTTGGCTCGAGATGGTACGATCCGTCGCTGGGCAGGTGGTCGTCCCCAGATCCGATCATACCCGGAGTTGGCGAAGGCGACAATGCGAACGCAGTAGGATGTTTAGGCGCTGCCAATTATGCGCTACTCACAGTTGATTATCATGAAAGTCAACTCTTAGATCAGTTGAACCAGGAAAATCAAATTAGGCTTCTAAATCCTGGTTGGAAATTAGCACCAGTTCCAACAAATTCCATCGCATTTGACCGTTATGCCTATTCGCTTGAAAATCCATTAAAATATACGGATCCATCAGGACATTGTCCCTTCTGTGTTGCGTTTGCCCTAACCTTGGGGGCGGTTACACCAGTCGGGTGGGTAGTGATTGGAGTTGCCACGGTAGCAACTGTGACATTTATTGCAACAGGTGGGCCCGAGATATTTGGCGAGGCATTTTATCAGGCTGGAGAAGCAACATCGAACGGATTAAACGTGCTTTTTACGAAGAAACATGATGTCAGGTGGGTGGACTATCTACAAAAAAAATACGGTTTATCCAATGATGAGCGCGAATGGTTACACCAACAAATGAGACAACACGGCCTGACTGCTGAAGAAATTGAGGTTGAGGCTGCGGAAATCGCTCACCTAAAGAAGGAGAAGAAAGAAAAATCTGGTAGCGAGGAAGAATAAACTTTATGAAAGAAAAAATCGAACATACCTTAAGTGTGCTCATTGGTTTGCCATTATGGAATTCTGGGCGTTCTGCCGATGTAGAATGGTTTGATTTTGGATCAAAACGCACAGAAGTTCCAACGCGTATTGGTGGCACAACTATTGTAGGTGAATTTGTATTAGATACTGAATGCGCTTGGCATATTGCAGGGCCAAATGGAATTGTGGTGGCATCCAGAGACCGTTTCTATCCCGCAGGTGATGATCCATATAAGGAGTTAGATGGATTTGACTGGGATAAGCCAGGAGCAAATCGTTGCGACGAACGAATAAAATGGTTATTTGAAGAGCGAAAAAATACGCCCATGATTGTAGAATCTATTGAAGCTAATAACCTGGGAGGTATTAGGTTAAATCTATACGGAGGATATATTTTGGAAATATTTCCCGATGATTCATTAGATAGTGAGTATTGGCGGCTGTTCGAACCATCCAATTCAAATAAACACTTTGTGGTTACAGCACATGGGATAGAGTCATGAACTCCGATCTATCCCCTCTCAGGGATTAAAATTTGAATTAACATTATCAATATTGATAGACGAACGAACTGACTGCCAGTCCATCCGCCTTCCGTTTTGGGGTTTCTGGATTACACTTCGATCTTGTCTTTGGGAGACTCCCCGGTTGACTTTTCAATTTGTGAGATTCAGCACCTTAACATCCTGAAAAGTGCTATCCTGTTCTGCCGGGCAAGGATCCCGGTTCGCAATTACCGGATCGTCACAGTTTGTGTTTCGTTCAATGTGCCTTCGTGCGGGTTCCGCACCGGGATGGTCGACCTCAGCGGCGCGACAAGCTGGAAATACGACCCGCGTGGGCGGGTGAGAGAGGAGACGAAGACCGTCGCCGGGGTGGGTTCCTTCCACTCCGCCTGGAGCTACAACAGCGCCGATCTGCTCGCCTCCCAGGTCTTCCCGGCGAATGCCGGCGGCGTGACTGGCGAGATCCTGACCTATTCCTACCATCCACAGGCGGCGCTCAAGAGCGTCTACTCCGACCTGGGTTATTACTACGTCCAGAACATAACCTATGACGCCGCCGGGCGCGTGGACCTGTGCAAGCTCGGGGCGGCCAGCCTGTACGCCAACCCGACCCTGCTGATCGATGCCGACTACTTCCCCTGGAACACCCCAAACGGCCAGGGTCGCTTGCAGCGCCTCAAGAGCGGGACGTACGCCACCCCGACTTCGCTGCAGGATTTCTCTTACACCTACGATGCTCTTGGGAAACGTCCTGAGCATCGCCAACGCCAGGGCCGGGGGAACCCAGACCCAGCTTTCTCCTACGATCCGCTGCAGCGCCTGATCAGCTCGGCGGCGAGCGGGGGGACCGAGGGGGGTTATCCCCTGGAAAGCTATTCCTACAACTCCACGACCGGCAACCTGTCCGGGAAGGGCGGGGTGACCTACAGCTATGCCGCGCAGGCCAGCAGTTGCCCGCAGGGAGCTTTGAGCAAGCCCCACGCCGTGACCGGCGCCGGGACGAACACTTTCTGCTACGACCAGAACGGGAATATGGTGAAACGGGTAATCGCCGGGGTGACCTACACCCTCGGCTACGATGCCGAGAACCGCCTGACCGCGGTCAGCGGGAATGCGGTCACTGCCAGTTTTGTCTACGATGGCGATGGAAAGCGGGTGAAAGCCACCGTCGACGGGGCGACCACCACCTACATCGGCGATTACCTCGAGTGGTCTGGCTCGACCGCCACGATGAAGAAGTATTACTCCGCGGCGGGGATGCGCCTGGCGGTGCGCACCGGGGACACGCTGAACTGGCTGCTGGGCGACCACCTGGGTTCGACGAATATTACTGCCGACGGCAGCGCTATCCAGGTGGGCAAGCTGATGTACAAGCCGTGGGGCGAGGAGCGTTTCAGCAGTGGGACGACCCCGACCACTTTCAAGTTTACCGGTCAAAGGCAGGAGAGCAGTTTCGGGTTGTACCTGTTTGGCTCGAGATGGTACGATCCTGTCGTTAACCGCTGGACCAGCCCAGACACAATTATACCTGATCCATACAATCCGCTCAGACTGGGATCGGTACAGTTTTGTCCGGAACAATCCATTAAAGTACGTCGATCCAGATGGCCATAACCCCCTCCTCATCATCGCCCTAATCGGGGCGGCGATTTTCTTCAGTCAAATCCCTTCGGATCAATATCAACTAAATCCTGCGAATTGGGGCAACCCGGGAGTACAATTATTTGGCCTCTCCTTGATGTTAGCGCCAGCTATCGTACCAGCAGCTTGTTTGAATGACGGGGATTGTTCAAATGAGGCCAATTTTTCGAAACAAGTATTAAAATCTATAAACCAGGACGGAGATCCTCTCAATGAGCTTCAGGCTATCGCCAAAACAGCCGAAAGTGTTAATGACAAGCTTTCTCGATATTTACTCAATTCAGATCCTGGTTCTGCTGGGTATGAAAAAGCAAAGTGGTTTGAGAACGCACTTGGTTATACAAGGGCGAATATGGCTGGCCTAGCTAGACAGATCGTGTTTGATCCCAACAATGCAATTCAAACCAAGGTTACCGAATATGGGGTTCAGTACAATCAATGGATTACGATAACAGGGGCGAATGGTAAAACTATCGATGTGAAATTTGCATGGATAAAACTTATAGACGGTACGGTTAAGCTCGTAACCGCTATACCGACAAAAAAGTGATTAAGGCAAAGCAATATGTTTCAAGAGTACCAGAAAGTTAGATTAAAAAAAGATTTTCCAGTCGAGAATCTATCTGCTGGATCAATCGGTGTGGTACTTATCGTTTACGTAGAACAAAACCTGCCGCGAGCATACGAGGTTGAATTCCTAGATGAGGATGGAGGTACACTAGCTTTGTTAACGCTGACAGATGAGGATATTGAAGGATTTGAAACTTCGGAAGATTAACTTGCTTTTTTCAGCCCGAAGGACATCTACCATCCCGATGAAAGGGTAAGACCTTCTTTGCATACTGGCTAAATTAAGGTGGATAGATGAGTTTACCGCATTTTATCCATTGCCAGGGCAGAATGAAAGGGCAGAGAGCTGTGCTCTCTGCCTGGCAACGGAGTTCGCGGGCGCTCAGGTCGGTCTCCACCGTTGCCCTATCCTCCCACGAACTAAGCGATTCTAACACGCCTCGAGCAGCAATATAGCCCAGGCTTGCACCTTACCAACTTAATAGTTACGATCAAGCAGTTTCTGCGTCCGCCAGAACACGAACAGGCGGCGGGATCCAATCCACCTGGGTTCCATCTCCTTCCAGTAGGGTGCGCATCTGCACAGCGATCTCCAGGCGCAATTCGAAGCTCAGTTCAGGAGCGAACAACTGCTCCGCCAATACCCTGAGCTGCCCGCGTTTGCTTTCGCCCATGGGTTCGGGTGTCTCTGCCGGTTGACCGACCAGTTCCAGGCGCTGCTCGATCCGTCCCATGGCGGTGAAGTAGTCCGCTTCCACGGTCGCATCATAGGCGCGGGCATAGACCATGGTGGTGTTGAGCTTCTTGTGCCCCAGGAACTTCTGGATGCTGGTCACCGGGCAGCCAGCATTGAGCAACTGCGTGGCAGTGGTATGACGCAGACGATGCGGGTACACCTTCACCCCCACCCGCTTCCCGGCGTCTTTAATGCGGGTGTGCGCTAGGTCTTTCCTGAGCGCTTCGTTGCGGTACAGGAAGACGTGATCGGTCGGACCGACTCCGCGCACTGCCAGGTAGGCGCTAAGAGCACGCACAGTTGTATCGGTCAGGTAAACCGTGCGGTCTTTCATCCCCTTGCCGTTACGCACCGAGAGTTTGCGCCCGCTTAGATCCAGGTCTTCCAGGCGCAGCTCTTCCAATTCGCCCAACCTCAAGCCACTCTGCCAGAACAGATGGAAGACCGCCCGATCCAGCAGCGCATCCCGCATCTGGTGGGGTTGTTCAGCCCGGCTGACCCGTACTTCGAAATCGTCGCGCAGCAGACGCACCTGCTCATCGGTGAGCGATCTTGGAAGTCGGTCGGGTTGTTTCAAGCCGTGGAGGCGCAAGAGGGCTTGCGGCACCGCGTATTCCTCTTCTTGCAAGAAGCGCATAAAGCCCTGGAAGTCGCGCAGGTCGGCGTTGGTGAGCGAGACCGACCTGCCCAAGTCGAGGCGGTATCCGGCATAGTCGTATAGGTGCTTGCGGCGCACGTCTGAGAGTTCTCGCACGCCGCACCGCTCGACCAGGAAGCGCCACACTCTCAAATGCCCGCTCCAGAAGCGGCGGATATTCTCTTCCAGGCGAGCGGGTCGCCAGTTGCGCTGACGGATGCGCTGGAAGTGGGTTAGCTCCTCCACCAGCCAATTGGGTAAACCAGCGGTGTGCGGGGCGGGCTTAAAAGGCGTGACCTTGCATTCCACCTGGCCGCGCTCGTGCAGCAGGAAGCGGCGGAATTTGGCCAGCGAAAGGCGGCAGGCGTCGTTCCAGTCCTGGCCATGTCCTTTGGCGAGGATGTAGTCCATGGCCTTTTGTAAATCCCGGTCGAGGTCCAACTCTTTGGATGGCTTGTGGTTCAGCGAAAGGGCGTGCCCGGCCATGGGGATGTGGTAGGTGCGGATCACCCCCTGGCTGGTCCCGCCGCCGGAGAGCCACCCCCGGTAGCGCTCGAGGACGGCGATATTCTCCTCAAGCCAGGCGGCGGTGTAAGCGGGGCAGGGCGTACCGGGCGGCAGGTGCAGGTCGCGGCAGTATTTCAGCGCCTGGTCATAGATCTCCGTGGTGGTATTGGCGGTCTTGGGCGGGCTCATGACCAGCCCTCGAGCTTGAGGCAAGCGGCATAGTAATCCGCTTGCACGGTCCTGTCGTTGGCCTGCACATAGATCTGGGTGGTTTCCAACCAGCGGTGTCCCAGTAGGACCTGGATGGATGTGACCGGTGCACCGGCAGTGAGTAGGTCGTTGGCGAAGGTGTGACGCAGGCGGTGGCTGGTCAGGTGCACCTCGCCTTGCACCCGGTAGCGCATCAGGCGCTTGTGGATGGCGGTGGTGGACAGACCGTCGAGCTGGTAGCTCAAGAAGACGAAGTCGCTCGTGGAAGACGGTCTCTCCGCCAGGTAGCGGCGAAGTGCGTGCTCCGCCTGGAGTGAGAGGTACGCCGAGCGCTCACGCGAGCCCTTGCCGCGCACCACCAGGCGTGGGGCAGGTTCGTCCAGGTACAGGTCAGAGAGCAGCAGGCTGGCGACTTCGCCAATGCGCAGTCCGCAGCGCAGCATGAGGATGAACATGGCTTTGTCACGAACATCTTCGATTACGGCGAAAAAGGAGCGCAGATCGTCTTCCTTCACCGGGCGGGGCAGGCGCTGTGGCTGGCGCAGGAAATGACGACGTGGAAGCACCGGGCACACCAGGGCTGGGTCTTCATCCGCCAGATAGGTGAACAGCGCCAGGATGGCTGCCAGGCGGCGATTGATTGTGGCGGGCTTGAAGCCGTGCGAAACCTGGACGTTGACAAAGCGGTCGATGTCACGATGGGTAATCTCACCAGGTGAGCGATCTCCAACCACAGCGGCGAACTTCTGGAGATCGTATGAATAGTCCCGCCAGGTGCGCGCCTGGGGATTGCGGCGGCGCACCCAATTGACGAAGTCTTCGATTTGGGATAGCATTGGAATACCTCCTGGGTATGAGAATGTGAGACTGGTATCCCCATTCTACTCTCAGGAGGTTGGTACCTTACCAAAAATACCAGACCATCCGGCGCAAGAGTGCAATGGCTGGTTAAGATAAGTGTTCGGCGCTGGGCAGGTGGGCAAGTCCAGACAGTATTATACCCGACCCATACAATTCACAAGACTGGGATCGCTACTCCTATACACGAGACAATCCCGTCAAATACACCGATCCTGATGGCCACTTCCCCTGGCTTTTGATCCCCATCCTGATCTGTATCGCAATAATGCCTGGGGACACAGGGCCTTACGAGGTAGATCCAGTTAATGCGGCAGTCGGAGAAGCAGCCCTGCGGTTTGTAGATCCAGTAGATTGGGTCTATACCGGGGTAGACTGTCTGAGCGGTAAATGTAATAGTATGGATATCATATTGGGGATGCTCCCATTTATGAACGGGGGATTAGATGATGCGGTGGATGCGGCAAGGGGCTTAAATTCAACAGATGCATTAGCCCACGCAGATGATGTCGTCGAGGCGGCGGGGCAATTCCACCATGTTTTTTCCAATAAAGTATCGAATGCGCTCAATGGACACAGAACGTTGAGTGGTGTTTTTAACAGAGATGATTTCATAGTTCAAGGATTGGATGCAGCCAGCCACAACGGGTATCAGTCTTGGCACCGAGCTTATGACGATGAGATTGTGGAATGGCTAGCCACCAACAAAGAGGCAACCCCAGCCCAATTCTTAGCTTTCATGAAAGACCTGTACAAGCAGACAGATATGCAAAATCGATTTCCGGACGCTTACAAGTTGTTAGAAATGGCCGAGGAAGAACTGCAATGAACAAGTTTTATATATTGAAGCCAGAAGAAGGGATCAGGTTTGGGCGGAAGTGGGCTTATGCGGACTTATTATCCCCCATAAATCGAGGGGATAGCGAATATTGTCCTGTTTGTGGTGGAGCAGTAAGTGGATTACGATGGTTGCCTCCTCATCGAATTAAATTATCCAGTGCAAAGCCCGGCAAATGGGGCGATTTCGTTTGGGGAGCGGGATTCCCCTTGCTCGTCTCAAGCAAATTTATGGAGATTTACGAACAAGAAGGATTGTTGGGGATCGAAGAGTTTTCCTCCCCGGTCGAGATTATCCACATGGGTACGCTGAAATCGGGCCAATTTCCCATACTCCCGCCTACTTACCATTTGATCCATGTCCCTTGGGGAGGAGCTAACCAAGATGATGTCGCTTCCGGACTAACCCATGAGCATCCAAAAGTCATTACTTGTACATTCTGCCGTGTAGGTGTAACCTGGAGAAAACAGGAACGGGTTATCATCGAAGAGGGTTCCTGGACTGGGCATGACATTTTCATACCCAGAAATGCGCCTGTATCTTTCATGGTCTCCGAGCATTTCAAAGAGGTGGCAGATACATATTATTTCAAGAATATATGGCTCATCCCGGCAGAACAATATGGTTATGATGAACGCCGACCGGGACTATGGTTTGTGAACGATGCTGCATAAAGAACAACGAGTGTATCTGGAAGCTGAATTGGTTCAGTAGGATGAAAACGCGAAGAGCAGAGAGCGATGGATGTTGTCAATTTGAACCTTTGCCCTGTCGACGGTCGATGTGAGGACTCCGGTTGTACTCATGTAACCCGTACCCTCTCACTCTCACCTTGAGTGTAGCACACACGGAGCGCAATTTAGATCGGGCTTGCACCTTAACAACCGAATTATTTTAATCAATCAATTTCTTCGTCTGCCAAAACACGAATAAACCGGCGGGGCGGTGTTGGCGGACAACGCCTGTTCGAGCGACGGCGACACGAGCGAGGATCTGTGCGACGTCGCCGTGGATACGCGCTTCGATGCCGGGGGCCAGGCGCTGCAGCAGACCGTTCCCTACGCTCTGCCTGCCAATCCCGCTGCTCCCTGGCGCGGCCAGGATCTGCAGCGGCCGTCGAACTTCACCGTCTACGACGTCTTGGGCCGCCCGCGGCAGGCAACCGCTCCGGATAGCGCGCCAACGACCTGGAGCTACACGACCAGCGGCGCCAGCGCTCCGGACGGGTACCGCTACACCGAGACCTGCCAAACGAATGCCCTGGGGGGGACCACCTGCACCCGCGCCGATTTGCTCGGTCGGGTGCGCAAGGCGATCCCGCCCAGCGGCCCGGCGGTGGCGTACAGCTACGACATGGAAGACCAACTGCTCCAGGTGCAGCGCGGCGGGGTGACGACCAGCTTGAGCTACGACCTGGGCGGGCGCAAGCTGCAGATGAACGACCCGGATATGGGGGTGTGGAATTACGCCTATGACGCCCTGGGCAACCTGACCCGCCAGGCCGATGCCCGCGGCCAGCGCATCTGCCTGTATTACGACGGCCTGAACCGCCTGACCGGCAAGCAATACCGCACAGACGACGCCTGTCCGAGCAGCCCGACCCTGAACGTGACCTATACCTACGATTCCGGGACGTATGCCAAGGGCTACCGCACCGGGATGGTCGATCCCAGCGGCTCGACAAGCTGGACATACGACCCCCGCGGGCGGGTGGTCGATGAGACCAAGACTGTCACTGGGGTGGGCTCGTTCCGCTCCGCCTGGAGCTACAACAGCGCTGATCTACTCGCTTCCCAGTCCTTCCCGGTTGACGCTTGATACGGGTTATCGGTGGGTATTTGTGTGTTCAGAAATGATGAATATGGTGTATACGTGGGGGGAGGGGTAGCCGATAAGACAACTTCCGTAAGTTTGGAGTTAAAACTTTTTCGCTTAAATTACGATTCGGCAATGCAATTAAAATAACAATTGCGCCTTGATCACGATCATCTCGAATAGTTTTAAGATTGAATTTCTGAATCAAAATTTAAAATACGACTAATTCTGACTGACGGTAATTTGGGGGATTACCGCTCCGGGTATAAGTGGTTCGAGTTCCTTATAAAAATTCAGGCGAACGATATCTAATGAATCCGGCCGCGGCAGTAAAGCGTATACCTCTCCAGTGGGGGCAATGGCCGTGGAGCGCATGATGTGGTAATAGAACTCTGAGAGCGGGATGCGTGCAGCGCCTTGCACGACGCCATCAGCATCAACAAAATGCACGGTCGAATCGACATTAATGACCTGGAAGTTGACTACATCATCACGTACGACATAAAAACTCCCATCGTCGAATACTTGGAGTAACCTGAAACCCCCTAAACCCGTGGTTAACTGCGTTTCGTATGTCATGTCACCAGCCAAAATATTTGGCGTTTGCCCTGGAAGAGGGTTGTAGACCGAATAAAGCTGATCATTGCACGAAATGCCCAGGGTAATTTGATCGTAGGGTGTTTGTTTCTGGACGGCAGACAATGGAAGAAGCCTGGAGCCGCCTTCTAATTCCAGGATAATATTGTTATCGCAATCGATCGCAATGCCTGTCAGGACGTTATGGAGGCTGAGCCCATTTTCTCCGACAGGGAAATCATATGGGATTTCCTCGCTCGTGATGAGTGCGCCATCCAGCGCCAATTGATGCACGCGAATCTTTTCAGAACCCTTCACGCTCGCGAGTAAATAAATTACGTCGCCTTTCACGCTCATATCGAAAATATAGCGGATCTCGAGCTGCTTCAAATCAACCGTATTTAATATGGTCCCATCCGTACTTACGTGGATGAGACGTTCACCGACCGGGTCGGCGAGCATGAAGCTTCCATCGGATAAAACGGCAATCGCATTCGGGCCTTGAAACCCTTCAGGATGTTTTTCATATTGGATGGGGCTGCCTTCGCCAACTGGAATGGCAATGATCGTTTCATAGATATCTCCTGGCTGATCATGGATAACCGGCCGTTTGGCGTGGGATGACTCTACTGTTATCGAGCTTGTTGGGGTTGTTGATGGTGAAGGTGTAGCGGATAGCATTACCGTAGGAGAAGGTAATATTGTTGTCGTTTGAATTACTAGAGTTTCTGTAAATTTTACTGTGGGTGATATGACATGTAAAACAGGAGTATCCTTCGTAGTAGGCATGATTTCTCGCCCTGTATTTTGTGAGTTACAGGAAGTGAGAAGTATCATCATCCAAACTACGTAAAGTATTTTTTTTGGCATTTTTTCCAGTCTTCCGATTCGATCAAATGGTTTTAGCAATTACAAAGCTCTAATCTATGGATAGGGATTTGGCGGTAACAATGGTGCAGGTGATCGAAAATCTTCCGGCGGTGGATATGGATCAGAAGCCGGAATTCCAGAATCCAGATACATCTCTGCTTTATTGATCAAAGGCAGATGAATAGTATTACATACTCTTATATATTCCCGTGGAGTATAGGTACGGATAGAATAAAATGATCGATAAGTACTTTCTACTTTATCAATATTATCGTCAGTAGTAGCTTCATAGCCCATCATTCCATCGCCTGAAAACTGATGGAAAATAATTACATGTCCATCTATACCGCAAAGATTCATGATATCTCCCGGCTGGAGGGCATAAGGGCTAAATAGGGGACGTGTAAGGGTAGCATTCTCTAAGTTGCACGTACCATAATGGCTACCCAAATTCCAGGCCCGGCTCACCAAACCAGAGCAATCAATCCCTCTCCCACAACTGTAGTATGTGGTACTTGCATTTCCTGCAAAGTAACCATTGTTCACTCCAACCATGAAGTTGTTGAATTGATCAACGGTATCCCAGAGATTCCAGGAATACGGTACACTAGAATAGGAGCCTGGGTTACCCAGATAGGATGGCTTTACCCGACCTGAACATGCTGAATTGGGGTTAATGTGATATGAACTAAGGGATGTAGAATTAGTCAAATATTCAATTGCGACACCGATGATTTCTGCGCGAGTTCTTAGACAGGGTTCAGACGTATTATCCAAACCCGCTCTTCCAGGCTCATCTTTTTCTGCTGCAGGGATTAATATAGGCAAGAGATTGGCAGTAAATTCAAGTCTATGGATTTCGCCGCGATCCGGCTTTGTTATCAAGGCATAGACTTCACCATCTGGCCCCACTGCAAGACCATGCTCTACCGTTGTGTATTGTGAAGATAATGGAACACGAGACATCCCTGAGAGTTTTCCAGATGCATCATACCGATACACCTTTTGATCTACTTGAAATGACTTGTTTAAAACCAATTCTACAACTTGGGCTAGAAAACTTCCATCAGAATTAATGTGCAATATGCTGAGACCGCCTAAGTCATTAGCAACTGCTACGTCGATCCGCTTATCCCCAGCCAGGATGTAACCCTTCGACGCTTATTTTTCCCGCATGTCGGCAGGATGGGCCGAATATATCTTTCCCTGAAACTCGTAACCTTCAAGGTCTTTACTGTTTTGTTCTCCTTCTGGGGTTATTAATTGAGCGAGTTCATGACCCCCCATTTTCTCAACGAGTAAGCTGCCATCGGTTCCAATAGCTATTCCACTCAACCCATCCCCAAGCCATAAACCTTTTGGCAAATCATGGATATTAACGATTTTACTCTCCTGGTTTAGCTGCACGACTTTTGGTGGAACTGAAGCGACATCCAGGACCCAGATTGCCGTTGAGGTGACCTCCAGATCGCCGGCGCCGGTGACAATATCGCCGATAAAAATCTTATCGAGCAACTTTCCTTCTGGGCTAAAACGCAAAAGATGGTTATCTGGCGTGTCGGCTATCCAAAAAGTTCCATCCGGGGCCACTGTGAAAGCTGGTGGTCCCCAAGTCAGCACATCCGGACTGTCTGCGCCTTCGTAATGAATTCCATTATCGCCGACTGGTATTGAAAAGATAACTTCCGTATTTGCGGAATTATCCTGAGATGAAGCCGAGGTTACTGAACCTGGAGATCCTGCAGATACGCAGATCAAGATTAATACAATCGTCAGAACAAAAGTAAGAATCGCGTTTTTTCTCATTGCCGTCCTCCCTGACATCCATCTGGATTGTATTCTGGCTTAGAACCAGAAGCATTACCAGCAGCCAACTTCACGCATTCATACTTCGCCAATCACTTTTCAAGCGTCATATTTATTAATAATTACCCCATTAACATTCATCTTTCCATTATTATAGCAGAATTCGTGAATTTTCTCACGTATTGGAAAGTCTATTTACCCAGAGCAGCTATTTAGTTTATTACATGCTAAATTTCCAAAAAAACCTAATACCTGATTGATCACGTTCTTTACCTCGGTTATAGGCATCACTTCTTTCCGGTCTTCCCCCTTGCAGCCGCCCGGCTTCAGCGGCGAGGGCAGGAATCTCATTTAGAGATAGATGGCCCTTTTTATTCAATGAGGACAATCGCCTTATTATCCTACTACCCGATCATTCGCTCAAACGTATCCTCGGGCAGCAGTTCCAGGCGTTCGATGATCAGGTCAGCGGCTTGCAGGGCTTCGGCTGGGTTGGTGGTCAGGGTGGCCAAACACTTCATCCCCGCACTCTTGGCCGCCTGCACTCCTGGGATAGAATCTTCGATCACGATGCATCTTTGCGGGGGCATTTCCAGGCGGAGCGCTGCCTCCAGGAAAACGGCGGGGTCGGGCTTGCCAGGCATTAATGCGCCAGAGACAATTGCTCTGAAATAAGCGCGGATACCCAATTCGCTCAGGATAAGGTCGATATTTTCCATCGGCGCCGATGAAGCTACCGCCATCGGGATGCCCTGAGCGCTCAATCGTTCCAGGAGTTGGAGAACTCCTGGCAGCGCGTGCAGCTTATCGGGGAGCATCGCTCGAAATAGGCTTTCTTTGTGGTCGGACAATTGTTCTATTTGTTCGGCAGATGGATCGCCCAACAGCAAGCGAAAAATGCCCGTATTATTCATGCCAAAGGTGCGTGCAAAGGCAGCGCGATCGAGGGAAATATTTAGCTCATCCAAGACCGCCACGAAGGTCTGGTAATGCAGCTCGCCGGTGTCAACCAGGACGCCATCCAGGTCCCAGAGCACGGCATAAGGGGAGGTTGATGTTTGCAAGGGTGTCTTTTCCAATCTTAAAAAGGTAGTCGCGTATGAAGCTACTCATTTTAGCATCCCTTTCGGGAGTTGCAGAAGGCATCAAGCGAAGGGCGGATAAAGGATTGCAATGCCAATTAGCGCATGGTAGAATGATTAAAAAGTCTGATTAGGACTGTGGAGGTCAAATTAATATGGAACAGCAAGTTGCAACTTTTACTGTTAAGAAAGGCCTGGCGCAAATGCTAAAAGGCGGGGTGATCATGGATGTCGTGACCCATGAGCATGCCCGAATTGCTGAAGAGGCTGGAGCGGTGGCGGTGATGGCCCTGGAGCGCGTCCCTGCGGATATTCGCGCTCATGGCGGTGTCGCTCGAATGAGCGACCCGGAATTGATCTTGCAGATTATGGATGCAGTTTCAATCCCGGTGATGGCCAAGTGCCGCATCGGTCATTTTGTCGAAGCGCAGGTTCTGGAAGCCATCGGGGTCGATTATATCGACGAATCCGAGGTGCTCACCCCGGCGGACGAGGCCCATCATATCTGGAAACACGACTTCAAGGTGCCGTTTGTCTGCGGATGCCGCAACCTGGGCGAGGCGCTGCGCCGTATTGGTGAAGGGGCAGCGATGATCCGCACCAAGGGCGAAGCTGGCACTGGAGATGTGGTGGAAGCGGTGCGGCATGCTCGAGCTGTCATTGGCGATATTCGCCGTTTGCAGAACATGCCGGTCGAGGAAGTGATGGCCTACGCCAAAGAGATCGGTGCGCCATTCGAACTCGTCATGGAGACCCGCAACCTGGGTCGCCTGCCGGTGGTAAATTTTGCTGCCGGTGGAATTGCCACCCCAGCCGACGCAGCGTTGATGATGCAGCTCGGCGTCGATGGCGTATTCGTCGGCTCGGGCATCTTCAAATCCGGCGATCCGGCCAAGCGCGCCGCGGCGATTGTCAAAGCGGTCACGCATTACCAGGATCCGTACATTCTGGCCGAGGTCAGCCGCAACCTGGGTGAACCAATGGTCGGCCGGCAGATTTCATCGATCCCCGAACCCGAGCTGATCGCCGGGCGAGGCTGGTAAAACGCATTTGGAACTGCGCATCGGCGTTCTCGCCCTGCAAGGCGATTTCGCAGAACATTGCCTGGTCCTGCAGCGGATTGGCGCCCAAGCCGTAGAAGTGCGCCTGCCAGGCCAACTGGCGGATCTGGATGGCTTGATCATTCCAGGCGGCGAATCCACAACCATCGGCAAGCTGGCGGTTGCTTACGAGCTGATGGAGCCGCTCCAGCGCTTTGGAATGGAAAGGGCAATCTGGGGTACTTGCGCCGGGGCGATTTTTCTATCTAAGGATGCTCGCCGCCAGCAGCCGCTGCTGGGATTGATGGATATCACGGTTGAGCGCAACGCGTTTGGCCGTCAGGTGGCCAGCTTTGAGGCGGATCTGGATGTGCCCGTTTTTGGCCAGGCTGGGATTGCCTCGGGGCCATTTCATGCCATTTTTATCCGTGCGCCGCTGATTGATTCTGTCCAAGGGCAGGCCCAGGCGCTGGCAAGCCTTGACGATGGTCGAATCGTAGCCGCGCAGCAAGGGCGTTTGCTGGCTACTTCATTCCACCCGGAACTGACGTCTGACGATCGGTTTCACCGTTATTTTTTGCATTTGGTTGCCAGGAAAAAATAAAAATTGAGCTCGATTCAAGCCTGCTTTACCCAGTTTTCCCGGTTTAATCCCTATGGCTGTCCGTCCTTTTGATTGGCGCGATCTCGCCACGCTCCACCGTTACCGCGACCAAAGCGTATTTTTGGATAGCTCGCTTGTCTTAACCCGTGGACCATTGCTGGTGCCCGGAGCTTTATTATCTTTCTTGGCGCCGGGTATGGGCGTTTTCACTGCGGTCAGCCAGGCTGATCCTAAGGATGAAGGCTCTGTTTTCGGCCAGATCATTCATTTGTTGGGATCGCCATTTGCTCAACTGACCTTCGTCAGCCCTCACGAGCTGCTCGACACGCCTAACCTGACGGAATTATTGGAATATCTGGTGGCCATCGCCGGTGGGCGAGGCGCCTTTCGCCTGTTGGCGGAAGTCGATGATGATACCGTGACTTTTGATGCCTTGCGGCGGAGCGGCTTTGCGATCTATTCGCGCCAGCGCATCTGGCAGTTGACTCGCCTGGTGACGGATCGCCAGAGAAAATCTCCTTGGCGGCAGGCGACCCGCCAGGATGGCATGGCGATCCGGTTGTTATATAACAACCTTGTTCCCGGACTGGTTCAGCAGATCGAACCTTTTAGCACGAACCAGAAGCCGCACGGAATGGTCAGCCAACATGGCGAGGATCTTGCGGCGTATGTCGAATTGAGCTATGGTCATCGAGGCATTTGGGTCCACCCATTCTTCCATCCGGATGCTCAGAATATTACCGAAAGATTTTTTGATTTGCTCCAGGCAATGACAAACCGGGGAACCCGTCCGGTGTATATCTGTGTGCGCTCCTACCAATCGTGGTTGGAGCCAGCGATTGAGGAGCTGGGCGCAGAAGCTGGGCCGCGCCAGGCGGTTATGGCCAAGCACCTGACCAGCCTGCAAAAGGCTGCCAGGGCAGCCGCGACGCCAGCGTTGGAGGGCGGCCACACGGAAGCCAGTGTTTCAATCATGCAGTCCGAACCGGAATTTCCCGGTGGCTTCGAAAAGTGAACTTGGAATCGGCCTACTCATCTAATCGGGCCGGCGATCAGAAACTCTTGAAAGTGTTGCAGAGGGTATGGAAAAACGAAAAATCACCGATGATTTGCACGCCCTCCTGGATGTGCTGCCACCCGCAATTGCTCAGGCGGTGCGGGAATACAACGCCAATGATAACCTGTTGGAGGTTATTCTGGATTTGGGCCGGCTGCCAACGGCGCGGTATGTCGAGCAAGAGGTCGTTCTCAGCAAAATTGACGTCACGCAGACGGATATCGAATTTGTGGTGCGCCGGATCGGCGATATCGACGCCGATAACCGGGCTGGGTTGGAGCGCACCCTGCACCGCATCTCGGCTATTCGTAACCGGCGCGGCCACATCGTTGGCCTGACTTGCCGGGTGGGAAGGGCGGTGTATGGCACCACGGATATTGTCAAAGACTTAATCGAGAGCGGGAAGAGTCTGCTGATTCTTGGCCGGCCAGGAGTAGGGAAGACAACCATGTTGCGCGAGGCCGCCCGGATCTTGGCGGAGAGCAAGCGGGTGATTATTGTCGATACCTCCAATGAAATTGGCGGGGATGGGGATGTGCCTCATCCGGCGGTTGGCCGGGCGCGGCGTATGCAGGTATCCACGCCTTCAGCCCAGCATGAAGTGATGATCGAGGCGGTTGAAAATCACAACCCCGAGGCGATTGTGATTGATGAGATTGGCCGCGAGTTGGAAGCGGAGGCGGCGCGCACAATCGCTGAGCGCGGCGTGCAGCTAATCGGCACAGCCCATGGTAACAGCCTTGAAAATCTACTGCTCAACCCCACCCTTTCCGATCTGATTGGCGGTATCGAATCGGTTACGCTTTCTGACGAAGAAGCCCGCCGCCGCGGCACCCAAAAAACAGTGTTGGAGCGACGCTCGCCGCCCACTTTCGACGTGTTAATCGAGATCCAAAACCGCGACCGGTTGGCGGTCCATCCGGATGTGGCTGCGGCTGTGGATTTAATGCTGCGGGGTTATCCGATGCCGCCAGAAATTCGTTCTCGCCTGGATAACGGCGAAATCCGGATTGAGCATGCCCCACCGCCCGCTCCATCTCGTTCCCAGAGCGCGGGTCAGCAGGTTGGCCAACAGGGTTACCGGCGCCATTCGGCTGAGATGCCCTTTGAGCGCGGCCGGGCGCCCGGCTCAGGTGCTTCGACCGGATCGAATGGCGCAGCAGGGACAGCGCTAGAATACCTGGATGGAGGGGGCGGTTATGGCGCGGAGAACCAGGCGCCGCGCGAACATCGCTCCCTGCAGGCCGTGCGGATTTACCCTTATGGCGTTGCCCGTAACCGACTGGCCCAGGCATCCAAGCGCCTGGGAGTGCCAGCGGTGTTGGTTAACGATGCTGGCGAGGCCGAAGTGTTGGTGACCCTGCGCTCCTATTATCGCACGCGCCAGCGCCCCATTACGGATGCCGAAAACCGGAATGTGCCGATTTATGTCTTACGGGCGAATACGATCAACCAGATGCAGCAGTTCCTGACCGATTTGTTCAGCCTCGCTGGAGAAACCGGCGGGGACGCCGGGTTGGAACCGGTGATTCAGGAAACCCAGGCTGCGATCCAGACCGTGATGAATGGCGAGCGCTGGGTCGAGCTGCAGCCGGCAAGCTCATCGGTGCGCCGCCTGCAGCACCAGATGGCCCGCGAAGCCAATTTATTCTCTCACTCTTATGGTAAAGAACCCCGCCGCAGAGTGCGGATTTTCAGAGAGTAGTTCATTCGAGAATATGTTCATCACCTTCGAAGGCACCGATGGCAGTGGGAAATCCACTCAGATTGCCCGCCTGGCTGATAGCTTAACCCTGGCCGGTTATACGGTCCTGCTGAGGCGTGAACCCGGCGGGACTGCAATCGGCGAGCAGATCCGCGCAGTGATCTCGGACCTAAAAAACACCGATATGGTCAAACGCACCGAAATCCTGCTTTTCCAGGCGTCTCGGGCGCAATTGGTCGAGCAGATCATTCGCCCGCATCTCGCCCAGGGAGATTTGGTGCTGTGCGATCGTTATGCCAACTCGACCCTGGCTTATCAAGGCTATGGCTACCAATTATTTGCCCCAGAAACCTTAGCGCCGATCATACAATTTGCCACAGGCGGGCTCAAGCCGGACTTGACTGTGTTGTTTGATCTCGAGGTGGAAGAGGGTCTGCGCCGGCGAGCGAAAGGGGGAGAATGGAACCGCCTGGATGCTCTGGATTTAGAGTTCTACCAACGGGTGCGGGAGGGATACCTGAGCATGGCGGGCGCAGAACCCGAACGCTGGGTGACGATCGACGCCGGGTCGCCAGCCGAAGAGGTTGAGATGGCTGTCCGGCAGGTCGTTTTGGACCGGTTGCAGCAGGCGGGGGTAAAAGTTAATAAATTGCAGGTTTAAAAATTACCCTGGATCATTAACCTTCTAACTTTTCAACGATTTATAAATCGTTAAAAATCATCGAAATCCCCACCACCGCCCTCGCCGCCCATATCGCCCAGGTCGGGGATGGCTTGTTCGATTTCCTCCGGGCTTTGCCCTGATTCCAAACGCCCGACCACCTCATCGAACTCAGGCGGCATGTCCTCACCCATTTCGTGGCTCATTTGGCGCATCATGCGCCCCAAGGCGACCGGATCATCTTCCAACCCCGCCATAGCAGACGGATCGGCCATGCTATCCAGGCGGCTTTCCTCCGATCGGGCAAAGCGGATCCGCCCGATGCGCCGGGTCACATTTGCGCTGTGACAGTGTGTACACTGCACCGGGACAACCCCATACTCTTGATAGGTTAAAAAAATCTCGAAACGTTTTTTACAGTCATTACACCGGTATTGATAGGTCGGCATGCGTTACCTCCAGGTTTCGGGTTTACCAGCAGGTCAAAAATCACCCAGGAAACATGACGCTGATCCCGTATATTTTCTCGATTTGAAATTATAATCAAGCAACTCTTAGAATGAAAGATTTTGCTGGTGCATTTGTTGGAATTGGCAAAAAAACGCCAAACGAGCAGCCCCGCCGAAAGAGGTTGTGTGTGTCAGAGAAAAATCCCTTTGATGTCTGCCAGCAGCAGCCGCTGCTCATTGTCATTTCCGGCCCTTCTGGGGTGGGCAAAGATGCTGTGATCCAGGCCATGGAAGAGCATGGACTGTCTTTTCATTTTGTAATCACCACGACCACGCGCGAAATTCGCCCAAACGAGAAAGATGGGCGAGATTATTTTTTTGTTTCGCGCGATGAATTCGAGCGCATGATCGCCCAGAACGAGCTGTTAGAATACAACTTTGTATATGAAGAATACAAAGGGATACCCAAGCGGCAGATTCGCCAGGCAATGGCCAGTGGGAAAGACGTAATCTTACGAATTGACGTCCAGGGAGCGGCCAGGATCCGTGAGCTGCAGCCGCAGGCAGTGTTGATCTTCCTGACTGTGAAAGATGAGCAAGAACTGGTGCACCGTTTGCTGACGCGCAAAACCGAAACAGAAGAGAAAATAAAAAAGCGGATTGAAACGGCGCGCCAGGAAATGCAGTGTGTGCACGAGTTCGATTATGTCGTTGAGAATGAAGATGGTAAGATCGATGAAACCGTGGCGGCGATCGGGGCAATTCTGTGCGCTGAACACCACCGCGTAAATCCAAGAAAGGTGACATTGTGAGCTTTAATAATCCCCAGCGGGACGAAAACCCGCCTCCAGTACCGGCAGCCTCCGCTCCAGTGGCGGTACGCATGCAAAGCGGCCCGCCTTATGTTACTTATGGTCTGCTCGGCTTTACAATCCTAATTTTCCTGCTCCAGATGGCGACGCCTAGGATCTTTGGCTTCGACCTGCCGGCAGCCATTGGCATCAAAGACAACAGCTTGATTGCCCAAGGCCAATATTGGCGTTTGTTCACGCCGATGTTCCTGCACTCCACGAACATGATGCTGCACATTGTGTTCAATATGTATGCTTTGTTTTCATTTGGCCCTAGCCTTGAGCGATTTTACGGGCATGGACGCTTTGTGGTCTTGTATCTGTTGGCGGGATTTACAGGCAACGTGCTTTCCCTGCTGTTTTCGCCAGCCCTATCCCTGGGCGCTTCGACAGCGATCTTTGGCCTGGTGGGCGCGGAAGCCGTATTTCTCTATCAGAATCGAAAAATATTAGGTAACCGGGCGCAAAGCGCACTGATCAACCTGGTCGTGATTGTGGTTCTGAATATGGTACTGGGGATGTCCTCAGGATTTATCGACAACTGGGGGCACATTGGCGGGCTGCTCGGTGGGGTGACCTTTGCCTGGTTTGGCGGCCCGCTCCTGGATGTGCAAGGGGTTTACCCGAACTATCAGATCGTCGACCGGCGGAGTGTGCGCCAATCCATGTTGGTGGCCGGGGCGATTTTCGCAGTGTTTGTCGGGCTGGCCGTGATGGCGATCGTGCAAGGGGGCTGAAGGTGATCTGCTAGCAAAAACGGGGTGGACGTTTTTCTAGAAAGGCGCTCACCCCTTCTTTATGCTCCGGGCCTTTGCTGGCAATTTCCTGAATGTGAGCCTCATAATCTAATACCTCGGCCAGGTTCCCCAAGATTGCTTTATTAAAATCACGTTTTGCCAATCCGAAAGCGCCAATAGGCCCTCTTCCCAAGGCAAGGGCCAGGATGTAGGCTGCCTGGCCCAATTCACCAGCCGGGATCAGGCGGTTGACCAGCCCCCAGGCTAAAGCCTGCTCAGCGGTGATTGGCGCATTGCTGAAGGTGAATTCCGTCGCCCTCCCCAGGCCGATCAGAGCGGGCAGCATCAGCGAAACGGCTGAATTGGGCGCCAGCCCGATTCCGGCGAAACCGACCACGAAACGTGCCTGGTCGGAGGCGATCCGCAGGTCGCAAGCCAGGGCCAGGCCAAGCGCGGCGCCCGACACCGAGCCGTTAATTGCCGCCACGACTGGCTTCTCCAGCCTGCGGATTTGCAGAATTAGCGGGTTGTAAGTGTGCAGAAGATGGCTGCGGTAAGAAGTCTCGCCCAGGGTGAATTCGTTTAGATCCTGCCCGGCGCTGAAAACCTTTCCGGCGCCGGTGAGCAGCACGCAGCGCACCTGCTCATCACCTTCTGCTTGTTTAAGGGCATTTTGAAGGGCGGAGATCAGCTCAAGGTTGAGGGCATTTACTTTGGGCCGGTTCAGGGTGAGCGTCAGCACATTGTCTTGCAGATTGCTCAACAGAATTTCATTTTCGGGCATGCGGTAGCTCCTCATTTGACAAAAAAAGAACCCGCTGATCCGGGTTCTTTTTCTAACTTATTCTGGCAGGTCGAAATCTTCGCCGAGGTCGTCGCCTGGATCGTCATCGTAGCCCAATTCGAGCTCGACCTCATCGTTATTCAGGCGCACCCACAACAGCAGCACCTGGCCATCCTCTACTTCCAGGGTGCGTGCAGCGACGATTGGAGCGCTTTGTTCCAACCCATCGGAGGCGCGGTATTCAAGATAAATGTTGTTTTGGCTGCGCCAGGCCCGGTTGCAGCGCTCTACCAGCGACGGGCCATTGAATGTGCGCAGGCGCGTAATGGCAATATCGGCCAGTGAAGGACTTTCAAGCAGACCGGTGACCCAGCCATCGTTTACGGCTTCAAATGTCGGCGGTGGACCTTCGATAATTGTAATTTTTTCGTCCATATACCTATACTCCATATAAGGAGAATCATACCATGAATCGAATTCATCCATTGTAAAATTATTGTTAGACAATGCGAAGAAAAACCGATACAGATAATTGCCAAGGAGGCTGTTTCTATGGTGAAGCTGGTGATATTAATCGAACCGTTGGATGAGAGTGACAAATTCGAAGAAGCCTGGCCGCTGTTCTTACACTATGCCGAGGAAATGCCCGGCCTGCAGCGCGAGGCCTCCAGCCAGGTTGAGGCCATGTTGTATGGAGACAGCGCTTACAGCATGATGCATGAATTGTTTTTTGAATCAGCGCAGGCCGCCCAGGAGGCAATGACCTCGTCCGCCGGTCAGGCCGCTGGTCGATTGCTGCAGCAGATCACAGGCGGCAAGCTGGTGTTGTTTTTTGCGGATCATAAGGAAGACGATATCGCCAACCTGCGCAGCTTCCAGCAGCCTGCGGACGATAACGTTTAGCATGTCTAAACGGCGAAAGGCTGGTCTCGGACTTGGCCTGGGGGCGATTGTGATTGTGCTGGCTGGCATCTGGATGGCGGTAGGTCGTTCGGCAAGTTTAACCCGCACTGGACGGGTGATGACCTGGCTAACGGATGCTGCTGTGCACCCCGAGTGGGCCATCCGGGCCGGTCAACGCTGTGGTGCGGCGCCTTTCTTGCTGCCGACCGATGGGTTTATCGGTTTTCTGTGGGATGATTCCTTTCGCATTGGCCATCGCCACCAGGGAATTGATATCTTTGGAGGTGGAGGCGTGAATATGACGCCTGTCGTGGCGGCTTATCCGGGTTATTTGACCCGCCTGCCGGATTGGAAGTCATCCGTGATCGTGCGCATTCCTGAGGATCCGCTCCAGCCGGGCAGGCAGATTTGGACGTATTATACCCATATGGCTGATGAGCAAGGACAATCCTTTATTTCAGCGCAATTTCCCCCTGGCAGCAGCGATGTCTTTGTGGAAGCGGGCACGCTCTTGGGCTACCAGGGGAATTATTCCGGAGATGCGGGCAACCCGGTGGGTGTGCACCTGCATTTTTCGATTGTGCAGGATGATGGCTCGGGGAAATATCTCAATGAATTGAAGATCCAAAATACCCTCGATCCGTCGCCTTACCTGGGGTTGAACTTAAACGCTAAGCAGAATAAGACCGAGCTGGCGGTGTGCCAGTAGATGTCACCTAAATGAGTGACGCTCTGGGAGGAAAACATGGCTGAGTTTGAGGGAAAAGTGGTACTGGTAACCGGGGCAGGCCGGGGGATTGGGAGGGCTATTGCGCAGGCTTTCGCTGCCCATGGGGCAATCCTGGCGTTAAATGACCTGACGCCGGTCAACCTGGATGAAACGATGGACTTAATCCGCCTGGCAGGCGGGCAGGCCAGGGATTATGTGTTTGATATTGCCAAGAAGATGCCGGTGGAGGAGATGGTCGCTGAGGTGTTGGAGGATTACGGCCGGATCGATATCTTGATTAATAACGCGGGTGTGCATCCTGTTATGTCTCTGTTGGATATGGATGAGTGGGATTTGCGGCGCACGCTGGATGTCAACCTATGCGGGGCGTTCTTTACGATGCAGCTCGTCGGGCGGGCGATGCGTTCCCAAGAAGGCGGGGTGATTCTCAATATCGCCGCTGCTCCAGAACTGCCCGGCAATGCTGCCTTCGTGGCCAGCAAGATGGGGCTGATCGGCCTGACCTGGGCTGCAGCGCGAGAGCTAGCCCCCGATCACATCCGGGTCAACGCGCTGTGTCCCGGCTGGACCGATACGGAAGCCGCCCGCTTACGCCTCCGCGGCGGCGCTCCACAAGCGGCAAGCCATACCTCCGTTGTCCCGCCAGGCCAACCGGCCGACGTCGCTTCCATGGCGCTGTACTTGTGCAGCCTCGAGGCGGCGCACCTGACCGGCCAGGCGGTAAACCTGGATGGCAGCGTGGCGTTTACCTGAAATCTTTTGTACCTGGCACCTTTCCTGCATCCTATCAGACTGGAAATAGCGAAGCAAACATTGCTAGATTATGCGCAATTGGGTATTTAAGTTGCAATTTCACCCTTACTTGTCGTATAATCAAAATTAGAAACATTAATGTTTGGTTTCCGCTGCCAATGTGATCTGCTATCCAAGGAGGCAGACTTGCCGGAATATGCAACCATTCTCATAGAAACGCTGGGCCGGGTGGGGCTGGTGCGTTTGAATCGCCCCCAGGCGTATAACGCGCTTAACCACGCTTTGCTGCGCGAACTCATGCAAAGCCTGGCTGATTTTGATGAGAATGAAGATATCGGGGCAGTGGTCATTACGGGGAATGAGCGCGCTTTTGCAGCCGGAGCGGATATCAAGGAGATGTCCGGCGCTTCGCCGGTTGAGATGCTGCGCAGCGGACAGATAGCCTTGTTCGATCGCATCCGTTCGATAAAGAAACCTCTGCTCGCGGCCGTGGCGGGTTTTTGCCTGGGCGGCGGTTGTGAGCTGGCGATGTCTTGCGATTTGATTGTCGCAGCAGAGAACAGTCGTTTTGGCCAGCCAGAAGTTACCTTGGGGGTGATTCCTGGGGCAGGGGGGACGCAGCGCCTGACCCGGGCGGTCGGGAAAGCAATTGCTATGGAAATGATCTTGAACAACCGGGTGTTAAGCGCGGCGGAAGCATACCAGTTTGGCCTGGTTAGCCGCGTAGCGAGTGTTGAGCGCTTCCTGGATGAAACCCTGGCGTTGGCAGCCGAAATTGCGGGGCGGGCTCCCCTGGCAGTACGCCTGGCGAAGGAGGCCGTCAACAATGCATACGAGACCTCGTTGACCGATGGGTTGGCTGACGAGCGGCGGGCTTTTTATTTGCTGTTTGCCAGTGAAGATCAAAAAGAAGGCATGGCGGCTTTCCTGGAAAAACGCAAACCGGGTTGGAAGGGGCGATGATCACCCAGCGCGAACTGCTCACTTCTCTGCGCGCTTTAGGATTGGAGCGCGATATTCCGATCCTTGCCCATGTTTCCCTCGACGCGCTCGGGCCACTCAACGGTGGGGTAGAAGCCATTTTGAATGCCTTCCTTTCATCATTCGATACCCTGCTGATGCCAGTCTTCACCCGGCGCACTGAGCTGATTCCAGAAGTTGGCCCGGCGGATAATGGCATCTTGTATGGCAGCGGGAGGATCAGCAATGCAAGTGCGGAGTTCTACCGCTCGGATATGCCATCCGATCGGGCCATGGGCGCCGCCGCCGAAAGCCTGCGTCGTCTGCCGCAGGCCCAACGCTCGGTTCATCCAATCCTCTCCTTTGCGGGGGTTAAAGCCGAGACGTACATAACCAGCCAAAGCCTGGCGGAACCTTTGGCGCCGCTGCAAGCTTTGTTGGATGCGGGGGGTTGGGTGCTGTTGTTGGGGGTTGACCAAACCTTTAATATCAGCCTGCACCTGGCGGAGAGCCAGGTGGGGCGTAAACAGTTTTTGCGCTGGGCGCTGACCCCCTTTGGGGTGATTGAGTGCCCAGGCATGCCGGGTTGTTCACAAGGTTTTAACGCGATCGTGTCGCGACTGCGGCGGGTCACTCGCCAGGTACAAACGGGCGAGGCTATTCTACAGGCAGTTTCTCTGGTCGATCTGATTGGCATTGCTCGTGGCTGGCTCGAGGCCGATCCGCTGGCGCTGTTGTGCGACCAGCCGGATTGCGCCATGTGCCAGGCGGTGCGCGCCCAGGCGCTCAGGGTCTGAAAACATTTTTTCATGGGATATAGAAAGGAGAACATCATGAAGACAGGAAAGAAAATTCTTTTACTCGCCCTGGTAGTAATACTGGCGGCATCCACGGTGCTGGCATTTACCGGCCCTGGCAAATGGGTGCACGTCAATAAAGGCCAGGATGTGACTGCCAACTTGGGAGACGCTGGGGTGAGCATCACCGACAGCTTCTACACCGGGACGGTCAATGTGTACCGTAAGGATGTTTCAGTCGGCTATAAAGCGCCAAAGCATTTCCAATTCACCTCCGATATCCTGGGCGTCAAGTTTTATGATTCGAACTGGAACCGTGTCCAGGTCGTCACTGGCGCGGTGTACGTTTTCTTCAACTTGAGCCCATGGGAACAGTGGGCGCTGAGCCAGGACCGGCTGGATATCTATTACTGGGACACCTGGAAAGGCAATTGGAAAGTCTGCGCGACGTTTGCCGTAAATAACGGCGAACGGGCGGGTTGCCGGATCCGCAACTTCGGCGAATATGCGCTGATGTTCCGCGATCCGTAAAAAGACGCTTGATCCTAAAACGATAAGTGGATTGTCCTGGTCTGCTGGACCGCCCGAGTGGGTGGTTCAGCAGACTCTCTCGTTGGTCGAGAAGGCTTAATCGTCGAGACTGGCAAAGCGGTAACCGAAACCGTGAATGGTGCGGATCGTTTTTGGATGGGCTGGATCATCTTCGATTTTTAACCTGAGCCAACGAATATGTACATCCAAGGTGTGTGGGTCGCCAAACCATTGGCTGCCCCATACACGCGCCATTAATTCGGCGCGACTGATGGCTTGGCCTGCGGATTCAACCAAAGCTGTGAACAAGTCGAATTCGCGAGTGGAAAGCTGCAGCTCGCGCTGATCTTTTAACACCCGGCGAGCGGCATACTCGAGCGCGAACCGCCCGACGTGAACCGAATTCTCAGGTAATCCCTGCGTATCTAATGCCACCCGGCGTAAAACTGCACGGATATGCGCCAGCGCTTCTCGAGCACTGAAGGGTTTGATCAGGCTGCCATCGGCGCAGGCTTCCAGGCCGCGCAGCGGAGCTGTTTTTTCGCTGCGCTTGGTGAGTAGAATGATAGGGGTGGTGCAGGTATTCCGAAGTTGGCGACAGGTCTCCAACCCAACCATGTCTGGGAGGCTCCAATCCAACAAAATTACGGCTGGCAAGAACGCTTGCCTTAATTGCAGCGCCTGTTTACCAGTTTGCGCCAGGCGTACCTTGTAGCCTGCTTTATTGAGAACCGGGGCCAGTAAGTTATACGTGTTCGAATCCGCATCGGCTAGCAAGATATTTTCCATTTTTTCTCCAAGCGGCGTTTGTGGCCAGTCTAAATAACCGAGGGTTTTCGGCTTATATGTTAAGACTTTCTTAAGTGGTGTTTGTGACGGCCATTATTGGGATTGACGGTATGAAATCTCCGAATATAATCTTGATTAATCCTACATTCATCGATGGTTAAGCATATTTTTAGAATATGTCTGGTTATGTAATTTGATGGGGACTCGGATTGGGAGTGAAAGGAGATAATGAATGCAAACAAATGGAAATCGAAAAAGACTTCGCTGGCTGACGATCGGAGTATTGTGCCTGCTAATCACCCTGGCCAGTGCGGTGGTGATCAGCAGACCGGCGATCGTCCGCGCGGTAGGGGATGGCAAAACCTATTTACCGTTGGTTCAGCATGGGCTGATGCCGAATAATGCTAGATATGTGATCATCGGCTGGAACGATCTGGGGATGCATTGCTATGACCGGGATTATTCGACTCTGACAGTGCTGCCTCCGTATAATAACCTGTGGGCGCAGGTCATCCAGCGCGGCGACCCACCGGTGATTGTTACCAGCGGAATATCCGTTGAATATGGCTTTCCAGACAATACCTACTCTGTGGGCAAGACGAATTTCTGGCAGTACGCTAAGAAGATTTTTGGGGTGGACCTTCCACCCAATGTCGGCCTGACCGGTAAAGGGATGGCCGGGCTGATGGATCCAAGCGGGGACCATTTTGTCGCTGAGGGTGTTCCGCTCACCGAATTTTCGGACAGCAACCTGAGCACACCGGATTATTATCAATTAGCCAAACTTACGGCAAAAGACCAGCAGGGGAATGTCCTGGCATCTACCGAAATCGTTGCACCAATATCCAGCGAAATGCGCTGCGATACCTGCCATAACGAACCCTCGCCAACAAACTTCCGGATGAACATTCTCGAGAAGCATGACGATGAAGAAGGCACAAGCCTGGCGGCGCAGGCGCAAGGCGGAACGCCTGTATTGTGCGCAGGCTGCCACGCCGATCCGGCGTTAGGTGCAGTTGGTAAGCCGGGGATACCCAGCCTGTCAGCCGCAATGCATGGGAAGCATAAAGAAGAAACAAGTGATTGCTACTCCTGCCATCCCGGCCCACAGACGAAGTGTCTGCGCGATGTGATGGCCACGGAAAAAGGGATGACCTGTGTCGATTGTCACCAGGGCGGGATGCAGGCATTGTCCAATGAAAATCGGACCCCCTGGGTAGATCTGCCACGCTGCGCTGATTGTCATAACAGCGAGTTTGCTGAAAATCCGGGAAAATTGTATAAGGTCTCCACCGGTCATGGCGGGCTGTACTGCGAAAGCTGCCATAACAGCACCCATGCGATCCTGACCAGCCGCGAATTGAAAGATAATCGCCAGTCAATGGTTCTGCAAGGAAAGGCTGGAACGATCGAGGAATGTACCATCTGCCACCTGACCAAACCCACAGCAGGCGGGCCGCACCAATAGCTTTTTACTAATCCTGTACCGGGCTGTCCAAAGTTTTTTCTTTGGGCAGCCTTTTGTTTACATAACCTGATGGCTTTGCTACAATAAAAGCCAGAGGGAAGCGGCGATGC
The DNA here is from genome assembly GCA_963770655.1 of uncultured Chloroflexia bacterium. Lineage (GTDB taxonomy): Bacteria > Chloroflexota > Anaerolineae > Anaerolineales > UBA4823 > CAZAGA01. The sequence continues at coordinate 20,384 of CAVYQO010000010.1, read as the reverse complement.
CTTTGCTGTGGCTATCATTGGTGTTTTTGGTGGGCGTCTGGTCAGGACAGCAGCTCCATTGGCCAATTGCGTGGTGGGGCGCGCTGGCCCTGGCTTCGCTCGTTGTGTTGATCTTACGCCAGGCGCTGGGGAGGCGGCTGGTCAATTTCCCCAATTTAACGCTGCGCCTACCCAATCCGGATGGTTTTCCAGCTTCCCAACTACCGTTATTTTTAATCCTTTTTAGCCTGGCGGCCGGTGGGCTGCGCTATCAGGCCAGCCAACCGCGCCAAAACGAGCAGTTCATCGCCAGCTACAACGATCAAGGGGCGGAGACACTCATCGAGGGGGTGGTCGTTCGTCCGCCCGACGAGCGTGATCGGTATACCCAGCTCACAGTTCGGGCAGATCAAATGCTATCGCCGGGCGAGGCTGCTGGACATCCTGTCACGGGATTGGTGCTGGCGCGTTTGACCAGTCGGGGTGACTGGCGCTATGGCGACCGGGTGTCTATGCAAGGTGAGCTAGAGACGCCTCCAGAAGACGAAGCCTTCAGCTATCGCGACTATCTGGCGCGCCAGGGGATCTATTCCTATGTATCCAGCGCTCGGGTCAGCCTGGTGGAGCACGACCAGGGCAACCGGCTATTGGCCTGGATTTACGCCTTCCGAGAGCGTTCTTTGCGCAGCCTCTACACGATTTTCCCAGATCCTGAAGCAGCGCTGCTGGCGGGTATTTTGCTTGGCGTCGAAAGCGGAATTCCTGCTCCTGTCGTACAGGCTTTTCAAGACAGCGGCACGTCCCACATTATCGCCATCTCAGGGTTCAACATTTCAATTATTGCCGGGATATTTGCGGTCATGTTTGGCAAGATGTTGGGGAAACGCCGCGGCGCCCTGGCGGCGCTGATCGCCATCGCCTTGTATACATTGTTGGTAGGGGCCGAGCCGCCGGTAATGCGCGCGGCGCTGATGGCGGGATTGGCTGTCTTTGCAGCCCAGGTGGGCCGGCGCGGGAATGGACTGAATACGCTGGCAATCGTGGCGGCCCTGATGGCCCTCGGCGATCCCAATATTTTGTGGAATGTTGGTTTTCAGCTTTCATTTATGGCGACCCTGGGACTGGTGCTGTATGCTGGCCTGCTGATGGAAGGATTCACCCGCCTGGCCGGGCATTTTCTACCGAGCGAACGGGCGCGCAGCCTGGCGGGACCGGTTGGAGAATATTTCTTATTCACGCTAGCAGCGCTGTTCCTGGTCCTGCCGGTCAGCGTATATTATTTCCAGCGCCTGCCCCTGGCAGCGCTGCTGGCAAACCCACTGGTGCTGCCGGTGCAACCCGGGGTGATGATCCTGGGAGGATTGGCGATGCTGCTGGGTATGCTTTCTCCGGGCGTTGGGCAGGTCGTGGCATACCTGGCCTGGCCGCTGGCAGCCTACACTATCCGCATGGCTGAGTTTTGGGCTGGATTTAAAGGTGCAGTGATAAATTTTGGGCAGGTAAACGGCCTGGAGATTGGACTGTTCTATGGGATGGTTTTATACCTGACCTTTGCCAAACCATGGCAGCGTCTGCAGGCTCAACGCGGTCAGCCGTCCGAACCGGGCGATGCGACGGCGCAAGGAAGCCGGTTTGCAGACCTGGCCGGCTGGCTCAAGCGCTCGGCTGGGCCACTGCTAGGTGCAGCCCTGGTAGTTTTGGGGCTGCTGACAGTGCTGGTCTGGCGAGCTGTAGCTGCTAGCCCGGATGGACGCCTGCATCTGACCTTACTGGATGTCGGCAACGGAGATGCCATCCTGCTGCAGACCCCTGGCGGTCGCAGCGTGTTGATCGATGGCGGGGGAAGCCCGGCGGCGCTCTCGAACGGTCTGGGGCGGCGGCTGCCTTTAGGAATGCGCCGGTTGGACGCATTGATCGTCGCCGGTACGGAGAACGAACAGGTGGAAGCCCTCGCTCAGGTACTGCCGCGCTACCCGGTGGATCAAGTTTTATGGGCTGGGCCGAGCGCTGGAACCCGCGGGGCTGGATTGCTGAGAGAATACCTGACTGAAACAAAGATCCCTCTTACCGAGGCTGAGAATGGTCAGGAAGTCGACCTGGGAGATGGCGCAATCCTGAAGGTGGTTTCAGCCAACCGGCGCGGGGCGGTTCTTCTGCTGAGCTATCATCACTTTCGGGCGCTTTTACCCATCAGCCTCGACCCGGAGGCTTTGGAATCCTTACAATCCGATCCAGCTCTGGCCGGGGTGAATGTCTTGCTGCTCTCGGATGGCGGATATGCGCCGGCCAATCCACCCGCCTTGATTGCAAAGCTGCACCCTGGGCTGGCCCTGCTCAGCGCCGCGGCTGGCAACCGGCGCAACCTGCCCGATAGCGAAACGCTTGAGGCCGTGCAAGGTTACCCGCTGCTGCGCACGGATGAGAATGGCTGGATCGAGGTGACGACGGATGGTGAGCAGATGTGGGTAGAAGCGGAGCGGTAGGGAGTTGCCTATGAAATATCCAGCGTGCAACTTGACATTGGTCTTAATGACGCTTCTGCTGATTGCCTGCAACTCTGCCACTTGGCCTAGTGTGCTGGGGAACACCGCCACGCCAACCAGATCTGTGCCAGCAGCACGAACTTCAGTCGCAAGGCCACGATGTATTCCCACTTTTGGCGATGAGTTGAGTCCTTCGTATAAACCGAATGCACCGGTTCGTTCCGTAGTCGGGCAAGGTCACATCTTAACCGGCGTCGTCAGATCGAGTGTGGATTGTGCTCCTATACCTGACGCCAAATTAGAGCTTTGGCCAGAAGATCCGGGTGGAGGACATCCTGACGAATTTCGATCCAGTGTCTTTACCGATAGTTCTGGTGTTTACCGTTTTGAGTGTAATCCAACGGATCATATCCACATGCTTATCTCGGCGCCAGGTTATCGGACCATTGCCTCCAACGCTTATCATACCGAAGGGAAGACCCAGGCTATTTTTGACATTGTGTTGGAACCTGATGAGCCATGAGTTTGACGCCAAAACAGATTATGGAGGCAGACAAATTGCCGCGTTCAGCCGTCCGAGAGAGCAGCGGAATGAGATAGCCTCCAATAACGGGTTGGGCAGCACACTTTGGCTGCAATGACTCACATTGACCTGGCGCGGCCAGTGTGCTGAAAGAGTCTACACTGGATTCATGAAATGGGGCAGCATACGCGTCTGTTAGGCAGCTTGTTCTGCTCTTGCTTTTAGCGCATAGTTCATTTCTTCAAAACCACGCCGCGTGTCAGTATCCAATCCTCGACCTAAAAGCGGGACAAGCAAACCCGTGAAGATCTCACGCTGAACGAAACGAACTCGATTGCTTTCGAGTTGTTCGATCGTAAAAATATGCTCACCATCAAACAACCCGGGTATCAGGAGGCTGCCAAGCCACCGTAATTCTTGGTTCGGCTCGGCCTTGAGGATGATCGGTCTGAAGGTCATACCCCTTGCGCCAGATGGCTGGATGTAGACTTTAAGTCTTTCCCCGATCTTTATGTTTCCACTGGCCTGGTGGATAAAGGGATTCCATTGTGGAAAATTGGCAAAGTCGGTGAGGAATTGCCATACAAGTTCTGCTGACGCATGAATTTCGATTTCACTGCGAAGTTCCTTCATAAGTCTGTTTCTATTTTCAAATATTTCTGGCACAAATCTGATTGTTGATTATTTGGATAAACCAATGGATGATTATATACTTGATGAAGCCCGAAGCTCAATTCTGCTCCAAATGAACCATCATTTCAATAATTAACGTGAGTTCGGGATAAGTAGTTTTTGTTGTTGAGGGCTGTCCATTACTTTTTGGACAGCCCTAGTTTGAAAGCCAGGTCGCTCGGATTCAGGGCGCCCTTGAAGCTGAGCGAAGTGATGGGGGCGATGGCGGCGATAGCGGAGTACAGCTTGTTGGTAGGGGTATGTCCACCGGTGCTGTGAGCCGCTCTGATGTCTGGCCTGGTTGTTTTCGCTGCCCAGGTGGGGCGTTTCCGGTCGATGAGTGCCGGATAGCGAGACGATGGAGGCAATTGAGGGGTATTTCCTGCTGCGCACGGATCAGAATGGCTGGATCGAAGTGACCACGGATGGGGAGCAGATGTGGGTGGAGGCGGCAGCGGTAGCGCCGGGTGGAGAGGATAAAGGAAACGATTATCTTTGATTAAAATTTATTTGTTGCTCTCGACATACTTTTTGAAATTGTCCAGGATCGCTTGCCAGCCAGAGCGCTGCATCTCTTCTGGATTTTCATTTTCCGGATCAAAGGTTTCTACAACCTTCACGCCTCCTGGCACTTTAGTAAATTCCACCCTCACATGCCGTCCATCGTCTAAATCATATTCAATTAGCCGGTACTCTTTTACAGCACGTATAAAGTCCCGTGAAGTCGAAGCTCGCGCTTTTATCTTTGGCTGCCATCGTGGTTTTGAACTTTCCACCAACACGTAAATCATTTTCGGCAGCCGGTGCTTCCCAGTCATCCGAGGCAAAAGCCCAGCCGGTAATGTGCTCGGGCTCATTCCAATATTCCCAGACTTTTTCTATGGGTGCGTTGATTGTGCTTTCTACGGTGATTGGTTTCATTTTTTTCCGCGATTTCCTTTAACTTTTGCAACGCCTCTGGCCACATCTTGTTGAACGTTTCTGTTTCCTTTTCATCAACATCCAAATCTACCAGAACTTCGGTTGCCCCGTCTTTTTCCTGGAAAGAATAGTTTTCATAAGCTGGCGCCCATTTTCGCGCTTCATCGCTTGTGGTATCCTCAACACCATTGTAAACGATACCAACGTGTTCGATAGAAATAAACTCATACCGTTTGTGTTCCGCGATCCGGCTTACCATGCCTCCCTCCTCGCCGGTTTCGGGATTTGGCCCAAGAAAAAGTATCTTTGATCCCTTGCTCCAGTCGCCTTTGTAATATGAGCCTGGGTAAAAGGCAGCTGTCCATTCGCGATAGGGCTTGTCATCCAGCATTGCGTGCCACACTTTTTCCTTTGGCGCGTTGATTAAAATTGAGAAATGTAATTTTTGCATAGCCCACGACTCCTTTATTCCATGGGGCTTACCAGTTGAAAATAATTTCCATCCGGGTCGGCCAGGGTGGCAATCCATCCGCCTTCCATTTCGTAAGGCTCCTTGATGACCGTGCCTCCGAAGGTTTTGATGCGCTCAAATTCCTCCTTGACCTGGCGCGTTTCAAAATTAAACATGACCCGTCCAGGATCTTTGGCGCCGCCCACCATCTCGGAATGATCCAGGATGGACAGGTAGGCTGCGCCCGCTTGCCAGCCATAGAAGCCATATTCTTCATCTGTCATCCCTGCCGGCTGTCCTAAAACTTTTTCATAGAAAGCCGCCAGGACTTATGGTAAGTCAACATGAATGTTTTCCTTTTGGATGCTGAAATAATATGATAAATGATTGTAAAAAAACCTGAAAAAGTATCCGAATAGAATACACAGCACGCGATTAACCGATAAACATGATGGTAATAAGCAACCGGAAGGAGCATTTTCATGAAAGCGTCATTTGCAATCGTCGGATGTGGCAAGGTGGGATGTGCGCTGGCCAAACAGATGAAACTTTCCGGATATCAGCTGACGGGGCTTGCCAGCAAAAGCATTGAATCCGCCCGCTCTGCGGCAGACCAGCTGGACACGAACATTTACAGCGACAAACCATGGGAAATAACCAAATCGGCCGACGTGGTTTTTATCACCACACCGGATGGGCAGATCCAAAATGCCGCCACCCTTCTGGCTGAGAAGCAAGGGGTCAAGAAAAATGCCGTTGTATTGCATTGCAGCGGATCACAGCCATCCACAATCCTTGCGGTATTAAAAAAACATGCGGTATCCATCGGTTCACTCCACCCCTTGCAGAGTTTTGCCTCAACCCGGATTGTAGGCAATCCGTTCAACAACATTATTGCTGCCATTGAAGGCGAACCGGATGCGGTAGCCATTGCCAGCCGGATTGCCACGGATCTGTCCGCAACCTGCCTGACCATCAAAACCGATGCCAAAACCGCCTATCATGCGGCAGCAGTCGTGGCCTCCAATTATCTGGTTACCATTCAGGACCTGGCATTCAAGCTGCTGCAGCTGGCCGGCATCCCATTGGAAGATGCGTTTCAGGTTTTGGGACCCTTGATCCGGGGCACCTTATCCAACATTGAAAAAAAAGGTCCGGCCAAAGCCCTGACCGGCCCCATTGTCCGGGGAGATACGGAAACCGTCCAAACCCATGTGGATGAAATCCTCCGTATGGCTCCGGATCTGCTCAATTTATATCAAACATTGGGAGAATATACGGTTCGCATTGCAGAATCCGAAGGGAATATTTCAACCGCAAAGGCGCAGGAATTAATTCGGATATTGTCGGGAAAAAAAGAATCCTGACATTCTTGATGGAAGGGGCGCTTTTAAGATCCTAATCTACATTCAGGCATCCGAGAAAACAGCCGCCCTTTGAACTACCGCCATAGCAGCCGAACCGGGTACTCCCGGCATTATCAATGGCAATAGCATCAAAAAGATCAGCGGAAAGTCCGTCATTTGTCCGAAAGGTATTTCTGTTGTTGCCGATATAGCGGCTGACACCGTTATCGGTTCCAAACCATTTGCAGCCGGTTGTATCAATAACAATGGCATTTACATTGTTGTGGGTAAGCCCCTCGGTTTGCGGTATAGGTTTCCTATTTTGTTCCATTAAACCGGCTTTCAAGGAGGTATTTCACGACAGACCAAATGCCATTCGATTTATTATGGCAGCCCCAAAACATCCCCCTACCCCCTCAAGGGGAATGGTATATGGCACAACTTTAGGGGGGAATCATCCGTACTTCGGCGCCTCAAAGAAGAATCCTCCGGGGGCTGTCCAAACTTGTTATATCTTATGCAGAGAAAGCTTTTTTTCACCCAGTTTTTGATTGGCTTCCGTGATTTTATCCTCACCGGAAATGACCGTGATCGCCTGCTGGTCCTCATTGTAGCGGAAATACTTTTCAGCCGCATTCATGACTTTCTGACGATCGGCCTGCAGAAGATTTTTCTTGAAGGCTATGCGGGTTTCATCGGAAAGGGAAATGATTTTCCGGAAAAATGCCTTTCGTCCGGCAACACCAGGAGTATCCGGTTTGTCGATTTCGGAACATACCTGAAAAATCGCTTCTTTGACATCATCTTCCGTAAACTTGCCGGATTGAATAAATTCCGCCGCGCCTTTGAAAGCATTCAGGGTTGCGATAATATGAGGGTCACGATACGAGGCATAGCCGAACAGACCGTCTTCGGAATTGTAAACGGCAAACCCGCCGTAAGCCCCTCCTTTTTCCCGAATCTCCCGATGCAGATACAGGGAACGCATCAATTTGGATATCACGGAAAGAACCGGTGCATCCGGATGATTCATTCTGACGGCTTTGAACATTCCGGCAACAAAAGATACTGCCGAAGATGTACTCCAGCCTTCCCTGGGAAGGTTAGATTCCATCTGGATTGCGAGGCATTTTAAAACAGTCGCCGCCACCGCTGGAAATGGCCGTCATACACGGACGGAACCATACCGACGGCTGACGCCAGCATATGCTCGTCGCCCACGATCGCGGTCTTTAGATTGGCAGACTGAAACAAAGACTTCCCGATGCGGGTGAGATCTTGCGCCAGCTTTTCAAGCGCGGCATCGGTCTGCTGTGTATTGGTAAACTGACTGGTAATGCTTTGGACGGTCTTTAACTGATGCACCCCGTTCCACATTTCCCCGAGCGCCGCCGACGGTGTAAAATTGCGGGAGGCCAGGGATATGGCAAGCCGGTGCCCGTTATTGACGATCATGGACTCCATGCCGGCCTGATACTCCAGCAACAGGTTTTTGAGCCGGTTCAAATTAAAAAAATCGACCTTGCCGAAAAGCTCTGCAATAATGGAAAACATCTTTGCAAGATTGCGAACCAGGCATTTGCCGCCAAAGGAAACAAACGGAAGGCTCTCGCCGCCTGCACCGAAACTCGTACGTGCCTGCGGTGACAAGCCAACCCCGCCGGTATATAAATCGATCAGCTGCGCCATTTCCGTATAATCATGTTCGGTGGTTCCCACGCGGGAAAAAGAAGAACAGAAGAAAGGTAGCAAGGGGACCAGTTCTTTCTCGATCGCCCCGGCTCCGGCCGCCGCAGAGAAATAGAAAATACCGGAAGTAGGCTGTTCATAACATTGCGGCAGCTTGCCGGTATAGGCCTCCGACTCTTTGACAATGGCCACATCAGGGGGGATATCCTCCCGTAACAGGGTCGGCAGACAGGACAGGTCTTCCTCCGTATCCTGCAACTGGACCAGTTTTTCCGTATACTGCCGGATAACCTGAATATCCTGTTCATTGAGTTTTGCCCGAATGGCTGCAAGCTCTTTCAGGACGCGTTTCTTTTCCTCTTCCGCCATCTGGCCGTCAGGCTTGAGCAGCAAGCGGGTACGATGGTTGTTCTGCAAAAAATATTGCCGGATCTTGTTTTCAAAGAAAGGCTCCTGGTCGAGCTTTTTCCAAATTTGTTGTAAATCCGCATCAAACAGCAATATTTTTTCTGGATCACCTCCGTGAAACCAGCCCCCGGATATGGCCAACAGCAGTTTGATACCGTATGGATACGGTGAATTGGTCACTTCTTTCCGGTGAAATTCGATTTGATGGATCGCCGATTCAATCATGGGCCGGGGCACGCCGTTCGTGGCCAGATCGTTTAACACCTTGAATATCAAATCTTCAATCTGCTCGGCGCTGGACGCTGAAACACCCTTCAGGCCACAGGAGAAAAGCGTATCCCGATTGTCGGCATCATAGCCGGTTCCATCGCTCAAGGCGGTTCCAATCCCGGACTCGATTAACGCCTTGCGCAGGGGTGATGCCGAATTCCCGAGCAGAATCTGTTCCAGAAGCAAAAGGGACAGCACCTCGAACGAGTCTTTGATATCAGCGGTCAGCCAGGCCACTGCCACCTGGCATTTCTGGGAATGATTCTCACCTGCATCCAGCGGATAGGAATACGATACCTGGACGGGTTTGTCCCATCGGGCTTGGGACGGTACATCGGTTTGCGGGTCGATGGCTTCAAAGTGATTGAGAATTTTCTCTTCAATAAACCGGAGATGGTCCGCCAGCGGAAGATTTCCATAGGTATAGAAAAAGGCGTTGCTCGGATGGTAGTGCCGTTTGTGAAAAGCCTTGAGCTGTTCGTGGGTCAGCTCCGGAATCACCACCGGATCACCGCCGGAGTTAAACCGGTAGGTTGTGTCCGGGTACAGGGCATTTAGCATGGACCGCACCATCACCTGATCCTGGGAAGACATGGCGCCTTTCATTTCATTGTAAACAACCCCCTTGTACACCAACCGGGATTGTTCATCCAGTTCCATGCGATGCCCTTCCTGCATGAAACTGAGTTCCTCGATATTCGGGAAAAACGCCGCATCCAGATACACATCCATCAGGTTGTAATAATCTTTTTGATTCTGGGTTGTAAACGGATACATGGTCCAGTCCGATGCCGTAAACGCATTCATGAATGTGTTCAGGCTTCTTTTGATCATAGAAAAAAATGGGTCGCGCACCGGAAACTTTTTCGAACCACACAGTACCGTATGCTCCAGGATGTGCGCGACGCCCGTTGAATCTTTCGGGACGGTTTTAAAGGCCACGGCAAAGGTGTTTTCCCGGTCCTCATTGGCAATGTGAATGTGCTTTGCGCCGGTTGCCTGGTGCCGCAACTTATAATAGACGGCATTGATCTCATCCAGATCAGCCGTCTTCTCCACAACAAAGCCGCCGATCACATCACCGATTCTGGAATACCGTTTTTTCGTTTATCGAATCATTTTTCATACGGGATCGTGATACTCCTTTTTTCAAAAATAATCATCGTCAATGGCAAACCATTGCCCTTGATTTCACATCACGCAACCTGCAATGTCAACAGGGCCTCCTACCAATCAAGGATACGGGGTGTGCAAGCGGGGAATGGTAAAATGGATTCATGCAAGTATCCAATCCCTACTGAATCTCTGTATAAAAGTCAAGTTCCGAATCCCGGCGTTACGATGTATCCCCAACTGGTATCTGTTGCATATCGGTTCTTCATTCAAGATATGAATATACGGTTTTGCGGCTTTTGAAAAATTGACTTTCGGTGACGGTTTCATATATAGTCCTGCCAACAAATGTGACCGATTGCCCTGAATATTTTGAAATACAAGACAAAAGAAGAATAACCCGATATGACATCCCCCAATCATCTGGCCAAACAACATGATATCAAATTCAAAAAGCAGCTTGGACAAAATTTCCTCTCCGACCCGTCCACGGCCAACATGATCATTGAGCGTTCCCGAATTACAGGCGATGATACGGTGCTGGAAATCGGCCCCGGTTTTGGCGCCCTGACCATTCCGGCCGCCCAAACCGCCGGGCGGCTGTTTGCGGTTGAAACAGACCACCGGGTCATTCCGGTATTGGAAAGTGAGCTCGCCGCCAAAGAGATAAACAACGTCACGATTCTGCACAAAAGCATCCTGTCGGTTGATTTGACGGCCCTGGCCGAAAAAGAAAACTGTAAATTTGTTGTCATCGGCAACCTTCCCTACAATATCTCCTCACAGATTCTGATCCAGCTCATGTCGGCCAGATCAGTGGTGCGGCGGGCCATTTTGATGTTTCAAAAAGAGCTTGCCCAGCGGATCGTATCGCATGCGTCATGCAAAGACTACGGCAGATTATCGGTGATGATTCAATATCTGGCGGATATCCGATCGATCGCCCAAATCAAAGCCCATCTGTTTACGCCAAAACCGAAAATCGACTCAGAGGTCATTGAGGTTATATTCAAAAAAGAAATTCAATTCCCGGCGGTCGATGAAGCCTTTCTGTTTCAGGTAATCAAGGCGGGCTTTGGAAAACGACGGAAAAATCTAAAAAATGCCTTGTCCGCAAGTGAACTCAAGATAGACACGGAAACGATCTTTACCGGCCTGGATCATGCCGGCATCGATCCGAACCGACGCGCTGAAACCTTGACGGTGCCGGAATTTGTCCGGTTGAGCAATTGTCTGCATGCCCTGGTTCACCCGGGATAGGCGCATCCGGCTTTTTACAAATATTTCAATGTAACCCCTATAATTTCTTGACAAAAAAAAAATTCCAGAATAGTATAGGTCATTCACGTCAAAATACAGGTTCATTCCCAAAAAAACGACAGGAGTATTCATGCCATGACTCTTACAAAAGCGAAGATTGCCGAAACCATTCAGGAGCAACTCGGATTCCCGATGAAAAAGAGTGTGGATCTGGTTGAAGAGCTATTGGAACTCATGAAAAAAAATCTATCAGAGGGTGATGATATTCTGATCAGCGGGTTTGGAAAATTCTCCGTCAAACAAAAAATGGAACGAAAAGGCCGCAATCCTGCCACCGGAGAAGATCTGATATTGCCGGCACGGAAAATCGTTACATTCAAATGTTCTTCCGTTCTGAGAGACCGCATTGCCGGCCAATAATCAGGGCCGTAAAAAAATCCGCATCGGAAAATAATGGTCAACCTGCCGGACAAACAATCCATTGCCAGTGCGATTCAACAAAACAGGGCGTATTTTATATCGTATAACATTGCGCACCTGCGTGAACTGATCCGGTATCTTTCGGCAGAAAAGTTTGAGCTGTTTCACACCCTGCCCTTCCTGCTGCATGTAAATTCTCCCAAGTTCCCCGGTTATGTGAGTGATCCCGCGTTGCCGTTACGGCATTTATGGTTTTCAAGACTCCGGTTTCTGGAAACTGGCGCTCCAGACATTTTGCATACAATGAAAAAGAATTGATTCCGTGCCTGGCCAAAAAATACCATATTCACGGGCTATACCTGATGGGAAGTTCCGGCACCCTCGCCCAGGGGGACCATTCCGATCTGGACTACTGGGTATCTGATGGATGATGAAATCAATCAGACGCCCGGCATGGATTCGCTCAAGCGCAAGCTGAATCTGCTGGAGGCTTGGGCGCACAAAACCTATAACCAGAAAATCAGTTTTTTTATTCTCACCACCAGCCAGGTAAAACAAAATGCTTTCCGGCAGGTGGATGAGGAAAGTTCGGGAACCATCCAGCAAACCATCCTGAAAGAGGAATTTTACAGAACCTTTCTCATGATTGCCGGGCTGATACCCTATTGGACGGTACTTCCGGTTGGACTGGATAAAAAACAGTATCATGCATGGATTGATGACAATTGAAACCGCAGCAGAACCGGATACGGGATAAACAATACATCGATCTGGGTTATCCCGGATGCCATCGATAAAAACGAATGCCCGCGGCGCACTTCTCTGGCAGGTCTATAAAGCCCGTCATGACCCGGTAAAATCATATATTAAGGCATCCCTCATCCTCCACTATTATTTTTCCCCTGCAAATACGATGCTTCCCTGTGATGAAATTAAAAAAAAATTCCCGCAAAAAAGGCTGGACAGTTATATGGTCGATCCGTATTCGACCATTTTCAATAAAACATTATCATTCTATGCAAAGAAAAAAGACTTCCGCCGTCTGGAAATGCTGCGGGAATGCCTGTTTCTGCGCATACACGGATATCCCCTTGTGAGAACCATCGATGCCGGCTCCCCCAAACATGAACTGCTGCAACGCTACCTGAAAGAATGGGCCTGGGATGATGAGAAGATTGCCCATCTGCAAAATTATGCCCATTGGCCGGAACCGGACAAGCTGCGATTATGAAATCCGCATTATCAGCCGGATATCAACCTTGTACAAAGAAACTCAGCTTGCGGGGACAGCCGCTCCAAAAGCGAAAAGCGCCGAACTCCGTTCCATTCAAAACCGGATATCCGCTGTTTTCAAAACCAGGCCGAATAAAATCCCAAGATGTTCGGCATATATCAAGGCCCAAGCAGCGGCCGGTATGCTCAACCTGATATTCCGTCATGAAATGTCGGATCACGGCCGCTGGAGCGTTTGTGAGCCGCAAGCCGTGAAAAAAAAAATATTCCCGCAAACCCTATATAGCAGTTCCGGTTTAGCCGGCCTCACAGGATGGCTGGATGTAAACAAACTTCACCTGAACCCGCAGCATTCCATCACGCTGGATACCGCGAGTAGTCACATATCAAGCAGTCAAGCCTTACAATTCATACAAAAGGCATTTCATTTCCTGGATCAACAACCTTCCAGCCCGCAGTATGAGGTTGACAACCCATCCTGGAGCAAGGTGCTGGTCGCCGTGGAGTGTGCCCCTTCCGGCGGCAGCAATAGCTATGAGCGGTTCGATATCATCATCAAAAATACCTGGGGTGAAATATTCCATCACGACCTGGCTTTAAAAGATATTGAAAACAATATGCTGAAATGTTATAAATTGAGTAATCACGTATATACCTTGGTAAAAGAAAAATCATCCCGTAATCTTCAGTTTTGCATTGTATCGTTGGATGCTGATACCGAAGAATATGCTCAAAAAACAACCCTTGATTTTTTTCATCAGCTCGGGGCCAAGCCAGCGGAGAATTCTATCAATGCCCCGGGAAAGGATCATTCATCCACATCGGATAAAATTGAATCGGAAAATCCGTTTCTGGACCGCCTCTAACTCCTTGAAGGGCATTATATGAAAAAAAAATCTTTCCTCTTGGTCAACAACAACACCATTGCCTTGCGAGAGCTTACCGATATGATGAAATACCTGACCTATGAAAATATTCATCAGGCGGAAAATGCAAATGATGCCTGGGCCATGATGCGTATCAAATCCTTTGACTGCGTTATTGCAGCATGGGATATGCCAGACATGTCGGGGCTTGCACTGCTGCGAATTGCCCGGGATGATGATCGATTTTTCAACACCCCCTTTTTCCTCACCGACCCTGCTTTTACCAAAGTAAAAGTGATTCAGGCCGGACAGTCCGGCGTTACCGGATTGCTCGTCAGCCCATTTGACGTTAAAAATATTAAACAGAAATTGGATATGCTGGACGCTGCTTCGATTCAGGAAAAACCGTCTGAAACGGAACTCGAATTACAAAAAGGCATGGAACTGCTTGAAAAAGAAGATTACCATGAAGCAATCGCGGTACTGGAAGATCTTACAGAAAAAGGCGAAACTGCCGAATACTACTACAACATCGGTTATTTAAAAACTTCAGAAGAAAAATACACCGAAGCGATTGAGGCTTTCCAGAAAGCGACCAAGCTGGATCGGCTTTTTGCCAAGGCCTATGAGGCCATGGGACGCGCCTATCAGCAACTGGGGCAGCAAGATGAAGCCCAGAAGAATCTTCAAAAAGCAGCCGACATTTATATGAGCAAGGAAAATGTTCAGGATGCGGAAGATATTTTGAATGAGATACTGAAAATCGGCAAGGACACCGTGAACGTCTACAACAGCCTGGGGGTTCTTTACCGCAAAAAAGGAGACACGGAAAAAGCGCTGAAAAACTACAAGAAAGCAATAAAAGTGCATCCCCACGAGCCGTTTATCCATTACAACATCGGCCGGCTCTATCTGGATATGAAAGATCCGGTACAGGCGAAGAAGTATTTCGGCCTGGCGCTTAACATCAAACCGGATTTCGAAGAGGCCCGGGAAGTCTTAAACGCCATCGAGCTTGGCACGATTTAAACCATAGCCTCCTTCCCGAATCTTAGAGCATACATCCGCAGCAGGATGTCGGCAATCTGATCCGGGCGGCTTAGATAATCAAAGTTAAGAACTACATCAAATTCACTTGCCGGCGCATTGGATCGCTGATACACACTGCTGTAAAATCTTCTTTGCTCACTATCCGCCCTTTCCACCATTGTTTCCGCGTCTTTTAATCCAACCGACAATATACGGGACAATCTTTCCACACGGTGCTGCCTGGAACTGATGCATCGCACCGCAAAAACCTTTTCACGGGGCAATACCAGATGCGCACCCCGCCCCACAAAAATGGTCGGCGCCGATGTCGCCAGAAAGAAAAAGGCCGCAAACAGATTTTTGGAATAGTTGTATAGCTGAAACAAGCTTTCACCAGCGAATTGACTCAAAAATGTCTTTACATATCCGGGATGACTTTCATCAAAAATCTCGACGTGTTTTGGATCGATCTGGGCTTTGTCCGCAATAAATTCGACAATCTCCTTATCGATCACACGGTATCCTATTCTGGGGCCATCTTGCGGGCCAGGGCCAGTGATCCGACACCGATTTTTCTGGAAAAACAGATGGTCGGCGGCATATCTGCCATTGTCATCCCTGACCTCTTCCCAAAACAGCTTCTGACAAGCCCGGGAAATATAATCGGATGCCAGACGCTCCCATTTTGCAGCCTTATCGCTGTTTCTTTTCGAGCGCGGGCTTTCTGATTAATCGGCGTTTCCATAGTCCTTCAACCTTTTTTATAATTCGATAGAAAATCCCGACCTCCAAAGGCCGGGATTCGGCTTATGCCCAGTATTGCTTCCATGTTTCGGAAGTCATCATGGCGCGGGTCAATTCCTGATTCTCCATATTCAGATAATCTTCCAGGTCCTTCAACGAATAATTCAGCAATCGTTTCACACCTGTCAGGGTTGACTTGGGTTTGCGCGAAAATTGCCGGGCCTTTTGAATAGCAGATTCTTCCAGGGAATCCATTTTCACGACCATGTCAACAATACCCATTTTGAGGGCATCCTGAGCGGATATATCTTTTTCCGCAAGAAGAACATCATAGGATTTGCTCAAACCGATGATGCGTTGCAGAAAAAATGCGCCTCCGCCTTTCGGCAGCAGACCCAGTTGAAGACAAGGATTCTGAAACACCGTGTTATCGGCAATGATACGATAATCACAAGCCAGACTGATGTTGAGAAAGGAGGAAATCACCTTTCCGCTGTTGCAATGGATAACGATTTTATCCAGCCGGACAATTTTCAGGATCAGTTGATTGATGACATTATACATGCGATGGATTGCATCAATCCCCATATCGGACTCCATCACCAGATGATAAAAATCCATATACTCCTGACAGCCTGTTTTCTCCGGCGACCCGAAGATAATCAGCACCTTGATCCTGTCATTTTTCGAGATGCCTTCCAGATAGTCCAGGATCTGGTCCCGATTGCTCAGATCCGTGGTCCGCAGCAGAAACTTGTCGTGAAACTGGAGCAGGATGACATCCTCCATCTGTCGGGCGGAAAAAGCCTTGCATTCAAAATTATGATGTTTTTCTTTTGTCACGGGAAAACTCCTTTCCGATTTTCTTGTGGAACGCAAACTCAATTATGTCCGATACTATTTCGGGATCGTCCAGATAGTCACGATTGATCACCAGATCGAACTCGGTTGCCGGCGCATCTTTTTTTTCCAAAAACATTTTTAAAAAAAGCCGCCTGTTCGGGCATCCTGTTTTGCAAGTTCCACCGCGGCAGGATCTCGGCATTCTGGTTGATGATTTTTTCCAGCCGTTTCACCCTGGTTTCAATTGAGCCGGTAAGCCTTACGGCAAGGGTTTGAGCGCGCGGCAGAATCAAATGCGTTCCGCGGCCCACAAAGATGGATGGCTGCAAGGCGGAAAGCGCCAATACCGATTGCGTCAAGTGGCGACTGTAATCACTCTTAATAAAAGATTTCTCACCAAAGAATAATTTTTTCAATTCATTCATTTTACCAGGATACCGTTCATCAAATACTTCCACTGTTTTTTTACTCAGTTCGGCATTGCCGGCAATATGTTCGATAATCTGCCTGTCAACCACAACATAATGCAACTTTTCGGCAAGCATATCGGCGACTTCAACCGCACCAATTCCAATCTTGCGGGAAATGCATATGGACGGTGGAGGCGCCAATTTGCTGGCCTCTTTCATGGAAGCCAATAATTTTTCATCAAGCTGTCGAAAATGGTTTTCTACCGACTGCTTGCCGATGGATCGGTTCTTATGGTACATTCCGGGAAAGTAATTCGATGTCTTATTCTGTAAACTCATGGTTCCCTCCTCCTCTTTATAATCCGACAATGATATTGTAAGTTATCTCAAACAGCATGCCAAGGTAACTGTATTGGGAATTGGCTGAAAAAAATCATTATTTTCCAAATGCATTTACCTTGAACAGCTTACCGTTGTTGTTTGCTTTTTAAAAAGTTCCTGCTAAGGGAAATCGCAAAGAGCGTGCCAGGAAAAACGACAAAGAGTAGATGTTTAAGATTCTGTTTTATCAATATATTATTGTCAGATACCGGTAGTTCATTTTTTATGGAACGGATGATCTGTCAAATTATTTTACAGTTGATAAAAGGGATCGGGTGTGATGGAACCATTTACCGTCTGATGAACGATAATATTGGTTCCTTGTTTTTTGGCGATATACATAAGACTGTCCGCGTAATGAATCATCTCCTCAATATGATTTGGGATTGTTTCATAGGTTGCCAGACCGGTGCTGATTCCTGAATCCCAGTTGTTCTCTTTCATCATATACGTCAATTTCTTAATAATTTTTTTCGCAACCGCATGCGCGGCGGTAGATTCGGTTCCCGGGAGCAGGAGTCCGTATTCATCGCCGCCGAACCTGGCCGCAATATCAAATACCCGGATATTTTCCTTGATTGTCTTGGCGACCTTCTTCAGAAGTCGGTCTCCTTCCGCGTGTCCATGCCGATCGTTAATGGATTTGAAATTATCAAGATCAAAATAAATAATCGATATGGGATATCCAAAACGGCGGGCCTTACTGAGCTCCAGGTTGGCGGATTCAACAAAAGCAAGGCGATTGGCAATTCCCGTCAAAGGATCGGTTCGCGCAAGGGCGGTTTGGGTGGAAATCGTTTCTTTAAATTTGGCAATGAGAAACGCGATCAGTAAAAAAACAACCACACGGAACAGTTCATTTACATAAGGAATGTACCAATGGCTGAAACGTGCGGCCATACTTAGATCAGCGGTCAGCCAGGATAATGCCGCGGCAAAGATATAAACACACCGGCCTTTAATCCGGAAGTCCAGGAGATAAAGGCAATCGGAAAAAGATACAGCAGGGATAACGCATACTCAGGGCCGGTAAGATACCGGATATAGCCAATAAGCACTGTCACCATGAACGTGACGGCCATGATCGTCATTCGATGCGCAGGGGTCTGCTCGGTCGCCCATAATATTTTTCCAATTTTTAAAAACACGTTTCATAGCGCCTTTTGAAACACTCCTGAGGGAGTGCTTTTACGATCGGCGTGGCATTTTTTCTGTTCCTTGCCGAATTTCCTTTTTTCAGGCAGGCTGGAACAATCAGCACGTTCCAGCCATCATGCCAATTATTTACCTGCCTGTTGTTTAAGAATTGGTTTCTCCCCGCAACAATCTTTCCATTTCAAAAAACAGATCCTGTTCACGGATAATACCAATGGCTTTTCCCCCTTCCATCACCACCAGACGTCTGAGATTGCTCTTGATCATCATATAAGCCGCCTCCATGAGATTGGCATTGGCTGCAATGGCCGTGGGAGCCGGCGACATGACCTCACGTACCTGCTTTTGCGCTGATCTGCTCAACTTCCCGTGTAAACATACCGGTCCAGAACATGGGTGAAAATTCGATACTATCGGCCATCGAGGGTTTGGGCGCCGACAAATATCTTGGCATAATGGCTTCCATGAGGTCGGCGATGGTCAAAATCCCGACCACATTGTCACGGGAGTCCATCACCAGGACGGATCGATGCCCGGTCTCCATAAGCCGGCTGGTGGATAGCCGCGAAAAAAACGAGGCCCGCAATTTATCAATCGCTTCATGGACACTGCCGGTTTCCGGAATCGTAGTGTATTCGGCAAAAGGAACCATGACGTCCTTGACCGTACTCTCCTTCGCATCTCTGATCCTTACCCCTATGGTGACTGGCATCTTCAATTCGTTTGGCCAGCAGTTCGATATCACAGGGCTTGGCCAGATAGTCAAAGGCGCCGGAAACATAGGCTTCTTCGGCCGATGGAAGCGCGCCGTGGCCGGTGAGCATGATCACGGGAAGCGTCCGGTTTTTGATTTTTGATTTCCTTCAGGGCTGAATGTCCATCCATTCCGGGCATTTTGATATCCAGAATGACGACATCCGGATTTTCCTTCAATTTCGCCAGCGCCTCTTTTCCATCCGCCGCCAGAATGGTATTGAAACCCTTTGCGGTCCAGAATCTTCTGGGTCGTTTCCCGGAATTTGATCTCATCATCCACCATGAGTACTTTTATTTTTTTATGCATATGATTTCTCCTTTTGATTATATCGTATCTTCAGATTCGGCAACACCCGAAATTGTATAAATCAACCTTTCATTTCTCACGCCTGCACCAGCGGCAAAACCGATCGAAACAGAATCGTCATGACCGTTATAGTAGCGATAATGATCCAGATGCTTCCCATCCATTTCAAGCCGCATCCCTTCGTAAGCCCGATCCCGATGAGAACCCAGCGCCATGGTTCGGATACTATCAGCAGATGGGGAATCCAGGCCACCATCAGGCTGGTCCCGGATGCATATGCAAAAATGCTGAAAATCTGACGATAAGTTGTCTTTTTCCCCATGCTGAGTACCATCACCAGGTAACTGATAAAAGACAGGATCACTACCATGCCAAGCGCATTGCCCAGCAGGATGGCGCCCGTAACCAACGGTGTCTGGCTGCGCTGAAAGGCCAATGACAGGGCCGTAAACAAGCGTTGCTGAAATCAGCAGAAATATCCCGGCGGCCGCCGGAATCAATTGATCACGGCGGCTCTCGAAAAATTTTCCCGGTGCGGTTAGCATTTGCAGCAATGTCCGTCCGTGGCGTGCAAGGGATACCAGTGCTGATTTGTCTCATTCGGCTTTTTTCCATATTATAAAACCCCGAATTTATCCAGAAGCCCCCAGGCCATCATGATAACTGTGCCGACGAAAAAAATCCGGCGCTCGAACTGCCTGGTAAAATACAGCCGTCCGTCACGATAACGGAAAGAACCGGATCGTATCTTTTCTTCCTGGGATACATTTATATCCATCTTTTCCTCCCTATCTTTTCCCTTCAATGGGTTGTCGTATACATCAAATTTATCGGGTGCACTAAAAGTCAGGCAACTCACCGAATCCAATAAAAGACCAATACAAACCGACCAGCAGCGCCAACACGATCTGGGAGATAAACCAGAGCGGAACGCCGACCCGGAGAAAATCCTTTGGTGTCAGATAACCGCTGGCATACACAATCGCATTCGGCGGCGTGCCGATAATCAGGCAGTAGGCAAAAGATGAAGATATGGCGGTGGAAATGGCCATGAACGGGAGGAAACTGGTTCCCGGATGGGCCAGGCCGGCCATATTCAGGGTCACGGGACCAACCGCAGCTGCA
>CAVYQO010000009.1:0-723939 GCA_963770655.1 uncultured Chloroflexia bacterium | reverse complement strand
TGGAAGATCAGGAAAAATCAAAGGAACAGCTCATCAACGAGCTGCACGCCCTGCGCATTCACTTGTCCGAATCCGAGGTCCAGGACCTGGAGCACGGCCGCACCCGGCAGAAACTGCGGGCCCTGGAACAGCTGGTCGACAGCATGTCCTTGGGGGTGACCATCTCGGACCTAGAGGGTCATATCCTGTATTCCAACCCGGCCGAGGCCCAGATGCACGGTTATAAGGTGGATGAGCTGATCGGCCAGGAGGTGAAGATCTTCGCTCCCAACGGCCTCTGGAACCCCATGACCCGGGAGCAGGCCAGAAAGATCAAGCGTCTCAGCCGGGAGGGCCTCAACATCCGCAAGGACGGCTCTATCTTCCCGGTGCACTTGATCTCGGACGTGGTCAAGAATGCCGCCGGGGAGCCGGTGGCCATCATCACCACCAGCGAGGAGCTGACCGCCAAGAAACAGGCCCAGGCCTTCAGACCGCGCTGTACAAGATCTCGGACAAGGCCGCCGCCGCCCCAGCCTGAAACACCCTGTGCTCCGACATGCACAATATCGTGGGCGGATTGATCTACGCCCGGAATTTCCTGGTGGCCCTGCTCTACGACCAGGACAGCCAGATCCTGGAATTTCCCTATCATGTGACGAGTTCAGCGCCACCCCGCCCCCGGCCAGACTGGGCAAGGGGCTGTTCGAGTACGTCATCAAGAGCGGCCAGGTGCTGTTCGCCACCTCGGAGACCATCGCCGAGAAGATGCGGGCCGGCGAGATGGACGAGATGAACGCCCCCTTCGTCAACTGGCTGGGCATCCCGCTGAAGAAGGGGGAGAAGACCGTCGGCATCATGGTCATCAAGAGCTACACCGAGGAGATCTCCTTCAGCGAGACCGAGAAGGACCTGCTGATCTTCGTGGCCCAGCAGATAGTGGGGGCCATCGACCGGCTGAAAAAATGATTTTCTCCCGATCCTGGGCTTATGCTATAATCAAGCTCTAGCGTCTGATTCCGCCGGAGTTTATCCCGCACCTGATGCGGGGCGGGAATGACATAATACATAAACCCTAAAAGAAAAAATATGGAAAGCCGGATCAAGGAAAGATTCAATCAGGATATTTTGAACCAAGCCGCCAAACGCTATGGCGTGGCCCAAGGAAATATTGAAAAATTGGGCGGTTTTGAGAGCTTCATCTATCTGTTCAAAAAGGATTCAAAAGAATATATCCTGCGCCTCAGCCACAGCCTGCGCCGCAGTGAAGAGCTGATCCGGGGCGAGGTGGACTGGATAAACTACCTGGCCGCAGGCGGGGTAACGGTGGCCGGAGCGGTGATGTCCCAGAACGGGAAACTGGTGGAAGCAATCGACGACGGACAGGGCGGACATTTTCTGGCCACCGCCTTCAATAAGATCGACGGCCGCCAGGCCGGAGAAGTGGGCTGGAGCCCGGAACTTTACCAGACCTACGGCCGACTGCTGGGCAAGATGCACGCCCTGACCAAGGACTATAAGCCCGGCGACCCGTTGGCCAAAAGGCCCAGGTGGGAGGACTCCGCCAACACCGAATGCGTAAAAAACCTGCCGGAGTCCGAATCCCTGGCCCGAAAAAGATACTGGGAGGTCATGGACCGGGTAAGCGGCCTGCCCCGGGACAAAGACTCCTTCGGGCTGATCCATTTCGATGCCCACAGCAGCAACATGCTGGTGGACAAGGACGGCAACCTCTGTCTGTTCGATTTTGACGACAGCCTGCATTCCTGGTTCATCTGCGATATCGCCGTGGTGCTGTTCTACATGACCGCCGGAAAGGAAAAGGATGCCGCTTCGGTAAAAGAATTCCTGACCCATTTTCTGGCCGGCTACGCAGAAAAAAACAAGCTGGATCCCAAATGGCTCAAAGAGATCCCGCACTTTTTAAAGGTCCGGGAGATAGACCTCTACGCCGTGATCCACCGCAGTCTGGATGTCAACAATATCACCAATCCCTGGGTGGCCGGTTTCATGAAGGGCCGGAAAGAGCGGATCGAACAGGATGTGCCGTTCCTGGATTTCGATTTTGAGTCGCTGGACATTTATTGACCTCACCCCTGCCCACTTCGAAAGCATAATAACCTGCCGTTCTCCGTGCAGGCTCTCTCCAGATAAATCTGGCGAGGGAGTCATTGCAGAAGACTGCTGCGCTTGGCAGATGAAGCAATCCAGAGTTGTCATTCCCGCGAAGGCGGGAATCCATCCAGACATTTTAAGCCTTTGATACAACATCTCATGGTTTAAGTTAATCCGTGTCCCAAAGATAATAAATAAAGAGGAACATATATGCTGGATCTCAAATTCATCCGCGAGAACATCGAACTGGTAAAAGAGGGCCTGGCCAACAAGGGCGAAAAGGCCGACCTGGGGCCCTTCCTGGAACTGGACACCAAACGCCGGGCCATCGTCCAGGAGGTGGAGGTCTTAAAAGCCCAACGCAACACCGTCTCCGAGGAGATCGCCAAGTTAAAGAAGGAAAAGTCTCCCGATGCCGATAAAAAGGTTTTGGAGATGCGCCAGGTGGGCGACCAGATAAAAGCCCTGGACGACGAGCTGCGCATAGTCGAAGAGAAACTGACCGAGACCACCCTGTCCCTGCCCAATATGCCCGACCCCTCGGTGCCCGCTGGGCCAGAGACGAGTCGGACAACGTGGTGGAACGGGTGGTGGGCCAGGAGAAGAAATTCGACTTTGCCCTAAAGCCCCACTGGGAGCTGGGCGAAAAGCTGGACATCATAGATTTTGAGCGCGGGGTCAAGATCTCCGGCACGCCGCTTCTATCTGCTCAAAGGGGCCGGGGCCAGATTGCAGCGTGCGCTGATCACCTGGATGCTGGACGTCCACACCCGACAGCACGGCTACGCCGAGATCTATCCGCCCTACATGGTCAACGCGAATGCCTGGTCGGCACCGGCCAGCTGCCCAAGTTCGCCGACAACGTCTACCAGGACACCGAGGAGGATTTCTGGCTGATGCCCACCGCCGAGGTGCCGGTGACCAACATGTACCGCGAGGAGATCCTGGACGGCGCCAGCTTGCCGGTCATACCACGTGGCCTACACCGCCTGCTTCCGGCGGGAGAAGATGTCGGCCGGCAAGGACGTCCGGGGCATCAAGCGGGGCCACCAGTTCGACAAGGTGGAGCTGGTCAAGTTCGTCCTGCCGGAGAACGTCGAACGAGGAACTGGACAAGCTGATCGCCGACGCCGAGGAGATCTCCGGCTCTGGGGCTGCCCTACCGCGTCGTGCAGATGTGCACCGGCGACCTGAGCTTTTCCGCCGCCAAGAAGTACGACATGGAGGTCTGGGCCGCCGGGCTGCAAGGAGTGGCTGGAGGTCTCCTCCTGCTCCAATTTCGGGGATTTCCAGGCCCGCCGGGCCAACATCAAGTTCCGCCGGGAGCCCAAGGCCAAGCCGGAGTTCGTGCATACGCTTGAACGGCTCGGGCCTGGCCCTGCCCCGGACCATGATAGCGGTGATGGAGAATTACCAGAACGCGGATGGGAGCATTACCGTGCCGGAGGTGCTAAGGCCGTATATGGGGATGGATGTGATAAAGTAAACTGCCAAATGTGATATTCGTTCTCAAAATAACATGGAGTGTATATCACTTTATCGACATCACCCGGACAACCAGGGCTTTTGACAGGCCTCACAGAGGTTTGATATTTCAAGCATGGTTGCAATATTACACCTCCCCCGAGTTTTATTGGCACGTAATATGGTGGACCGATGTGATACAAGTAAACATTTGGTTGATGAGACACACAATATTTACACAAATCAGTGACCCTTTATGTTACATTTCAAACGTAAAACCACGTTGTTTGGATCCACTTGACAAAGCGTTCCCGAAGCATAAGAAAATATTTGGAATAATTAGCTTTACGCAAAAACTTTAAACATGCCCCAGAACACAACTGGACAGATATGGTGGTTTCTAGCCAAGCAAGACTCAAACGATTGCGAATACTTAAAAAATTATTGGTTGAGCAAAGCAAAGGTTGACCATCCTTTAAGCGATGAAGATAAAAATAACCTAAAGGTACTATAAAATTCACGTTTATGGAATAATAAAAGTTGATAAGTTTCGATACACGGGTTATGAAGAGGAAGATAAATTTACACAACCGAACTATAACATGTAAACAAGAGTCTCTTAAAAATTCAAGCAGGTACATGCCTCGGTAAAGTATTTGCATGAGGGTTTGGCAACCACGTAATGATGATTATATTCTGTTGTGGTAACCAGACGAATGCCCTTCTAGTAACAAATTTCCGTTCCCTTGCTGATGAAACAGTAATGACAACCATACAAACCTATTGAATGTGTCGTCTAGGCAGAAAAAGCATTGGGCCCCGGTTTAGAGCAAACTACAGGGTTTTGCGGTTGCTGCAGCAAGCTATCTACAAATTCTGGCATTTCAAGAATGGACTGATTACAACTTAGTAATGTTGCAATCTTTAAACAAAAAAGTATCCGTTTCTTCATTCCCAAAAGATCAGCTCGAAAAAGCAACAGAAGAATACGCTAAAGTTGAATCTAGGGCAATTAATCGTGATAAAATTGAGGCCGTTCTTGTTTCTGTAGGACCAATTGAGACATTAAGACGTGCATACGCCAAATTACTTGCTAAACACCAGAGCTTTTATAGGCTTATACAAAGGATAATTACAGAATACCAAGAAATCCTGGAAATAATACTTATGGATGCCCCACAACATCCTCATCCGCCCATACCAGCCCGACACCACCACAAATTGAAAGGCTAAATGGAAAACCAAACCAACCAAATAAACACCGCCGCCAAGCCCATGCCGCCGGGCATGAGGCAGGCTTTTGCCTATATTCTTCTCATCGCTGCCCTCTTTCTGGCCCTGCTCGCCGCCGACAAGTTCCTTACCGAGGGCATGATCGCCTCCGGCAAGGTCGAAGCCGCGGCCAGAGTGACCAGCAAAGAGGCCGCCACCAGCCGCACCGGCCGGTCGTATTACATCGCCTACGAATTCCAGGCCGGAGACCAAAATTACCAAAGAAAAGTGCTCTTCGGCCTGCTCCCCAAGATGACCCAGGTCCGCCTTCCCGATTACGAGGCCCTGCCCGAAGGATCGGACATAGATATCGTCTATTCAAAAACCAATCCCGCTTTCAACCTGCCGGTGAACGACCCGTATAAGAATGATAAACTGATCTTCATCCTTTTGGGCGTCCTGGTCTTCGGGTTTATCTCGTTCAACGAATTCAAGAACCTCCGAAAACGGACCAACGGTTTTATAGAACTGATTTATAAACGATCTGCGTTATATCAGCGTCCCAAAAAGACAAGATTATGGATATCCTCATCCGCCCCTACCAGCCCAACCGACTCCATCCCGGAGATCACCGCCCTCCTGCACCGGGCCTACGCCAACATGGCCGCGCAGGGCATGCGCTATCTGGCCTCGCACCAGGACGATAAGACCACCCAAGAACGCCTTGCCCACGGAACCTCGTTCCTGGCCATAAAAAACGGCGCCATCGTCGGCACCATCTCGGTCTACGGGCCGTATCCGGGATCCGAGGCCCTCTTTTACCGGCAGGAAGGCGTTTACCACTTCGGCCAGTATGCGGTGGACCCAACCCTGCAGGGCTCCGGCCTGGGCAAAAGATTGTATCAGACCGTCGAGGATCATTGCCGGGACAACAACGTCAAGACCCTGGCCCTGGACACCGCCGAGACGGCCGATCATCTGATAGCCCTCTATCAGCGCTGGGGATTCAGCATCGTGGACCGGGTAAAATGGGACGAGGTCAATTATAAAAGCGTGATAATGGCCAAGGAACTGACCTATTAACCGGGGTATATTATAAGGAAACCAGGAATACAGGAAAATATTCTTTTTACCAGGTTAATAATTCATGGTTCCCTGGGCTCCTAATAAATAATCTTTTCTCAAGCAACATGCCAGCCACCGACCCTACAAGGAGCCGAAGATGAATTCCATTTTCCTGCTGGCCGCCCTCTCCCTGCTGGGCCTTTACGGCGAGCCCCAGCTGACCCTGGAATTCGCCGGCCCGGCCGCGGCCGATGCCGCCGGCCAGCGGGTGCTGTTCTTCGCCTTCCTCCAGGTGCACCGCCCGGCTAAAGGTCTGGCGGCCTTTCCCGACGGCGGCCGCCCCAAAATCCTTTACAAGAATGTCTCGCTTTATCAGATGGACCTTCCGGAAGGGACTTTGAAAAAACTTTACGACTTCGGCCCCCTGCCGCTGGCCAAAGCCGCCTGGAACTGCCGGGCCTTTTATGAAGGCGATTCGGTGCGGTTTAACCTGGAGCCGGTCAGCGGCTGGCAGCAGAATCTCAAATGGAAGCGGGTGGATACGGATTTATACGAAAAATACCGTTCCTGGTTTGTCATTGACCCCGCCACCGGCCTGGCCTCCCCGACCGATCCGCCCGGCAACGCCCCAAAAGGCGGCCCCGGATTCCCCTTAAGCCGGATCAAACAGTTGGGCGAAAACATCGCCTGGAGACAATGGGGCATCGAGCTGGACAGCATCTGCCCGGCCGGGAAAAAAGAGCGGATCGGCCACCTGACCGGATTGAAGGGAAACCAGAACTACCGGGATGCCCTGATCGAGCAGCTTTACGGCCGGCTGGAGAAGAATGAGGCCCGGAAGATCATTTCCACGATCCGGAAAGACCGGCCGGGATCGCTGGCGGCCGCAGAGACCGTCGCCAAATTACGCCAAACCTTTCAGTTGGAGGACGAATGATCATCAGATGGTTCCTGGCCCTCCTGGCCCTTACAGTTACAACGGCTTTGGCCCAGGACTGGGTGGAGATAGCCTTAAGCGGGTCGGAAGGCCAGTATCATAACGCCAGCTCCCAGCTGGGCGCCAGCGAAGGGTGGGAGGAGACCGAGGCCGACCGAAAGTACTCGACGGCAAACCTGGTCGACTGGGACTTCTCCACCACCTGGGCCGAAGGCGACCCGGGCGACGGCACCGGCCAAACGGTGTGGCTGGAGATCCCGCCGGACTGCCGGACCTTCAACCTTTTTTCCGGCTACGGCAAAAGCCGGGACCTTTACCTGAAGAACAACCGGCCCAAAAGGATCAAGCTTTCCTGCTATGCCGGGGTCAGCCCGCCGGGCTGGGTCACCGAGATCGCCCAATGCTTCCGGTCCCGGAAATACCCCGGGGATTTCTATATTGACCTCAAGGACACCTTCGGCCTGCAGAGCTTCCCCTTTCCGGTGGCCTACCAAGACCTGGAGGATCTGCTGCGCAAGGTCCAGGCCGACAACCGCCCGATTGACAGCCTGACGCCGGACCCGTCCTGCCTGATCCTGCGGCTGGACATAGTCGAAGTGTACCGGGGCACCAAATGGAACGATGCCTGCATCTCGGAGGTCTTCTTCGGTAGCATTTATGTGGCGGACGACAGCCGCCCCAGATATGCCGGGGCTAGGAATATCCGGGTGGACCCCAAGAACGAGGGCCGGATACTGGCCGATCTGCCGGAAAAAAAGAACCTGGCGATCTATAGCGACCCCGGTTATGTGCTGGGCCTGGCCGAGATCTCCCCCAGCCTGCACTGGGCCACCGTCATGCGGATGGATGCCGGGCCCGGAGCGGGCCGCCGGCAGACCGAATGGCTGCTGCTGGACATCCCGAACGGAAAGGTAGTGAATCGGGAATTTGAAAAGGTCACTGGAATTTCCCTGTCCGGCCCCTTCTTCCTGGTGCAAAAGGGAGGCCGGCTGGTCCTGGATGTCTCCTCGATCGAGATAACCCTTTATTGATTCAACCTCTCAAAAGCTTGACCGTTAAACGTTGTCCGGGGAAAATGGGATGTAGTCAATTACCGCAGCGTGATAATGGCTAAGGAATTGACCGCCCCCTCTCCCCCTCCCATGAGGAGGGGGAAGAACGCACCCCTTCCCTTACGGGGAAGGGGCAGGGGTTAGGTCCGTACCCCAGCGGAGCGAATAATTATGCCGGCCACCGACCCCCGCCAGCATTCGGCGGAACATATTCTGACCGCAGTCTTCGGGCAGCTGTTTCACGGCAAACTGCTGGACACCCGGTTCAAGGGCACCAAGGTCCGCTGCGACTTCTCTGTCCAAAGCGACCTGCCCCTGGAGCAGATAATCTCACAGGTCGAGAATAGGGCAAATGAGATCATCGCTGAGAACCGCGAGGTCACCTTTGAACAAATGACCGCCGACAAAGCCGCCGGCTACTGCTCCCTGCACCGCCTGCCGGAGGGCGCTAAAGATGTCCGGCTGGTGCGCATCGGCCCGGATGTGGTCACGCCCTGCAGCGGCCCGCATGTAAAGAACACCTCAGAGATCGGCCGCCTACATATCAGGACCTGGAACCTGGTCGAACCCGGCCGGATACGCATCACCTTCGTAGTGGAATAAAGTAAGGGCGGTTCACGAACCGCCCCAACAACAATAAACAACGACCCATATTTATGGAGGGGAAAATGAAACACCGTAACGCCCTGTTCGTCACACTACTTTTTATCGGCCTGGCCACCCTGTCCGGCTGCATTCCCGGGGACGGCGCCAACACCGCCCAGAGGCCGGCCGGGTTCTTCTGGGGCATCTGGCACGGCTGGGTGGCGCCAATCTCGCTGATCATGAGCATCTTCAAGAAGAATATCCGGCTGTATGAGGTCTTCAACAACGGCTGGCTGTACGATTTCGGATTCTACATCGCGATCATCAGCGGCTTCGGCGGGTTGTCGCTGTTCCGGCACAAGAAATCGTCGTGTAAATAAATACCCCTCCCTGCCTGACGGCTTCCCTCCCCGCATCGGGGAGGGAGTGAGGGAGAGGTCGGTCAAAGAGGCCTGGTTATCCAGGCCTCTTTTCTTTATCCCAAATAGGGATTGAAATAATCTATCTTCGTTTTGGGCAGTTCCTTCTTGAACAGTTTGATCAACTCCGCGATCCCGATGGCCCGGCCCTTGGGCCGGGGGATGGTTCGGATATACCACCAGGGATCGATGGACAGATTTCTCATCTGCACCATGTCCACCTTATGCTTGGAAAATAATTCAAGCAGCCCCTCGGCCTCCCGCTCCCTATCGGTATAACCCGGAAATACCAGCAGGTTGATGCTGACGAACAGCCCTTCGGCCTTGGCCATCCGGATGCTCTTCAGCACATCGGAATATTCATAATTGACCGGCCGGTAATAGGCATCGTAGCATTTTTTAATAGAGGAGTTCAGGCTGATCCGCACCGAATCCAGCCCGGCCCCGGCCAGGGCCTTTGATCCTCTGCGGGCTGTAGCCGTTGGTGTTCAGGTTGATGGTGCCCTTGTCTGTCTGCTTCCGGATAAGTTTGATGGCCTTCCCGATGGTCTCCGACTGCAGCAGCGGCTCGCCCTCGCAGCCCTGCCCGAAGCTGGCGATGGGCGAAGGCGCATTCTGCAGATGGGGAATGGCTAATGAAGCGATCTCCTGCGGGCTGGGCACGAAGGCCAGGCGGTCCTGCGAGGCGCAGCAGCCCTCCTTTCCGGCCGGCTGCCAGGACAGGCAGCCCAGGCACCGGGCGTTGCAGGACGGCGAGGTGGGCAGGGGCAGTTCCCACCGTCGGTAAAAAGTGTTCTTTCCCGGCAAAGCAGTGATACTCCAAAGCACAGCGGGCCAATTGTCTTAACAAACGATTATCCGGCTCCATGTTTCAAACGTTGTTCGACCAGCTTGATCAGCCTCTTATCCTGCTCCGGGCTGTGCAGTTCGGGATCGGCCTTGGGGTTCTTGGCCACCAGTTTGGCCGCCCCGCAGATCTTTCCCTTGTGCCAGGCCACCGCGGTGTAGGACCACAGCGGCAGCAGCGGATCGGATGACCGCTCCACATAGGCCGGCATCAATGTCCGGGTGTACCCGGCCGGCATGAAGGCCGCCACCGGATAGATCCTTTTATTCCCGATCTTTTCCAGGTAGACCGGACTGCCGTTCCAGTTGGGCGACCACGATCCCCTTTTTTATCACGAACAGCTCGCTGCCCTCCGGCAGGGGAACCATCTCGCTGGCCGGGATGGGAACAAAGTCCCCGCCCGACAGGCCCAGGGCCTGGTGTTGGGCGGAATCGAAGATCCGGCCCTTGTCATCGGCATAAAGTAGATTTGGCATACAGTGATTATACGGAATATCAGAATATTTGTCAAACCAGCACGGCTGGTTGAACAATAATAAAATAGTTCTTGACAAATATAACCCGGAGGCTTAATATCAATCAAATAGCATTATAAACGAACATATCGCCATTATTAATGGAGGACGCCATGAGAATGATACGTTGGTCAGCGGTAATGATTTCCGTGGTCTTGACCGTCAGCCTTTCCCTGGCCGCCACCGAGCCGGGGAAAAAGATCGCCGAAACAAAAATCATGTCTCAAAAGGCACTCACTGCCAATGCCTGGGAGATTTATACTTCTAATTACGGTAATTTTGTAAAACCCCAAACAGCCAGCGGCGGGTTCTGGCCGGCGGGTTCTGGCCGGGGTTATATCTATGGCGCCGGGCTGTGGGTGGGGGCCCAGGATACCGCCGGAAATAAGATCGTGGCCGTTGGTTATAACCCCAGTAGCGGCCAGCACGAATTCGGCCCGGTCAGCATGGATAATAGTTATCAGGACTATCTTACCGACCCCCTGGCCAAGGTGTATCTTTCCACCGACCCTACCGATATTTATGATTGGCCGGTGCTGGACAGCGCCGGGAACAGGGTTGTCAGGTCCCGGCAGGACAGCTATTGCAAATACAGCGACCAAAATCCCGCCTTTACCTTTTCGGGCGATTCTACTCTTGGCGTTCTGGTGGAGCAGTTCAGCTATGCCTGGAATTATGCTGACAATAATGACGTGGTGTTCTTCTATTTCAAGGCCACCAATATTTCCGGAACAGTTCTGGACAGTGTTTATATCGGCCCCTGTGCCGATTGCGATGTTGGCGATGAGGGCGGAACTGCCAACGACCGGACCATTTTTGATTACCAGAGCAAGCCTGGCCATCCAGTTCCAGAGCGAGCCCGAACCCGGCTGGCCGGTAACCGGGGTGGTGGGATTCAGATATTTTGAGAGCCCTATCAATAATACCGGAGATACTGTCTGGGTGCAGGACAACCAGTTTCCTCATGGCATTGCCCCCGGTAATCCGCTGGGGCTGACCGGCTTTAAAATATTCACCCTAAGACAAGATCCCATCACCGACGCAGAGCGCTACCTGATGATGCAGGGAATCAACTTCTGGGACTGGATCATGGGATTCATACGATGAATGGGGCGACCTGACACCGGCCGATAAACGATTTCTCATGACCAGCGGGCCGTTTGTTTTAAAACCCGATTCGACAGTCACCACCTGCATCGGCATCATCGGAGCGCTGGACACCACCACCCTCAAGACCGCCTCGGATGTGGCCCAGATCATCTATGACAACGGCTTTCGCCTGGCCGATCCCCCGTCATCCCCCTCCTTTGTCTTTACCGCCAGCCCCGGGGACGCCAAAGCCTACCTGAGCTGGAACAAGGCCGTCGAAACCACGCCCGATCCCTATTGGGGCTTGCTGCCAGATGTTAAAAGCTGGAACACCTATTTCCCCGGCTCCTGGAGCAAGCTGTCTTCGGCCAGCCAGTTGCTGGTTGACAGTTTTGAGGTTGATGACAAGCTGAGTTCGAATCTACATCAGGATCGCCCTGGGGCGCTGTTCAGCCAGCCGATGGCGGTGATACTGTTAATGCTTTCTATAATCACAAATCCCTGTATGAGCCTTACGACTTTCAGGGATACCTGGTTTACCGGGCAAATAGCCTGGCCGACCTGGCGGATCCCTCAAAAAGAAACCCGGTGGGAACCGTCAATTACGGCACCAGCGGGGCCTTTGGTTATTTTTATGACAAGGTCGACGGTTACCAGATAGTTTTGGATATAGATAAAAATATTTATACCACCCCGGATACCGTTTATTACCTGCCCAAATACGACACCATCGGCACCGACCGGGGCCTGGCTTATTGTTTGATTGACAGCGGCCTGATGAACGGACAGACCTATTACTATTCCGTGGTATCATATGACTATCAGCCCAACGTGTATTTCACCCATAAATGCCCCACCACCATGTCCAGCGACCCCCTGGCCAATGCCCGCTCCGTGGTTCCGCTGGCCGCTGCTCCGGGATATATCCCGCCCAATATCAGCATCCGGGTGGACGGAGGATCCGATATCCGGTTCGGCGGGACCACCGATTATTTTTACAACGCCACGGTGGGGAATCCCTCGGCGGTTCAAAACGACAGCTTCAAGATCCACTGGAACCCCATGCGTAAGGTGATTTCCGGGCTTAATCGCAATCCCTACTATACCGGGAAATTATACAGCTCCGGCAATGTGCTGCTGGATTCGGTGGGGATCATTCCCACCTGGGGACTCATGACTCCATTCTCTATTATGTATTCCGCGGCTCCGCTTATGCCCAGTTTCCTTTCGGGGGAATCGCCCTGCAGCCGTATTTTGTCTTCGATAAAAAAGACGCCGTTATAGACAGTTTTAAAATAATCGAAAATCCCAGCGGCGCCACCACCTACCCCATTGACAGCGTTAACGTTCAACTTAACGCGGCAATATTCACCGAAAACTCCAATGCTTGGCAATGGCGCGGTTCCGATTTTGAGATCCGGTGGAAGGACACCTTAACCGGCCTGACCGCCGAAGTCTGGGACCTGACCAACAATATTTTGGTCCCGCTGGAGACCGGGGTCACCAAAGCCAACATGACCCAAAGCTCCTGGTGCTTCAACCCCACTGTCAACACCTGTTCGGCCTGGATTGCCTCCACTACCGGCGGGGATGCCTACGGTATGCAGATCTGCGGTATTACCTTATATTTCAACAACGCCGGCATGACTTTGCGCAAGATGGATTGGCCCAACCGTCCGGAGACCGGCGATATCTGGCGAATATATTGCTCCGGCCCCCGTCCGCCCATTGAAGGAGATATAGCCACGGTATTCACTTCTGCCGAAGTTATCGGTGTGGGCGGAATGCCTAACGGCAGAGCCTTAAGCTTTTTCCTTTCCCAGAACGCCCCCAACCCCTTCGGACATTCCGGCACCAACATCAGCTACCAGATCGGCGGCAGCGGCTCCTGCCCGGTCAGCCTGAAGATCTACAACATCACCGGCCAGTTGGTGAAAACACTGGTGAATGATAATAAAACTCCGGGCCGCTATAATGCCGTCTGGAACGGAAGATCCGACAAGGATCAAAAGGTCTCGGCCGGCATCTATATCTATCGCCTGCAGGCCGGAGAGAAGAATATCACCAAAAAAATGGTGCTGATAAAATAAACGCATACTCTCTTTGCCTTAGGGGCGGCTTCCCTCTCCTATATGGGCTACCGGCTAGATGGCGGGGTGAGGTCAGCCCCGCCTCCACGGCGGGGCTTTTTGATTTGCATTTGACCAATAAAAGTGGTATCCTTAACATCGTTCAAAAATCAAAGGATTTTCAAATTTATGTCAGTATTCGATGTCTTAAAAGAGCGCGGTTTCATCCAGCAGATGACCCATGAGGATGAGATCCGCGCAGCTTCTGGAGAAGGAAAAGGTCACCTTTTACATAGGTTTCGACCCCACCGCCGACAGCCTGACCGTGGGTCATTTCATGCAATTGATGGCCATGAGCCACATGCAGCAGCACGGCCACCGGCCCATCGCCCTGCTGGGCGGCGGCACCACCATGGTGGGTGACCCCTCCGGCAAGAGCGACATGCGGAAAATGCTGGGCAAGGAGGACATCGCCCGCAACGCCGAATGCTTCAAGAAGCAGATGGAGAAGTTCATAGACTTCTCCGGCGGCCAGGCCATCATGGCCAACAACGCCGATTGGCTGCTGGGCCTGAATTACGTGGATTTTTTACGGGAGATCGGGTCCCACTTCTCGGTCAACCGCATGCTGCAGGCCGAGTGTTTCAAGGCACGATTGGAGCGGGGCCTGACCTTCATGGAGTTCAATTACATGGTGATGCAGGGCTATGATTTCCTGGAGCTGTACCGCAGGCATCACTGCACCCTTCAGCTGGGCGGCGACGACCAGTGGTCCAACATCATCGCCGGGGTGGAGCTGGTGCGCAAGATAGAGGCCAAGCCGGTCTTCGGAATGACCTTCACCCTGCTGACCACCAGCGACGGCAAAAAAATGGGCAAGACCGAAAAGGGCGCCGTCTGGCTGGATCCCCAAAAGACCCCGCCCTACGATTTCTACCAGTACTGGCGCAACGTGGCCGACAGCGAGGTCAAAAGATGCCTGGCCCTGCTGACCTTTTTGCCCATGACCGAAGTTGATCGGCTGGGAAATTTAAAGGATCAGGAGATCAATCAGGCCAAGAAGATACTGGCCTACGAACTGACCAAGATGATGCACGGCGAAGACCAGGCCCAAAAGGCCCAGAAGGCCGCCGAGACCCTTTTCGAGGGCGGGGCCGATCTGCAGGATGTGCCCACCTCGCCGATCGGCAAGGATCTTTTGGGCCAGGGCATCGTCGACGTTTTATTTGCCTGCCAGATAATACCCACCAAAAGCGAGGGCCGCCGGCTTATCGCCCAGGGCGGGCTGTATGTGAACTCCGCCAAAGTGGAGAGCATCGACCTCAAGGTCACCAGCGACCTGTTCCAGGACGGGATGATGATGGTCCGAAAAGGAAAGAAAGGATATCATAAGGTGGTTATCCAATGAGCGAAACAAAGGCCAGGTTAAATAAATATCTCTCCATGTGCGGCGCGGCCTCCCGCCGCAAAGCCGATGAGATGATATCCCGCGGGCAGGTAAGGGTCAACGACAAAGTGGTTGATAAGCTGGGCACCGTAATAGACATCTACAACGATATCGTTACCGTCGGCGGAAAAATCCTCCGCCTGCCGCAACGGGCCGGCTATTTTATATTCAACAAGCCGGCCGGCTGCCTTTGCTCCAAGAGCGATCCCGAGGGAAGGAAAACCATTTATGACCTGCTCCCGGGCAACATGAGGAAACTTAAATACGTGGGACGGCTGGATAAGGACACCGAAGGACTGCTGCTGCTGACCGACGACGGCGACATGATAGAGTACCTCACCCATCCCCGCAACGAGGTGCCCCGAACCTATCATGCTCTGGTCCGATGGATCCTGCGTGACAGCGATGTCGAGCCTCTAAGAAAAGGGGTTGATTACCTGGGTGAATCCTACGATCCGGCCCAGGTTAAGATCTTGTCCATCGACCGGCCCAAGAACAACACCCTGCTGGAGATAACCATTAAAGAGGGGAAGAAACGCGAGGTGCGGATGATGCTTCGCTCCCTCAACCTCCACGTGGACCACCTGAAGAGGGTTGCCTTCGGACCGTTGAGATTGGATAATACTCCGGTCGGTCAATCCCGACCATGCAAGCCCAACGAACTGGAGCGACTGAGAAAAATATCCAAGATAAAAGCCCCGCTATAAAGCGGGGCTTTTATCTTTATGGAACAATATATCAGAAATCTAATGTGCCGGTTTCGACCCGGCTAGAGGCAATATCTCGAACCAGTCGCCGCTGAAATCCGGGCAGTTGACGGGAATAGTGATGCCTTCTTTTCTGGCCTCTTCTGCGAATTCGCGGTAGGCTTCACCGCCATCCCCGGCATGCATCGGAAATACCGCCCGGGGCTGCAATTTCTTCATGGTGTAGAATGCCCCCATGCGCACAGCCACCACATCTCCGAAGTTGCAGCCGGTCACCGGCATGAACATTATATCAATTGGACGGCCAAGCCCGGCCATAAAATCGATTTCTTCTTTATATGGTTCGGAAAAATCCCTCTTACGGTTGGCATGATCGCCCGGATGGCAGATGGTTACCCCGTCGACCGTGACCAGGAAACCCTGGCCGCTGTCATTGGATTCGATGGCGGTGATCTCGACTCCGCCGATGTTCCGGCTCTCATGGGAGGCCACTTGGACAAAACCGTCCTTGCCTTGGGGAGGGAATCCCATTACGTAGGTTATATCGACCAGATCCTTTCTCCAGTCAAAGATGGCCGGCATATAGTGATCGGCGTGGCTGTGAGATGTGAACACAATGATCTTCGTGTCTTTCAGCTCGGCCGGGACGACGGACCCGTTGGCCAGGCCCGGGCTGTCGGATAGACGGTCGCTTTTAAAATAATCGAACACCAGCAGATGGTTGCTGGTTCTCACCGCCCAGCCGCTGTGCCCCAGGTACCAAACAACTGCCTGACCGTTTTTCAACGCTTTGGACATCGGAGCGATCGTCCCCTCTTTCCCCCGCTGTTTGCTTCCCTTGGCCCCTTTTGTCTTTAGCAGCGTTACGCAGGCAGTCTGGCCGTATCGGGCGGCATAATCTAGCGCCGTCTTGCCATCTTTGTCCTTGGCGTTGACCGTCGACCCCTTCTCTATCAACAGGCCGGCAATATCGCCGTATCCCTTGATAACAGCATAATGGAGCAGCGTTCGCTGGTCGCCATTGTTCAGCCTTCTGGTATTCGCCCCGGACCCGATGAGCTCGGCAGCCAATGCCAGATTCCCGCGGTTGACGGCCATGAACAACGGGGTCTGGCCGGCGGCGGTGACAGCATTGACATCGGCCCCTCGTGCGATCAGGGCCCGGGCGCCGGCGGTGTTTCCCTGGAGACAGGCATTATGGAGCGGGGTCCGGTCGCCGTCGGTCTTTTGGTCGACGGGTACGCCGTGGTCCGCCAAAAAGTCAATCAGATCCTTGCCGGCTTCCCAGGCTGCGGTGTGCATCAGGGTCCAACTGGCGGGAAATTGGTTCCGCGGATTCATCTGGTCGATGCCCCAAGATCGATCAGCAACTTGACCGCCTCCGCCTGCCGCCGGTCCAGAGCCAGGGAGACAGTGCTGTTTCCCACCCGGCTCAGGGAATCGTTGACATCGGCTCCTTGGGAGACCAGGAATTCGATCATGGGCAATCGCCCCAAGGCTGCGGCATAATACAATGGAGTTTCATTGTCGCTTTCCCGGGCATTAAGGTCGGCTTTTTTGGATAACAGAAACTTGGCTACTTCTATGTGGCCATTCCAGGCGGCAAAATGGAGCGGTGTCAACTGGTAACTGGTATCCCGCTGGCCGACCGAGGCGCCGGCGCCGATCAGATACTTTACGATCTCCAGTTTTCCTTCAAAGCAAGCCGTATGCAGTGCTGTCCGGCCGCGGTTGTTGGGAATTTCGAGCAGGCTCCGGTCTTTGGTGACCATTTTTTTTACTGCTGACAGATCACCGGACCGCACGACAGCGTGAATGTCGGTTTCAACCGCCCTGGCCGGGATAGTCAGCAGCAAAGCAAACAAACAGGCCAGGGGTAACAGATTTTTTCTCATTTTACCTCCTTATGCTATTATTTACCATTTTATTTAACAAGAAGCAAACTGGGGCGTTTTAGTGTGGCTTGTACCCGAAGGCCCTCAAATTTCGTGGCCCGGGACATATTCACTTCCGGCATATGAGTACTTACCAGAATCAGAACCTCTGCCAGCAGTCGCTCCATTTCGCTCAACGCTTCAGCCGGTGGGCACCGGTACATCCGCTCGATCCTGGGCCACAGGTCCGGCGGGCACCATTTCATCCGCTTGGACCAATACTCGATCCACCGGGGCTCCCCGGCCCAGAAATACAGTCCGTTGAGAGCCATCAGGATATTCAGGGCCCGCTTCAGCATGGCCGACATCCCGTCGTAGACAAACAGGATCTCGCCGCGATTTAGGCCCTGGTTCTTCAAACATCCCTTCCAGAAAAAGCCCAGGTTCTGTTCGATCACCTTCTTGGCCAGCGTCCTGGGGTAAGGCGGGATTGCGGCCTTGATGGCACGATATCTCTCTCTTCCATATAAAGGCCGGGCATCCAGGAACCCGCCGATGGAACTGATGGTCGGCGGCACTACCTTGCAGTCCTTGGTGACCTCGGTGATCTCTTTTTTCAAAGATGCTGTGGTAGCGTGTCCCATCTCTACGATCAGCCCCTTCAGGGTGTAGATCTCCAATATTGCCTGGTGCTTCGGCATATCCAGCACGGTAATAATCTTGCAGCCCAGTTTTTCCAGAGGGTGGGATTTGATCCATCTGGCATCCAGTTTTTTCCAGTATAGAACGACATCCATATCCGAATACTGGTCCGACAGGCCCCGGGCCGGAGAGCCGCCCAATAGGGCCATCTCCAGGTCGGGCCGGTTAGCGTAGGTTTTGATTAGATCCCTGGCAAGCTCACGCCTCCACCGACTGGCCTTAGTGGCTGGTTGCATAAATTCCCTTTTTATTATTTGATCCCTACGTTTAACAGATGATCTGTAAAATCCTGTCGGTTTTTAAAAGTACAGCAGATACCTGGCTTTGATGGCTCCGATGGCATATCTCTGGGTCATCTCGCCATCGGGATTTGCAGTATAATCCAGCGAGTTGTAATCGTTCAAAGCCACATACAGCCAGCTTTTGGGCGAGAAGTTCCAGGAATATAGAAGCCCAAACCGATCGGAATAAAGCCGAGTCTTGTCGAATATTGCTTTCCGGAGTGATGCCCACCATCTCGTTGAATACCGAAAGCGTCATTTTGGCGGTGATCCGATAATCCATCCGTGGCCGGAAGATCGGGGTCATGGCCACAATCTCTTTATCCGGGTTCCATTCAATCCACAGAATATGAGGTAAGCGTCGTGCTCAACGGAGAAATTATGGAATAGCTGAAGCGTCAGCCAATTCGATCCCTGATAGGCCAGGTAATTTCTGGCATAATTATAACTGTAGTTATAATCGCATCCTCCGTTGACATTATTTCCCATCAAAAGGCCCCAGAAATTAAAACTTATGATCGCGGTTGATATAATTTATACAATCATCCTGCCAATCAAATAGGATCGTATATCAATTCGTAATTTCTTCCATAATTCACCTCAAGATTTGCGCCCCAGTTATTTCTCCAATTAGGATTGATCGAAAAATAACCGACGGTGGACCATTTGGGGACAACCCGGCTCTCTGGTCCGGGCAATGCCCGGAGCGATGTACAGATTCCGCAAGGCGCCCTGTTTGAATGTCCAGAACGGACCTCCGATGAACAATGCCCGCTGCCGTCCCGACCAGGGTACATAGCCGATACCCTCCACCGAGAATGAATCATCCACCGCCTCGTATGTCGACATGATCAGGAATTTGTCTATAAATCCGCGAAAGCCGGTACTTACCGCCATCCCCGTTTACCAGACTCATCGCTGTAAGCTCCCTGCATGATCAATTGGTTTGGTCCTTTGCGCAAGGAGGCATCCATGCCCACTGCATAATTATAATCATCGCTGTTGGCTGACATTCCGCTGAACAAGACCCCGATATCCGAATTGTTCAATACCCTTCTGGTCGCCCTTAAAACGCCGAATTTCCTTTCCGGCTCTGTTTGCGGCATCCCCCAATATGAGTAATCGTATTTCTCGGTATATGCCGCCAGAGCGCCAAGATTCCAATCCTCGGTCTTGTGGGTCACTTTCAATCCTCCGATGATGGGCACTGCTCCGCCGTCAATGGACTTGCCCAATCCGACGTGAATAAAATATATTAAGCGGCTGAAAAAATCCGCTGTCCCTGAAATTCTGAAAAACGGAATATCTCCCGCCCTCCGACGAAGAAAGGCCGTTGTTCCTGCAGATAGGTGGGATACCGGGAAAGGTTGACCGAAGACGGGTCCGATTCTATCTGGGCAAAATCGGGATAGGCCGTGGCGTTGATGCTGGTCTGAGGGGTCAGATCCCATTTGGCCGTCAAGCTGCCATTAACCTTTCTGGCTGTGGTTTGGCCGAGAAAGTCCTCATACCGAAAAAACCCTTCGGGGTAGAGCTCGAAGTAATATCCGGATGACTGTGGGTTGATCTCCCTGGCTGCTCCCCAGCGGGACACTAGATCATCATCCTTTTGCGTGACCTCGGTCCAGTAATCATCCTCGCGGTTGACTGCCAGATGACGGGCAAATTGCACGCCCCATTCCTTAAGGCCCTTTTTGTAACGCAGGGTTTTGAACGGGATCTTCATCTCAACTTCCATCTTGTCGGGATACATCTTGACCGCGTTGTACCAAACCCCCTCCCAGGTGAGATCCTGACTGCGTCCGTCGTCCATGATCAGGCCCTCCCAGAATAATCCGCTGCCGTAGACCAGAAAGAAATATCCGCTGGTCCGGCTGCCGAAAGGATCTATCTTGATGGTCACATAGTCCTCGTCCTTGGTGAAGCAGGCCACTGGAGGATTTTTCACCGAATGGCACCGAAAGGCCACATAGAGGTTCTCATTGTCTTGCATCAAATAAACCACCGTCCTTTCGGTGGGCTCGGACTTCTCATAGGGAGAATGCTGGATGAAATTGATCGCTGAATCGGCCGACAGCCAAAGATCCTCAATTATGCCATCGATTTTCGGCTCAATATCCGTTTGGGCAATATTGACGCTTTTTTGTGGTCTGTTTTCTTCCTCTTGGGCCCGAGCGGCCATGGATGATATTACTAGGAAGAAAAACAGTAAAAAAACATGCTTTTTCATGGTTGTTCCATAATGCAATGTTATTGAATATACGCAAACTACTTGAAATTAAGCTATAATGTTTCAATAAAGAAGGGTCAATAACTGCTTGTTTACATAATATTTAAAAAATTACACCTTTTAATATTATTTTTTCTTTTCCAGAAATATTTTCATGGAATCAAAGTTAAAAGTTAGACGATATGGCCGGAAAAACCCATGGGAAATGATCCCCCCTATTAGAAACCCAAACCGGCTCTCAAAACCTGGCGGAAGCGCTCCGAACAAACCGCGAACATCCCTTTCCTCGATATTTCCCAAAGTCAGCCGATCCACCGTAAAGGGGCGTACCTGTACTTCTCCTCCGCCTCCCATGCCCTCTTTGGCTTCGCCCAGCTTGATACCGGCCGTTTTAATGGTGGCCTCGGTAGCCGTGAAACCCCCTCCGGCCAGCCCGGTATCGATGAAGAAAAGCTGGGGCTGGCCGCTGTTGACTGTCCCCCAAGCCACCATTATATGGTCTCCGGCCATCCAAAAAGGCAGCCCTCCGCTAATAGGCACTGCCTTGGCTTTTTCTAGGTTGCGACGGGCTAGAACTAGCTTTCCACCCGGATAATCCAAGGTAAAATTGAAATGGTATAGGAAACAGGTACCCACTACCCCCCGAATTGGTTGTTGAAACATCTGGGCTGCCCGTTTGGGGGCCTGGCTTATGTTTATGGGAACATTGCGAACGGTAAATGATCCGGCCTTGATGCTATCAAGTATCCCCTGATGGGTGGTGGCTGTTTTTCCGCCGGCGAATGTGGCGGTCTGTTCCCCGAGGAATTGGATCCCCAACTCCTGGGCTAGTTCTTCGTCAATACCCAGCTCCCAGCCACCAGTATCGATCAAAAACATCGCTTCTCTGCCATTTACCGAAAGTATAATCAACGGCAGGGGGTCGGTTTGAATGAACGGCAGCTCAGTCGTAGCGGCGGCGCCTTCAATCAGGTAAGGCATCCTATCCTTAAATGCCTGCAGTTTGTCGGCTTTTGCCCCTTGGCCAGCCTCGACAAAAAAAGACGCCGCTTCGGCAAAACGATCCTGCCGGTAATAGGTTTCGGCTAGTAGGGCGCTGGCCTCCGCATGGGTAGTGCTGTCGGCCAAGGCTTTTTTTAGTTGTACTTCAGCCTGGCTAAATCTATTGCGGAAAAGTGCTATCCGTCCCAGCATCAGCATGGCCTTGGCCCGGTTTGAATCATTTTCTGGGATATTTTTGTATAGAGCTTCGGCCTCGGAAAACAAGCCTTGGCAAAAAAGACTATCGGCTTTCGCCATCATGCTTTCGGCCTGTCCATTATTTGACAACCCAACTATGGTTACAATAAGTGCAGTTATAATATTTTTCATGACATAATCTTCTTTTTTTTATTGTCAAAATGTTTCTATTATATATATAAAGTTGATGCCCCGCTACTGGCGCTGCCGGTTTGTCTGATTAAGAACTTTAATCACTCTTGAGC
The DNA here is from genome assembly GCA_963770655.1 of uncultured Chloroflexia bacterium. Lineage (GTDB taxonomy): Bacteria > Chloroflexota > Anaerolineae > Anaerolineales > UBA4823 > CAZAGA01. The sequence continues at coordinate 701,866 of CAVYQO010000009.1, read as the reverse complement.
AAAAGAGAAATGCTGCTGGACGACAACGCCTTCCCAAAAAGATCGAGTTCCGAGCAACACTGCCCGTTCGGAAGATCGAAAAGTTTCCAAAAGCGAATGGGCTGAGGCGCCATCGCCTTGTTCATAAACAATAATATCGTCCCGTGCAAGTACTGGCGAAATTGCTTGTGAGGTGCGTTTTAATTGGTCGTAGGAAGTAAACAGAACAAGCGTCCGTCCACCGGTAGCTTTGCAAAGATTGATCAACCCGGTTTCGAGCGCGCGTTGATGTCCATGCCGGTCTGATGGTTCGGGGATGTCATTAACCAAATAAAGTAAGGCCGCATTTTCATAATCAAAAGGCGAACCAAGCGCTAATTCGTATGCATCCTCTGCGTTTAGCCGGCCGCGTAAGTAATCAAATTCTCCTGCAGTAGTTAACGTGGCTGAGGTAAGGATCACCGCAGACTTCTCTCGCCAGATGAAGCGCTCCATCAATGGACCGATATGGATCGGGGCAGCGTGCAGAGAAATTCGGTATCCATTCGGTTGTACTTCGACCCAATATACCCGATCGGCTGCTGGTTCGAAAACCAGGGCCTGAACCTCTCTACTGAACTCGTCGAGCCGGCGATACATATTCACCAGGCTGCTGTAAAGCTCGCTATCCGTTTCAGATAGGGCATCGTTAATTTCCAAAATCCCCTGGGTAATTTTACCGAAGCACTCTAACAAAGGAATCAGGCAGCTTTGGGCTTCATCCCAGGCTAATTCAACCTCGCCCCAAGCGGGTTGGGATCGTGTGGCTGGGATGATGCGCTCCTGGTGGGAATACATGCCCATCTCTCGACCTTCGCGTTGGTCTAACAAAAACCCATCGATGCCCTGAAAAAAACGGCTGGCCAGGACATCCAAGCGGACAGCTTGATCGGTGGCGCGTTGGACAAGATAGTTCAATCCAGCATAATCCTCGGGAGTGAGCACCCCAAGGGTTGCGCTGAGTGTCCATCCCAAGAGGCCGCCAGTTGGTCCACCAAGTTCGCGCTGCAGCCTTTCGATATCCAGGTGCGTTATGTGAAAGCTCAGGGCATTGGTTGTGGCATCTTCAAGATGATGGGCTTCATCGATGATGAGATATTCGTATTCGGGCAGAACCCGGTTGCCGGTGGCTACATCGGCAAGCAGCAGCGCATGATTGACCACCAATAGATGAGCGCTTTGCGCTGCCAGGTGAACTTGATGAAATGGGCAGGCGCCATCGAAACGTTGGATGCAGGTCTCCGAAGTACAGGCTTCATCCGCCGCGGAGAGACGCTCCCAGGCCATACGCTCTTTTGGTCCATTCAAATTAATCTCACTCCGGTCGCCAGTGTGGGTATTCTGCAGCCAGACTAAAACCTTCGCAAGCACACGCAACTCCTCGAGGGTTTCCGGACCACGGTGACGCATATTTTCGAGACGGCGAGGGCACAGGTAATTCGACCGGCCTTTCATAACTACAGTGCGCAAATTAATTTTCAAGGCATTGCATAGGTCGGGTATATCTTTATTAATCAATTGGTCCTGCAAATTGATCGTGTTCGTGGATATTACCACCCGCCGGTTATTTTGGATCGCCCACAAAGCAGCAGGGATCAGGTAGGCCATACTCTTACCGGTTCCGGTGCCAGCTTCCACCAACAGGTGGCGGTGTCCAGAAAGGGCCTGGGTAACTGAGCGCAGCATTTCAACCTGTTGGGCGCGATATTCAAATTCATGAAAATAGTGCGAAAAGGGGCCGCCTGGTTCCAGGATTGCTGCGACCTCAACCGGGTTGAGGGGGGTCGGTTCCTGATCGGCCTGAAGCGGAGGGTTTGCAAATTGGCGTTTGGAGCGGAATAATGGCGTCTGATCCAGGCTCGGGACAGTCTGGGAGGGGACAACCTCGCGTTTTCGACCGCGCAAGATTTCTTGTAAAGGGAGGTTCGCCCCCCACTCAAATTCTTCACCGAGGCGGACGATTTCCGCTAACAGGCCGAGCGGCATGTTTGCTGCTTCCTCTAACAGGCGCAAGTAAACATGATGGGTCGCTTTGGCGTCATCCAGGGCCCGGTGAGTGGCAGGCAGCATCACTCCCAATTCTTTGGTCAGAGCGCCCAGGTTGTAACGACCGGCGGTGGGAAGCAGGATCGCAGCCAACTCATAGGTGTCCAGGGTTTCATTCTGGTTGAATAAACGCTGTTTCCTTAAAAAAGCAAGATCGAAGCGTACATTTTGGCCTAAGATAGGCAGGTTGCCCGCAAAGTCAGCCAGGTCGGCAAGCACAGCCTGTATCGGCGGCGCTTTTAGTACCATTTGATCGGTGATTCCGGTTAGCTGGGTGATAAAAGGTGGGATGCGCCGGCCGGGATTGATTAACTTCGACCATTCTCCATCGACGCGCTTGCCGGTAAATCGGACTGCGCCAATTTCGATGATAGCATCTTTCTCGGGATCGAGACCAGTCGTTTCAATATCGAGGGCAACAATTGAGGTCATGGGGAGGATTATACCATCCAGATGATTGTAGATCGAATGTTCTGAGATTGTATTTTTGTGAGAGATCGAATATACTCCATTTGAAAGGAGGAACGATGTACGATCCAACTCTGCCATTGATTGATCTTCATCGTCATTTAGATGGTAATGTTCGACTGGAAACCATACTGGATCTTGCCCGACAACATAATGTAATGCTCCCAGCCTGGGGGATCGAAGAATTACGCCCATTTGTTCAGGTCTCAGAGCCTCAACCAGGCGTGATGGCTTTTCTAGAACGTTTCTATTGGCTGACTGCGGTGATGGTGGATTATGCGGCTTGCCGTCGAATTGCCTACGAAAACGTTCAAGATGCTCGCAATGAGGGCCTGGACTACGTCGAATTGCGCTTTAGTCCCTGTTTTATGGCTCAAGCCTACCATTTAGACCCCCGAGGTGTTGTCGAGGCAGTTGTGGATGGGATCGAGGCGGGGCGGCGAGACTTTGAGCAGCCAGTGAACTTAATCGGTATTTTGAGCAGAACCTTTGGGCCGCAGATCGCCTGGCAGGAGGTCACCGCGTTGCTCACTCAGCACGAGCACATCGTTGGGCTTGACCTGGCAGGAGATGAGGCCAATTGGCCAGGAAAATTATTTGTCGAGCATTTCAAAAAAGGGCGGGAGGTTGGATGGAACGTGACGGTACATGCTGGAGAAATCGACGGGGCAGAAAGCATTTGGCAAGCTTTGAACGAATTAGGGGCGAGGCGGATTGGGCATGCTGTTCACGCAGTCGACGACGCTTTACTTATCCAATATTTAGGAGAGCATGCAGTTGGGATCGAAGCTAATTTGACCAGTAACGTCCAAACTTCCACAGTTGCCGATTATCCAAATCACCCCATCAAACAATTCTTAGACGCTGGCTTGTTGGTGGCTTTGTGTTCTGATGACCCTGGGATAAGTAGGATCGATCTGCGATATGAATTTGAGGTGGCCGCGCCAAAGGTTGGATTGTCCTTTTCTCAGATCCAGACGATACAACGTAGCAGCCTGGAAATGGCATTTCTATCTCTCTCTGAAAAACAGAAATTGCTCGAAAGAAAAGGAAATCCTTAATCATCATCTTTGCTGTCATTTGTTCCCATCTTGGGCAATTGCAGTCAATTGAATGTGGAGTTGCCCTGCGCCAAAAGTCGCCGTAGCATCTGGGCTTAAAATTGTGCTCTGGTTTGATGATGCGCCATCAGAGCCGGAGCGATTACCATCACCGCCACCGCTGCAAGCTAAGACAGCCAGGGCTAGTACAAGGATGATCAAGAGGATACGAGTGGTTGGTTTGTTCACAAGCCTGTACTCCTTCTGGTCTTTTAGCTGCAAGGTTCGTGCCTGTTTTTTTATCCAGGCGCTCATCGGTCTGAAGGTGATTGACGATGAACGAGCCTCCTTTCTCGCAGGCGATAGTGCAGGTTTGTGCTAGCATGGCGAACTGTTGGAATCCTGAGGATGAGGAGTATCATCAGAATTAACCCAGCCAGGAGTGGGGCATAAATATCTCCGGAAAATCTAAAAATGTCGCCTTTTCTAGCCCAGGCAAAGTGTAGGATGACCAATAGAGCAGCGATATATACAAGTCGATGCAGACGCTTCCAATTCTTAGCCAGGCGTTTCTTCCACCAATTAAAAGAGGTAATCGCCAAGGTCATCAGGATTAGAATAGCTACTGCCCCTACGAAAGTGAACCGCTTTTCGAATATCGTTTCAATAATCTGATTCCAATCAAATCCGTAATCGAGTCCGATGAATATCGATAAGTGGATGGCGGCGTACAAAAATGCATAAAGTCCGATGGTTCGGCGGTGCTTAATCGCCTGGCGAATGCCAAAGATTGTATTTGCAGGCGTGCAAGCCAAGGATGCCAATAGAAGTATTAATGCAAATCGACCTGTCCATTGAGTGGCTGCCTGGATCGGATTAACGGTTAAGTTATTGGTTGAGACAGCCCAGATCAACCAGACCAACGGCGCCCACGCGCAGGTATGAACGATTGTCTGAATGAGTTTAGCCCGGGGGTTTCGCAAGATTTACTACTCTTAAATCCATATTCCTACGATGTTACCATGCACACCGGCGCGCCATTTGGGTGATTATTGAGTATCCATACAAACCGATTGCAAGTATCGTCAAATCGTGCAGCGCTACATCAAGCGTTTTATTTTACACCTTTTGTCCGAATTGAAAATGTATTTATCATAAGCCCCCACCCTTGGAACGCGGTATAATTTTTCTCTCGACATCTGAATTTGACGTTTTTGTTTTATCTCCAGACAATAGCACTTCGAAAAAGGGAATTATGACCGAACGAAAAATCCGTGTATTAGTTGCCAAGCCAGGCCTCGATGGTCATGATCGTGGTGCTAAGGTAGTGGCGCGTGCCTTACGAGACGCTGGCATGGAAGTCATCTATACTGGTTTACGTCAGACGCCGGAGATGATCGCTGAAAGCGCTTTACAAGAGGATGTGGATGCGGTCGGGCTATCCATTTTATCTGGCGCTCACATGGCATTAGTGCCGCGTATCATGGAATTACTTAAGGCGAATGGCCAATCTCAGGTTCAAGTCTATGTTGGTGGAATTATCCCGGACGAAGATACCCCGCGCTTATTGGAAATGGGCGTCGCAGGTGTATATGGTCCAGGAACATTAACAGATGATATTATTAGAGACATCAGGGCGGCAAACGATAAGAACCTGGATGGATCGTAAAAGATGGATTTGGCCGTTTCGCTATTAGCCGGCGATCGCCTGGCTTTGTCACGAAGTCTTACCCAGGTTGAAAACGACACGACCGCTGGGCGAGAAATTCTTAACAAATTATTCCCTTATACAGGCCGGGCGCATTTGGTTGGGGTAACGGGTTCTCCGGGCACCGGTAAATCGTCGCTGGTGAACCAGGTTGCCCGCCATTACCGCCAGACACCTTCTGAACAAGAATCTGGACGTTCACGTCCACTAAAAGTTGCCATTATCGCCGTAGATCCAACCAGTCCTTTTACAGGTGGAGCCATTTTGGGCGATCGGGTGCGGATGCGTGATCTGGCTGGAGACAGCGGGGTATTTATCCGTTCTATGGCAACCCGCGGCTCATTGGGCGGTCTGGCGCGTTCTACCGCAGGGCTGGTGCAGGTTATGGACGCGGCTGGATATGAATTGATCTTGATCGAGACAGTCGGGGCGGGTCAGGCTGAGGTCGAAATCGCTCGCCTGGCGCATACGACCCTGGTTGTCGAAGCCCCAGGACTTGGCGATGATATCCAGGCTATAAAAGCTGGGATTTTGGAAGTCGCCGATATACTTGTCATTAACAAGATAGACCACGCTGGCGCAGAAGCTACAGAACGCGCTTTGCTGAGCATGCTTCAACTTGCCCATCCTGTTCCCCACATTTTCAATCATCATGGACACTTCGAACAAGTCCAGCCAGGTGCAACGCAGATCGAAAAACCTACTGCCTGGATCCCGCCAATTCAGAAAACTATGGCGATTGACGGGGTTGGAATTCAAGAATTAACAAGCATAATCGATCAACATTACGAATATCTTCACAATTCAGGCGAATGGAAGCGGCGTGAGCAAGCTCGTCTCGAGGCCGAGTTAAATGCGCTTTTGCAGGAGACATTAGTAGATCGCTGGCGTTCTGGTATTTCTGAAGAGCAATATTCAGACGCATTGGGGGCCTTGATGAAACGCCAATGTTCCCCCTGGCAAGCCGTTGAGACCTTGATTGATGGCGTGCAAGTTTAAGGCTTATTCAATCTGATTGGCAAGGTTGGCTCTGATGTATGGAAATATAAAACTGATTTCTGGTACAGCCTCACCCCAACTCGCACAAAAAATCTCCCGCTACTTAGGCGAGGAGTTGGGCGGGCGAGATATCATTGAGTTTCCAAATGGCAATCTCTTTGTTCAACTGCACGCAAGTGTGCGTGGTCAAGATGTCTACGTGATTCAAACCACATCCCAGCCGGTTCATCGCAACTTGATGGAGCTACTGATTCTACTGCAAACGCTGCGGCTTGATTCTGCCGGTCGAGTCACTGCAGTGGTTCCGTACATGGCATATGCTCGTTCTGATAAAAAAGATAAACCCCGTGTTCCGATCACTGCCCGGCTGGTTGCCGATATGATTCAAATTGCTGGAGCAGATCGATATATTACGATGGATTTGCATGCTGGCCAGATGCAGGGTTTTTTCTCGATACCCGGCGATGTTCTTTATGCGTTTCATATCTTGGTTAAGTACCTAAAATTAAAGCATGCCGAAATGGAAAATCCGGTGGTTGTTGCCGCTGACTTAGGATTTGCGAAGAAGGGACGCAACTATGCTGCCCGGCTTAACGCGCCAATTGCCTTTGTCGAGAAACGCCGGACCGGTCACGATTCGACTGCAGAAGCATTGACCTTAATTGGCTCGGTAAAAGATCGCGATGTGATTATTATTGATGATGAAGTCGATACTGGCGGCTCGATGGCGCAAGCCGTTAAGCTGGTAAAAGCGGAAGGAGCCCGAAAGATCTTTTTGGCTTTCGTCCATCCTGTTCTCTCCTCACCGGCTGTCGAGCGCCTGGCCGCTCTACCAATTACCGAGATTGTCACTACGGACACGATCCCGATTCCAGCACGGAAAAAGGCAGTCATTCGTGACCGACTGACAGTGCTATCTGTAGCTGAGTTGTTAGGTGAAGTTATTTACCGGGCGCATGAAGGTCGCAGCGTTGGTGAAATGTTTGATGAATAAAACTTTGGAAAATGCCTGAACTTCCAGAGGTTGAAACCATTCGTAATTATTTACGGCTTGGCAGAGCTGACCAGCAACCCATCCTTGGTATGTTGATTCAATCAGCCGATGTGATGTGGACGCGCAGCATCGCATTCCCAACTGCAGATGAGTTTAAAGCCCGGATTGCTGGACAAACAATTCTAGAGGTAGAACGGCGGGGTAAATACCTGATCCTGGTTCTATCGGATAATAAGCTGCTGATACATTTACGGATGAGCGGGGATTTAGCAGTCCGCAGCAGTGATCTACCCTTTCAGAAACACGATCGAATTGTTTTTCATCTGGATAACAGGCAGGATTTGGCATTTAATGATGCTCGGAAATTCGGGCGCGCCTGGCTAGTTGGTGAGGTGGACCAGGTCACGGCGAACCTTGGTCCAGAGCCATTTGACATTTCATTAACCCCTGACGATTTTTTTGCTCGATTGAACAGCCGTCAGCGTCAGCTAAAAATGTTGTTGTTGGATCAGCATTTCATAGCTGGGCTAGGAAATATATACACAGATGAAGCGCTCCACATGGCCCGGTTGCATCCACTGTCGCTATCACACAAGTTAACCCATGATCAGAGTGAGCTGCTCCTGGTGAGTATCCGCTCGGTCTTGGAAGAAGGGATCCGCAGCCACGGGGCAAGCATCGATTGGGTATATCGCGGCGGAGATTTTCAGAACAACTTTCGCGTGTACCAGCGCACAGGTTTGTGCTGCCCAGAGTGTGATACCCCCATCGAAAAAATGATAATCGGGCAGCGCAGCACACATTTCTGTCCGCGCTGCCAGATTTATCCTGAATAATCCCTTTAGTGTCGTCTACGACGTTTTTTCTTAGACCCGTCTGAAGCGCCCGTTCCAGCTGTGGTTATTGGCTGTTTATTACCAGCGCCTATTCCTGGCTCCGAACCCACTGTTTCAATTTCGGTTTCTTCCAAATCTTCGTCTATTTCTTCGCCTGTCATCGCCAAAGCCTGTTCGGGTGTGGGTTGAACATTACCGGCATTCACACCGGGCGCAGCAGCTTGTTCGCGCGGTTGGCGGGTGAACATGCGTGAGACTACAGCCAGGCGCATGTTACTGAGCAAGTCCTGAAAAAGCCCAAAGGCTCGATTTTTGTATTGCACCAATGGATCACGTTGGGCATAAGCTTCCAAGCCGATGGAGACTTCTCAGGCCTTCCATCTCGGTCAGGTAGTCGACCCAGAGCTCGGTGACAATTCCCAATAAAAGCTGGCGATATATTTCGGTTAGAGCCGATCTGCCGAGTGATTCGATCACCTGGGGGCGTTCGTCTTCGAGTAAAACCGAAAATTTTAAATTCTGGACTTGTTGAAAGCGACTTTCGCCCATAGAGAGCATAAATCTACGCTTTGTTTTCTCATCTAGCTCAGAAAATTGGGTATCCGCCAACCTATTCCATTCTGCCAGACCCCAGGTCTTGTACATGGCTTCCTGTGCATCCTCCAAGTGAGCCAGGACGTCTGAGGCAATATCCTCCGAAGAATGATTTTCCAGGAAATGAGCTGCGTAATAAATATAAGTGATCCGGTTCGTCCGCTGCCAGACACGTCGATGGGTTTTCTTATCAAAAATAGCTTTTGCGCCTTGCGGAATTTGCAAGAGCAAATAGAGCAAAAGATTTTTGGTTACCCCATTTGGAAAACGGACGATTGAGGCTTGAAGCTCACGCATGATTTGACCATCGAAAACCTCCCCATCTCCGATGTAGCGTTTGATCCGGTTCTTGAATGCAGTCTCGACCGCTTCATAGATTTGATCTGCCATGGTGTTCCAATCACCGGTCGATAGCTGAGCTGTGGTAAGTTCTAAAGGCTCTTCCAATCTGCGTTCAATCGATCCCACCAGCCGGTTGACCGCCTGGTTTACCAGGCTAGCGTCCACCTGGTTTTGAATTTCCTGGATCGCAGCTTCTGGGTTATCGCGAAGGGCGCGCTGCCCTTCTAGGGATAGTTTGATTGGAAAATGGAGCAGTGCAGATAATTCGTTGATAATATCGACTGGACGGCGGGGGGTCTCGCCTTCCTCTTCTAGAGCTAAGCCTTCGAAGTAGGTATCGATAGTTTCCTGACCATCTTTAAGCTGGGTATCCAACTTATCCTGGGTTTGATCGAGCAGGATGTTTACTTGTTGTAAAAGATGATCTCTTTCGGCCTCGATCGATTTTCGCAAAACTTCGCTCAGGGATTGGATTGTTTCAGTTGGATTAAGCTCAGGACGCCTGTTCAGGATGCTATCCGCCAGGAGGAGCAGCGCGTAGGAAGGGAAAATATCTCCATCGACAACGAATGCAGGTTGGATCTGATCAAGCCAGGCCATCAGTTTCCAAGGACCACCTTCATCTTTTAAGGCCTCGGGCACCCGGCGATTCACTTCGGTGCGAAGCATCTCGGCAACATCTTCACTGAGATCATCCTTTGTGAAAATCCGATTCCGCTGAGCATATATTTTGGCGCGTTGGGTGTTCAATACATCATCATACTCAAGCAGGTGTTTACGGATATCAAAATTCGAGCCCTCAACGCGGGTTTGGGACTGCTCGACGAGCCGGCCAACAAGCCCAACCTCCAAGGGCATTGCATCATCGATTTTCAAGCGCTGCATCAATCCATCCGCCTGAGCGCCTCCGAACAAGCGCATCAGTTCGTCCTCCAGAGAAAGATAAAAGCGCGATGATCCAGGGTCGCCCTGGCGTGCGGAACGACCACGTAGCTGGTTATCAATCCGGCGCGCTTCATGTCGTTCAGACCCGATGACGTGTAAACCACCTAGAGAACGCACCTTCTCCATATCTTCGATGTGCTTGAAGAAAAACTGGATTTCGGCGTCATAAATGCCATACTCAGCCGGATCAAGCTTCGAAAGCGCGTCGTGGAGCTCTTCCAGGCTCATTGTATAGGTGTTTTCATAGCCAGCGCGGTGCAGCACGCGATGTACTGAGCTGTATATCTCCTCGGCCAACTCGCCGCCTAACTTGATGTCGACGCCACGACCTGCCATATTTGTAGCAATCGTAACTGCCCCGAAGGCGCCTGCGCCAGCGATAATCTGGCTTTCTTCTGTATGTTTTCGAGCGTTTAACACCTCATGAGGGATGCCGCCTTGGAGGTCTGCTATCAAACGCTCTTGATTGGCAGCGGGCAGCTCGAGCAGTGTTAATAAACGTTCCAGGTTCTTGCCATCTTCTGGATTGAATGATACATCCAAATCGCGTGCATATTTACGCAATTCATTGATGTCCAGTTTTTCAAGAGGTTGATTCATAAACTGCAATTCAGCAATTACCCGGCCATCTTCTTCACGATTGTTCTTCTCCATCCAGTACATACGCAAGAGCATCACCTGGCACAATCGGCGTAAGGGTTCGGCGCGGAGCCGGTTCGAAACCCGCTCCGAAAGCTCAACCGAAGTGGTTCCGACCAGCAGAGGCCGGCCAAGGACATGGTTTTGCAAAATTTCCTTTGCTATCGAACGCAGCTTGGCCTCTTCTGTTCGATAGACAACATCGGGATAATCTTTTCGCCGCCAATAAATGGGAGCCCGAGCCGGATCATCTTTGTAGGCATAATAACGGTACTTGTATCCCTGCGCATCGCGGCCATCCAGCTCTTCCAGCCCAGATCCTGTTCGCATAGCCTGGTATTCCAGGTTTGTCGGGATTGCTAGAACGCCCAGCTTATAAATTTTGTCGAATTCCTCGGCCTCTGTAACCGCGGTGCCTGTCATCCCAGCCAATTTGTCGTACATCCGGAAGTAATTCTGAATTGTAATTGTGGCATAGGTAACAGATTCACTTTGAACCTTGACGCCTTCTTTCGCTTCAACTGCTTGGTGGAGACCGTCTGACCAGCGCCTACCTGGCATCAACCGTCCAGTGAACTCATCAATGATGACCACCTTCCCAGCCTGCACAAGATAATCTTTATTCCGTCGGAAAAGGAATTGAGCGCGCAATGCTTGCTCTAAATAGCCCATCTGCCGGGCTTGTTCAGGCAGAATATCTTCCGGGCGATCTGGATCGCGCAAAGGAGCGCCGAGCGCTTCTTCGACTCGACCCTCGCCTAGCTCAGAAAGCGTCACCGTTCGATCTTTTTCGCTGATCTCATAATCTTCAGGGCGCAGCGTGCGCACAATTTGCGACATGCGGATATACCATTCGGCTTCATCCTGGGCTGGGCCAGAAATAATCAAAGGCGTCCGGGCTTCATCGATGAGCACGTTATCAACTTCGTCAACAATAGCAAAATAATGGCCGCGCTGTACACGATCTTCGAGGCGCATTGTCATGTTGTCACGTAGATAATCAAATCCAAACTCACTGTTTGTGCCATACGTGATCTCGGCTGCATAAGCTTCTTGGCGAGGGACGAGCTGCAAGTGATCCAGATCTTCATGTGGTGATTCATGACTGAAATCTACCAAAAAGGCCTTCTTGCCATTTTCGGTGCGGGCAGCCATCTGCAGTACACCCACACTCATCCCCAAGGCCAAATAAATCGGCGCCATCCATCGTGCATCTCGCCGGGCGAGGTAATCATTCACCGTAATGAGATGCACGCCCCTACCAACCGGCAAACCATCGATCGGCTCAAAGGCCCAGGTTTTAGGATCATTTCCCCAACGTTTTTGGGCTTGTGCTATCCATTCCGTGTTGAGGTTGAGCGTATTCAAATAAATCGGTAAAGTTGCTACAAGGGTTTTGCCCTCGCCGGTGCGCATCTCGGCGATCTTGCTATGATGAAGTACCGATCCACCAATTAATTGCACGTCGTAATGGCGCAAACCCAGGGTGCGCTTGCTCGCTTCACGAACTGCGGCAAATGCTTCGGGTAAGATATCCTCTAAGGTTTCGCCTATAGCTAATCGCCGGCGAAACACAACTGTTTTTTCTTTTAGCTGTTCGTCTGTCAATTCTTCATAATGCGCTTCCAAAGCGTTGATCGAATCAACTAAATCGGAATAGCGCTCAATTTCGCGTTTCATGGGGTCGCCCCCAAAAATCTGTACGAATTTCTTTAACATATATGTTTACCTCGATGGTGCGATTATAGCATAGGCATGTTAAAGGAATCTATGAATCAATCGGGCAGAAGTGCGATGCGCATAAAGAAAATGATATTATTTAAAATATTCATTGGAGTTCTATCCGCATGCTATAATGATTTTCAAGATAGCCAACCTTCCAATCAGTCATTCTAACGGCGGAAGCAAATGTCGTTCGTTCATCTCCACGTGCATTCTGAATATTCCTTGCTCGATGGCTTCAGTAATATAAAGAAGCTAATCGAACGCGTCCAACAAATGGGAATGCCTGCAGTGGCCTTGACCGATCATGGCACCATGTTTGGTATTATCGATTTCTATAATGCTGCTACTCAAGCTGGGGTTAAACCGATCATCGGGGTAGAAGCGTATCTTGCCCAGCGAGGAATGAGCTCACGAGATCCTTCCCTGGATAAAAAGTCAACCCATTTACTTTTGCTGGCCGAAAACGAGCAGGGCTATCAAAACTTGTTACAAATCGCCAGCGCTGCCCAACTACAGGGATTTTATTACTATCCGCGCATCGATCACGAATTTCTCGAAGCCCATTCGCAAGGATTGATTTGCACTTCTGGCTGTATGTCAGCAGAAGTGCCGCGTTTGCTCCAAAATGGGGACCTGGAAGGCGCTCGGCGGCAATTGGATTGGTATTACAGTGTGTTTGGCGCTGATCGATTTTTTCTCGAGCTTCAGCAGCATGATATTAAGGAACTTGAACAGATCAATCGCAACCTGATCACACTTGGCCGGCGCTATGATTCTCATTTTGTGGCCACGAATGACGTCCATTATATTGATCAGGAAGATGCCAGGCTCCAGGATATCATGTTAGCAATCCAGACCGGTTGCTTACTGAGCGATCCGAATCGGATGCGCATGACAGATAGCACTTATTTCCTGCGTAGCCCGGAAGAGATGGGAAGGCTGTTCGCAGAGGTTCCAGATGCCCTGAGCAATACTTTGCTGATCGCAGATCGTTGTAACCTCGATTTGAGCTTCAAGGGCTACCATTTACCCTTGTTCGAGGTGCCGCCTGGGTACACTGTTGAATCTTTTCTGCACGAGTTGTGCGAAGATGGACTCACCAGGCGCTACGAATCTCGTTCTCAGGACCCAGAGATTCGCGAACGGCTGGAGTATGAGCTCCGTGTCATCCACCAAATGGGCTTCGATACATATTTCCTGATTGTTTGGGATTTGTGCCGGTACGCCAGCGAACATGATATCTGGTATAACGCACGTGGTTCCGCGGCTGGCTCGATCGTTGCATACACCTTGGATATTACCCTGGTCGATCCGATTGAACACGGCTTGATCTTCGAGCGTTTCTTAAATCCTGGCCGGATATCGATGCCCGATATCGATCTGGATTTCCGTGACGACCGGCGCGCAGAGATGATCGAATATGCTGCGCGAAAATATGGTGAAGATAAGGTTGCCCAAATTATCACCTTTGGCACACTAGGCGCGCGCGCGGCTATTCGGGATGTTGGCCGGGTGATGGATATCCCTCTGACAGAGGTCGATCGAGTGGCCAAGTTGATCCCCAATATTCCTGGCAAGCCAGTAAACATCAGCCAGGCTTTGGAGGAGATAACCGAGTTCAAGCAGCTATACCAGACAACTCCGTATTTGCGCGACCTGATTGATACGGCCAGCAGAATGGAAGGGGTGGTTCGCAATGCCGGCACGCATGCGGCTGGCGTGATCATCACCGATAAACCTGTAATTGAATACATTCCCTTGCATCGTCCAACTGGGAGTTCAGCCGAAAGCCCGGTCAAAATGGTTACCCAGTTTGAGATGTCAGTTTTGGATTCGTTAGGTTTGCTCAAGGTTGATTTCCTAGGATTGGCTACTTTGACTATTATGGCCAGGGCATGTTCGTTAATCCAACAGAGGCATGGTATCAACCTAAATTTGTATAATATTCCAACGGACGACCCTGATACTTACGAGCTACTCGGTCGCGGGGAAACTGCAGGCGTCTTCCAGGTGGAAGGGTCCGGCATGCGGCGTTGGTTAACGCAGATGAAGCCTACGAAATTAGCTAACGTCATTGCCATGGTAGCACTGTTCCGCCCAGGACCGATGGATTTCATCCCGGGTTATATTCGCAGGATGCATGGCGAAGAGATTGTTGTATACCAACATCCGTCTCTCGAACCGATATTTGGCGAGACATATGGTTATCCAGTCTATCAAGAACAATTGATGTTTGCTGTGATGAATTTAGCCGGGTACACAGCCCCTGAAGCCGATGACTTGCGTAAGGCAATTTCGAAGAAGCTGAAGGAAAAACTGCAAAAACACCGCCAGAAGTTTGTGGATGGCTCGGTAAAAAATGGCATTCCAGCCGAAACAGCCAGCGAAATATTCGATGACTGGGAAGAATTTGCTCGCTATGGTTTTAATAAGAGCCACGCAGTCGATTACGGTGTAATTGCAGTCCAAACGGCATATCTAAAACTACATTACCCGGTAGAGTATATGACCGCAGTACTGTCTGTCAATAAAAACGATACCGCGAAGATCGCGCTGTATGTGGCTGATTGCCGGCGAATGGGATTGCAGGTTGAGCCTCCCGATGTAAATGTCAGCGATTGGGATTTCTCCATCGAAGACAAACCCGATGAAGCGGCGGTAATTCGCTTTGGATTAGGCGCAGTCAAGAATGTCGGACAGGCGCCGGTTGATGTTATTCTGAGAGGCCGTTCGGGTAGCCAATTTCTCGATTTAAATGATTTTGCCCGGCGAGTTGATTTGCGCCAGGTGGGTAAACGATCGATGGAATGTCTGATCAAGGTAGGCGCCTTGGATCGTTTCGGGCAACGAACTTCCCTTTTGGAGGCCTTAGACCGGCTGATCTCGGTCAGCGCTTCCCATTTCCGTGCTGTCGAATCCGGGCAGATGAGTTTATTCGGAGCCCATACAGGGGTAATCGAGGAAATTAGCCTGCCTAAAAATGCAGTTCAAATTAATCAGCGTGAAATATTAAATTGGGAGCGCGAACTAATAGGCCTTTATGTGTCTGATCATCCATTGAACCCTGTAATGGACCTATTAACACAAGTTGTGACCCATTATTCTGGTCAGCTTTCCGAGGCGCAGCCGCAAGAACGAGTGCGAGTGGCCGGCTTAATCACTCGGATCCGAAATCATCAGAGTAAAGCGGGTAAACCAATGGGTTTTGTGACGATTGAAGATTTGCAAGGGACGATTGACCTGGTGATTTTCCCGAAAGTTTGGGAAAAAGTATCTCAATTAATTGTTTTTGACAACATCATCCTGGTGGATGGCAGGGTAGACAATGATAACGCTGAACCAAAGGTGCTGGTGGATACTGCTACGACAGAATTCAGGATAGTGACAACACTGGACGATCAAGGCTTGTCGCAGAAGAAGCGAGCACGAACAAGTGACATGCAATCCCGTCCTACCTTTTCGAAATCTACCACCAAGCCGGAAATGGAAGCGCCAAACACAACGCCTGGTGTTGAGCATGCTTCAGTACGTGAACAATACCCCAGGCAGGATCAGGCTAACCCTCAATTAAGAGATCGCTCTGAACCAGGCAGCGACTTGTATTCTCAGTACCCTCCACCGCCAGATGAATTTCCTGACGATTGGTTCGATTTTAGCGGATCGCCAACGACGCCTGGTCAGGCGATCGCTGCTCAAGAACCGGCCTCACTAGCACCCACGCCAAACGTAAACGAAGCTCATTCGATTCGGAATATTGAGAGCGAGCCCGCCGGTGGTAATTCTGAAATGGTAGAAATCAGTCTGGTGGAATTGGTGTATGCTGAGATGATGGCGGAAGTGATGCCTGCTGTTATCGATCCAAACGACAACTCGGAAACTGTGACGCCATCTCCACACAACGGGCCAAATATATCTCCGCAGCCGCAGCTTCCTGAACGTCGCGATTCGGGACCGGAACCGATACCCGATTTGGCAACACCTAGCGAGCTGCCTCGCTACCTGGTTCCTCCAACGAAACCGTTGGCCGAGGATGGTAGTGTTCAAATGGTTACGATTGTTTTTCGCACGACTGGAGACAAGACACGCGATGTTTTACGGCTGCGGCGAATTCATGGGATTATGACTTCATACCCTGGGCAGGATCGCTTTGCATTCCACGTTTTCGAGCGAGGAAAAGGTTACCTGCTCGAGTTTCCAAATTTCACTGTCGGATATTGTTCTGAGTTGCTCTCCCGTTTGACACCGCTAATCGGCAGTGAAAATATTCGGATCGAAAAAATAACCTTCCAATAGTCAAAGTATAAATCAAAAAAGAGCGGTCTGCATGTGACCGCTCTTTTTACCTACGTGGGAACTATTCGCCTGTCATAATTAATAAGGGCTTGGTTTCAAAGCTCTCATATTTTGGACGCAGGCGATCTGTGTTGTAAAACTTATTTACATCGATGAGTTTCTTCGTGCTGGTAACTACCTCAACTGGCAGATTGTCATAGCGACCATTCTTAAGTACAACCAAACGACCATGAATCCGGTTTAAGATAAGATCAAGGGCAAGGTTGCCATAGGCCATGGGTACGATTGAATCAATCGAATCAGGGTCCCCGCCGCGGACCATGTAACCTAATTTCTGGTTGATAATATTCACTCTGCGCCCATTATTATACTGAGCAGTGCGCTCTTGGATGTTTGCTGAAACAAGATCGCCAATTCCACCGAGTTTTGCATGTCCATACGCATCTGTGGTGCGATCCATAAAGCTCATCTCGCCGCCTTCAAACATTGCTCCTTCGGAGACCAACACGATTGAATATTTACTGGGATTATTGTTGCGATCCATAACCAGCAATTCTGTGAGGCGATCGATATTAAAGCGATATTCTGGAATTACGCAGCGGTTGGCCGCTCCTGCCATGGTCGGCAGGAGAGCGGTGAAACCAGCATATCGCCCGAAAACTTCTAAAACCATGATTCGTTCATGTGAACCGGCGCTGGTTCTTAGACTGTTCGTTAACTGGATTGTGCGGGTTACGCAAGTGCTAAAACCAATACAATAATCCGTGCCTGGCACATCGTTATCCATCGTTTTTGGGATGGCGATTACCTTGAAACCTTCTTGGAACAGGCGAACACCATAACTAAGGGTATCATCGCCGCCGATTGGGATCAGATAATCAATTCCAAGCCAATCCAGGTTAGTTAAGACCTCTGGGGTCAGGTCATTTATTTCGGCGGCTATATTTGTCCTTTAAATGGTTGGGGACATCGGCTTTTTTAACATGGCTGGGTCGGGTCCGTGAGGTGTGTAGAAATGTCCCACCTGTCCGTCCAGCGCGATTGACAATATCCTCAGTCAATACCTGATAATTCTCACTATTGTCAAAATCCTTCTCGCGGATGATGTCAAGAACACCTCCCCATCCCCTGCGCAGACCTATCACCTGGTATCCTTCACGCAAAGCCCGAAAGGTAACCGCGCGAATGGCGGGATTTAAACCTGGCACATCGCCGCCGCCGGTTAATATCCCGATTACTCCTTTATATTTTTTTACATTAGCCATTTTAGATTAATCCTCCAAATGAATTTTGGTTTTAATTTTACCCTGATTCACGGTATTGGATTTGTCGGGTATCCGAAAATTTAAATCCAGGTGGGTTCTTCGTACTCCCCAAAAACATCTTTCATTACCTGGATAATCTCCCCTAAAGTCGCATAGGCGTGGACTGCTTCTAAGATATGGGGCATCGTATTATCGGTCCCATGACACGCAATCCTGAGGCGATCCAGGCTTTGTCCAACCCGACCTGGGTCCCGTTCGCGGCGTACCTGGTCAAGCCTGTCGATTTGACGTTGGTAACCCTCAGGATCCATCTCCAGGATGGGGATGGTAACTGGTTTTCGATCTTGATATGCATTTACCCCAATTATTTTCCGAATCCCCGCATCGATCTCTCGCTGATAGCGGTAGGCTGAATCAGAAATTTCGGTTTGGAAGAAACCCTTTTCAATTGCAGGCAGCATCCCGCCCAATTCATCGATCTGCTGAAAATAGGCATAGGTTTGCGCTTCTAACCGATTCGTTTGCGCCTCCAAGAAAAATGAACCTCCTAGAGGATCCACTGTATTTGCAGCCCCTGATTCTTCGGCGATGATTTGCTGGGTTCGGAGGGCAATTGTTACTGCATGCTCAGATGGCAATGCCAGGGCTTCATCCATACTATTCGTATGTAAGGATTGGGTGCCGCCAAGCACTGCGGCCAGGGCTTGGATTGCTACCCGAACGATATTATTTTCAGGTTGTTGGGCGGTGAGTGATACGCCGGCTGTTTGCGTATGAAAGCGCATCAACCAGGAACGAGGATTCTCAGCCCGAAATGTCTGGCGCATCTCCCGACTCCAAATTCTCCGCGCAGCTCGATACTTAGCAATTTCTTCAAAGAAATCATTATGAGCATTGAAAAAGAAAGATAGTCTTGGAGCAAATTCATCGATATGTAGGCCACGTTGGATCCCCCAGCGCACATATTCCAATCCGTCCGCCAGAGTAAAGGCAAGCTCTTGAGCAGCAGTCGAGCCAGCTTCGCGAATATGGTATCCCGAAATACTGATCGTGTTCCATTCCGGTACACAACGCGTCCCGTATTCGATGGTATCGACCACCAGGCGCATCGATGGTTCTGGCGGGAAGATATATTCTTTTTGGGCAATATATTCTTTCAATATATCATTTTGCGTGGTGCCCCGCAGTTGGTCTGGCCGTACGCCCTGCTTTTCGGCCGCAGCGATATACATCGCCCAAATAATCGCGGCTGGCGAGTTAATGGTCATACTGGTAGAGACCTGGGCTAAGGGTATCCCTGATAGGAGGATTTCCATATCCTTTAGGGAAGACACGGCAACTCCGCATTTGCCAAATTCGCCAATTGCGGCAGGGGCATCGCTGTCGTAGCCCATCAAGGTGGCAAGGTCAAAAGCGATTGAAAGGCCAGTTTGACCCTGGTCAAGTAAATATTTAAATCGTTGATTTGTTTCTTCTGCAGAACCAAAACCAGCGAACATTCGCATAGTCCACAAGCGGCTGCGATAAAGTGTGGGATGAACGCCACGAGTATAGGGGAATTCTCCAGGAAATCCAAGATCAGTTAAATAATCAACCGCATGGATATCTTCTGGGGTGTAGAGACGATTAATCGGTTCCGATGAGGTGGTTAAAAATTGAGCCTGGCGTTCCGGCAATCGATTTAAACTTTCGCCCAGGCTTGTCTTTTCCCAGTGACTGGCAGCTTGACGAAGTTGATCGAGTTTTGGGCGATCGTACATCATATTCCTCCTATTTATAACCTGATATCCTCAGTCAGCCGTAAATAAAATATCACAGGAAGTTGAAATTATAGCACCAGCCCAAGTGTATTCAAAATCGCTGGGGCAATTCCGGTTAGATCTGTCAAACCTGCAGAAAAATCCCTGCGCAGGGAGGGGGCTCCGATTAAGAGCGCCGGGACAGGGTTGATCGTATGCCGCCGCGTGCTTAAATCTTCCATATTTCCATGATCTGAGGTCATCACGATTAAACCATTTTGGTAATCCCATTTTCTGGTTAATCCATCTAATACCTGGTCAAAATTCTCCAGCAGCTCGCATGCCTCGTCCATATCTTGATCATGTCCGGCATAATCGCTCAGCCAATATTCGAAGAAAGAAAAATCGGCAGATTGCGCCAGTTTGGCCATACTTTCCCCTGCCTGGATATAGGTCATCGTAGGGGTATCTTCCAATCCTAGATGCTCGCGCCAACCATGTGCTGTGAAATCCGCTGACAATGCTCGGCCAGCTTTCAGATCGGCTTCAGTCATTAGTGTCAAGCCAGCGCTCGTTGCCGCGAGGGGTATCGATGAATATAATCGTTTGCCGGATTGGATCGCATCAAAATAACGCTGCGGATAGGCGTTTAAGAAAACCGCGTGCTTTCCCGCTTGTTTCACCATATTGAAAATATTGCCATTACTGACCTTTTGGGTTACGGCCTCGTTTGGCCAGGGTCCAAAATGGTAGCCAATTTCCGCGGGAACATTCTTCCCGGTGACGAGAGCAGCCTGGCCCGTAGCCGATTGTGGAACGCCGCTTACACCCAGGCAGGCATCGATTGAAAGCAATGAGGTGCGAATGTTGTGATATGGGGCTACGCGCTCCACCATGCGATAACCACCGAGCAAATCCTGAAGCACAGGCATTTTTGCCCTGGCAAATGGGTTTATGTTTGGATCGTTTCGTCCAAGACCAATTCCATCCATGAAAAGGAACAAGACATGCATAAGATTAAGCCTTCATTGGGATCGGATTGTTCTGAAAAGTGAACCATGCAGATGGATGGCGATTGCGTTCTGTGCCATCTCTTCGTTCAATCATCAAAAAATGTTGATTGAATGCTTCGAGGTCAGTCGAGCTCAGACCAAGAGCATCAGCACGATTGTCTGGGTTTAAAAAGGCATAGATCAATAAATCGCCTTGAGGTGCTAAGTATCGCCTAAGATTATTCACATATGTCTGCCGGCTAATGGATGATAAACCATGAAAACAACCAATGTCTAAAATCAAGTCAAATGGGGCGGGGATGTTTTCCAATCTGGTTACATCTCTTGTGTAGAATTGGGCTTGTAAGCCGGCCTGTTGTGCTTTCCGACGAGCAATGCGAATTGCAGGTAGTGCAAAATCGATCCCGACAACGGCCCAGCCATGCTGGGCGAGTGTGATGACATTTGTACCCGTGCCACAGCCTAAATCTAGCGCTCGACCTGGAGGATGGGAGTCGATATAGCCAAGCAATTCAGGCGGGGATATTCCAGTATCCCAGGGTGGTCGGCCAAAATACCAAATATTGAAAGACAAACGACGCAAGAGATTCATCCAGATGATTCTACTCGAAAATGTGGGGTTTAGGACACAGAGAAGCATTGAACTCAATGGATATTCACTTTGACAACCCGGACAATCTAGCATAGAATAGCAGGTTGGCGCAATTATTTAAAAAATTTGAGGAAAGGTACCTGATGAAAGAATATACAACTGAATTCATTCGGAACGTCGCCCTGGTGTCTCATAGCAGCGCGGGGAAAACCATGCTCGCTGAAGCCCTACTGCACAGCACTGGCGCCACGACCCGCCAGGGCAAAATCGAGGACGGGACAACCACAGGTGATTTCGAAGAAGAAGAAATTCGTCGAGGCATATCTCTGTCAACTGCTTTGATCCCAATTGAATATAAAGAGCATAAGATTAATTTGCTCGACACCCCGGGATATACTGATTTTGTTGGCGAGGTGGTTTCTGCTTTGCGAGTTGCCGATGCAGCTATTGTTTTGGTCGACGCAGTGGCTGGGGCAGAGGTAGGAACGGAAATAGTTTGGGAATACACCAATACCTTTAATTTGCCTCGATTTGTTGTGATTAATAAAATGAATCGTGACAATGCCGATTTTCGTAAGGCGTTGGCATCGATACAAGAGATCGCTGATCGACGACTTCTTCCTGTGCAATTACCTTGGGGACAGCGCAGTGAATTCAAAGGTGTAATTGATCTATTGACTATGAAAGCCTACGAAGGGGAAGGTAAGACAGGGCAGGAGATCCCGGCAGAATATTTAGATGATGCAGAGACTGCACGGATGGAGCTGATCGAGGCGGCGGCCGAAGGCGAAGATGAACTTCTGGAGAAGTATCTCGACGGCGGTGAGCTTTCTGCAGAGGAGATACAGCGAGGCTTGAAGAATGTGCTATTGAGCGGCTCCTATGTGCCGGTGTTTGTTGCCGCCGGATCGGCAAAGATCGGATTGATGCGTCTGTTGGATGGCATCCTTAATTTGCTGCCTTCTCCTTCCCAAGCGCCTGCGGTGACTGCGGATGGAAAAGTTGGCGAGGAAACCTTGACCGCCAAAGACAATGGTCCGCTTGCTGCCTATGTTTGGAAAACAACCGCAGATCCTTTTGTCGGCAAAATTACCTATTTCCGGGTGTATTCTGGCTTAGTCAGTGGAGACAGCCGCGTTTGGAATCAAAACAAAGGCGCGGAAGAGCGGTTTGGCACCATGCATTTGCTGCGAGGCAAGGAACAAATTGTCGTCAAAGTTGTCCATGCCGGCGACATTGCTACCGTTTCAAAGCTTAGCGTTACTTCTACAGGCGACACCTTAACCGATAAGACGCACCCTTTGACCCTGCCTGCTCCGCAGTACCCTCATGCCTTATATCGCGTTTCGGTATCGCCAAAATCCCAGGCCGACTCAGCAAAAATCAGCCCAACACTTACCCGTTTATCCGAAGAAGACTCGACCTTAACCTGGTATCAAGAGGCGAGCACGAATCAAACGATCCTGCAAGGAATGGGTGACCAACATATCGATGTTGCTATTCGAAAAGCTGAAATGAAGTTTCAGACGGGCCTAACCACAGAAGAACCACGCGTACCCTACCAAGAATCGATTACGAAATCTGGCCAGGCTATGTATCGACATAAAAAGCAGACCGGAGGGTCCGGTCAATTTGGCGAAGTGTCGATGCGAATCGAACCGCTAACCGAAACCGATTACGAATTTAGCTGGGACGTCTTCGGCGGAGCAGTTTCGTCAAGCTACCAACCAGCAATCGAAAAAGGCGTCAAGAGCGTCATGAAAGAAGGGGTTATTGCCGGATTTCCTTTGGGAAAGGTAAAAGTTTCGATCTATGATGGTAAGGAACATCCGGTCGATTCAAAACCAGTCGCGTTTGAAATTGCTGCTCGGGAAGCCTTTAAACTGGCTGTGAAGGACTCAGCTCCGGTGCTGCTTGAGCCGATTTATAATGTGCGGATTGTCGTCCCTGAAGCGAATATGGGCGATATCATGGGAGATTTGAATACTCGCCGGGCGCGGATCCAGGGCATGGATTCGGAAAAAGGCCGTTCCGTTGTGACTGCCCAGGTGCCCCTGGCAGAAATCCAGCGCTACACCACCGATCTGCGTTCGATCACCGGCGGAAGAGGTGTGTTCACCATGGAATTTTCACATTATGAAGTGGTTCCAACCCACATCGCCAATGAGGTCATAGCCCATCGCCAAAAGGAACTTCAAGCGGCTAGGGAAGAATAAACCTCGATTTTCTAGAGGCCTCCCATTCTGGATCTTCCAGGATGGGAGGTTTTTTATGACCTGGCAGGTTTAGCCAATTTTAAGGTAATGAAAATAACTGGGGCTAACCAGGAGATCCAAATCCCGATGATAGCATAGCGAACATAGCGCAGGGTGTTCGCCAGGAAATCATTTCCATCCGGGAAGAAAAGCTTCAACCCGAAATACAGAATCAATAAACCAATTACGCCAACCACAAATCGCAGAATTCGTTTCCACCAAACCCCGGCTGGGTCGAAGCCACCTTTTCTCTGTAAAAGAATCAGACCTATGGATAATCCAAAGATCGCCCCAGCGTTCGAGTAAACGCCAGTAATCGAGATGGGATTGATCGGCTCCGATTCCGGGAAAGCCAGGCGAGCATTTTCAAGCCATAATTTTGGCACCGAAAAATCACCCAGGCTTGTCCGAGCTACATAAACCAATAGAATGAGTAAGGCCGATCCTAAGAAAGCTGTCAGGATCTGGATTAGGGGCGACTGGTTCAACACCCACTTCTTAACAGGTTTTTCAAGGAAAAGATACACGGCAAGGATTATGGCGCCAATGAACCAGCCTACCAGGACATCGGTGGGAAAATGGACACCCAGGTATATCCTGGAGAGCCCGATCAGGAGCATGAGCAAGATTGCGATGATCCAAGCCCAAGCGCGATTTATCCAGGCGGCGATTCCACCCCAAACGACCACAGCATTTTGGGCATGCCCAGAGGGAATGCCAAACGATGTTTCTTCTGCCAGGGCCTTGACGCCTGGGTCATACCAGTATGGTCTTGGTTGGTGGAGGAACAACTTGATCACCGAGTTCAAGGATGAGCTAATCATCAAAAGTAGACCAATGCGGATCCCCAGCGCAACGTTCCAACACCAGTAGATTGCGGGTATCAGCAGTAGATAGAATAATTCTGTTCCGAGGAAAGATAAGAGTTCCATTGGCGTACGGAGCCAGCCTCCCAAACCTTGAAAGAACAGATTGATATTGATACCGGTATCCAGGATTTGTTCCATTGTCTAAGCCTCCTTTGAGTGGTACTAAATATCTGACCTTTTAATGGGTGAGAAAAAGATTGACAGCAGGAAGGCGATGATGATTAAAACGAGACTAACCGAGTAGATATAAAGTGGATTTAGTTGATAAAGCAGGCCTGCGAGTGGCGGCGCTAAAACGATTGCAATTGTCATGGCAGTTTCGAGCATGCCATAGCCGATCCCCATGGCCGCAGATTGGATTAATGTTCTTCCTTGGGCGATGGCTAATACTCGAGCGGTCTGATAGCTGCCAAGCAAAAAATATCCGGCAATATACCAGGGCATCGCCTGGCCGCGCAGCATAAATAAGCTAAAAGTAGCAACTCCAATCTGGGCTAAGAGAAAGCCCACCCGCGCATTAAATTGACCAAGAATGAGGCTAAGCACTACAATCCCAAGGCTGCGAACGGAGACTAATTGGCCGATTTGGGTAAGGGTGAGGTTGCGCTGATTTTGTAAAAAGATTTGTGAAAGCGGTTGGGGTAGATATAGAGTGAATGCGACGAAAAAGATCAGTAGAAGATATTTGAGGAAGCGCATAGTCACTAAAGATTTCCAGGCTGCTGTATTTTCGAGAGAGGTCGATTTTTCCACCGGTTGGGGTCGAATTCGAAAAATGATCAGAGTGGAAATAATAAAGATAAATGCAGCAATTTGGAATGTACGCTGTAAACCATATCTCTCACCAATCCATCCCCCGATCAACGGTCCAAGGATAACCCCAAAATTAAAGCTGGCCGAGATCAGGGTCATTGTCCTACCAACGCTCCATTTCCCTCTGGCATGGGTAACATAGCTGTTTAGCGGTACAACCACAAAACTGGTGAAACCATAAACAGCCATTCCTGCCACAAACACGGGTAAATTTTGCGCCAGGGCCATAATTACTGTGGCAGACATCCCGATCAACCAGGCAATCCTCAACATCGGACGACGACCAAAACGGTCTGAAAGATAACCCGCAGGAAGATAGGATATTGCCATTGCCAGGCCAACGCTGCCGAGAATCCCTCCGATTAGTATCGGATTTGCGCCAAGTTCTTGCAAGTACAGCGGCTCGAAGTAAAGGAACATTCCTTCGCCCACTCCCCATGTCACCAGTGATAGTGCTACCAGGAGCAGATCGTTGCTCATACAGGCAGGCTTGCATGCGCGTGAATGAATTCAGCAGTTAATTCATAAACGGTTTGTCGCTGTCCATCGCAGGTGATGTTATGACCGCTATTTTCGATCCATCTCAAGTCCTTTTCCTGACTTCCGATCATGCTGAAGATCTGGTCGGCGTGCCGGTCTTCGCAGTGCACTGTCTGGTCATCTTTCGAATAGATCAATCGGGTGGGGGCAGTCAACATTGGCAGACCGATGAGCATTTCGCGGATCAGATTTTGCACTTCAACTGCACCTCTGATTGAATCCGCTGCGTAGCAAATGTTTTCTCTTTCAGCTTGCCTGTCAAACCAGTCGCCAGAACCTTTCATTCGCGTAGATTTCACTTTGCTCGCCAGTTTCAGGTATGGCAGCAGCCGTTCGTCGATTGGCAAATGATAAGGAACAGACATTGCGACAACACTGGCAACAGGGCATTCAGGTGTTAAGCGCCCTGAAGCGAATGTCAGGGATAAGATCCCGCCCAAGGAGAGCCCAACCATGGTTACTTGATCCGCAGCGCCTTTTAAAAGGTGATAACCATCCTCAACACAGGCCAGCCAATCTTGCCATCGAGTGCGCGATAGATCATCGATCCGCGTGGCATGGCCTGCCAGACGGACCCCCAGAACGGAGAATCCTTGTCGCGAAAGATAAACCCCAAGGCCGCGCATTTCTCGTGGCGCGCCTGTGAATCCGTGAATGAGCAAACATCCTTGGGGACCTCCGGGGAAGAAAAAAGGCTCTGCACCAGGGATGATCATATCTCCCTCCTTAAGTTTTATTGAGGGATTCAACCGCCTAAAACGATTAATTCCCTGGGCAGCGTGCTTAGTGTTTCTGAACCGCTGTCGGTAATGACCACATTGTCTTCAATTCGGACACCATTTCGTCCAAGTAGATAGATGCCTGGCTCAACCGTGAATGTCATTCCGGGTTCCAAAAGCATTGGGTTTCCTCCGCGCATATACGGCGCCTCATGGCCTTCCATTCCTAATCCATGACCCGTGCGATGCCTGAAATATTCGCCATAACCCGAGCGATCGATCACACCTCGTGCGGCGTCATCGATGCTTCCGGCAGAAACCCCTGGCCTCGCTGCCGCTCGACCAGCCTCGTTCGCTTGTTTTACAATATCAGCTATTCGAATAAATTCAGAGTCCACTTCGTTAATTGCGAAGGTACGCGTAAGGTCGGAACAATAACCATTGTAATAAGCGCCCCAATCGATGACCAATAGATCACCAATAGCAAGTGGTCGCTCCGATGGCGAAGCATGTGGATTTGCACTGTTCGGTCCGCCCGATACAATGGGTGAAAAAGGAAATTCTGGATCTGAACCTGCCGCGCAATAGTTGCTGGGTTAATTCAGCCGCGACTTGCCTTTCAGTGAGACCCGGCTTAATCTGGGATGTGGTTCTTTCGAGAGCAATCTGGGCGATTTCTACTGCCCGACGCATCATGGCGATCTCCGACAAGTCTTTAGCCATGCGCAGTTTTTCAAGGCTTGCTTCTGCTGATACAAATTTGGCTTGTGGTGCGGCTGGTTCAATCAGACGCAGCTCGAGATATCGAATCCGAGTGGGCTCAACGCCGGCTTTCCCTTTCAAACCTGTTTGCTCAGCAGCCCTCTGGAAGACCTCGGGCCACCCGGCTGGATCTTCACCATAGGTGTGCACCTGCACGGGATAAGGAAGGTTGTTGGTTTTCGCAACTTCGAGTTGGGGGGTTACCAGGGTGATGGGTTTGCCAGGAATAAAGAAGGCCAGCACAGGTCTTTCCATCAGATGGAATTGCAGCCCAGTTAAGTAAACAAGGCTAGGACCTGGGTTCAAAACAAGTGCGTCCAGTCCCGCCTGGCTAAGAATAGCATCTAACCGGCGTTGCCTTTCGAAATACTTGGCGGTTTCATCCGGGCTTACTTGTGGATTTGATTGATTTGCAGCCATGATCTTCTCCTAATCACAAGGGAATATTAAATAAATTATAGTATCAAAATCCCTTTGAATGAACTTCTGGTTCAAAAGGATATCTTTTTGGATGCCATGATAGAATTAATCAATGCAAGAGTTGCCGCTTTTTCCTTTAGATACCGTTCTTTTTCCAGGGGCGCCGCTTCATCTGCACATCTTCGAAGAGCGGTACAAGCGGATGATCAATAATTGCGTCAACCAGGACCTGCCTTTTGGCGTTGTGCTCATTGAACATGGTGTGGAAGCTTTCGGGCCATTGGCACAGCCGCATGCCATCGGAACAACGGCGAAAATTATTCGGGTCCAAAAATTAGCAGATCAGCGCTTGAACATCGCCATTGTTGGTTTGGATCGATTTCAGATTATTTCACTTGAACCCGATTTACAGCCTTACCTGGTTGGTTATGTTGAACCGCTCATCATTTCGAGCCGAGACAACCACAGCCTGATTTCCTCGGGCGAGAAGTTACGCCGCTGGGTACAGCGCTATCTGCATACCTTGACAGAAACCGGGGCAGGTCAATTTGATATCAGTCAATTCCCAAAAGATCCGATTGAATTGGCCTACCTTTCAGCAGCGATGCTAGAAATGAGCAATCTTGAAAAACAAGCTTTATTATCAAAAAACCTGGCTGAGGATCTGCTAAGCCAGGTAATGATTGTGTATCGACGTGAGATTGCATTGCTGCGGGTTATTGCAGCTAAACAAGTTGAAAGCCAGGGACAATTCTCATTAAATTAGCTCTTACAGCGGATCATAGTCTGCGATGGACTATTACCTCAAATCCGGGTTCCCTACGGTCAGCATGAACCGGTCAGGCAATTTGTATCATCAGTAAACCAAAGGAATACTACATGATCGCTCGTCAAAACATCTCTCCGCGTAAGACTCGGATCGATTGTATTTTGCTTAATCTTATCAACTTTTATTTTCCAGGCTTGCAGCCCGGCTGCGCCTGTTCGTGAAACCGCGACTGCTGTTTTGCGTATCGCCGCCCAGCCAATCGTCCAAACAGATCCGGCAAGAATTTCCTCTGATAGTGAAATTCTGGTGGCAAGCCATGTTTACGACTATTTGGTGGACGTGAGCCCGGAATCGGAAATCCTACCGCGCCTGGCGAAAGACTGGTTTATTAGCGACGATGGACTGAGTTATACGTTTAACCTTGTTTCCGGGGTGAAATTTCATGATGGAAGTAATTTCACTGCAAAGGATGTCATTTGGACATTCAATCGTTTACGGGATCCGGTCTCCGGATTTCCGACTGCTGATTTATACAATAATATTGATAGGATCGAAGCTGTTGGAGATCTACAGGTTAAATTTATCCTGAAGCAGCCGAATCCATTCTTTTTGTACGACTTAAGTGATAATCACGCCCTCATTATTAAAGATGGCGACAACGACCTTACCAATCAGTTCAATGGAACGGGTCCGTTTACCGTATCAAATTACAGCCCGGAAGATCGAATTGAATTAACAGCAAATCGGAAATATTGGGCTGATGAGCAGCCGAAATTGGATGGCATTGAGGTGATCTTTTTTAATGACGATCCTGCTGCGGTTGCTGCCTTGCGCGGTGGTCAGGTAGATTTGGCGATGCGCTTGCCAACTGCTCTTTTTGAGAGCTTGCGAAGCGAGGAGAAGATTACCACAATCTCGATCCCTTCTAATAAATTCGATGTAATTCGACTGCGTTCGGATCGTGCCCCTGGAAATGATCCTCGGGTCATAAAAGCGCTAAAGCTGGCCACAGATCGCCAGGCTTTATTTCAATTGGTTCAACAAGGTTATGGTGCGGTCGGCCGGGATAGCCCAATCGGTCCAATGTATCCCGCGTATTATTCTGAAACAACGCCTCTCCCAGAAAGAAATGTCGAAAAAGCAAAAGAACTGCTCGCTCAGGCTGGATATTCAAACGGATTGAAACTTGAGCTGCACACCCCCGATACCGAAAACCGGCCCGACCTTGCCGCCGCCATAAAAAACCAATGGTCTGAAGCGGGTATCGAGGTTGACATTAAAATTGAGCCCGAAAGTGTCTATTATGGAGATAACGGGTGGTTAGAAGTCGACCTGGGGATCACCGGCTGGGGTTCACGACCCTATCCCCAATTTTATCTGGATGTGATGTTGGTTTGCGATGCGAAGTGGAATGAGTCGCATTATTGCAACCCAAAATTTGACGACCTTGCGAAAATCGCTGGGACAAGTTTAGACGAGCAGCGAGCGCGTCGCCGCGTACAATGAGATCCAGAAAATTTTAATTGAAGATGGCCCAATCATCATTCCTTATTTCTCGGCCACGAACGCGGCGATAAACAGCCAGTTTCAAGGATTCCAGCTCAATCCATTTCCAGGACGGACAGATTTACGGTCGATAAGCCGGTAAGTGTTCCAGGCCGGATCAAACGCAATGGCACGTCCTCTCCAGGCATGCATATAAACACCTTCGTAATTTATTTGCCAGGCCTGCATCGGCGCTCGGGACGAGCCTGGTAATCCTCTTTTTGGGTCTTGCCTTTTTTGGCTGGGCCCTGGCGCCCTATGGCGCGAATCAGCAGATTCTGCAAGATGCTCAGCAGGCTCCATCCTGGGCCCATTGGTTTGGGGTCGACCACCTGGGTCGGGATGTATTCAGTCGCGTGATTTTAGGCGCCTGGGATATTTTGACGCTGGCGGGTTTAGGGACGATCCTGGCAGTGGTGATCGGTACTGTAATTGGGTTGTTCAGCGCCTATCGCAGTGGTTGGGTAGATGAGCTGTCGATGCGTTTTTTCGATAGTCTCCTGGCAATTCCAGCTTTGCTCCTGGCGTTATTGCTCCTAGGGACGATCGGTCCGTCAAGACAGAGCGTTCTGCTGGTGATCGTCATTGTCTACACCCCAATCGTTGCCCGCGTCGTGCGGAGCTCTGTTCTTTCGGTGAAAACTCACGGATTTGTTGAGACCGCAAAATTACAAGGCGAAAGTCAGTTTCACATCCTTTTTCGAGAAATTATGCCCTCTGTAATGCCAGTCTTGGCGGTAGAGGCCGCCCTCCGCTTTTCATATGCGATTTTTTTAGTAGCCTCTTTGGGCTTTTTAGGTCTCGGGGTGCAACCACCGAGCCCGGATTGGGGATTAATGGTCAAGGAAGCTCGGGTGCATGTCACTCAAACTCCTTGGGCTTTGTATTTCCCGGCTGGGGCAATTGCGCTTCTTGTGGTTGGGGTAAATCTTGCGGCAGATGGCTTGCGGAGAAGTTTGCTTCATCAGGGTTAACTTACTTTGACAATATCCCCGACCAAAATATTGCAGATTGAGAATCTAAGCGCCTCCTATAAAGTCGGGGAAGGGTGGTTGGAGGTGCTGCGCGATATTTCCTTATCGATCGAAGCTGGCCAGTCTTATGGTCTGGTTGGCGAAAGCGGCTCGGGCAAGACGACACTTGCCCTATCTTTGTTTAACTATCTGGGGAAGAATGGTCGGGTGGATAAGGGCCGGGTACTGTTTGGAGGTCAAGATATTCTTGCGCTTGATGAACCTGCCCAGCGGGCGCTGTGGGGCGCTCAGCTCAGCTTGGTGCCTCAGAACCCTCTTTCTGCATTAAACCCGAGCATGCGGGTTGGGGAGCAAATCGCCGAAGGTTTCCGCCTCCACCTTGGATTAGGTCAGGCGCAAGCCGCTAGACGAGTGCGGCAGGAACTGGATCGGGTCCATCTTGCTGAACCAGAACGAATAGCGAATAGTTATCCTCATCAATTAAGCGGTGGGATGCTGCAGCGAATTATGCTTGCCATGGCGATTGGCGTCAAGCCAAGATTGCTCGTTCTGGATGAGCCTACCACGAATCTAGATGTAACTACCCAGGCGGCAATTCTTGAATTAATTTCCGAGCTGATAGAAGACCATCAAACAGCGATTCTGTTTGTCAGCCATAATTTTGGCGTGATCGCCCAAATATGTGATCGTGCAGCGGTCCTTTACGCTGGAGATCTTATCGAGGATGCAAGCATCGAAGAAATCTTTACCCGAACGCTCCACCCCTATACGCAGATGCTGCTCGCTTGTTTGCCAAAAATCGGACCCGTCCAAAAAGATATAAACCTGGTGGAGTTGCCGGGGTCGGCGCCCACGCTAGGGGGGCGCCTGCCGGGCTGCGAGTTCGCGCCGCGTTGTCCACTGGCTATCGATATCTGCCGGGTACGACCTCCTTTGGCCGCAGCCGGAGCATCCCACGTGGTTCGCTGCCATCGTTGGCAGGAGATCGAGATAGGACAGGTGGACCTCTCTGCTCTTGAAAGCGATCTCAAGTCGAAGACCCAGGTGGGTAGGAACCTTTCGACCGGATCCCAGACTTCGAAAGCGAGCGCACTGGAGCTCCGTAACGTTGGGGTAAGTTTCAACTTGAGCCGGACGCTGCGTGAGATGATTGGCAAAATGCCAGCGAAGAAACTGATCGCAGTAGAACAGATCAGTCTATCGATCCCCAAGGGATCGACGCTTGGACTGGTTGGCGAGACCGGGAGCGGAAAAACCACCCTGGCCCGGGCAATTGTCGGCCTGGTTGAGCGGACTGCTGGTGAAATCAGAATTAACCCAAACCCTGCTGCCACCTGGCCTGGCAGGCCGCTCAATGGATACCTTACGCAAAATCCAAATGGTGTTTCAAAATCCGGATGAGGCGTTGAATCCCTATCGGTCTGTCGGCGAAATACTGCGTCAGCCTTTTATGACCCTCCACGGTCGAACCCCAAAGCAAGCCAGTGAAGACGTTCTCCGGCTGCTCTCCCTTGTGCATCTACCTGAAAGTATCTCGGCGCGCAGGCCTGGAGAGTTAAGCGGCGGGGAAAAACAGCGCGTGGCAATTGCCAGGGCTTTAGCCACAAACCCAGAAGTATTAATTGCCGATGAATCTGTGTCCTCATTGGATGTTTCGGTGCAGGCTTCGATAATCAACCTGCTCAAATCTCTTCAGCTAGAGGCAGGAACAACACTATTATTTATCTCGCATGACCTGGCTATAACAAGCTACCTGGCGGATTGGATTGCGGTAATCTACCTTGGCCAATTGGTTCAAATCGGTCAGGCTCAGGATTTCTACCAACCGCCTTTTCACCCTTATACCGAAGCGCTTCTTTCGGCCATTCCATTTCCAGACCCGAGTGAATTGATGAAAGCTATCCGCCTGGAGGGTGAGATACCTGGACCGATTGACCGACCATCAGGATGTCCGTTTCACCCGCGCTGTCCCAGATACATTGGTGAAATCTGCGCTGATCAGGCGCCTGAATGGCAAACTACCTCGAATAATTCTCAAATATGCTGTCATATTCCAATCGAAGAACTGCGAGTCAATCAAAAGGTAATGTCCCATTCTGCTGCTTCGGATGAATCCGACCAAGGATCAGGATAGCGTATGCTTCGGTATATCCTTCGCCGGCTTGGCTTCTTAGTTCTGATCCTGTTATTAACCTCGCTGCTGATCTTTGCAATCACCCAACTTCTGCCTGGCGATGTTGCGCGGGTGATCCTGGGCCGTGAAGCCGGTGAGGCAGAATTACAATCTTTACGTCAAGAGCTTGACTTGAATGAACCAGTGGCCATCCAGTATTTGCACTGGTTAAACCGACTGGTGAGCGGCGATTGGGGGATCTCATTCAGCACAAGAAGTGAAATTCGACCATTGGTGATCGAGCGCTCGAAAAATTCTCTGATGTTGGCCATGCTTACCCTGTTAATTGCTGTTCCATTATCCGTAGGTTTGGGTATCCTGGCTGGGTTGAATGAGCATAAAGCGTTGGATCATCTGATCGGCATCGGAACATTGGCTGTCGTTGGCTTACCTGAATTTGTTACTGGCCTGGTGTTAATCGACATTTTTGCTTTTCGGCTGAAGCTGCTTCCCGCGAACTCTTCAATCCGTCAAGGCGCAGGTTTTTGGGAAACGCTGCCAGCGCTGATCTTGCCCGCTCTAACTGCTACCTTAGTCTTACTGGCTTATATTTCACGCATGACCCGCTCGGGTGTGATCGAAGAGCTCAGCAAACCGTACGTACGAACGGCGGACCTGAAGGGCTTGCCCAGGTCAACCGTCATTCTTAAGCATGTCTTGCGTAATGCGCTGCTGCCGAGCATCACTGTAATCGCCATCAGCTTTGGCTGGTTGATCAGCGGGTTGATTGTCATCGAAAATGTTTTCAACTACCCCGGATTAGGGCGATTGATGCTGTTTGCAATTGACCGGCGTGATCTCCCTCTTATCCAGGCTGTGGCGATGATCACCGTTATAGGTTTTGCCTTAGCAAACCTGGCGGCTGACTTGCTCTATGCTTACCTCAACCCCAAGATTCGATTAGGTTGATGATGAACAAAACGATAACGATCGGTCAATAGCGCGCTTGACATTCATCCAGGTCTCGGATACAATTTCGTTCGCTCACTTCTTGGGCCTGTAGCGCAGTTGGGAGCGCGCTTCAATCGCACTGAAGAGGCCGAGGGTTCGAATCCCTCCAGGTCCACTCATAGACCCCCAGTGATGGGGGTTTTGTTGTTAAATATGTCCGCATATAGGGGTGTTGGGGATGTTGGGGAATGGTTCGTCGTGTTCAACGCGCTTGCGTGACGAATATCGGATGGTTGAGTTTGACCTCGGTACGGTGTCGACCAGCTCGTCGGCCTCAGCTTGCATGCCTGGGAGCAGAGTGATTCGAGGGACATGAGGAATATTCAAAATCTAAATTCTCAGAGCGGATGTTCGAGAATTATCGCACTTCGGAATGAATTTCTGGGAGGGGAAATATTCATAGGGAGGTACGGAGGATCAACGATAGGATTGCAAAGTCAAAGATTTCGGCATAATCCAGAATATCCGATGACCCACCTGCCGATACCCGCCGAGATCCCCGGGCTCGGTCAGAATGTGAACCTCGCCGGCTAGATCATCGAAATTGGTGAGTATTTCATCACTATGGCGAGTGATGATGGGTTACGCCTGGGTGAGTAGCTGAAGCGCTGGCGGTTGCCTGGCCACTCGTTTTGCAGCCTGGCGGGCATGCGCCGCTGGTTCTATCGGTATCTGCCATATCTGACGTACAGCCTGATTTTCATCACCCTGATTCGCAAGATTGCAGAGCAAGCCAGCCTTGAAATTGCCGGTATGAAGGAGACGGTTCGCTGATGAAACGTTGGGTCTACGAAACGCTTCACCCTGAGATCTACCACGGGCACAACCGTCGCCCGCCATTTTTTGAGGGCTGGTATTACCGCCTGGTCAACCAGGCGGAAGATGTGCGTTACGCGATCATCCCTGGCGTCTTCCTGGGAGCGAACGGGCATGCCTTTATCCAGGTGCTCGAAGGGCACACCCGCCGCACGGCATATCACACCTTTCCGCTTGAGCAGTTTCACGCCGACCACCAGCGCTTCGAGCTTCAGATCGGTGCAAACCGTTTCACCGCGGGGGGATTTAGCCTGGCGCTGGACAACCCCGAGCCGCTTGGGCGGCTGCATGGGGAGCTGCGCTTCTCCGGCGGGCAGCCCTGGCCCGTCAGCTGGCTATCGCCAGGCATCATGGGCTGGTACGCCTGGGTACCGGGCATGGAATGTTACCACGGCGTGCTCAGTTTCGACCACGCCCTGCAAGGCGCGCTTGAAGTAGATGGTCAGCGCCACGTTTTCGACAATGGGCGCGGCTACATCGAAAAAGATTGGGGCCAGGCATTCCCTGCCGGATACATCTGGTTCCAAAGCAACCATTTTTCCCAGCCCGCTGTGTGCCTGACTGCTTCAATCGCCATGATCCCCTGGCTCAAGGGCGCCTTCCGCGGCTTCATCATCGGACTGTGGCAGAATGGTGTCCTGCAGCGCTTCGCCACCTACACCGGCGCCCGCACCGAGCATCTTTCGCTCGAGGATAACCGGGTGGAATGGGTCGTTACTGACCGCCACCGGCGCCTGGAAATGCAGGCGATCCAGGCCGGCGGCGGGCTGATCTACGGCCCAACCCGCCATGACATGGGCAAGCGCGTCGATGAAACGCTGGACGCTGTGCTGCACGTACGCCTGAGCGCACACGGTGGGGAGGTATTGTTCGAAGACACTGGCCGCCACGCTGGGCTGGAGATCAATGGCGATATTCCCCGCCTCCTGGCTGGCAGCGGTATTCCTGGAAACGACAATCTGCAAGACTAACCGGCTGCAATGCCGGTAACAAGGCATGAAAATAATGGACATCTTCGACATTTACACCATCCTATATGGTGGTAAAATGTAGCCTGCAGCAGAAAATGGATGTTGTTTACACTGTGGATGAGCCACCGTCATCAATCGCACCGAAGCAGTCCGAGGGTTCGAACCCCTCCAGGTCCACTGACTGGTTGACGGAACAGTGAAACACGTGTAAAATAGCGAAACCTTAGCCGAATGGGCCCATAGCGCAGTTGGGAGCGCGTCTCAATGGCATTGAGAAGGTCGAGAGTTCGAAATCTCTCTGGGTCCACACAATCTGGCGGTCAGCAAGCAGCGGTCAGTAATGTTATGTGCTGAGAGCTGACTGCTGACCGTAATTATTTTAATAATGCGAGCGTAGGAGTAGTAAGCCATCTGCCAGCGAGCCGGGAAAGTGAGGTGTGAGCCCGGTCCTGTGCCTGCAGAGCACGATTGTTTTCGGCTGAACTCGCCTGCTGCCATGGGATCCCATGGCTGACTATAACGGTGAAAAGGATCTGTGATCAGCCTTCAACCGTTTTCGGGTTTCGCCCGTTAGCCGCGAATATGAGTGGCCAGGCAGTTTGCTGGACAAGCAGGGTGGTACCGCGGAGGAATTCCTTCGTCCCTGAGGGATGAAGGAATTTTTGTATTAAACGCTTGAAGAAGGAGGTGCAAGATGAAAGTTTCAGGTAAAGATTGGCCAATTTATAATCCACTATCGATCGAACCAAAGTGGCAAACCCGCTGGGAGGAACAAGGACTTTTTCGTGCATCCTCCGATTCGGACAAACCGAAATATTACTGCCTAGATTTCTTTCCCTATCCTTCTGGAGATGGTTTACACGTTGGTCATTGCCGGAATTATGTGCCAACGGATGTCATCTCGCGCTTCAAGCGGATGCAGGGATACAATGTCTTGCATCCGATGGGTTGGGATGCCTTCGGTGAGCCAGCAGAACAATATGCAGTTGCGCACGGTGTTCATCCACGAGTAACAACAGACCAAAATACAGCCAATTTTCGCCGCCAGATGCAAATGATTGGGGTTGGCTACGATTGGTCCAGGGAGATTGATTCTTCTAACCCCGAATTTTACAAATGGACCCAGTATTATTTCTTGCTTCTATATCAGCGCGGCCTGGCATATCGGGATACCAATTGGCAGTGGTGGTGCCCTGGCTGTCAGACGACACTCTCCAGTCATGAAGTCTCGAACGGAGTCTGTTGGCGTGGTCACTCTGGGATTGTGAAGCGCGAGATTCCTGCCTGGTATTTTCGGATCACGGATTATGCGGACCGGCTGCTCGCAGGATTGGATGATATTGATTGGCCTGGGCGAATCAAAACGATGCAGAGCAACTGGATTGGACGCTCCGAGGGCTGCGAGATCATCTTTCAGACCGATGAGGGAATCCCTGCGCCTGTGTTTACCACTCGCCCGGACACTGTTTTTGGAGCGACATTCCTTGTCTTGGCGCCAGAACACCCACTGGTAGAAATATTGACTGGCATTGATCAAGCCAGCGCGGTTACAGCCTACCAGAGCCAGGCTTCAAGGCAAAGCGAAATTGAACGGATGTCTGAAAGTCGAGAAAAGACTGGCATCTTCACCGGAGGTTATGTCACAAACCCGATGAACGCCGAACGGATCCCTGTTTGGATCGCTGATTATGTACTGCCCTCTTACGGGACCGGGGCGGTGATGGGAGTGCCGGCGCACGATGAGCGTGATTACACATTTGCTAAAGCTTATAATCTTCCGATCCGGATCGTTATAACCCCGGAAACGGCTACACCTCCTTTCTCGGCTGGCGCATATACCGGGACGGGTCGGATGGTTAACTCCGGTCGCTATGATGGCATGTCCAACATCCAGGCAGCTTCTTTCGTCTGTGCAGAATTGGAAGGGCGCGGGTTGGGGGGGGCGAAGGTGCAATATCGGATGCGTGATTGGCTGATTAGCAGGCAGAGGTATTGGGGGACTCCGATACCTATTGTTTATTGTGAGATTCATGGGGCTCAACCCGTTCCAGTGGATCAACTGCCTGTCCTACTGCCTCCGATGGATGATTTCCAACCAGATGGCAGCGGTCGTTCTCCGCTTGCGCGGATACCGGAGTTCGTTAATACGACCTGTCCAGTGTGTGGGGGGCCTGCGTATAAGAGAAACGGATACGATGGGCGGTTTTGCCTGTTCATCCTGGTATTTTTTACGTTTTACCAGCCCGCATTACGAACAAGCCCCATTCGAACCTCAGGAAATGCGATATTGGATGCCGGTAGATTTGTACGTAGGTGGCGCTGAACATGCTGTGCTGCATCTGCTTTATGCCCGGTTTTGGACGCAGGTGCTAGCAGACGCGGGTATCCTCGACTTCAATGAACCCTTCAGCAAATTATTAAATCAAGGCCAACTGATCGCGCCGGATGGCAATCGGATGTCTAAGTCGCGCGGGAATGTGATAACGCCTGATAGTATGGTGGAATTATATGGGGCTGACGCTTTGCGTGTCTATGAATTGTTCATGGCGCCATTTGATCAGGACATCACCTGGAATCCGGACGGTGTCCAGGGTGCATTGCGTTTTCTGAATCGAATCTGGGTTCTGGTTGGGGAGACGTACAGCGACTCAGGGCAGGCGATAGAAAAAGACCTGGAATTAGAGCGGTGGATGCATAAAACGATCAGTCGATGTACTGAAAGAATGGATTCTCTTCGCTTTAATACAATGGTTTCTTGTTTGATGGAATTTGTCAACAAGTTAGCGGATCGTTGGCAAAACGGGCATTGGCACACCGTCAGCTATCATACCTGCCTGAGGACCTTACTGGTACTGTTAGCGCCGGCTGCCCCACACATAACCGAGGAATTATGGTCTCTAATGGGTAATCCGGGCAGTATACATCAGCAGCCCTGGCCACAATGGAATCCAGCGCTCATCCTGGATGAATCGATTGAAATTGCAATCCAAATTAATGGACGGCTGCGTGAGGTTATCCGAGTGGATACGGATGCGAACGAACAAGAAATCCGCGAGACAGCTCTTGCTTCAGCAAAAGTACAGGCGAGTTTGGTTGGACAAACGATGCAGAAAATTTATTACATTCCAGGTAAAATACTCAGCATTGTGACAAAAGCAACAATGGAATCCTGAGAGTGGTTATAATCGCTAGAAAGCTGTAAATCTTGGAGAAGAAGTATGAGTGAGCAAACGAACTATAATCCTGCGCTGATCGAACCTAAATGGCAGGCCAAATGGGATGCGGACGGGCTTTACAATGCCGATGTCGATCACTCGCGTCCGAAACATTATGCATTGACCATGCTTCCTTATCCCTCAGGTGAGCTTCATATCGGGCATTGGTATGCGATGGCGCCCTCGGATGCCAGGGCTCGTTATAAGAGGATGTGTGGATTTAATGTACTCTTTCCTATGGGTTTCGATGCTTTCGGCCTCCCGGCTGAAAACGCGGCGATTAAAAGGCGCATCCATCCAAAAGAATGGACCTATGCCAATATCAACCGGATGCGCGGACAACTGAAAAGTATGGGTGCGATGTTTGATTGGCGTAGAGAATCAGTATCTGCAGATCCAAAATACTATCGCTGGTCTCAATGGTTTTTTAACCAGCTTTACAAAAATGGCCTGGCTTATCGCAAGCTATCGCCGGTAGATTGGTGTCCAAACTGCAATACGACCCTGGCCAGAGAGCAGGTGTGGGGAGATGACAGGCATTGTGAACGGTGTGGCACTCCGGTCATTCGAAAGGACCTGGAGCAGTGGTTTTTCCGGACTACGAACTATGCCGACCAACTCCTCGATTTTTCTAATCTAGATTGGCCAGAACGGGTTCAAACGTTACAGACGAATTGGATTGGTCGCTCGCAAGGCGCTTCCGTTCTATTTCACACCGAGCAAGGCCAGCCATTAGAAATATTCACCACGCGCCCCGACACCCTTTGGGGGGCTACTTTCATGGTGCTAGCGCCGGAACATCCTCTGCTGGCGGAAATCGTTACTGCAAGTCAACGATCTGCTGTACAGGCCTATATCATGGAGGCAACCCGCCAGACGGATATCCAGCGTGAAGCAGCGGATAAGGAAAAATCGGGTGTGTTTACGGGTGGTTATGCCATAAATCCGGTGAACCATAAGCGAATTCCAATATGGATTGCTGACTATGTACTGATGACGTACGGAACAGGGGCGATCATGGCAGTCCCAGCCCATGATGAGCGAGATTTTCAATTTGCGCTCAAGTTTGGCTTGCCAATTTTGCCGGTGATCGAACGCCCCGACCAGCTTACCAAATCTTTTGCTCCGGCCAGGACCGTAAGACCCGGTTTTGACGAAGCTCTGCGCCTGGAACGGATTCCTTTTACTGTGGCAAACGACGGTTATCAGGCGACAATACCTGCTGATCTGATAAATAGCTATATCGAGTTGATCCAGAAATATATATTGCCCGGTTGTTGGAATGAAATTATCGGTACACAGTGGCTGTTTATATTTAATGGCGAGCAGATAGCCTGGGATTCAGTCGATGCTGAAAGTACGATCCTGGAAAAGTGTAAGACAATTGAACCTGGACTGCATGGGAAAAACACGCTCATGGAAATGTTGTGGGAGTGTGAATTTTATCGGGATGCCTTATATCACGATTCGTATGGAATGATGATCCACTCCGGTGAATTTAGCGGCACACCTGGCGACAAGGCCAATCAAGCTGTGATCGATATGTTAGAGGCAGGAGAACAGGGTAAAGGGGCAGTGAATTACCGCCTTCGAGATTGGCTGATTTCTCGCCAGCGTTATTGGGGGGCGCCGATACCAGTGGTGTATTGCCCAGTACATGGCGCGGTTCGCGTCCCGGATGACGAATTACCAGTACTCTTACCCGATGATGTGGAGTGGCTGCCAACAGGGGAAAGCCCGCTTAAACTGCACCCTACTTGGAGGCAAACGACCTGCCCGGAGTGCGGTGGACCGGCTGAGCGTGAAACTGACACAATGGATACTTTCATGTGTTCTTCCTGGTATCACCTACGCTATCTAAGCCCGGATTATGATCGTTGGCCATTCGATCCGGCAGAATATGACTACTGGATGCCGGTGGATACCTACACGGGTGGAATTGAACATGCTACGATGCACTTAATCTATACTCGCTTTTTCCACAAAGCTGGTCGTGACATGGGCATCATGCAAGGTCCTGAACCGATGACCCAATTGCGTAACCAAGGAATAATCCTTGGCGAGGATTCAGAAAAGATGTCCAAGAGTCGCGGCAACGTGATAGCCCCGGATGCTCTAGTCCGTCGTTTTGGCGCGGATTCTATTCGAGCTTATCTGATGTTCTTCGCCAGGTGGGACATGGGCGCTCCCTGGAGCAGCAGCGGCATCGAAGGAACCGCACGATGGCTGAGGCGTACATGGGCATTGGTCACGGAACCCGGCGGAAGACCAACAGCAGACACGCAAACGATCCGCGAACTACGGCGTAAAGTGCACCAAACTTTACACCGGGTAACCCGTGATTTCGATCGATTTGAGTTCAATACGATTGTTTCCAGTCTAATGGAATTAATGAACGATCTGTATAAGTTTCGCGATCAAGGCGCGGGCGGCAGCGAGGCATGGAAAGAAGCTATCGATATCTACTTACGGATGCTGGCGCCAATCACCCCCCATATCGCTGAAGAAATGTGGACGCTCCTTGGCAAACCGTATTCTATTCACACCCAAACCTGGCCTCAAGTTGATCAGGACGCGGCGGCTGATGAATTGGTAACCCTCGTTGTTCAGGTAAACGGGAAAGTCCGTGATCGGATCGTCGTACCCGTTGGGATTAGCCAGGAAGAAGCAAAAGCCATTGCTCTGGCGAGCGAAGCTGTGCAGCGCTACCTGGATGGATTATCACCTCGCAATGTTGTGGTTGTGCCAGGTAAGCTTGTGAATATCGTTTTATAGAGGGTTAGTTGTAATCTTTACGATCAGATTGATGAGCTAAGGATACGGAAACATGCGGTTTGAAGAACTAAATTGGTTTGAAGTTGAATCCTACCTGGAACAAGATGATCGACTGATCTTGGTGATAGGATCTTGTGAACAGCATGCGTATCTAAGCATATTAACGGATGTTAAAATTCCGGCGGCCTTAGCAGATGCAGCGAGCGAGCTGAGCGGAGTGCTCGTCGCCCCGGCGTTGAACTTTGGCAGCTCACCCTATTTCCTGGCATATCCGGGAACTTTGAGCTTGCGCGTATCGACACTTCTTGATGCAGTGGAAGACCTGGTCCGCTCCGCTTATGGACAAGGGTTCCGACGTATATTAATTTTGAACGGACATGGCGGGAACGATCCAGCCCGAGGAAGGTTGTTTGAGATTGCCTCCCAGCTTCCAGAGCTGCAATTAGCCTGGTATGCATGGTGGCAGGCTCATAGCGTTCAGGAAGTAGCCCAAAAACATAGGATCAAACCGGGGCATGCAAATTGGTTAGAAGCATTCCGCTTTACGCAGGTGAGCGAACTGCCAAAAGGGGAAAAATTGCCGCCCAATGTTCCTGGTATTATGGGCGCAGCGCAAGCTAGAGATGTTTATGGGGATGGTTCATTTGGCGGCCATTATGAGGTTGACCCAGCCATCATGGAAGAAATCTTTGCAGCAGCCCTGCAGGATATCCTCGTAATCTTAAAGTTTTAATAATTCTTAAATATTAGTTTAATTACCCTACATATGGAGGCGTATCGTGACAAACAAGAAAATTATCGTTTCTGACAAAGCCCCTAAAGCACTTGGCCCATATTCGGTAGCCAACCAATTTGGCGACCTGGTCTTCACAGCAGGTCAGGTCGGCCTAGATCCACTCACCGGAGAATTGGCGCCAGGCGGCGTTGATGCAGAAACGCATCAGGCGTTAAGAAACCTCAGCAACGTACTTCAAGCTGCCGGCTCATCCTTGGGAAATGTGGTTAAAACAACCGTATTCTTGCGGGACATGAATGATTTTGCGCGTATGAATTCAATTTATGGCCAATACTTTGTAGAGAATTATCCTGCCAGGTCTACAGTTCAGGTTGCGGCTTTGCCGAAAGGCGCTGCCGTTGAAATTGAAGCCATTGCAGTTATTGGTTAATACGTGCCTGGAGATTAGCGCAGCTCGAATTGTTTCCGATAACGAATTCAGTACGATAGTAGCATCCGATGCCGATTGTTTCAGTAATTGTGCCATGTTACAATGAGGAGACCACAATCCGGCTGTTATTGGAATCCCTCTTATTACAATCCTTCCCAAGATCGGATATGGAAATTGTCATCGCTGATGGCATGTCAACTGACAAGACTATCGTCCAAATCCAGGCCTTCCAAACCGAACACCCTGACTTGATGGTTCGAATTGTGAAAAACGAAAGACGCAATATCCCGGCTGGTTTAAACCTGGCAATCGAGGCCGCCCAAGGTGAGTTTATCGTTCGCCTGGATGCTCATTCGATGCCTAAACAGGATTATATCGAGCGATGTCTTGGTGATCTGAGACAAGGTTTAGGCGAGAATGTTGGTGGAGTTTGGGAAATAGAGCCTGGCGGTTCGGGTTGGATTGCAAAGTCAATTGCTTTAGCAGCCGCACATCCATTGGGTGTAGGAGACGCTCGATATCGTTATGCGGATCAAGCAGGAGTTACGGATACAGTACCCTTTGGATCCTTCCGGCGTTCGTTGATTAACGAGATCGGTCCATTTGATGAAACTCTTTTAACCAATGAGGATTATGAATTCAATGCTCGGATCCGTATGACTGGAGGAAAGGTCTGGTTAGATCCTGGTATCCGCTCGGTGTACTTTGCTCGATCAACTTTGACAGCCCTTGGGCGTCAATATTGGCGATACGGATATTGGAAGGTGCGGATGCTGCGCAGATACCCAGGTACGATCCGCTGGAGGCAAGTGCTGCCACCGGTTTTTACTGCCAGTTTGCTCTTTCTTGGCTTACTCGCCCCCTGGCTATCCCTGGCAGTATGGATCTTCGCTATTGAAGTTGTGTTATACCTGACCGCGCTCGCTATTGCTGGTATTCATCAGGCAGTTATACACCGTCAGTTTAACTTAATGTTTGGCATTCCTCTTGCAATAATGGTTATGCACTTGAGTTGGGGCAGTGCCTTTTTGTGGAGTTCAATAAGATAAGTTTGAAAATGGCCACTTCAAGAGCGACAAAGAAACCTAGTTCGTGGCAATTACGTTTGACTGAACGGCGGGCGCTGCTATTGATT
Source organism: uncultured Chloroflexia bacterium (assembly GCA_963770655.1). Classification (GTDB taxonomy): domain Bacteria; phylum Chloroflexota; class Anaerolineae; order Anaerolineales; family UBA4823; genus CAZAGA01. Next base: position 657,742 of record CAVYQO010000009.1, on the reverse strand, counting down.
GTCGATTTTTCCATGGCAGTCTTGGCTTTGATTTTTTCGCTTATTCTGTGGGGGAGCACACTGCGATTTATTGACTTCAATATTGAATTTTTGCAAACTCGTGTTCCCGGCTGGTATTATTTTCTTCCGATAATTTGGATCCTGCTTTTAATTGAAATATATGATGTACATGCTGCAGGAAATTGGAAACGCACCCTCCAGGGGGTGATGGTTGCTGCGGTCATCGGACTTGCTTTCTATTTAGTTGTTTATGCAATTTATGTGGAACCACCGCGATCGGTGCTCCCCCGCCTGGGCGTCGCTAGTTTCCTTGTTATCGTGGCGATTTTGACGTTGCTCTGGCGAGCGCTCTACATCCGCATCTTTAACGCTCCGCGGTTCATGCGCAACGTGCTTCTGGTTGGCGGTGGAAAAACAGGTCAAATTATTCTTCAGATCATCAATCAGTTAGATCCAAAGCCGTTCAACACGATCGGGATCATCGATGACGATCCAGAAAAACAAGGCGGCGAAATTGAAGGATATCCGGTCATTGGGTCGAGCGCGAGCTTGCTTCAGACCGTAGAACAAAATTGCATTACCGATTTAATTGTTGCAATTTCCGGAGAGATGAATGGAAATATGTTTCAAGCGCTGCTGGACACCCAGGAACATGGTGTTGAAATCACCCGAATGCCGGTTGCTTACGAGGAATTGCTTGGCAGAGTACCGATTAGATGGCTGGAGGCAGATTGGATCCTGCGGTCTTTTGTAGATGAGGCCCGATCGCGCGGTTTTTATGAATTACTGAAGCGATTATTAGATTTACTTGGCGGCTTGATCGGCACATTGGTGTTCGTAATCTTTCTTCCTCTCATTGCTGTGATAATCCTCTTGGACGATGGCTTGCCAATATTTTATTCCCAGCTTCGCTCTGGGAAGGGCGGGCAGCCATACCTTATCTACAAGTTCCGCACGATGGTTCGAAATGCGGAGGCTGATGGAAAGCCTCAATTGGCAAAAGAAAATGACACCCGCACGACGCGTTCAGGTCGATTGCTGCGTAAAACCCATCTTGATGAGCTGCCACAATTTCTGACAGTTTTGCGGGGTGAAATGAGCCTGGTTGGTCCACGAGCCGAGCGACCAGAGCTGGTTGAAATGTTTCAAAAGATTATCCCTTTTTACCGGGCGCGTTTACTTGTGAAGCCTGGCTTAACAGGATGGGCCCAAGTTAATCAGAATTATGCCTCCGGCATCGATGAAACGATTACAAAATTGGAATATGATCTCTTTTACATCAAAAGGCGAAATCTGAATTTGGACCTGGTTATCCTTCTTCGCACCCCGTTTATGATCTTAGGGTTTAGAGGAAGATAGTAATGAAGTCGAAATTCCTCCTCAGGAATCGATTAATCATCTTAGGGGACCTGTTCTTGATTGTTGCCGCAGCAATTGGAAGTTTTGCGCTGCGTACCGATCTTGGACCGTTGTTTGAATATTATCTACCTCAGGTAATCTGGTTTGTAGCAATTTGCTTGGTGGTGCAGCCGCTTGTATTCTATTTTTTTGGGCTTTACCGGCGAGTATGGGTGTACGCCAGTGTACAGGAATTAAAACTGGTGGTGATAGCAGTCACCTCGGCGTCAGTAATACTTGCTTTGGTAATGATACTGCTGTTGGCTTTGAATATCATTCCAAATTTTCCACGGAGCATTATCCCAATCGATTGGTTATTATCGCTTGTTTTAATCGGGGGATTAAGGTTTTCAATGCGGATTCTAGCTGAAATCCAACCTGGTGGAGCGAATGGAAACCCCAGGTCTAAACGAGTACTTGTTGTTGGTGCCGGGGATGCAGGCGTTCTGGTAGTGCGCGAAATGCAGAAAAACCCAAGTCTACCTCTACAGCCGGTTTGTTTCCTGGATGACGATATTGACAAGCAGCATAAGCAGATTCATGGGATACCTGTTGTTGGAAAATTAAACGATTTACCCCGTTCATTGGTTACCAGGCGAATCGATGAGGTAATTATTGCCATTCCAAGTGCCCCGGGAAGTGTAATTCGCCAGGTTGCAGCAGTCTGCCGCCAGCGAAATATGCCATTCCGCACAATGCCCGGTATTTATGAGCTATTGGGGGGAAAAGTGAGTGTGAATCGTTTGCGGGAGGTAGAAATTACTGACTTGCTCCGCCGCGAACCGACACATATTGATGACAGGCCGATTGGTTCGAGTCTTGGTGGAAAAAAGGTCATGATTACTGGCGCAGGTGGCTCAATTGGACGTGAACTCTGCCGTCAAGTAGCCCGTTGGGGACCATCCGAATTGATCGTGTTAGGGCATGGCGAAAATAGTATCTTCGAAACCCTCATCGAATTAGAAGAAAATTTTCCAGCGATACCCGTTCATCCCATCATAGCCGACATTCGAGATCTAGATAGGTTGATGGTCGTATTTGATACGCTTCGACCGGAGGTAGTCTTTCATGCTGCGGCACATAAGCATGTACCGCTGATGGAAGCTAATGTGGAAGAAGCCATCACTAACAATGTGTTAGGCACACGGAATGTCGTTGAAACTGCCTTGAATTTCAACGTCGAACGCCTGGTAATGATATCAACCGACAAAGCAATCTGTCCTACAAGTGTGTATGGGGCTGCGAAACGGATCGCTGAGTTGCTTGTCTTAGATGCAGGAATACGTTCTGGGAAATCGTTCTGTGTGGTTCGGTTTGGTAATGTCCTGGGTAGTCGAGGTAGCGTTGTTCCAATCTTTAAACGGCAGATCGCCGCAGGAGGTCCGATTACAATCACTCACCCCGATATGAAACGTTATTTCATGACCATCCCTGAAGCGGTATATCTGGTGCTCCAGGCCTCAGCAATGGGCCAAGGGGGCGAGGTGTTTGTGTTGAACATGGGTGAGCAAATTCGGATCCTTGATCTGGCAGAAGACCTCATCCGGCTCTCCGGGCTTGAACCAGTTCGGGATATTGAGATTGTCTATACAGGAATTCGCCCGGGTGAAAAACTTAGCGAAGAATTATGGGATCAAACTGCTATTTATAACGCTACCAAACATCCTGATATCGTTTTGTTAGCAGAAGAAAGCCATCTGACGGGTGATCCATTGCAATTTACCGTGGCTGAGTTAATCGCTCTCGCCCGTGATGGGGATACGGATGCGATTTTACATATCCTGGATGAATGTATTCCGGGAGCTGCCATGCGGAGTGAACCGCCTCCAGATATAACCTCCGTGGTATAAACCACTCTGAGTTATTGCGGATCCCAATTTCTTAGCTTTCAATATTTTGAATCAAAATGCCTGAAGTAACTTCAACGGAATGGGATGAGTTCAGCCAGGGAATGCCTGATGCTCATATTTTACAAAGCCAGCAATGGGGTCGTTTAAAACAAGCTTTTGGCTGGGAACCCGTTCAAATCTTGAGCAAACCCCACGATGGAATTCGGATTGGCGCTCAAGTGTTATTCCGTAAAACCCCCTTGTATGGGCGAATTGCGTATATCCCAAAAGGTCCACCTGGATGGCCGCACCAGTTTAGCAACCGAGATGAACTCTGGCATAAATTACTAGCAGAGATTGACCAGGCTTGTAAGCTTCGTCAAACAATTTTTATAATCCTCGAACCGGATGCCTGGAAGGATGAGCTTCCAAACCCTCCGGATGGGTTTACGCCTGGCTCTCAAGGTATTCAGCCACCACGCACGATCATCCTTGACCTGGCTGACGGTGAAGAGACCACGCTGCTCCGCATGAAACAAAAAACTCGTTACAACATCCGCCTTGCTGAAAAGAAAGGCGTTATCGTGCGGCCAACGAACGATATTGTCCGGTTCCATCAGCTTATGTCGAAAACCGGATCACGAGATGGTTTTGGCATCCATAGCCTGGAATACTATCAGCGTGTTTATGAAGCATTCCAGCCACGTCAGGAATGTGAATTATTCATTGCCGAATTTCAAGATGAGCCGCTGGCAGGCATTATGGTATTTCGGCACGGTAAACGTGCCTGGTATTTTTATGGTGCATCATCAGATGAGCATCGCAACTTAATGCCATCCTACCTGGCTCAATGGCAGGCCATTTGTTGGGCGATCCAACATAGTTGTGAAGAATATGATCTTTGGGGGGTTCCGGATGAAACAGAAGATACCCTGGAGGCGAATTTCTCTACAAGGAATGATGGTCTCTGGGGAGTTTACCGGTTTAAACGGGGTTTTGGCGGTTCATTGCGCCGGTCAGCCGGTCCTTTCGTTCGAGTGTATCAACCTTCGCTCTATTCCCTTTATCGGCTTTGGTTAAAATTAAGTAGGCGGACGGAGGGAGGATAATGGCATCGCCATTAGATTGGAATGATCTTATCATCTCGCTGCCAGGCGCCCATATCTTGCAGACATCGAATTGGGGCGCGCTGAAAGCCCGATTTGGTTGGATTCCTACGTATTATCTATGGGTATCGGATAGACAGCGTGTTTTGAAAACGATTTTTAAACCAGAAACTGTTTATGAAAAAGATACAATCGTAGCAGCCGCGTTATGGTTAACCAGAAAAATCAGCCTGGCAGGTTACCCACTAAAGGTCGGTTATCTCCCGAAAGGGCCTTTGCTAGATTGGCAAGATCAAGATTTACGAAAACAAGTGTTAGCAGATTTAGCCGCTGAGGCGCGCCGGCAAGGGGTGATCTTCCTAAAAATAGATCCCGATGTCGATTTAGGCGTGGGAGTTGATGGCGTCGAAAACTGTCAAGATGACCCCAACGGTACGAGAGTGATTGCAGAATTGGAGCAAGCAGGCTGGCATTTCTCAAATGAACAGATACAATTTCGGAATTCGATGTTCATCGATTTGACCAATTCAGAGGATGAATTGCTGGCCGCGATGAAACCGAAGACCCGCTATAATGTTCGCCTCGCAGAACGAAGAGGTGTTGCGGTCAGGATTGGCGCTCCACTGGATATTCCCTTGCTTTACCAGATGTACGCTGAGACTTCACTTCGAGATGGATTTGTAATTCGCAGCCAGGAATATTACCAGGCTGTATGGGGGGAATTTATGAAGGAAGGCCTGGCAGAGGCCCTGATCGCTGAAATCGACGGAGAGGCAGTTGCCGGATTGATATTATTTATGTTTGGGGCTAATGCGTGGTATCTTTATGGAATGTCGCGGGAGGTGCAGCGTGAAAAAATGCCGAACTACCTGCTTCAGTGGGTTGCAATGAAACGAGCCAGGCAACATGGCTGTTCCATTTACGACTTATGGGGGGCCCCAGACAACTTTACAGAGGACAATCCCATGTGGGGAGTCTACCGTTTCAAAGATGGTCTAGGTGGAACCGTGGTACGGCGAATAGGGGCCTGGGATTTGCCAGTCAAACCTACCATCTATCGCTTGTATACTCAAACGCTGCCCCGGATATTAAATGTAATGCGCCGGCGTGGGCAGGAGCAAACGCGCCACCAACTTGGTACATAAAAAGGATAGATACGATGAATCCCATTCCGCGATTGAAAATTGCCCATCTTCCCACCCCTGTTGAATCGCTGTCAAATCTTTCTTCGCTCTTAGGCGGACCGCGCTTATTCATAAAGCGAGATGACCAAACTGGGCTTGCTTTTGGGGGAAATAAAACTCGTAAGCTTGAATTTCTGGTTGCTGAAGCTCAAGCGAACGGCGCTCGAACACTGATAACCGCCGGTGCAGTCCAGTCGAATCACTGCCGGCAGACGGCTGCCGCGGCTGCCCGCTTTGGCTTTGCGTGTATCTTAGTGCTATATGGCGACAAACCTGAAACGATTTCAGGTAATCTACTGCTCGACCAGTTGCTAGGCGCCAAGATTGTTTGGACAGACCGTCCCAGCCGAGATCAAATCCTTCAGGAAACATTCCAGGCAGCGTGGGATAAAGGCCAGCGACCTTACCTTATACCCTATGGGGGATCAAATCCAACAGGAGCGGTTAGTTATGCCTTTGCTCTCCAGGAATTAGTCAATCAAGTATCACCGGAAGGACCATTTAGCCAGATTCCAGACTGGATCGTGTTCCCTTCTTCGTCAGGAGGCACCCAGGCAGGGTTAGCCCTGGGCGCGGTTTTGTTCGATTACCCTGTAAAAATCCTGGGGATCAGCATCGATGAGCCCGCCGATATCCTGAAAGAGCGAGTAGCAAAATTGGCAATGCAGAGCGCAGATTTACTGCATCAGCCGTCCGTTATTACAGCCGAGTCAATCTTGGTAAACGCTGATTACCTGGGAGGCGGATACGGGGTAATGGGAGTTGGCGAGCAGGAAGCTGTTCAACTATTCGCGAGATCCGAAGGCATTTTACTCGATCCGGTATATACCGGGAGGGCGGCTGCAGGAATGATTGACTTGATTCGAAAGGGACTATTCTCTCAGAATGAGAGTGTTTTATTTTGGCATACCGGCGGCGCGCCAGCGCTTTTTGCCAATCAATATCGGCAGGTAGCCGGGTAGAAAGCATAAGAAATCGATTATTCTCTACGGCCAGTGACTTCATAAACTTCGAGGGGCTGGCTTTTCCCTTTGGCCAGGATTGGCGCGACGGAATGCGCAGTGACCTGAGGGGCAACCATTCTGTAAACCTCTGAACTAATCAGAATTTGCCCGGGGAGTGTGTTTTCCTGGATACGTTTGGCGGTGTTTACACAATCGCCAATTGCAGTATACTCAAGTCTTTTTTCCGTCCCAACCAGGCCGAGCACCACTTCACCATAATGGATCCCAATTCCAAAAGAGAGACGAAATTCGGGAGGAAATTTGCTGTGAAGACCCTCTACTGCAGATTTTATACTCAAGGCAGCATTCACAGCCCGGATGGCATGGTCAGGCTGCGGGATAGGCGCATTGAACCAGGCCATGATGGCATCGCCTAAAAACTTATCGATCGTGCCAGCCTGAGCCAGGACCGATTCTGCTGAAGCTGCCAGGTACTGGTTTAGAATCGACACGAGTTGTTCCGGATTGAGTCGCTCAGAAAAGCTTGTAAAACCGCGGATGTCAGCAAACAGCACGGTGATTTTGGTTCGTTTACCACCTAACTCTAGCTGATCGGGATTGAGCTGTTCGATGACTGCGGGGGAGACCATCCTTTCAAATAAACGCCGCTGTGCTTCCAGGCGTTTTTTATCTGTCCAATCATCGACAACAATCGCCACACCTTGGGTGTTGTGTTCGGCGTCCTTCAGGGGGGAAAGGTTCAAGTTAAGGGCTACCGGCCCACGACCAGCTAGGGTCGGGCTAATTTCGACCCCGGTAACCTGCTGACCATTTTGTTGAACATCAGATAGGTAGGTAAATAAATCTTTCCCAAGATCATCGAGGTTCGCTGCGGGCAGCAAGGTTGTCAAACTAAAACCAGTCAGGTCCTGGTTTAATTGTCCTAAGATCACTTGGGCCGCGTGATTATATAATGTGATTTGGTTCGACAAATCTGTTGTAATCACTCCTGAAGCCATCGAGGCAAAAACATTGTCCATTAAATTTTTTAATTTGGTAACTTCAGCCAGAGTGTGTCGAACGGATTCAAACAGGCGAGCATTTTCGATCGCAATTGCCGCCTGGTCCCCAAAAGTTGCCAGTAAGTCTAGTTTACTTTCTGAGAATATCCCTGAACGAAACCGGTTATCTGCATAAATTACGCCAGTTAATTCCCCACGCATCTTCAAGGGGACACACATGATTGAGCGCATGTTATGGATGATAATGCTTTCTTTATCCCCAAAACGCGGATCCTCAGAAGCATTTGTTGTCAAAACTGGCAGCCCAGTAGATACGACTTTTTCTACTACAGATCGACTGATCGCAAACTCAGTAGATCCTAACGATTCCTGTTCCCAATTACGCGCGATTTGGGTAACGAATTGACCATTTTCATCTTTCAGCATCAAGAAGCCTCGTTCTGCCCCGGTTAAGCGCACAATCGTGTCCATTACGATGCGCAGAACTTCACTAATTTCGAGTGAGGAATTTACGACCTGGCTAACCTGGGTAAGGGCGACCAGGTTTGCTTGCTCTTCCTTAACTCGCGAAGCCTGGTTGGATAAGCGCAGCAAACTTGAGCTGATAATCTGTAAGCCTTCGGCGAGTTCCGCCGGTATGACCGCGCGGTTTTTTGATTGTAATTCGTATACCTGGCGCGCAAGCTGCCCGATTTGGGCGAATTCTTGCTCCAGGGAAAATGTTTGAAGATTAGCGGGCTGGTTTTCCATTGAATATTTCGTGGATGGTGTAATAAATTTTTAGATCAAAGTTTTGAGCGTCGCCCAGTGAGGCGAGATTTAAGATTTCGAAATCCGTTCTGGATCCAAGCTTTCCAAGACAGATTGCGAATCTCTAATTCGGCCTGCCTGGCAATATTATAATCTGCAGTTTCTTGGCTATACGTCGCAATCTCGTACTGCTGCAGCAAGCGCTGGGCTGGATCTTGCGTCGGAGGGAGCGCCTTGGTTAACTGGTTTGTGCGCTCGGCTGGGGTGAGTCTTGGCTGTGGAGGTTTACCCAACCGTACCAAGGTTCGATTTATCTCTTGATAGGATTTTGTTAGCGGAGGCAGGCTGGCTCTCCAAGACCATCGCCGGATCGTTTGCGGCGGCTGGATACCCATTTTGAGTAAAGTCGATTCAAAAAGGATTGGGAAGGCCGGAATCGTGAATCGCATTCGATTTTTCCAAAGAAGCCAGCCTAGCCCTGTCAACAGCATAGCCCCCGTTAGGGCAAGGAGTATGAATGGCCAGGTTGGGCGTTTATTGGACGAAATGGGAGGCGCAAGTTCGTCACGAAGGTGTTCCAATTCTGCTCTTTGGTTCTGGCGTAGTTCATCAATTTCTTGTTCAGCGGTCAATCCATTGTTTGATGAAGCTTCTCCGGAAAGCCGAACAATATCTGGCTGTGAGACGGTCGGTTCAAACTCGACCCAACCAATATTTGGAAAATAGACCTCGGGCCAGGAGTGCGCATCGGCTTGACGAACCAGGTATCGACCATCTTCCAATCGCTCCCCTTGAGCATAACCAATTGCCCATCGGGCTGGAATACCAATGGAACGGAGAAGGATCACCTCAGCTGAGGCATAGTAGTTACAAAAGCCTTTACGCAGGTCGAATAAAAACCAATCTATCGGCTCTTGATTATTGGGAACCGCTGGAATAGTTTTTTGATATTCGATGTTGTTGCGAAGATAATCAGTAATTGCGCCAACTTTCTCATACGGGGTTTCCAAGCCGGCGGTTATATCTTGAGCAAGCTGACGAGTCCGTGGGGTGATCGTTTCAGGTAGTTTTAGATAACGATCAGTGATCCAGGTGGGATATTCTGTCCCGGCCAGGCGTAGTTGACTTATTGTCGCGATATTCATCGATGTCTGAACTTGATAAGGTTGTTGAGGGCGTACCGGTTGATTGGCACGGAATGAAGATATTTCAAAGGTATTATCTGGATTTTCGATCAATCGTGCTGTTGAACCCCGGCTTACCCAAAAAGGCTGCCCAGGTGAAAAAAGGGTCGAAATATAAGTTACCGGGATGATTTCAAAAATATCTTCCCAACGATCCTGATATTCAGTCTGAGCAAAAAAATCTGTGTTTGGTTCAAAATTGCGGCTGGTGTAGATGTTATTGACCCATTGACCATTCGCATAATCGTCATAGACAACCGCTTTCCAATAATAGCGGATACCAATCGGTGTATCATCGGGTGGGCTGACAACGAAAACTGGAGTATCGTTGAGAAGATTACCCCGGCCAAGGACGACGCTATCCCCATAGTAATCACTATAAATTCCTACGGACGAACGCAGGGATGCAAATGCATTATTCCAACGGCCACGAAGTTCGGCCCATTTTTGGCGAATCGGCTGCGCAGCTTGAGCAACTACGGGAACTGAGCTTGCTATCGCCGGGAAAGTCCAGCTAATTAGAACCACTAAGGTTACGACGATCAGGGCGAAGCGAATAAAATCCAGACCTAAGTGGGGCGGTAGCGATACCTGATTTTGTTTCCACCTCAATCGGTTGTGAAGGTAAGCCGCTCGGGCCGCCAGGATCAGCGCAAAGAAAACATAAACTGCAAGGTAAAGGGAGCGTCGCGTGATAGATTGGTCGAAGTAGTGGATTGTGAATAGGGCAAGCCCGACGGGTAAAATCGCCCACCAACCATTGCCGTGACGGGTTAGGGTAAACCCAGCGGCCAAACTTAACAACCAAAATAACGCCGCCATGATCAGGATAAATAAGATTGAGTCGGTTACTGAACGTTGGGCAACAATCTGGTCAATAACATGCCCAGCCCGGCTGATAAGGGCTAAGATTCGTTCCTTCCAGGGCAAATCCTTGTCCAATGTATTCCCAAATTGCCACCCGATAAAAAAGAACCCATAAACCAGCCCAAAAAGAATGACCAGGCGCAACCGAAAACGGCTTTGGCCTAATGCAAGTCCAGTAATCGTCCCCAAGATCACCAGATATGGAATAATTGAAAGCCCATTTGCCCAATTCGTGGCTTCCAATCTGGAGGCGGCAGTAAACATCGCCACAACCAGGAGAAATGCAGCAGGAATATCCCACCAGCGATCGGGCGTCGAATTGTTCATTAGACCGTTTTCAACACTATTTTGCATAGTCATCACAATCTATACATGCTTACACCAATCAGACAGATCAGGTTCAGTTTACCAAAGATTTCTTCATTCGTGAATTGAAGTGTTGCATTTTTGCAACGTGTTTGTGAAAATAGTGATAAATATTCTCCTTAGAAATGACAAATCAGCTTTTCATCTTATGGTAAAATTTACGCATTATTAAAAAGGATTAATTCCATATTATTGTGCGTTTCATGACGCCAAATTCTTAAGAACGCAAAGGAGTTTCCATGCAGGCCAACCCATGGTTGTTTATTGGCGTATTTTTAATTATCGCCCCTGTTTTTCCGGCTCTTGCGCTTCTGATACCAAGACTCATTGCTCCTAGAAAACCAAACCCGATTAAGCAGCAAACCTACGAATGTGGGATAGAGACTGTAGGGGATACATGGGTTCAATTCAGGATCCAGTATTATTTGTTTGCGCTGGTTTTCTTAATCTTTGATGTGGAAATGGTATTCCTATTTCCATGGGCTGTGGCTTTTGATTTTCTTCCACTATTTGCAGTCCTGGAAGGCATACTATTTATTCTCATCCTGGTAGCAGGGCTGGTCTATGCCTGGCGCAAGGGCGCTCTGGAATGGGTATGAGATCACAATCCGGCAAATTATTAAGGCTGATGGAAATTTCCCTCAGCCTTTTACTTGATTCAAGCATCTCCTCATTGAAGCGCACATTGTAATCTGCAATGTGCATTTGTGGGATAGGAGTAGTTTAATGGCAGATCCAATTAACCTTATCGCGCACTGGTTGCGGGATCTATTTACTGGCTGGGGAATGGCAGCCTGGTTAGTAAATATAATCCTCGCCGCAATCGGCATTATTGTGCTGTGTACATTCCTATTATTAATGGCGATTTTCCTCGTCTGGGTGGAGCGCAAAGTGGTGGCGCGCTTTCAGGACCGGCTTGGTCCAAACCGTTTAGGACCATACGGTCTTATCCAACCTTTCGCCGATATTATCAAGCTGTTAATCAAGGAAGAATTAACCCCGGATGGGGCGGATAAGGTTATTTATAATCTGTCGCCGATTATTGCCTTGGCGACTGTGCTCTTACTTTGGGCGGTAATACCGCTTTCGCCCTATATTGTTGGTTCAAATCTTAATGTTGCAGTTTTGTATATTGTCGCTATCGGGGCGATCAGCACCCTAGGAATTATCATGGCTGGTTGGGCTTCAAACAACAAATATGCATTATTGGGGGCCTTTCGCACCGTTGCGCAGATGGTTTCTTATGAAGTCCCTATGGTTATCGTCCTGCTAATTCCGGTAATCTTGTCTCGCTCAATGGGTATTCAAGATATAGCCAAGGCGCAAACGCCTTTTTGGAACTGGTATATCTTTATGGTGCCTGCTGCAGCGGTGATCTTTTTGATTACCTCTATTGCTGAAATTGGCCGTGCGCCTTTCGATCTCGTTGAAGCAGAATCAGAAATTGTCGCTGGATTTCATATCGAATATTCTGGGATGAAGTTTGGTCTGTTCTACGCCGGCGAGCTCTTGCATGCCTTAACAATTGGAGCGCTTTTCGCCACCTTATTCCTTGGCGGTTGGCGGGGGCCATTTGTCGATCAGGTTCCATTCCTGGGGATAATCTACTTGTTCCTGAAGGCCTTCGTGATTTATTATGTAATTATGTGGATTAAGTATTCGATGCCGCGCATCCGAATCGATCATATGTTGAATTTCAATTGGAAATACTTGACTCCAGTCGCCCTTGCGCTCGTTATTATCGTTGCGTTATTAGATCGACTGTTGGTGGATTCACCCTCGTGGGTATATTGGAGCGCGATGCTGGCCAGCAATCTTATTATCGTTTGGGTGAGCCTGGTTTTAGTGAGGCGTTTCGCTCAGGTGAACCGTGAGAAAGTGGGAGATCCCCGTCCTGTCGCCCGACCAGAAAATTCTACAGCGCAACACTCAGCGACTGGGGATTAAATGCCTTTTTACGGGAACTATCATCAAGCCTGAATTTTGGAGTGTGACGATGACTATTACGATCCAGCATATTTTATTTATCCTGGTAGCAGCACTTACTTTTGGCGCAGCGCTGATGGTGGTAACCGTAAGGAATTTGGTCCATGCGGCGCTATGGCTGATTGTTACCCTGGCCGGGATTGCTATTTTATTTGTGTTTCTATCAGCCGGCTTCTTGGCGGTTGCCCAGGTGGTTATCTACATTGGCGCAATCTCGATCTTGATGATTTTCGCAATCATGCTCACCAGAAATGTGGCGAAAGAACAGGAGCAGCAATTGAATTCGCACTGGTTCGGGGCTTTGATTGTTTCGGTAGGTTTGTTTGGCATCCTGGTAGTTCTTCTGAGCCAGTTGAGTGATATCGGGATGACTGCGCCGGTGCTGCCTGATGGATACGATGCGCTAAAGCTCCTGGGGGTGGCCCTGGTAGCCCCGAACGGATATCTCCTACCATTTGAGCTGGCCTCTGTACTGCTTTTAGCTGCCCTGATTGGTTCGATATGTCGTTGCCTGGGGCGGAAATCGGAGGGCGTCATGATCCCACTTTCCTGGTATTTAATCTTTTCAGCATTATTGTTCAGTGTAGGCTTATTCGGTGTTTTGGCCAGAAAAAATGCAGTCGCAATTTTAATGGCTGTCGAGTTGATGCTGAATGCTGTCAATATCAACCTGGTGGCATTATGGCGCTACCGTGATCCGACGGGAATCACAGGCCAGGTCTGGGCAATCATAGTGATCGCGGTTGCCGCAGCCGAAGTAGCGGTTGCCCTGGCCTTGTTCATCTCTCTTTATCGCCGCAGAAAGACTGTAGTCGCGGATGAAATTGATCTCTTGAAGTGGTGAGAGGAAATATATGGATATCAACAGTTTAATCTGGTTCATTCCGCTACCGCCGCTTCTGGCTTTCTTTTTGATCGTTTTGCTCGCAAATCGAAAAAACTGGCTCAGCCATTCAGTGGCCATTTTTGCAATATTACTTTCATGGGCGGCTGGCATGGTTGTGTTCTTCCAGGCGCTTCAAGTGGAGCACCTTGGGCTCAATCCTTTCGAATCGTCGATTCGTTGGTTTGCGACAGGTGATACATTTTTCAAAATCGGGGTGCTAGTAGACCCGCTTTCAGCGATCACGCTGTTTTTTGTCATTTGGACCGTTCTGATGATTTTTATTTACAGCGTGGGTTATCACAATTTCGGCCAACCCAAAGGTGATCATGACCGCCCAGGTATGCCGCCGCATGGTGCAACACAAGGTGATGCTCATGGACATGCCCATACTGTGATGTCTATTGAACCGATGTACGCTCGGTTCTTTGCCTTCATCGCTTTGTTTGCCTTCGGGATGCTGGTGCTTGTGCTATCCGATAACCTGCTGACCTTGTTCATGGGTTGGGAAATCATGGGCTTGTGCTCGTATCTTTTGATAGGATTTTGGTATGGCAAACCCAGCGCCCGGGCCGCGATGATAAAGGCTTTCATGACCACCCGGGTAGGCGATGTATTCATGCTCCTGGGTATCGCCTATCTTTACACACAAGCCGGTACGCTCACCTTCCGCGAAATTTTTACCCCTGAGATGTTAGAAAAACTTGGATCAACGCCAGCCCTACCGCTTTTCGGCTGGTCGGCAGCCGCTGTGATAGGGATTCTGATCTTCATGGGTACGATTGGAAAGTCAGCTCAATTCCCCTTACATGTATGGCTGCCCGACGCGATGGAAGGGCCAACCCCCGTTTCAGCAATGATCCATGCTGCAACCATGGTCTCTGCCGGAGTGTACCTGGTCATTCGTATGTTCCCATTATTATCTGTCGGCTGGGAACATGGTCATTTGCCTCCGCCGATGGCTTTCATGGCTTTCATCGGTACTTTTACAGCAATCTTCGCTGCGACTATTGCAGTGGCTCAAAATGATATCAAACGGGTCCTGGCCTATTCAACGATTTCACAGCTTGGTTTTATGATCGCTGCTTTAGGAATTGGTGCCTATGTCGCGGCAGTTTTTCACCTGGTGACCCATGCTTTCTTCAAGGCTCTACTCTTTCTTGGGAGCGGATCTGTAATTCATGGTATGGAACATGGGGTGCTGCATACCGGCGAACATAGCGATCCTCAGGATATGTTCAATATGGGCGGTCTGCGCAAAAAGATGCCGGTAACATTCTGGACATTCCTGATTGGCGGTTTAGCTCTGTCAGGATTTCCATTGATCACAGCAGGGTTTTGGTCGAAAGATGAAATTTTGGCGGATGCATTCTTCAATCAGCATTGGTTGACCTTAATCACCTTATCACTAGCGGCAATTTTGACGGCTTTTTATACAATGCGTCAGATCACCCTGACATTTTTAGGCAAGCCGCGCACAAAAGCTGCCGAAAACGCCCACGAGACAAAGTGGACGATGACTCTGCCTCTGGTCATTCTATCGATCTTTGCTGTGGGAATTGGCTGGTTTGGGATCAATGATGAATTCCCAATCCTGGGAAACCTTTTCCCCAATTTGTTCCATGATTTTGTTGGCAGCACCTTAGCAGAGCACGCTGAAAGTATTCCGTTCATGATCTGGCCGCTGCTTCTGTCGCTAGGGATCGCACTGGGTGGATTAACCCTCGGTTGGTTAACCTACCGAAATTATCAGGCTGGACAGATCGATCCGGTCCAAAAAATCCTGGGTCCGGTGTACACCCTGTTGAAAAACAAGTACTACTTTGATGAGCTCTACCAATTCATATTCATCCGTCCAATCACCTGGTTGTCAGACACATTTGCTAATTGGGTAGATAGGACGGTGATTGATGGTTTCCTCCATGCGATTGCAAATGTGGTTGGGGTGATTGGTAACGGTTTGCGCAATTACTTTGACAAACCAATTATCAATGGTTTTGGAGACCTGATGGCAGATTGGACCCAAAAGCTGGGGTTCAACTTGCGACCCATTCAAACCGGAAAGGTGCAGCAGTACATGGTGTATGCGCTAACCACTGCAGCAATTTTCGCCGCAGTATATTTCTGGGTGATCGCGATCAGGCGATAATGGGCAGGAGATAAACGATGGATCAAACTACAATGGGTTTTCTGCAACAAAACATACTGATACTGATCTTGTTCACCCCACTCGTGGCAGGTATTATTATCTTACTACTGCCAGGCAAACAGGAAAAGTTGATCCGCTGGGTAGCTTTTATACTGAGCATAATACCGTTTCTTTTTACAATGTGGTTGTGGTTCAATTTCCAGCGAAATGTGCCAGGCTTTCAATTTGAACAGAGATTTATCTGGTATCCCCCCCTCAACTCATCTTTCCACGTGGGTGTAGATGGGGTTGCCTTAACCATGGTGCTCCTGACGACGCTCTTAACCCCACTGGCAATCCTGGCTTCATTCAGTATCAAGGACCGGGTCAAAGCTTACATGGTTTTGTTCTTCCTCCTGGAAATGGGAATGCTTGGGGTATTTCTGTCCTTGGATCTTCTGCTCTTCTTTGTATTCTGGGAATTCGGCTTGGTCCCAATGTTCTTCTTAATCAACCAGTGGGGCTCTGAACAAGGAGAGAGAACGATTTGGGGTGGGAAAAAAGTACAAGCAAGGTCATATGCCTCAATAAAATTCATGATTTACACCATGGCAGGATCTTTGGGTTTGCTCCTGGCGATCCAGATGTTGGGTGCTGTTTCAGGGACGTTTGATTTTGTTGAGCTGGCCGTCCGATGGAATTCTTTAACCGGTACGCTTTTTGGACTGCCGGTTGCTACAGTTAAGACAATCGCCTTCTGGGCGTTTGTAATCGCCTTTGCGATTAAGGTACCGGTGTTTCCTTTCCATACCTGGCTGCCCGATGCGCATACTGAGGCCCCAACTGCTGGCTCGATGATCCTGGCCGGGGTTTTGTTAAAACTTGGTGCCTTTGGATTTTTGCGCTATGTCTTACCGTTATATCCACAGCAATCAGCTCAATACGCCTGGATCTTGGCGATGCTGGCAATGCTGGCGATTGTCTTTGGCGGCCTGGCTTCATATGGGCAAACGGACTTTAAACGTCTGGTGGCATACAGTTCAGTGAATCATATGGGATTCGTCGTATTGGGGATCGCTGCTGCTGCCTGGACAATTGGGAGCCAGACCCCAGAAAACCAATTGAGCGCGAACATTGCTTTGAATGGAGCCGTGCTGCAAATGTTCAACCATGGCCTATCGGCAGCCGGTATGTTCTTCCTGGTCGGCGTATTGTATGAAAGGGCTCATACTCGGGATCTTCGAGAATTTGGCGGCTTATTCCCAATAGTCCCTGTTTATGGCGGAATCCTGCTCTTTACTGCCATGGCCTCCCTGGGTCTTCCGGGTCTGAATGGATTTATTTCAGAGTTTCTAGTCGTCCGAGGGGCCTGGCCAATCTTTACCCTGTTCACAGCCTTGTCGATGTTTGGTCTCTTGATGACTGGCGCATACATCTTGAAATCGCTTAAGATGGTACTGCATGGACCGTTAAATGAAAAGATGGTTGGCCACGTCAGTGAAATAAATGCGCGTGAAATTTTTGTAATCGCCCCGTTGATGGTTTTGATCCTATGGATCGGGGTCTGGCCAGCGTGGATTCTGGATTTGATTAATAGAGCAGTTGCGATGGCAGTTGCTGCACTCTTTGGAGCATAACGTTAGGGTTGCAACCTTCGAACGTTATTGAGGTGAACTATGCAGTTTCCGATCATTAGTGTGATTGTTTTTACGCCCATCCTGGCGGGTATGCTGATCTTGATGATACCGGCAGACCGCAAGAGCGAAGTGCGTGTAGCTGCCCTCGCAACCGCAACCGTGGCTCTCTTACTTTCCGTCTGGCTTTATTTCTCGTATGATATCCAGATGGCCGGTTACCAGTTTGTAGAGATGCACGATTGGCTGCCAATTCTGGGTATATCCTATCACGTCGGTATCGATGGAATGAACGCTCCGCTTGTCCTCCTAACAGGCATCGTGATGTTTACGGGCGTTTTGATCTCGTGGGGCATCGATGATCGACCGAGAGAATTCTTTGCCTTTCTTTTTATCCTGGCGACGGGTGTATTTGGCGTTTTTGTTTCACTCGATCTGTTTATGCTGTTTTTCTTCTATGAAATAGCAGTATTTCCAATGTTTTTGTTAATTGCAATCTGGGGATGGAAAGTCACTCGAGAATATGCAGCCATGAAGCTGACCTTGTATCTTTTCATCGGCTCCGTTGTTGCCATACTCGGTGGTTTGGCGATGTATTTTTTCTCGGGTTTACGCACCTTTGACATGATTGCATTGGAAGCAGCGAACTTTGCTCCTATGTTCCAACGGATCGTTTTCCCATTCGTATTTATGGGTTTTGCTGTGCTGGGTGGTATCTTTCCCTTCCACAACTGGAGCCCGGATGGTCACGTTGCTGCGCCGACTGCTGTTTCGATGTTTCATGCTGGCGTGCTGATGAAATTAGGTGCATTTGCAGCCTTACGCGTAGGAATTATGCTGCTGCCTGAAGGGGCAAAGTTTTGGATGCCCTGGGTAATTATCCTGGCTTTGATCAATGTTGTCTATGGAGCATTCATCGCCAGCGTGCAGACGGATTTCAAATATGTTATCGGCTTCTCTTCAGTATCTCATATGGGCTTGGTGATGATGGGTTTTGCCACCTTGGATAGTCAAGGGATGCTAGGCGCAGGCTTACAAATGTTCTCCCACGGGGTGATGACGGCCCTCTTCTTTGCTGTGGTTGGGATGGTATATGACCAGGCTCACACGCGGGAAATTCCCAAGTTGGCTGGTTTCCGAAAAGTGATGCCATTAGTTACCATCGCGTTTATTATCGGCGGAATGGTGAGCATGGGTATGCCTGGATTTTCAGGCTTTATCGCTGAATTCCCGATCTTTTCGGGTTTATGGTCAGGAGAACCCACCTGGGTGTGGAATAGCTACTCCTGGATTGCAATCGTGGCCTCGATATCTATCGTGATCACTGCATCGTATATTATCAGAATTATTCAACGAGTATTTTTCGGCTCGTTACCTGCCGAATTTGACGGGCATGTACATGATGTGACCGTTTTGGATAAGGTCGCGCTTGTTTTACTTTCCGGGGTGCTTGTTGTCGTGGGCGTGTTCCCGATCATAATGGTTCCATGGGTCCAATCAGGCGTTGATAATATTATGCGCCTGTTGGGAGGTGCTTAATGGGTTCGATTACTCTACCAATGATGCTGTCAATCCTACCTGCGATCTTGCTCCTGGTATTGCTCCTGGTTGTCTTAGTTGTTGATTTAGTGTTTAAATCAGGGGATAAGCGAAATCTTGGCTGGGTAACTTCTGTAGGGATCGTCATTGCAATGGTGCTCAGCGTGATATTGGCTCGCCCACCATCTGGCGAGCAGGCTCAACTGCTGTGGGGCGGAATGATCCGCTGGGACCTGATGGGTTTTACCTTTGCGATGCTGTTTATGTTTGCTGCCGCGATAACATCCTTAATTGGTATGGATGTAGAAGGATTGGGGGATCGAGGTGAATTTTACATCTTATTGTTAGCTTCTACCATCGGTATGGTGCTCCTTGCTTCGGCGTCTGACCTGATTATGCTCTATCTTGCTTTAGAGACTGTGGCAATTCCGCTTTATATCCTGGCAGGCTTTCAAGGAAAGAATGAACGTTCGGTCGAGGCAGGTTTTAAATACCTGTTGTTTGGAGCGATGGCATCGGCAGTGATGCTGTATGGTTTGACCTTGCTGTATGGAATCACAAATACCACCAGTCTATATTCCATCGTCCAAGTACTTTCTAGCGGGCAATCGCCAATCTGGCCGGTGATTGGTGCAATGGTAATGATCCTGGTTGGATTTAGTTTCAAAATCTCAGCGGTACCCCTGCATTTTTGGGCGCCGGATGTATATGAAGGCGCTCCCACTCCTGTGGCAGGCTTTTTATCCACTGCATCTAAAGCAGCGGGTTTCTTGATATTGATGCGGGTTCTCTTTGTTGCATTTCCGGTAGTGGCGACCCCGGATGGAAATGTTGTAGAAGCCAGTCAGCTTTGGGGAGGACTGATTGCGGCGATCTCTGTGGCGACAATGACCCTGGGCAACTTATTGGCGTTGGCGCAAAAAAATATTAAACGAATGTTAGCCTACTCTTCGATTGCGCATGCTGGTTATGCCTTAATTGGTGTCGCTTCGCTATCAGGACTTGGGTTAACCAGCACAATTTACTACTTGATTGCATATCTAATGACCAACCTGGCTGCCTTTGGCGCTGTTACTGCCTACAGCCGGATCATCGGTTCGGATGAAATTAAAGATTTTGCTGGCATGAGCCGAAGGGCGCCGGGTCTGGCGTTGATTATGCTGGTGGCATTCCTCTCGCTAGCAGGTATGCCGCCATTAGGCGGATTTATTGGTAAATTCCTGGTGTTTGCCTCAGCAATCCAGTCTTATTCCACCACTGGCCAATTTTATCTGCTATTCCTGGCGATTGTCGGGATAATAAACTCGATCATAGGTCTATACTACTACCTCACAGTACTGAAGGTAGTTTATCTATATCGGTCGGAGGATGACGACAAGCCTGCTCCAGTTTCAGTAGGGATGTATCTTGCCCTTGGAGTTCTAGTATTTGGGGTGATCCTGGTAGGCACGGTTGTGGCTCCCTGGTTTGGGTGGTCGTTCAACGCCGCAGCAGGAATGTTCTAATGGAGTTTAGTGATCTTTTTCGAACTTGATTCGAATATCGGAAAAAATCACTAAAATTTGTCGTCATTCGTTTATTGACGTCTTTTAGATGATTGTGATACAATTCTCGAGCCATGAGCGTTAACCCTGGGCAATCCGGCGAAAGCCGAAAAGAAGTAAACCAGAGTGTTGTTCTTGGCGCGGTTGTGGGACAAGTGGGCTGTCTGACTTTATTGTTTGTTCTGGCAGCCCTTTTTGGTGGATTGTGGCTTGATAATTATTTTGGTACGAAACCGATCATCACAGTCGTCCTGATGATTGCCAGTATTCCTGTTACCCTGGTTGCTATGTTTTGGATCGTTCGCAAGGCAACTTCCAGGCTCCAACAAAACCGTGAAAAAACCGGCCTCACATCAGGCCGAGGAGGAGAGCAACAGTGAAAAAAAAGACAAACAGAATTTTTGGAATACCCAACCGCTATTATGTTCTGTTGTTCATCATTCTTGGATTCATCGCCACGCATTTTTATCCTCCAATCTTACCGCATATTCAACTGCCTCCTGAAGCTTACAACCCAGAAAATCCCTTATTCGGCAATTTTTATTGGACGAACACGCTAACTGCCATGGTAATTGCCGATGTGATCATATTCCTCATCGCGATTACTGTTCGTCGTGTGGTCAAGAAAGTTGAAAAGGATGGCACTTTGATCCCGATGGGCATCACCGGGGCAATCGAAGCACTGTTGGAGGTAATCTATAATTTGACTGAGTCCACAGCCGGAAAGTGGGCCAAGAAAATATTCCCATGGTTTGCGACGATTACACTTCTTGTCCTGGTGGTCAATTGGATGGAATTAATTCCTGGCGTAGATAGTATCGGAATCCTGCACCATGCCGAACCGGGTGAAGGATACAATATTGAGGAACTCAGGCCAAGTATATTCACCCTGATTAATCCTGCCTGCGCTAAGACTGCTGATGGGCTGACCGCAACGGAGACAGGTAACGTAAATGCAGAAGGCCTCGGTACGTGTTTTGAACTCGTTCCGTATGTGCGTGTACTTTCAACAGACCTCAATTTCACAGTCGCCTTGGCATTAATAGCGGTTTTTATGGTTCAAGTGTTCGGAGTACGGGCATTAGGGGTCTCGTATTTCGAGAAATTTTTTAATGTTCGAGGGATCTTCAAACGGCCAGTGTTTGGAATCATCGATTTTGGTGTTGGGTTGCTCGAGTTAATTTCTGAACTTTCTAAAATTTTATCGTTTTCTTTTCGTCTATTCGGAAATATCTTCGCCGGGTCTGTTTTACTGTTCGTGATTGGCACTTTAGTTCCTGTCCTGGCGCAGTCAGTTTTCTTGATGCTTGAGTTTTTTGTGGGTCTGATCCAGGCTGTTGTTTTTGGAATGTTGACCATGGTGTTTATGGCGCAGGCAACGGCTGGTCATGGCCAACATGCTGAAGAGCATTGATAGCTTAAACCATACCGGTTCATGATTAGGCAAGTTTAAATATTTCGAAGGAGGCTAACAAAATTATGGATGCTGAAGCAGCACGACTTATTGGGGCAGGTTTAGCGATGATTGGGACAATTGGGGCAGGGTTGGGGATTGGTTTCCTCGTGAATGGCGCAGTCCAAGGTATTGCCCGAAATCCGGATGCAAGTGGTAATGTCCAGACGAATATGATCCTGGGGATCGCCTTTGCAGAAGCAGTGGCAATTTATTGCCTGGTTGTAGCACTTTTAATCCTGTTCGTTGGATAAACTCACAGGCATAATATTCGGTAAAGGAGGCATACCTTGGATGCACTGGGTTTAAACCTTGGATACCTACTGGTACAGATCTTTAACTTTTTAATTGTTTTTATAGTATTGCGGGCCTGGGTTTATATACCAATAATGGGGCTCCTCGAAAAACGACGCGGAGCGATTGCCAAAGGCTTGGAAGATGCGCGGATTGCCGCTGAAGCACGTGCGAATGCAGAAAATGAAGCAAAAGATATCGTCGCGAAGGCTCAAACCGATGCTTCCCTACGCATCCGCGAAATCAACCGAGCGAGCAGAGTTAGCTGGCCGCGAGGTGCTTGCTAAAGCAGATCAGGATGCAGCTAAGATACGGGCTGATGCTACCGTGGACGCTGCACAAGACCGTGATCGTTTACTGTCTGACGTTCGTGGACAGGTCGCGGCGTTGGCAATTGCTGCGACTCAAAAGTTAGTGGGTACTGAATTAACCGAAGTTGATCGTCAGCATGCAATCATCGAGGAATTCTTTTCCGGCATCCGTGCGGGTGCGGTTCCTGCCTTGGAAAGCGGCAGCCTGACCGGGGCATCTGCAGAAATCACCAGCGCGGTAACCCTGACCGATTCTGAAAAAGACACGATCCGCCAGCAAGTTCTTGCAAAAACTGGCAGCCAGACAGTGACTTTTCGGGTTGATCCCAATATTATGGGCGGCCTGGTCATCAAAGTGGGTGATAAAGTTGTTGACGGCTCAGTTGCCGGACAGCTTGAAACCTTGCGCCAAAACCTGCACTAATCTTACTGTCTTCCGTGTGATAATGGGGTACAACAGACGATTTTGCGGTCGTCCGTTGTACCCCATTATGGTTATCACCAGCAGAGGTATAGGGTGCCAGCCGATCAAAATTTGATATCCCTTGCGGAGATAATTCGGGTAATTCCTGGAGCAACTTTGGTTGGCCCAGGCGATCAGATTGTTACCGGAATTGTATTCGATTCGCGCCAGGTCAAGCCAGGTAATATCTTCGTCGCTTTGGTTGGCGGGAATGTCGATGGGCATGCTTATATTTCTGAGGCCGTTAAGAGGGGTGCAAGTGCAGTAGTAGGGATGATGGCGCTGGAGGGGTTGTCTTGCCCTTATTTTCAGGTCGATGACACACGTTACACATTAGCAGCGTTAGCCGCGGCTTTTTATGGCTTCCCAGCTCGCCAATTGACGGTGATCGGCGTTACAGGTACGGATGGCAAAACCACGACGTCCAATTTGATCTATCACATTTTACAATCAGCTGGTGTGAAGACTGGGATGATATCAACGGTTAACGCGGTCATCGGCGAAAAAATCCTGGATACCGGATTCCATGTTACTACGCCGGAGTCGCCTGATGTACAGCGTTATTTGGCAGAAATGGTTCGCGCTGGCTTAGAAACAGCCATCCTAGAAGCAACTTCTCACGGACTGGATCAACGTCGCCTCAGCGCCTGTGACTTTGATGTTGGAGTGGTAACGAATATCACCCATGAGCACCTGGATTATCACGGAAGTTATCCGGCATATCGCGCAGCCAAAGCCCGCCTATTTACTGCCCTTGCCGAAACGCCCGAAAAAGTGATCCATTCTCGTAGAGGTGCAGTATTAAATCGGGATGATTCGGCTTATGAATATCTATCTGATCTATGCAAAGTGAGGCAAGTCTCTTATAGTACGGAAAGCCAGGCTGACGTGATGGCGGGGGAGGTCGAATATCTTTCGAATGGCATGCGCTTTACCGTGTTCACCAAAACTGATTCGGGTGAAAATGTTGCAACATCCCTCAAGACGAACCTTATTGGTACTCATAACCTTTCGAATATTTTAGCAGCGCTGACAACTTGTGTACGAATTCTCCGGATTCCTGCTGATGTTGTTCAACACGCTCTGGAAACTTTTCCAGGGGTTCCAGGTCGGATGGAAACAATCACATTCGAGCTGGCCGATGGTAAGCAGCAAGAATTCGCAACGATTGTCGATTTCGCTCATACTCCCAATGCATTAAGGAATACCTTGGAAACCGCGCGCAAAATATCTGCCGCAAAGGTGATCGTTGTTTTCGGGTCAGCAGGATTGCGTGATCGCGCGAAACGACAGATGATGGCTGAGACCGCCATAGCTCAAGCGGATCTGAGTATCTTAACTGCAGAGGATCCGCGCACTGAATCCTTAGATTTGATTCTTGAAGAGATGGCTGAAGGAGCTCGAAACAAAGGGGGCGTGGAAGGAAAGAATTTCTGGCGAGTCTCAGATCGAGGGGATGCTATCCGCTTTGCCCTGACTTTAGCCAGCCCTGGTGATTTAGTCATCGTCTGTGGGAAAGGTCATGAACAATCGATGTGTTTTGGCGAGATTGAATACCCATGGGATGACAGGATCGCCATGCGAGCGGCTTTGGCCGAATATTGCGGAATTCCAGGTCCAGCGATGCCGACCCTACCTACATCAAAGCATCTTTAATTCACCGATCCCGAAACACAAATCCTTGATGATTATTGATTACTTAATCAACAACCAATAGCGTGGTTGTATCGATAATTCCTGGAATTGGATGGATGTGTGTGGCCAGCATACTACCTAGAGATCGGGCATCACCTGCCTGGATCTCTGCGACAACATCAAAAGGCCCAAATGTCATATGTGCTTCTTCAACGCCTTCGGTTCGCTGGAGGTTTTTTACAACTTCAGGAATTGAACCTACCCGAACGTGCATTAATACGTATGCTTTCATTATTTTCCTCCATTGAGACTTATTGAGATTTCTTGGGTCGAAGAAAGATCAGCCAATATACTGCAGCTACGAAAATGGCGCCACCGATAATGTTGCCAATGGTCACTGGCAGCAGGTTGGCTACAAGGAATGACTGCCAGGTTACCATGCTGTAATCCGCCGGAGTTTTTCCAATCTGCGTCCAGAAATCTGGTCCGGCATATTGTTTGATGAAAATTCCCATTGGAATGAAATACATATTGGCGATGCTGTGTTCGAAGCCGGCTGCCACAAAGGCGGTAATCGGAAAGATAATTGCTGCAATTTTATCCATCGTACTGCGGGCACTGAATGTCATCCAAACTGCCAGACAGACGAGAGCGTTGCACATGATACCCAGGGCGATCGCCTGAACGAAACCCAATTCGACTTTTGATTTTGAGATATTCAATGCGGTCAAGCCAACCGAACCTGCGCCGAAGAGATATGTCTTGCCAAAAAATACAACAATTACCGTGGCTATGGCGCCGATGAAGTTTCCTACATAAACAATGCCCCAGTTGCGCAGCAGGGCAGCTAAAGAAACCTTGCCGCTAGCCCAGGCCATCACGATCAAATTGTTGCCCGTAAATAATTCGGCGCCACCCACGACCACGAGAATTAGACCGAGACAAAAGGCTAAACCCGCGAGCAACCGGTTAATTCCGAACGGTAATCCAGTTGTGAAGGATGTTGCGCCTTGGGCGTCTTTGATCGACATGCCTCCGGATAATACGGTTGTTGCGAAAAGCGCACCTAACGCAATAAATGCCCCAGCCAGGATTGCTAGTGCGAACATGGTTAAGAAAGGCATTTCTGATTTTCGCACCCCGACGAATTCTGCCCGGGTAGCCATTTCAGAAGGAATCAACGCATCAATTCTTATTTCTGAGGTCATAGTCAATCTTCTCCTGATTTATGAAAAAATGAAAACCAGTTAAACCTTACTTCAGATTTCGAATCTTGACAACTGACGAATATCACATTTTGATTATGGGAATATAATGTTTTTCCAAAAAATCCAAAAAAGCGAAATGAGTGCACTGCCAAAGAGGACAATCGCAGCTGGAATAAAATTGTTGACATAGAATAAAACGCCCCCAATTAAAAATGCTAAAAAGACGAACCCAGCTCCTAAGAGCCGGATCGCTCGCTCCAGACGAGCAATTTGGAGTGAAACTTCTGGATTTCGGATCGAAATGTCACCTCGTTCTAATCTTGCCAGCAGGGCATCTACTTTTCCAGGCATGCTTAACCAGCCGCGCGCCAAATTTTCAATTTCCCCTAACCATTCTTTTCGATTTGTTCGCACATCATCCGCAATCAACTTTTGAGTGTAAGGTGCCAGGTGCTCAAAAATATTAAATTGAGAGTCCAATCCTACACATATCCCCGCCAGGATGCCGACACAGCGAACCAGGAAAATCAGATCTTGTGGAATCTGAAATGGTAGATCATATAGCAAGTCTCTAAATTCATCTATGAATACTTTCAAATCGTGTGTATTCAGATTTGTAAGTTCTGCCATGTTTTTCCCCCAATAGCGTTCAAAGATTCGCGAATTTGCCCGCTCCAACATGGTCAGATCGGCGTCAGGAAGTAAAATACCCATCTGTTGGTAGGCATGCACAACTCGCTGCGAATCGCGAGTGCCCACGCCAATTAATAATTCTCGCAATCCTTCGCGGAGATTTTGAGGGATGTGGCCTACCATGCCAAAATCAACAAATGTCAACTGCCAGGAGGTAACTGCCTGGGAATTGGTTCTGTCGAATTTTGGGATTACCCGATTAGCCGGCTCCACAAACAGGTTGCCCGGGTGCGGGTCAGCATGGAAATATCCATCAACGAAGATTTGCTGCAGGTAAGTATCCAGGAGCAGCGAGGCAACTTGCTTGCGGTCGATTCCAGCCTGGGTAATGGCGTTGTACTCAGTGATTTTTATTGCGTAAACATTTTCAAGAGTTAGTACACGGACTGTACAATGGGTCCAATATACCTTTGGAACACGAATGCGTGAATCGCCGGTGAAATTTGCCGCAAATTTTTCGGCATTACGGCCTTCTGCAAGGTAATCTATTTCTTCATAAAGTATTCGTGAAAATTCATCCAACAGAGCAGGGATGTTTGCCCGGCGCCGGATGGATCGAAACCGCTGCAGCCAACCGCCAACAGTCCGCAAAGCCTCAAGATCGGTTTTGATTAATGCTTCGATGTCAGGGCGTTGGACCTTTACTACAACATTAAACGGAGCCTGATTACTATTTGCTTGTGACCCATGTGGAGAGATTGAGGCAGGGAGACTAGCAATGTGCACCTGGCCAAGAGAGGCCGCTGCCAGCGGTCTCTCTTCAAATTTTTGAAATACTGCCCCGATTGGGCTATCGAATTCCGCCTCAATCACCCTGCGAATTTCATCATAGGGAACTGGCGGAACTTCATCCTGTAAACCAGCCAATTCGTCCGTGACAACTTTCGGCAGAACATCGACCCGAGTGGAAAGAAATTGGCCAACCTTAATCATCACCCCGCCCATTTTTACGGCCAATTTGCGAAATCGAATTGCGATCTGGCGATATCGTGAAGATCTGCCACGAGCGCTCCAGTCGCCAAATCCGATTCGCGGCAAAAAAACATCCCAAAACATGATGCTGGCGATGGCGCGTGCAAAAAACCAAATTATGCGGCGATAACGGGCACGGTACATCAAGATTCATTATACCCTAACCGTAAAATTCAATTAACCCTGGATGTTGCCTAATCCGTGATCCTTTGCGGGATGTGAACCGCAAGATACTCGTTTTCAGGTTATACTCTCTGATGTAGTTTTAAGGGAACATTCCATGAACCCCGAAGATTTTTCGACCCTCTACCAAGGATTTGATTCTCCGCTGATGTTGTCTGACTGTGGAGCCCGATGTTCTCCGCATAATGAGCGCAGTGTGCCCTTTTGTTGTGACACCCGCCATGCGGTGCCCACTGTCTATGAAGCTGAATGGGAGTACTTAAAAACAAATACTGATTTATGGCATATTTACCAAAACGATAACCCAAAAGTTTACCAGGCTCTGAAACGACAGCTCCCCGAAGAACAGGTTTTTGTGGAATGCCGCGGCCACCTTATGTGTCAACGAAATTTCCGCTCAATCGTATGTCGGGCATTCCCTTTTTTCCCTTACCTCAACTTGAAGGGTGAATTCTTAGGCCTTTCTTATTACTGGGAATACGAAGATCGTTGTTGGGTAATCAGTAATTTATCCTTGGTTACTCTGGAATTTCGCAACCAATGTATGGAAACATTCAGTATGCTAATGGATCGTTTTCCCCTAGAGCAAGAGAATTTTCGCAGCTATTCGATCCAGATGAGACGTATTTTTGGTAGAAGAAAGCGAGCAATCCCACTCCTACACCGAAACGGTTATTACTATAAAGTAACCCCGCGGACTGGTCGTTTGCGCCGGATGCCTGCAGATGCCTTTTCGATGTTTGGATCATATAAAATTATTGCTGGACTGCCTTTCCCAGACGAAATTGTCCGCTCCTTTTAATTTGCTGTATAATCAGGTTTTGCTTGGCTTAGCTAATCTTGATCAACATCCCTGTTGAACTTGCCTGTTCAGGAATAATTCTCCGCATATGACTAGTATCCTGTTATCAAGTGAATTTACCTTGCCTGAGCGATTTAGTACAGACCGGCGAGGGGCTGTACGCTGGATAATTTCACATTCCCGCCGGCATTGGTTATTACTTGCCACGATGGTGTTCGGGGCCGCAGGCAACGCTGCCCTGGCATCCGTTGTACCCATCTTGATCGGGCAAGCGTTTAATGCGATCGACCAGAAAATTCCAAACACCGCAATTCTATTACCTATCGCCCTTGCGATTGCAGGTACCCAAGTTCTTCGTGGTGTGCTGCAATTTGGCCGGAATTTTAGCGCTGAATTGGTCGGACAGCGCATGGAACGTGATATACGCGATGAATTGTACGTGAGCTTACTCGGCAAGAGCATGACGTTTCATAGTTTACAACCGGTCGGCGATACCATGGCACGCGCAACGAACGACGTGCGCGAGATCAATTTTCTTTTCAGTCCTGGTTTGAATCTGGTAATCGGTTCAGCAATATTCTTATTCATGCCGCTCATCCTGGCGCCTCGTTACCATCCTAGCCTTGTGATTGTGCCAGCTTTGTTTATCGTTGGATATTTTCTAGCTCTTTGGCAGTATCTTCATGAGCTTAACCCGATTACCGGCGACGTTCGCCAATCGTTTGGCAGATTGAATACCCGCCTGGCAGAAGCCATTGATGGGATTGAAACGGTAAAAGGCATGGCTCAGGAACGAAGCGAGGTCGAACGGTTCGGCAGCAATGCCAGGCAGTTCCGAGATGCTTATGTACACCAGGGTGATGTCGAAGCCCGATTTGTTCCATTGCTTTTATTGGGAATGGCTGAGGCGGGCGCATTATTCCAATCCCTGGTTTTGTTTAAACAAGGATATTTGGATGTCGGTCAGGTCGTCGCATTTTTTGGGTTGATCCAACTCTTTGGATTTCCGACATTTGTTTCATTATTTGCGTATTCACAGGTATCCCTGGGGGTATCGAGCGCCCGGCGTATTTTGGAATTAATCAATCGCGAGAACAATCTCGACCAAAATACAAAGGGTTACAGCGGGCCAATGCGGGGCGAAATTGAATTTCGGAATGTTTCGTTTTCGTACAATGGAAGCAGTGAACAATCCCTGGAGAATATATCTTTCAAAATTGCACCAGGGCAGACCGTTGCAATTGTTGGCCAAACTGGCTCGGGTAAGACGACGTTGGTGAAGTTGGTCAACCGAACGTATGATGTCAGCTCTGGTCAAGTGCTGGTTGATGGTGTGGACGTACGTGATTGGAACCTGGAAGTCGCTCCGTCGGGGCATCTCGATTATTGAACAAGATATATTTTTATTTTCACGCAAGATTTCAGAGAATATTGCTTTTGGGGATCCGCAGGCGGACCAACCAGATATCCAAGGGGCAGCGGAATCTGCCCAGGCGCACGAATTTATCACTTCTTTCCAGGAAGGGTATTCAACTGTGATTGGTGAACGTGGGGTTACCCTATCCGGAGGCCAGCGTCAACGTCTTGCCTTGGCCCACGCGTTTTTGACAAACCCCAATGTCTTGGTTCTGGATGATTCTACCAGCGCAATCGATAGCGCAACGGAAGATCGCATCCAGCGCGCGATCTATGCGGCAGCTCGAGGTCGGACAACCTTCATTATCACCCATCGTCTATCACAAATTCGTTGGGCGAATGTGATTCTTGTCTTGCGCCAGGGAAATTTGGTGGCGACTGGTAGTCATCAGGATTTGATCGAAACCTGTGAACCTTACCGGCGTATTTTTAACGAATAAGAATTTCAATCAGTCAGGATATTAATAGATGGGATTTTTTAGTGGTCTGGACACAGAGGGATACGATCGTCAATATTCGGATCGCGAACTTGTGGTCCGGATGTTAACCTATTTTCGTCCCTTCAAGCGGGCCTTATTCTGGATCATTATCCTGCTGTTTTTTATAGCAATTGCCGGCTCTGCCACTCCAATCCTGGTAAGCTGGGCTGTCAATGCTATGATTAGTAAGATTACATGGCTGGCTGTATTCATAATTAGCGGTATTGTGCTATTCATTGGAATATCTACCTGGGTGGCAAATTTGTTCCGCCGCCGTTTAACTGTACGAGTTGTTGGCGATACTGTGCTGACTTTACGTACCGAAGCATTTAGAGCATCAGCAGCCCATGACCTATCTTTCTATGACCAGTTTGCCTCTGGCAAAGTGGTATCTCGAATCACCTCTGACACACAAGAGTTTGGGCAGATGATCGTGTTGGTGACCGATTTATTTGCTCAAATTGCCCAGGCCATCATTTTAGGAGCCGTGTTAATCAGCATCGATTGGAAATTATCCTTGATTTTGGCCGCAATTTTGCCAGTCGTATTTCTTGCTGCGATCAGTTTTCGGAAGCTAGCTAGAAATGTCACCCGCTCTGGGATGCGGGCCATGGCTAACGTAAACGCGACAATTAAGGAAACGGTTAGTGGGATTGGAGTTGCCAAGAACTTTCGCCAAGAAGCTTCTGTATATACTGAGTTTGACGATGCCAATCGCTTATCTTACCGCGTAAATGTTCAACGCGGCTTAGTATTATCGATGGTGTTTCCAACTTTGAATGCACTTGGTGGTACTCGCTACCGCTCTTCTCGTTTACTTTGGTGGGCTGAGTGTCGTTTCAGGAATAATTGCAATCGGAGCCTGGTTTTTATTTTTACAAAGTCTAGACCGGTTTTTCTTTCCAGTATTGAACCTTTCAGCATTTTCTGCTCAAGTCCAGGCCGGTCTTTCAGCATCTGAGCGAGTTTTTGCCTTGATCGATGCCGAAGCCAATGTGCGCCAAAATAATGATATTCGCGTTGGATTCCTTCGCGGCGAAATTCAATTTGACCATGTGAACTTTCAGTATTCTGAGCAAGAACCCGTGCTTCAGGATTTTAGCTTACATATTCAGCCAGGAGAAACCATTGCCCTGGTAGGGCATACCGGAGCTGGGAAATCCTCGATTGCCAAATTAATCGCCCGGTTTTATGAGTTTCAAAGTGGGGAAATAAAAGCCGATGGCATAGATATTCGCTCTTTGGAGCTCGAATCCTATCGAGCCCAATTGGGGATTGTGTCTCAAATACCCTTCTTATTTTCAGGAACCGTTGCAGAAAATATTTGCTATGCTTGTCCGAGCGACGCTACAAAAGCCGAAATCGCCAGTCTGGCCAGTCAAATCGGCGAAGGCGAATGGTTGAATAGCTTACCTGAGGGTTTGGATACTGAAGTCGGCGAACGCGGCGCGAGGCTCTCGATGGGTCAGCGCCAGATGGTTTCATTGATGAGGGTTTTGGTACAACGCCCGGCAATATTTATCCTGGATGAAGCTACTGCAAGCATCGACCCTTTTACCGAGTGGCAGATCCAGCAGGCACTAAATATGATCTTGCACCATACCACCAGCATCCTGATCGCCCATCGCCTTTCCACCGTAAAAGCAGCCGATAGAATTATTGTGCTCGAAGAAGGAAAAATTATCGAGGAAGGATCACATGAATCCTTATTGGCCAGGGGCGGCCACTACGCGGTGCTGTATAATACCTATTTCCGGCACCAATCGCTAGATTACAAACCCGATGGTGTGGATGAATTTCTAGCGGAGCGGCAAGCCTATCAACTGAAGTATGAGGAGAAAGAGGTCTTCCCAGAAAGAATAAACTCGGCTATGTACAATAGTATCATTCAACCTGGTTATCCCGATTTTCTAGATTTACCCTGGTCGGTTCCGTTGACGAATTGGGAAGAAATATGTTCTCGTCTCGAAGATCTGCCACGCGGCCTATCTCGTCACAGCGTTGTATTCGTTAATTATTCTGGGAAATTGTTTGCGATCAAGGAACTATCAAAAGGTTGGGCAGAAAAGGAATTTGAATTGCTCAGAAAAATGGAGGCTGCCCGCCTTCCGGTTGTGACCCCAGTGGGATACTTCGTGATCGAAGAAAAAGAACGCCAGAGCAGCGCCCTGATCACTTGTTACCTTGATCGCAGCCTCCCTTACCGTTCCCTATTTATGAGCCCTGGCCTGGTAAGTTATCGAGAACATTTGCTGGATGCAATTGCAGGCCTATTGGTGCAGCTCCATCTTGCTGGAATCTATTGGGGCGATTGTTCGCTTTCAAATACTTTATTTCGACGCGACGCTGGGGCTCTGCAGGCCTATCTTGTTGATGCTGAAACCGCTCAGGCTTATCAGGAATTGCCTGCTTTGCAGCGTTATGATGACCTGCTCGTAATGGAGGAAAATATCGACGGGGATCTTCTGGATCTGAGCGACCTAAATTTACTGGCAGAGGGAGTGCCAGTTTCCGATACAGGCGCCTATATTCGGGTGCGTTACCAGCGTCTGTGGGAGGAGATTACTCATGAAGACATTATCAACCCTGAGGAACATTATCGGATTCAGGAGCGCATCCGGGCATTAAATCAATTGGGGTTTTCAGTTGGAGATGTTGAGCTCAGTGAAACCGGTCGTGGCGAGCAGCTTCGCTTGAAAGTGATGGTCTCTGACCGGAATTTTCACCACGATCAACTCCATTCCTTGACCGGAATCGATGCCCAAGAACGACAGGCGCGGCAGATGATGAACGAAATACAGGAACTGAAAGCAACCTTGTCGAAGGAGCATAACCGCAGCACGCCCTTAAGTGTAGCGGCATATTATTGGCTGGAGAATGTTTATCAACCGGTTATTAACCGTCTGAAGGACTCTGGAAATATTAATCAGGATCTATCCGAGCTTTACTGCCAGGTGCTGGAGCATAAATGGTACCTGTCCGAACGAGCCAAACAGGATGTAGGGCATCATGCCGCGGCAGAGGATTATATTCAAAAATTTGGCTTGGAGGAGCAAGAATGGAATATTTTGAATTAATTCAGGAACGTCAGTCTGTACGGGCATTTCAAACCCAACCCATCGCAGAGGCGCTGCTTGTCCAAATCTTAGCAGCAGCGAATCGCGCACCTTCGGCAGGAAATTTGCAGTCTTTTGAAATTTTTGTCGTTGAAGGACAAGAGCATCGTACAGAATTAGCCCAGGCTGCCGGCCAGGAATTTATCCAACAAGCGCCGATCGTCCTGGTATTTTGTACCAACCCCGTCCGCGCCGAAGCGCGCTACCGGCAGCGTGGTGTGACCCTATACACCTTGCAAGATGCAACGATTGCCTGTACTTTCGCGATGCTGGCAGCTTCAGATCTTGGCTTAGGCAGCGTGTGGGTAGGAGCATACAACGAACAAGACGTGATGACTGTCTTGGGTAACCCACCTGGACTGCGTGCTGTTGCCATGCTGCCGATTGGGTATCCAGCGGAAAATCCTGAAAAAAGGAATCGCCGGTTATTGGAAGATCTGGTTCATCGCGGTCTTTGACACGGAAACATCTAAATTGGATGAAAAAACTTTAACTACCTTAGAATATTTAAAAATTCTCGATCGCCTGGCAGGCTACTGCGCCTTCGAAGCGTCTGCCGACAAGGCGCGCTCTTTACGACCCGTCCGCGATTTAGATGAAGCTCGCCGCCTGTTAGCAGAAACCCAGGAGGCGGTTCAGCTTATGGTTAAAAATTATGATTTATCCATCGGTGGCGCCCGAGATGTGCGTGGCTCTGTCGATCTGGCTAATCATGGCGGTGTGTTGGCCCCTCAGGACCTGTTAGATATTAAATATACCCTTGTTTCAGCGCGCACATTGTCGCGGACCTTTGAGCGGATGGGTGTTTCATTTCCAAATCTCTATTCAATAATTGCCCAACTCCCACCACCCTTTGGGTTAATCGATTCGATTACAAAAGCAATTTCAGACCGAGGCGACGTTTTAGATTCAGCATCCGCGAAATTGGAAAACATCCGCCGAGATTTGCGCATTTCTCACGATCGACTGCTTACCCGGCTGCAGCGCATTATCACGGATCCGAAAAATACGCCTTACTTACAGGAATCAATCATCACTCAGCGGGATGGGCGCTATGTGTTACCCCTCAGATCGGAATTTAAAGGCCGGATCCGCTCTATCGTACACGATCAATCTTCATCTGGGGCAACACTATTTGTAGAGCCCTTAGGTGTTGTGGAATTGAACAATCAGTATCGTGAATTGCTTCTGGCCGAGCGGGACGAAATTCGCCGGATATTGTGGGAGCTTTCCCAACAGGTGGCGGCAAAAGGATACGAAATCAACCATACTGTTGAAGTCATTGCCGAGTTAGATCTAGCCCTTGCGCGCGGGAAATATGCCGAGGATCTGCGAGCAACTTGTCCGGTTCTGCACAGCATTGATCCGAAAGGAAACCGCCATCCGGGGACGATTATCCGGCTATACCAGGCTCGCCATCCACTATTAGATTCCGAAACGGTGGTCCCTATCGATGTGGATTTAGATTCACAAACCTATGCCTTGGTCATAACCGGACCGAATACGGGTGGTAAGACAGTTTCATTAAAAACCATTGGTCTTTTGGTGCTCATGGCTCAATCAGGTTTGCATATTCCCGCACATTCCGGTTCAGAAATTAGCCTGTTTGATAGTATTTACGCTGATATCGGCGATGAGCAGTCAATTGAACAATCGCTATCAACCTTTTCCGGGCACATTACGAATATTATTAGGATTCTGGAACAGGCTGATCGTCGCTCTTTGGTTATTCTTGATGAACTTGGAGCAGGAACAGACCCTACCGAAGGCGCTGCTCTGGCTAGGGCAATTCTCAATTATATTTTAAATCTTGGGATTACCACGTTGGTGACTACGCATCACCCGGAGTTGAAAGCATTCGCACATGCCACTCCAGGTGTCGTCAATGCAAGTGTGGAATTTGATATAGCGACTTTGCGCCCAACATTTCATTTGACGATTGGTCTTCCGGGGCGCTCAAATGCACTAGCAATCGCGCAAAGACTTGGCTTGCCCGAGGCAATCATTGTCGATGCCCGCGCGGAATTAAGTCCCGAAGATATTCGTGCGGAAGATTTGTTGAATGAAATCCATCATCAGCGAGATCTCGCTCGCCAGGCGCGGGCGGCATCGGACAAGGCTTTTGCTCAAGCCGATACGCTTCGCTCCGAATTATTAACCCGTCTTGAAAACCTGGAGGAAGAACGTCGCGCGGTTCTTGAAAAAGCCCGTTCCGAAGGTGAAGCCCAGGTAAAAGCACTCCAAGCCGAAATCAGTGAAGTTCGCCATGCGTTAGCCAGGGCACGCCAACCGGTTGAAGCGCTGCAGATAATTGAGGAAAAAGTTGAGATCCTTGAGGAAATTGTAGAGACGCCTGTTGAACGGGCAGTTCCAGATATCGAGGTCCCTCAGCGCCGGGCAATCCGTCTGGGGGACAAGGTGCGTTTGCGAAACCTTGGAACACAAGGAATTGTAAGCGCGATCACTCAGGAAGAAGTTGAGGTGCAAGTGGGGGTTCTTCGTGTCCGCACCCGGTTAGTAGAATTGGAGCTGGCCAGCGGTGGAATCTTGCGAGCGGGTGAATCGGCGCGCAGTGAGGCCACCGTGCCGAAGCCAGCCCATAAATTATCCGAGCCGGTGCCGGCCGATCAGCCGGTCCGTGCAGGAAGTATGCTGCCCGAATCACCCGGAATGGAGCTGGACTTGCGCGGCCGGCGTGCTGATGATGCTTTAGATCTATTGGATCGCTACCTGGATGCGGCTTTCTACGCTGGGCTGCCATTTGTGCGCATCATTCACGGCAAGGGCACCGGACGTTTGCGTGAGGTCGTGCGTGAGATGCTCAGCCAGCATCCCCACGTCAAATCCTACGAAAATGGCGGCGAAAAGGAAGGCGGCGAAGGGGTCACAATTGCTAAGTTAGCCGTTTAAAGTTCCACCCTATCGCAGATTTTCTAAAGGATTGAGCTTTGCCCCGCCATAGCTCAACTCGAAATGGAGATGCGATCCTGCTGAATTCCCGGTATTACCCACTGCGCCTATCGTGCTTCCCTGGAAGACGCTCTGGCCACAACCGACGTTGACAGCGCTCAAGTGTGCATAGGCTGTCTGGTAGCCATTTCCATGGTCAATGACAAGAAGATAGCCATAACCGAAGTTTGACCAGCCTGAAAACACAATGACGCCGCTGTCAGAAGCAAATACTGCATCCCCAGTAGCCCCAGCAATGTCAATTGCCGGATGGATGCCTGAATAATTGTAGCCAGAAATCGAGCGTGAACCAGCCGGCCAAATAAAGGTTCCAGTGCCGATTGCGCCTTCATAGGCTGCCCCGCAGCTGCCGTCGCCATAATAGCTTGCTGCGGCAGCATTTTTACGAGTGATTGCTGGCGGTCCCCAATCTTTAATGGCCCGTTTTCCGTTCGGTATAATGATCCATTGGCCTGGTTCTAGCCCGTTATTCGGGCCTTGTACTTCTGTCCAATCGACATTATTCCCTGGATATTCCAAAATCGCCTGAGGATCTACCCCAAAGAATGCGGCTACCCCACCCAGATTATCGTTGGCATTCCACTTGTAATACGTACCATCCACCGGTAGAATGTTTAACTCCTGGTCGGGTTTGAGCAGGTGCGGGTTGTCCTGCAATGTTTCAAAGTTTCCCCACAAAATCGTCTCAGGTTTTACTTTGAATGTATCAGCGATGCCAAATAACGTATCATCTCGCTTGACTGTATAGGTAATTACATCTTCGCGTGGCCGTTCTGGAATTTCGGTATGATTGTCAGTTCTGCGCAAGATACCCGAAGCTAAGTCCCCGGTTGAAGGCTGCAGCAAAGACAACTCCACTGGGGCGCTTTCAGCTTGAGGTGTGGAGGTAGGAGATAGGGTTATTGAAGGAACAGGGAGTTCTGTAACGGCTTGGGCGTTATGTTGAATGAAGCGCTGCCAAACCAGGAGCCCCAACACCACCAGAACTCCTACCATCAGTACATTCACTAGAATCTTAAGTGCACGATTCTCACTGTTCTTTGACCTGGTCAGCCCGCTGGGCATAGCCTCTAGCTTATCGTTTTTGGTTGATCCGGATTCTCGGCCAGATCTATTAATCTGATTATCTGCCATATTGCTGATATGAAGAATATTTGATTATGGTAATAGCGTTAAAATTATTCAATGATAATCGACCATTTCTAGAATTTTTATTGCAGGTTTACATTATAACAAATATATCCATAGGGATCTTAACGCAGGATGAACGCCCGTTGAGATTCCGATTCAAGCATAATTGACAAACTGGTGTTAAAATTAGCAATTATCCAACTCGATCGAAAACAGTAATCATGTCAAAAATCGCTTACCTACTTCTTGTCTTGATCCTATTGGTAACCATGAGTTTAGCCGCTTGCCAGAGCAGCCAACCTGGACCGGAGCTGACCGCCACAGCGCTAGAAACCTCATCACCCGTGCTGGCGCCTTCTCCAACACCATCTCAAACCCCCACCCCAACCATTACTCCCACCCCTACATTAGTTCCAACTCCTACGTTAAGCCCTACTCCTACTTTGTATGTCCTTCCAGGGACACCGCTGCCATCACCTTCAGCGATCATCAGTCCGGAGAATGCAGCTCAGGTTTCTGCATTGGCCGCGTGGCAAGTGAGCGCGATTACCGATATGGCCTGGACGCCCGATAGCAGCCAACTAGCCGTGGCGCTCCCGGATCGAATTGATTTGTTTGATGTGATCACGCGGGATAACCTTCGTTCACTCTACCCGGCGACTAAGGATGTAGTGAGTATTGCCTTTAATCAAGATTATTCTGGGACCTGGTTAGCGGCTGGCAGCCGCTGGGGTTCTGAGAAAGAGGGATATGGCAGCGCCCTGGAATTGTGGCGAGGCCCAGATTGGCAGCCACGCGGTATCTTGTCTGGCTCACCACGTGGTCTGTCGGATGTCGATTTTTCACCGGATGGAAAGGTTTTAGCGGCAGTTTATAGCAGTCCAATCGAACGCGAGAATATGATCGAATTCCTGGACACTTCGCGCTGGACCCTGAGCACTACCTTGCAAACCGGTTCGGTATTGGATATTGCTTTCTCGCCCGATGCAGCATTTCTGGCGACGAGCCCAGATCGCTATTCGGTGAAGGTTTGGGATGTCAATCGCCAAATACTTGCATATAAATTTCTTTCCACTTTTACAGAGGCAGTGAATACCCTCGTATATTCCCCGGATGGGAATACTCTTGTCACCGGCAGTTATTCTGGTAGGATCGATTTTTGGGACCTGAAAACCGGAGTTTTAATGCGCACTTTCCAGACAGATGCAGCCATCGAGAGTCTGGCTTTTAGCCCGGATGGGCGTATGCTGGCATCTGGCAGTGGCTTTGAAGATAATCTTGTGCGCTTGTGGTCTGTGGAAACCGGTGAATTATTACAGGAGCTTGAAGGACACACACAGGGTGTAAACCAGCTCCTATTCTCACCGGATGGTGAACTGTTGGTATCTGGATCATATAATGGCGAATTGAGGTTGTGGGGTATCCGATCGTGAATTCAGCGTAGCCTACATCTCTGGCGGCTGGTAAAGTTTATTAGCTGCCTGGGGTGTGTTTGGGGATTAGGCTTTCTAAACGTTGCTCCTCGTCAGTTTTCTAGTTCTCAGCCAGAAAAACTAATTCAGTTCAAACCTTGGGAATTGGTAACCGCGGTTACCTGGTCTCCAGATGGCGAATTACTTGGAGTGGCTGCTGGAAATAGTCTCTTCCTAATTGACACCGATCATAATAAACAGCTAGCTCAAGTTGATATCGGCGCTTTCACCCCAGCCCTGGCTTTCAGCCCGGATGGTGCTCAACTTGCTTCGGGTAGTCGGGACGGCATCGTACGGGTTTGGCAGTTGGTAGACTTGATTAATCATAACCCCTGGGCAAAGGGATTTTCCTCCGTCCTGGTCAGTTTTAGGCCACCGTAAGGGGGTCAATGCATTGGCTTATAGCCCGGATGGTCAAATATTAGCAACAGGGGGAAATGATGCGATGGCGCGCATCTGGCAGGCGAACGATGGGAAACCCGTCCAGGCGATGATTGGGGGAACTTTTGCTGTGTCAGGATTATCATTTTTCCCTGACGGAAAGGAGCTTGCCATCGTCAATGGACAAATGATTCGAGTGCGAGAAATCGATTCGCGAAGAATCATGGGCAGTTTCCGCTCCGAGCAATCGATGTTCTGCATTGCGACCAATCCTGCTGGAGATTTAATCTCTGCCGGCGATAGCAGCAGCAATGTTCTCTTATGGGATTCGAGCACAGGCTTTCGAACCGGCGTTACTCAATATCCCGAGCCTATCAAGATTCCTCTTAAATCGGAAAAATCGAATTCAGGGCCAATTTTAGTATGGACAGTTACTTTCAGCCCCGATGGGCGTTGGTTAGCGGCTGGGGGAGGCGATGGGAAAATTCGAATTTGGGATGTCGAAACTAAAAAACTTCTGCAAACATTTAGCGGATCCAGCAAAGCAGTAACCAGCTTGTCCTTTCACCCCAGCGGCGAATTAATTGCCTCAGGCAGCCTCGATGGAATTGTGACGATTGTGGAATTTGCAGGAAATCAAGAATTAATAACATTGAGCCGTAACCCCCTGGCTGGCGTGGCATAAATATACCTGGAGATTGGTTTCTATTCTTTGCTGTGTATGCAGTTTTTCAAATTAACCATAAATTCTTCGGCCTGGTCGGCTTGGACCAGGTTGACCGTGCAGCCGCCAAATCCTGCACCAGTTAGCCGGGCGCCCCAGCAGCCAGGTTGGCTGCGAGCAATTCCGACGAGAAGGTCGAGCTCAGGAGTGCTTACTTCATACATGTCCCGCAGGCTGGCATGGCTGGCAAACATTAAAGCCCCGAATGCCTTTGGATCGTTTCGCTGGAGTGCTGTCACCGCTGACTTAACCCTGGCGATCTCCTTGATAACATGATCAGCGCGCTTTTGAATTACAGGCGGTAAATAAGGTTTGTAGGCCGCAAATTCGAGTGGGTTTACATCGCGCAGGGATTGAATATCAGGTAGGTATTTTTGCAATAAATGCAGCGCTTCCTCACAAGCTGCCCGGCGATCGTTATAAGCAGAATTCGCCAAGGATCGTCGAACGCCTGAGTCGGCGATAACAACCGCTGTACCTCCTGGCAAGGCCACTGGAAACCATTCCAGACTGCGGGTATCAAAATAAAGCGCGCTCCCATCGACGCCGCATGCACATGCAAACTGATCCATCAAGCCGCAAGAGACGCCTACATAGGAATTCTCGGCGCGTTGGCAAATCCGCGCCAGTTCCAGTCGCTCTACTACCCAATCTCCAATTGTCTGCCAAAGTGCGCCAAAACCAACTTCGACCGCCGCAGAGGAGCTCAGGCCAGCTCCAATCGGTACAGTCGATGAATACACCGCATCGAACCCATTGATCGCCAGACCGGTTTCCTGCAGCGCCCAGGCTACTCCAGCCGGGTACAACGCCCAGGCTGGCAGCGGGGCGCCTTCCAGGTCAACTTTGGCAGCAAGTTGATCAAGACTGAAAGTGGTAAATTCGTCAATATCCAGGGCTTTCAGCCGAATTATCCTGTCCAGGTTTGGGTTAGCAGCGAGCTGTACTTCACGATCGATTGCAGAAGGAAGCACTGGCCCATTATTGTAGTCTATATGCTCGCCAAGCAAGTTCACTCGTCCTGGAGCTCGAACCAATACCGAAGCGGGCATGCCGTATTGATCGTGGAATTTACCGATAAGATCTTTCATGGCTTTGTCCCTAGAATAAGCAGATTAGCCAGAGCAAAAAGGGCGACGAGGGTCCAGACTATGGTTTCGTTACCTTGCTGGGCAGCCGGGTACATCAGAATGGCACTGATCAGCATGACAAAAAAACACATGATCGATATCCACAAGGAATTTTCGCGCAGCCAGTTGATCCATTGCATAGCTTTTTCCTATTGAGTATAGAGAATTCCCAGAACAGTTAGAAGACTGACCAGGGAGATCATAAAGACTATATAACCAACAAGCCGGCGCAGAACATCTCCCTCTCGCCCCGCCAGGCCAAGTGTACTTAATCCCACGACGATTTTTGTTGGCGCAGCCATTGATCCAAGCGATCCGCCGGTAGTTTGAGCTGCAAGGATGATTGGAATACTAAACTTTAACAGTTCAGCAGTTTGTTTTTGTAATGCGCCAAAAACCGCGTTTGAATTGGTATTGCTGCCGGTCATAAATGCGCCTAGCGCGCCAATCCATGGAGTGATGATTGGGAATAGAGTCGTCATGCCTGTAGCCAGGCCGGTTGCCAGGGTGTTGGTCATTCCGGCGTGTTCCATGACCACAGCCATGGTAATCATGGAAAGAATACTCACGCTTGAGGAAATTACGCGCTGAATTGTGCCATTTACAATTCGTCCGCTTGCACCCGGATGATATTTCCCAGTTAATTTATAAATCAGAAATAATAGGATCGAGGCATACAATAGCAGCATTCCGGTATGGCCAAAAAGGTTGATCTTTCTGCTCGCGCTAGCAGGCACACTAAAACCGAGAGAAGTAATTGTTTCTGGGAACGATACCTGGAAAGAAACCTGTTTGAGGAGGTCATTTAAGGGGGCAATGAATTGAGCGGCCATAATGACCAAAACGACAATCAGATACCCAGAGAAAGCGCTTATTATTGCTTTCATTGCTGGTTTTCCTGAAGAGTTTAGGCGACGATTGAACACCATCAGGAAAATAATGCAAATGGCCAAACCTGCTAAAGATGCTGTAAATGCAGCGATGTTCCACAAACCACTGACCGCAACATAGTATTGGGTAAGCGCCATCACAGCGCCGAGGAACAAAGCAGGAATTAATAGTCTCCGGACGGCCGACCAGCCACCGGCAGCATGGGCGACGATTGGCCCGGTGATCAGGCAAACCGCACCAAGAAAGACAGCCGAAGCTGGAGCGAGAGTTTCAGCGGGCATACCGCTGATGTTTATAAGCGCCTGAAAAGAGCTGCCGAGCGAGCCAAAATTGATCGCCCAGCCATGACCCAAAGATGGGATTACAACGGCCATTAATGGGTTAAATCCCATTCCGACCAGGATTGGCGCAGTCACAGCAACCGGGACGCCAAACCCCCCAACTCCTTGAAGAAACGAAGCAAACAGCCAACCGACCAAAATGGCTTGCATACCTTTGTCCGTGGTTAGCATCGGCAGCGCCTGGCCAATGGAACGGATGACGCCGGCTTCGTCGCAAACCTTGTAAAGTAAAAAGGCCGACCAGACAATCAAAAGTACGTCAATCGATAATAATA
This sequence comes from uncultured Chloroflexia bacterium, assembly GCA_963770655.1. GTDB lineage: Bacteria > Chloroflexota > Anaerolineae > Anaerolineales > UBA4823 > CAZAGA01. Next base: position 615,038 of record CAVYQO010000009.1, on the reverse strand, counting down.
ATGCCTTGACGTGAGCATATGCAAGCAGCAGTGGGCCGGCTCCAAAATATGCAATCGAGATCGCCAGGACGCTTAAGTAACCAGCCGCTCCAGCTCTCGCTGCGCTCCAGCGTCGACCAATCATCAAATAGATGATCAAAATGATGGGAAGGATAGAAAGGAAGAAGGTCATTTGGTCAGTACTTACTCGGCGCTAAATGAATTATCCATATTGAATTGCCAGCTAACTTAGCCTGCACCTCTAAGGTGAATTCCGGATGGATCGAGTTCTTCTCGTAAAATATGTAGTTCCTTAGCCGATGGAGGAACTCGTTATGATGGGGGGATCGAGAATTTTTAACTCCCAACCTGTATTAGCTATTGCCTGCGCAATTGTCGCGCCAGGGTGCAAATGGGTGAGGATCAATTCACCATTGTGATCCGGCTCCAGTATTCCAATATCAGTAACCACAGCTTGCGGTCCGCCGCCGCGTAAACCGGCTGTCTCACGCTCGGCACGACCGTTTAAAAATCCAGACGATGTTTGGAAGTCCACTTTTTCTGGGAAACGTCTGATTTGATGCGGAGTGAGCAAGATACACCGGCTGGCCCAGGCAGCAATTTCTTTTGATCCGCCCGATCCTGGTAGGCGTACCTTCGGATGCGCATAGTCACCAATAGTAGTGGCATTAATATTACCAAACCGATCGATCTGTGCACCTCCCATAAAGCCAACGTCAACGAAACCTCGCTGCAGATAGAATGCAAAAAGATCATACATACTGCACACCGAGCTTGCCCCGCTCACCAAGGTGGGATCGCCGATCGATAATGGCAGGCGAGCAGGCTGGGCTCCGATTACTCCAGCTTCATAGATCATCACCAGGTTGGGAGCATGTGTCCGGCGCGCCAGGTTACAGGCCAGATTGGGTTGACCGACGCCAACCAGGACCACATCATCCTCGCGCAGTAAACGGGCAGCGTTGATAATCATTAATTCTGAAGAAGTATATGCGTAATCGTTCATCGAGAAATTTTCCTTGTCGCCGGATCTACTGATTAATATTGGCCATAATTTACAGGGAAACTCATCCGAGGTTGCACCTGCAAACGGGCATGGACCTCAGTTCCTAATTTTTGCCAGTATTCATCCCGATTCGCGATTTCGAATACCCAGTGATCAAGCCAGGCCTGGACCGAGCTTCGATCCTGGCTGATCTTATCCCATTCCAGGTAAAAAGCATTATCGCGATCGTAATAGCCTTGAGTATAAGAAGGATGACTGCAATAGGGTACGTGGCAGACGGCATCGACAATAAACCCAGGAATCAGGGTGCGATTGGGATCGGAACGGATAACCTCTTCGTCCACAATTTCTTCAGCCGTCAAGATAACCCGTTTTGCTGCAAATGCAGCTTCTTTTTGCTCGCCAATGATCCCCCAGATTTGGGCGTTTCCGATATTGATCGGCGCGTTGAACATGGACAATAGCTACATCAGGAATTAGAGCAGGAACCACAACGACCTCCTGTCCAGAATAAGGATCTTGAACGCGGCGGTAATTTGGGTTCACCTTTTCCAGATCTTCTGCTGCTGTCTGTTTCATTGGCATGAACGGCAAGCCTGTAGCTCCAGCCTGCAAACGTGAAATCATCGCAAAATGGGAGTATTCTTCCCATTCAAGACGACCAGCCTCGATTTCTGCCCGGACGATCCGCAGCGATCCTACGCCTGGATTACCCATATATGAAAATATGACTTTCCGGGCGCAGCCGGCAGCGACCATCTGGTCGTAAATTAAATCCGGAGTTGCCCGCGCCAGGACTAATTCTTTGATTCCCTGGCGGATAATCTCATGCGCCGCACCAAATGGGATCAGGTGTGTAAATCCGGCTGCATAGAGTGTATCCCCAGGATGGACATACTTTTGAATCGCATCTGATAATGTCGTTAGTTTTGCCAACATAACAGTCCTCGCATAGTCTACTTGCCCTTGCCTTTGTCATCGATGCCTCGAAGCCGATTAAATGTTCTGAAACGTTGGGATGCCTCTCGTTTCGTGCGATATTGGATAACCAGGAGTATTCCAATGAGGAAGCATAATCCTGCACCGCCGCAAAGAAATATATTTGTCTCTTTTGCTTGAACAGAAAGTGCAAAAAAGATGAATAACAGCCCGCCAATTAAAATCAGAAACCAACCAAATCGATAGGGCATAGGTTAATAAGAATCGATCTGAAAATGTCGATATGCGTGACTTCTACGAGAAGTCACGCATATCGATGGGGGTTGCGCTAACCAATTTGGCAGCAATAGATGATTCTTGATCGATCGCTGATCATTGGTATTATTCAGGCTCGACTTTGGTTCGAATTTGTTCATGCAAATAGAGCGGTAGATAGTAATGTCCGCCGGCATTTTTGCCCGAAGACCCAGAGCCTTTCCAGCCGCCAAATGGTTGGAACCCCGGCCAGGCGCCTGTTGTTGCCCCTTGCGGACGATTTGCATAGGTCACTCCGGCTTCGATATTACTAAAGAACCACTCAGTTTCCTCGGGTGAACCATAAAAACCTGCAGTTAACCCGTAATTGACATCATTGGCTATCTGCATAGCCTGGTCGAGGTTAACCACCTTACCAATTGTGGTAATGGGTAGAAACATTTCCTGTTTCCACAAACGATGATTGAAAGGCACGTCTGCAACAAAAGTGGGCGCACAGAAATAGCCTTTTCCAAACTCACCTGCAGTTAAAACTTTGCCTCCGGTTAGGATTGTTCCAGTCTGGGAGAGTTCTTCAGTGAAATCCATGAAATCCTGGTAAGAGCTTTGGTTAATCACCGGGCCAAGATAGACATTGCGATCTGTCGGATCACCGATGACAAGCTTATTTGTCATTGTTACCAACTTATCCACCAGTTGATCATAAACTGGTTCTTCAATGAGCACCCTGGAAGCTGCCGAACATTTCTGACCCTGCAGTCCAAACGCTGAACGAATTATCCCAATTGCGGCAAAGTCGAGGTCGGCATGGCGCGAAACGATCGCTGGATTTTTGCCTCCCAACTCAAGAATGGTTGGACGGACAAAAGGCCCATAGGCAAAATCGCGGTAGATCTTCATCCCTACGTCAAAAGAACCGGTAAAAGTTACCCCAGCCACGATTGGGCTATCAATCAACGCCTGGCCGAGCGTCCGCCCAGGTCCGGTGACGAAGTTAGCCACGCCATCGGGAAGGCCGGCATCCCGAAAACATTCTGCCAAAAGACGGACAATCCATGGGGTATCGGTGGCCGGTTTAATCACGATTGTATTGCCCGTGACCAGGGCTGAACCAGCAGGGCCGCCGGTGAGCGCAAATGGAAAGTTGAAGGGGCTGATGACCAGCCATACCCCGTAAGGGCGCAGGACAGAAACATTTCTGGCTTTAAATCCCACTAGTGGATCACGACCCATCTCGACAATATAACCGTCATTCTTTTCCATCTGATAGCATGCATAGCGGATCAAGTCGGCAGTTTCAGCGACATCGCCAAGCGCCTCCATCCGGTTTTTACCAACCTCCAAGGCCATAGCAGCGCCAAGATCGAAGATGCGCTCATCGATCAAATCGGCAGCCTTTCGCAGCAGCGCTACTCTTTCCTGCCATGGGGTGCGGCTCCATCCTGGAAAAGCAGCCTTTGCAGCTTCTAGGGCAGCCTGGGCATGTATTTCGGAACCTTTCTGCATCACTGCTAAAACGGTATCGATATTTGCCGGTGAACGATCTTCAAATTTGTCATCCGAAAAAACATCCCGATTATTAATAATCATGCCATATTCAGCCCCCAGGTTTGCCTTGATCCGTGATAATGCTGTGTCGAAGCGCTCATGCATTTCTGGCGGGGGATTGAACATTGTGGCATAAGTTAGTTTGAAATTGCTCATTGTGATCTCCTTAAAAGATTAATATTCGATTTTTCCAATTGAGTTTGAAATTTTCCCGATCGTCATTTTACTTATTCTGAAAGCAAAGATAATATTTGATCACGATTATCTATAGTATAGCGTAGGCTTTGCATCTCGTCAAAAGACAGGTGTATTAGAATTTGTGTGACAGATTTCCTGTTTTTGGGTTGCATCCTGAAGGTTTTTGCGCTAAACTCAGTAGTGAAATGCTATTCAATCCCGCGACATTTATTGGAATTGACCCGACTGCCGGACAGCGCCCTTTTGCTTATGCCGCTTTGGACAATGAACTTCGTCCCTTGGCGCTTGGGTATGGTCGTTTGGATGATATCCTGGCTTTCGCGGCTGGGCAGAGGCAAGCCTGGGTGGCAGTTTGTTCACCACGCCAACCAAATCTTGGAGTAATGACCCGCAAGGATGTGCGCAGTGCTCTTTCACCAATGCCTGCCTCAGGTCGCTGGATTGACTTTCGCTTGGCCGATTTTTTGCTGCGTCAGCATAACCTGGCAATTCCGCAGACACCGGCCCGTGTGGAAGATTGCTCAAAATGGATGCAGATGGGTTTCCTTTTATTCCGGGGTCTTGGAAAAGTTAGGTTATAAAGCCTATCCAGATTCGTCAGGCGACCTGCAAAGCCTTGAAGTATATCCATATGCTAGTTATGCAGCACTGCTGGATGTGCTTCCCTTCCAAAAATACAGTATCGAAGGCCGCCTGCAGCGGCAGCTTGCCCTATATGAGCGCAAAGTCAAATTGCCCGACCCGATGTTGGTGTTTGAAGAAATCACCCGGTACAAGCTATTGCGCGGCATTCTTCCTCTGGACCAACTCTATCAATCAAGTGAATTGGACGCACTGGTTGCGGCGTACACTGCCTGGTTGGCTGCCAATCATCCCGAGCAAGTATCATCAGTCGGTGATATTCAAGAAGGCCAGATTGTATTACCTGTTGCAACCTTGAAACCCCGTTATACCCTTTGATCCTATCTTTTGGATCTATAGCCTGCGATTTGGTTCATCCCCTTGAATAGAGGAGTTGATTCGAATGGGTAAGCATCGAGTTAAATTGATCGTTAACCCAAATGCCGACCTGGGCCGCGCCTGGCAAGCTGCTGCAGATCTGCGTCCAATTGTGGATCAGTTTGGTGGGGCAGATTGGAGCGGTACCGTATATCCAACCCATGCGACAGAATTGGCTTATCAGGCTGCTTGTGATGGATATGAACTGGTAATTGCTGCTGGCGGCGATGGTACCGTGCATGAAGTGGTGAATGGTTTACTGGCTGCACCCGGTAAATCTAGACCAACGCTGGGGATTGTTCCGCTTGGTTCGGGAAATGACTTTGCCTATGCAGTTGGGATGGACAAACATCCTGAAAAGGCCCTGCGCCAAATTTTCACTGGTCAGCCGCATCGGATTGATGCTGGTCGTCTGACGGATGATCAGGGTCGGATTGAATATTGGAATAACACAGTTGGAATCGGCTTTGATACAACGGTTACGATTCGTTCCCGTCGATTTCGAATGGCCAAAGGGTTCTTAATTTACCTGTTAGCGGTAATGCAAACGATCATCTTAGATCATGAATCTCCGCAGATGCAAATCCAGACCGATCTGGAGACCTGGGATGAGAAAACGCTGATGTTGGTTGTTTGTAATGGAGGACGAGAAGGAGGTGGGTTTAAAGTTGCTCCTCAGGCGAAGATCGATGATGGCGTCTTAGTATACGTCAGTATTCAGCAAGTTTCTCGGCTGATGATGTTTCGGTTGCTTCCCGAAGTGATGAATGGATCTCACGCACGCTTCAAACAAGTTCGAATGGGTGATTGCCAGAGGTTGAGCCTGAAATCAGACAAGGCGCTTTACATCCATACGGATGGGGAGATTTTTTCTGGATTTGGAATGAACGTCCGTCAGATTTTATTGGAAATCATCCCTGGGGCGCTCTCTGTCATCACAACCGGTTCGAATGGTATTTCTTCCTAAAAAATTGTCAACCTTTCACCTGCCTGATTTAGCTCAAACTCTACAAGGTCGCGACCTGGGTTATCTACAAATTGTAGCTGAGGCTTGGGAGCTTGAGTTCAACGTGCCCGATTTTCAGACAGGCGTCAATCGGTTAGCGCCTAGGCTGCTGGACGGTGAGCGCCTGAAAAATGGATTCCGCACTCTAACGCCAGAAGCTCGTAACGCATTTTATGATTTGGTGGATAACCAAGGGAAATTGCCATGGTCCTTATTTATCCGTAACCATGGCGCCTTGCGGGAGATGGGGCCAGCTCGAAGAGATCGGGAGCGACCAGATCTGGAGCCTATATCAGCAGTTGAGATCCTTTGGTATCATGGGTTAATCGGTCGTAGTTTTTTGAATACCTCTACTGGCCCGGTTGAATATGCTTATATACCCGAAGATATACTAGGGTTCGTGAAGGTAATTGCCAGAGTTCAAAACCCAGCCCTGGGCCAGGTGGCGATGCCCGCTGAACGAGAGGTGAAAATCTTCAGTGATGATCGCCTCTTGGACGATGCCTGCACGCTCTTGGCAGCTGAACGCCGCGGTGAAGCAATCGGGAAGCAATTTCTTTGCCAAAAGTTTTCCAACGGAGATGCTGAAAACTATATCCGGTTTCTCAAGGTTTTATTAACTGCTGCGGATTTATTGGATCAAACCTCCCAGCCAAATCCAGAAAAGACCCGTGCCTTTTTAGAAAAACCGCGCCACGAGGCTCAGGCAAGCCTGGTAACCGCTTGGAAGGAAAGCCAGCTCATTAATGAGCTGGAAATGATCTCGGGTCTTATTCTTAAGGGCGAATATCAAAATGATCCCCTTTTAACTCGCCGAAGAATACTGGAATTTATCCACCAATCGCCTGGCCAACAGTTAACGGGTCTTGTTGACGCCCAAGTGGAAGCTGGCGATCACAAGAAAGCACCAGAACGACCATTTATCAGCCTGGCTTCATTCCTTCAGGCAATAAAGGAGCTGCATCCAGATTTTCAGCGACCTGCTGGGGATTATGATAACTGGTTTATTCGCGATAAAGAGACGGGGGAATTCCTGCACGGTTTTGATAACTGGGACCGCGTCGATGGGGCAATTGTGCGTTTTATGATTGTTGGACCATTATACTGGCTAGGCCTCGTGGATCTAGCCCGACCGGTTAACTTTGATACCCAGGTAAGCGCTTTTCGGCTCTCTGAGGCGGCGAACTATTTACTGCAGGGCGTGCTCCGATTCGAGTTATCGCAAGAACCCGAAACCTGGGTGGTGCAATCGGATGGCAGAGTCAGGGCGCCGCGTTTATCGCCACGCAAAGCGCGCTATCAACTTGCCCGTTTCTGCGCCTGGGTAGGATTTGAACAGGACACATATCTCTATCGGATAACCCCTGATTCTTTGGAGAAAGCCCGCAAGCAGACCTTGCGGGTTAGTCAGCTATTATATTTAATCAATAACCATTCGAAAGGGACGCCTCGATCTCTGATTCAGGGATTAACCCGTTGGGATCAACAAGGTCGGGAGGCTTATTTCGAAAGAGATGTCGTCTTAAGAGTGAAGAGTCCTGAAATCTTGCAAGCTTTGCGTACCAGCCGTGCCGCGAAATTTCTAGGTGATCCATTAGGCCCGACGGCAATTATCGTGAATCCAGGGGCGGTGAGGCGTGTGATGAGTGTTTTAGCTGAAATGGGTTACTTGAGCGAGAGTAGTATCGAAGAATAAATGATTCGCCGGAGTAATCCTCATCCTGACAGCTTGCAGGTTATTTCTGGCTTTATCAACCTGATAATCGGTTGCACTAGCTTGGGGTCTAGTTGGAATGCCAGTAAAATTGTTTGGATTACTCCGGCGTATTCAGTTGTCCAACCTTATCGTAGCATTATCGGCCATCTCATTTCACCTGTCATTTGTCATATTTTATACCTGACATTTGTCACATTCGACGGCCTTCTATTTCTTCAGCCGATTTTGCGATTTATTCCATAAAGTGTATTCGTTAGGGTGCTGCCTCTGATTGAATCGTAGTTGGACGCTGCTCGAGAGTTAGAGGGATTTCTTGGATTTTTCCATTTCTATAGACGTTCAAGTTGACCACTTGGCCAGGAGACGTCTCGAGGGCAATATATATTAACAAATCATCGAAAGAATTGACCGGTAATCCGTTAATCGCGGTGATAATATCTCCGCCGACAAGAACAACGCGGCCATTCACCGTGTCAGTACGATTTGATCCCTGCAATCCTGCTTTTGAAGCTGGCCCATCTGCAATGACATCTGATATATACGCGCCTTTTTCAATAGGGAGACCCATAGCCTGAGCGGTGAGCGGTGAGAGATTGCCGCCACGCACTCCTAACCAGGCCCATTTATATTCGCCATTAGAGATTAACTCAGGGACAACTCTATGGAGTATGCTTACTGGGATTGCAAAACCGACACCGCTATTTGCTTGATTGTTGCCACTGGTTTCAATCTGAGCGTTAACTCCTATAACTTCTCCTTGCAGATTTAGCAGCGGGCCGCCAGAATTTCCAGGGTTGATCGGCGCATCTGTTTGAATTGCCTTTGGGATACTAAAAGGGGTCAAGGCCGGAATAGTACGGCCGACCGCGCTCACGATCCCTCGAGTGAGGGTGCCATCAAGACCAAATGGATTGCCAATCGCGACGACGGTTTGTCCTACCTGAACTTCATCCATATTTCCAAGGGATAGAGGTTGTATTCCCTCAGGAAGCTGTTCAACCTTTACCACCGCCAAATCGCTATTTAAATCTTCTCCGACCGTCTTGGCCTGGCGGATTGTTCCATCCCAAAAACTAACCTCAAGTTGTTCTGCACCTTGAACGACATGGGCATTGGTTATGATGTTGCCATTTAGATCGTAGACAAACCCCGATCCCTGCCCAAGCGCTACCAAATCGCTGTTTTCGAGACCGTAGATCGTGATATTTACGACTGCGGGGTTTACCTGCTTGTATAAAGCGATTAACAATGACTGCTCATCCTCCACAATCTCTGGGATGGTTAAGGCGGTCGTATTGGGTAACGCAACTGTCGGGACGACCAATGCGGGTGAGCTGGTCAATTCAGGTGGGGTTTGCGGGGCTGAAACGCGACAGGCGAGCCCAAGGACTGGCAGTAGAATTCCAATCCAAAACAATTTGGAATGTCTAGAGTATAGAAGCTTTTTCATAATATCATTTGATCGAACAGATAACTGATTGTAGGTTGGGGAAACGAAAATTCGTTTAATGGCTGCTATCATCCTGAATCTGGGGAGCAGCATCCTTCCAGATTAATAGGGATAGTATAGTGTTGGTTCATAAATAAAAAATGAGATTTAGGTGAAAAACAGATTATTTATTATCTGAAAATTCATAATAATCCGTCGACTGGTTATCGATTGGGGTAGACACCCGATTCTTTCCCTCAGATTTTGCGGCATACGCTGCCCAGTCTGCGTGTAAAAGTAAGGTATCGATATCCGGGCAGGTATCGTCCATCTCCGCAACGCCAAAACTGGCTGAGATGGAAATCATACCTCTGTCAGTGGGCATGGGAGTTTGCGCAATTTCTTGGCGCAGCCTTTCAGCGACCAATTGAGCACCGGGAAGCGCAGTGTTGGGGAGAAGCGCAATGAACTCCTCCCCCCCATATCGTCCGAATAGATCGACCTGGCGTAAATTACTCTGGCATATTGCGGCCATACATTGTAATACTTGATCTCCAACGGCATGACCATAGGAATCGTTTACTGTCTTGAAGGAGTCGATATCGAACAAGATCAGTGATAGCGGTTGGTGGAACCTGCGGGCGCGCTGGAATTCTATTTTTGCCAGGTGAATAAAGTGACGCCTGTTAAATACTTTGGTGAGTGGGTCGGTTGTGGCCAGGCTTTGCAATTCGCGAAATAGCCGAGCATTCTCGAGGGCGATGGTTGCCTCGTTTGCAAAGGCCTGGGCTAAAGTCGCTTCTGCTTCTGTATATGTGTTAGCCGTGTAACTATTAATGGTAAGAAAGCCTATTGCTCGACCTCGTAAATGTAGGGGTACTCCCAGCCAGCCACGGGTGGGGTTATCATCCAGTATTTGATGAAATGTAGTATCCTTCAAAGCATCAGTGATAATGATTGGCCTGCCCGTGGTTAACGATTTGCGGAACAAGGGGTTGTCTGCAGGGAATATTTGCCCATTTAGTTTAACATCCGGGCTAAAACCCATACTGGCAACCACCAGAAGTTGATCGGATTCCAGAAGTAAAATTGCTGCGCTGTCATATTGGATCACTTTGTTTAAATTAATCAAGATTCTATCAAGGACGTGATCTAGATCAAGCTCAGTAGTGACCGCTGCGGCTGCTTGGCGCAATGTCTCTGCCTCTTGGATACGATGCTGAGCAGTTTGGAATAACTTGGCGTTTTCCAATGCTAAGGCAGTCTGTCCGGCAAGCGCAGATAAAAACCTGGTATGATCCGCGGTAAAGAAATTCGGTTCTGCTTTTGCCAGGGAGAAGATCGCAATCAATTCACCATGCGCCATGATCGGAATACCAATCCATGAGCGAATGTGCTGATGACCAGAAATAGTTACCCAACCGGAATACTCCCGAGTATCCGGAATTATTAACGGTTGTCCGTGTTCTAATAATCCACTTCAAATTTGGAGTTTCATCGATATCAAATATCCTGGAAGCCGTTGCACGCAATTCTGGCGTGTCATATTGCCCGTAACCTTTTACCCGGGAAATTATTAGCTGGCTATTTTCGATCAATAGGACTCGACCGGAATCAAAGGCGACGACTTTCGATGCCTGATCCAAGATGATATCCAGTACAGAATCAACGTTGAGGGAGGAGCCAAGTGCCTGTCCTGCTTCCTGAAGTGCTTCGGCGATTTGTCTATGCTGGCGTTCGGATTCATAAAGCTGTTGATTTCGTTGTTTGGCTAATTGGCTCGAAGTGATAGAAATGGCTGTAAAGCAAATCCCGATGACATTACCTTCAAGAGTAATAGCCGGATTCCAGTGATATTCAAACCATTCTTCGCCACCTTCAGCCGAATTGATATTGGATTTTATAATGGTTGGAACACCCGAAAGTGCCATATGAAAATTTGCCAAAAAATCAGATCTATACTCTTCAGGTACCTTATCCAAGAAAGATTCGCCCTCACGAAGCTCAAAGCCAAAATAAATGCGGCTAGTTTCTTCAGCGGTATGATTAAATGCCTGGATAAGCAGATTTGTATCAATTAAAATATAACTGATCAAGTTGCTATTCAATACTGCCCAAAGATTAGCTTCTGACCGATGTAAAGCATCTTCGGAAAATTTTTTCTCAGTGATGTCTTCAAGGATACCCTCGTATTCAACCGAGCCATCATTATTTTGGATGATGCGGAGGGTATCTCTTGCGAAAATAATTTTTCCATCATAACAACGTAGCCGGATTTCGGAATAAGGAACGATGCCTGAGTTTGATAAAATTCTTTGCTGCACCAAGCGTTCCTCGGCATCGACATATAAATCTAAAACAGGGAGTCTGAGCAAACTATTGCGATCGGGAAAACCGAGGATTTGCACCATCGCAGAATTAACATCTAGGAACCGTCCGTCAGGGGTGCTGCGATAAAAGCCAATCGGTATTCCCTTAAAGATTTCATCAAATAATTGGCTAATCGAACCTTCCTGCGGCGACCTGGCGCGATGAATTTGCTCCCTCTCACGTAATATTAGATTTCGCCAAAACCTTAGGGTTTTCGTTCGAGGTGGTCCCAGATGTGTTGTTTTCCTGATTTTGGATATTCGTTTCATTTTTTAAGTGAGGATATTTCTAGATCCGCTGCAACAATTATCAACCAAAATAACGGCTTTGTCTATACTGATTGCATAAAATCTGTGATAAGAAAAATCATATTCATCGAGGCGCGATAAAAGATAAGACCGCCTTTACGGCAGTCTTATCTTTTACCTACAATTTCAATTTAGTAAGACACGCGATGGATATAAAGCACCCATCACAAAAATTTTGTTTAAACTAAGGAAAGTTTCGCGCTTACCATCGTCCCCTCATTTATATCCGTGAATTGGAAACCCTGTTTTTCTAACAACTGTTTCATCACCAGGTTATCGATTGTAATAATGGCTTCCAATCCCTCCAGGTTTTCAGCAACCGAAACCTCGATCAATCGCCTTAATAATTCAGCACCAAGGCCGATTCCCTGGTAAGGATCACTGATTAGGATTGAAAAGCGAGCCGAATTCAACCCGTGCATTTTTGTTGAGCGAACTACTCCAAAGAAGCTAGGTTCATTCGTTGTTGGATCATTCCCCTCAGCCACCAGGGTCATTTCGCGATCATAATCGCAATGACAAATTCGACCGAGGCGTTCATGCTGGATTCGGTCAATCAGTTTCATCGGATGCAAATAGCGCAGATAGACGGTTTGGTCTGACAATTGTTCATGAAACTTCACTAAAGTGGGTTCATCCTCTGGGCGGATTGGTCGAATCGTTACCTGGGCGCCATTCTTGGTTGTCCAAGAATGAACGTACTTCGTTGGATAAGGTCGGATTGCCAATTTGGGTAAATCTTTTCTGGTTACTTCGGGGCCGTATACGACAACCCGCGCATCTAGAGCGAGAAGCTGATCTGGTGAAGCGAGCAGGGGGTTGATATCCAATTCTTTAATCCAATGTTGTTCTGCGATCAACTCGCTAAATCGTACGAGGATTTGTTCGAGCTCGGCGATATCTACCGATTTCCAACCGCGCACACCCTTGAGCGCAGTGTAAATCTTCGTTCGCTCCATCAATCTGCGGGCGAGTGTGCTGGTAAGCGGCGGCAAGCCAAGGGCACGATCTTTAAATACCTCGACAAGTTGGCCTCCTAAACCGAAGAGTAAAACCGGTCCAAATTGTGGATCTACGCTGCTTCCCAAAATAAGCTCGTATCCTTCAAGTTTAGACATCGGTTGCACTGTGACGCCCAAGAAATGTTCAGAACCGGCTTTTTGGGTGACCGAGTCGCGGATGGAGCGATAGGCACGACGGACATCGTGGTCATCCAATAGATTCAGTTTAACCCCGCCGACGTCAGTCTTGTGGGTGATTGTTTCCGAATGCAGCTTCAGCACAACTGGATAACCAATTTCCTCAGCGATGCGGACAGCTTCTTCTTCTGTTGGAGCGACGAATGTATCAACTGTAGGGATATTGTAACAAGCGAGAAGTTCTTTCGATTCGAACTCAGTCAAAATTGTGCGGCCGGCGTTGCGGGCATTCTGAATAATTTCTGCAGCTTTGACCCGGTTCGGTGTACCTTCTGCGCCGTAGGCGCCAAGGACAGGTGTTTCAAACATCCGTTCCAAAATTCCGGAATAACGCGCCATATAAGTAAACATCCTTGCCGCTGTATCCGGATAGGGGAAGGTTGGGATATTTGCTTGGTTCAGAATTTTTATGCCACCGGCGATATCTGCTCCACCCATCCAGCTTGCCAAAACTGGTTTACCCAGGCTTGCAGCATATGGTCGAAGTTGCTCTGCGGTTTCGCTCGGATCTGTCATTGCTTGTGGGGTAAGAATGACTAACATTCCATCACTATTTGGATCATTGGCAGCAATTTCGAGAGATTTCGCGTAACGTTCTGGGCTGGCATCACCAATAATGTCCACAGGGTTGTTATGGCTCCAGGCAGCCGGCAGGAGTTGGTTATAGGCTGACATCGCCTGCTCAGAGATTTTAGTCAATTCACCCCCATCCGTGATCAGTGCATCTGTCGCCAGAACGCCTGGACCGCCAGCATTGGTTAATATCGTTAGACGGTTGCCTTTCGGACGTGGTTGTTTTGCCAGGACCTCCGCCATGTAGAATAGTTCTGCAATGGAATTCACGCGTAACACACCGGCCCGGCGAAATGCCACATCTAATACCTCATCACTGCCGGTGAGTGATCCGGTGTGCGAGGCCGCGGCTTTTGCGGCGCCTTCGGTACGCCCTGGCTTGATCACAATAATAGGTTTTACATTGGCAACTTCGCGGGCTGCAGACATGAAGGAGCGCGCATCCCCGATTGACTCCATGTAAATCACAATGCTTTCGGTTCGTGGGTCATCGCCAAGGTAGTATATTAAATCGCCCCAGTCAACATCCATCATTGATCCAACCGATACAAACGAGCTGAAGCCGACATTTTCCTGTAGGCTCCAGTCTAAAACTGCGGTTAAGAGGGCGCCGCTCTGGCTGATAAAACCGACGCTACCCGGCCGGGCAATCGTAGTGGCAAAAGTTGCATTAAAACCCGTCAATGGATTCATTACACCAAGACAGTTCGGGCCAACAATACGCATTTGGCCCTGGCGGGCGTACTCCATGCACTGCCTCTCCAGTTCTGCGCCGGCAGGCCCAATCTCTTTGAAGCCAGCCGAAATGACAATTGCACCTTTTACACCAACGTCAACGGCTTCTTTGATAATTGCGGGCACCGATGTCGCCGGAGTAACGATGACTGCCAAGTCTACCCGTTCAGGTACTGAGCTAATATTCGGATATGCTTTAATCCCAAGTACATTAGATCGTTTCGGATTGATCGGATAGACTGTGCCGCCGAAGGGACTGGTTATCAAGTTCCATAACAAAGTGCGGCCAACGGATCCATGATTCTCGGTAGCGCCAACGAGTGCGACGGTTTTGGGTTGGAAAATTGCATCCAGTGTCTGGCGTTCGTAATGAAGGACGTCATGGGCGGGATCAAAATTTGGTAAAACTGATTTGTCCATTTAATTTCTCCATGTTTATTTTTATTATTTCAATATCCATATAGGACACTGTTAGTGTAATATTTCACAAAACAATTGGTAAGTATACTCTGTTTGATCAAAATAGAATAGGGCGGATATTAATTGAAAAATTAATATCCCTCTGGCAGGAAAAAATTCAAAAACAATTCCCAATATTCCCAAACTACGGTATGATTGTAACAGTAATTTAACAACGTACTAATCTATTGTGTGAGGCGTCTTTCTCCCGGAAGGGAAGACGAAAAGACGAAGCCGGTCAAAGTCCGGCGCTGTCCCGCAACTGTAGGATTTGGAATCACTCAGCTCCAAGATTTTATATTCAATAATTTCTAGCGAGCATATAGAGGTTGCAAATCAAGCCAGGTCGCTCTCCTCATGCACTGATTCCACGTACCTCGCGGCAAGGAGGTGGGAAAAAGCAATCGCAACCCAATTTTCTCTCCCTTGACCGCAGGCAAGGGATTTTTGTTTAAAAACTTAATTGAACGAGGTAAACCCCGCTGACGGCGATACCACTGATGGTTTTGGCTTTACAGCGATTATTGTGAATAAAGGAAATAAACAATGAATTTTCGGATCTGGATCTTAATTCTTGTAATTGCACTTCTCGGCGGGACGATTTTGACAGGGTGTAATTCACCATCGCAGCAACTGCTGCCTGAGCCTACCGCAGCGCCAACAAATGAACAGCCAAGCGGTCCAATCGTCCTAACGGATGGTCTGGAGCGAACCGTCCAGCTTGATCAGCCCGCGCAGAAAATTATTTCGATAGCGCCTTCAAATACAGAAATATTGTATGCGATTGGGGCGGGTTCACAATTAGTGGGTCGGGATGAATTTTCGGATTATCCTGCAGAAGCCAAGGAACTGCCCAGCGTTGGAGGGGGTTTTGGAGCGCTCGATACGGAGACAATGGTTGCGTTAAAACCGGACTTGGTATTGGCCTCTCAATTAACCCCTCAGGATCAAGTGGAAGCGCTTGAAAAACTTGGGCTAAAGGTATATCTACTTGCGAACCCAACGGACATCGAAGATATGTTCGCTAACTTAAAAACAATCGGAACGATTACTGGTAAAGAAACCCAGGCAGGAGAGCTCATCGATAGCCTTACAGCACGGGTAGCTGCAGTTGATGAAAAATTGGTGGGAACACAGAAAAAACCCCTGGTTTTCTATGAATTAGATAGCACGGATCCGAATGCTCCCTGGACGGCAGGTCCCGGTTCCTTTATCGATACGCTGATTTCCCGAGCTGGTGGAAGCAATCTTGGTTCAAAGCTCAGCGATGCGTATGCCCAGCTCAGCGTCGAACAGCTCCTGATTGATCAACCTGATGTCATTGTCGTTGGAGATTACACCTGGGGTGGGGTTACCGCAGAGGCTGTTATGGCCCGGGCAAGTTGGGCTGCACTAAATGCGATCAAACAAAGCCAGGTTTTCATATTTGATGATAACCTGGTGAGCCGTCCTGGACCACGCCTCGTCGATGGACTCGAAGCGATGGCGAAGTTAATTCATCCGGAACTCTATAAGTAGCGGTAGAAACGTCAGAATGAAACCGAACCTGCGTGCGTATCTTTGGAATATCGTAATTTTGATCATCGTCTTTATCCTAAGTATTGCGGTAGGTTCGGTTTTTATTCCGCCGTTGGTTCAAATCCGGATGCTCATGGCGAATATTCCTGGTTTGATTGTAGCGCAAAATTGGCCAGCCACTTTTGAAACGATAGTTTATCAAATTCGCCTGCCTCACGCAGTATTAATCCTGCTGGCGGGAAGCGCGCTTGCCAGCAGCGGAGCAGCCTATCAGGGTCTCTTTCGAAACCCGCTTGCCGATCCTTATTTGATTGGAGTGGCTTCTGGAGCGGGCCTAATGGCGGTGATCTCGATGACCGTACACTGGCCTACCACCTTTTTGGGTTTGTACGCGGTACCAGCGGCTGCCTTCCTGGGCGCTTTGGGCACTGTTTTCATTGTATACGGATTAGCGCGCACGGGAAAAGTGACCCCTGCCCCCACTTTGATCCTCGCCGGGGTAGCGGTAAGTTCCTTTGCCACTTCGCTTACCTCATTCTTGATGCTTCGTTCCAGCGCAGAATTGCGCCGGGCATTAGCCTACCAGCTTGGCGGCGCTTTATTTCCCGGATGGGAACCAGTTTTAGCAATGCTGCCGTACGTCCTGTTAGGGACAACGGTCCTGATCCTTTCCGGCTATTCATTGAATGTGCTCCAGTTCGGGGATGAACAAGCCCAACAGCTTGGCCTAAAAGTTGAGCGGCACAGGTTGATAATTATTACGGCAGCTTCCTTAACCACTGCTGCTGCAGTAGCATTTGCCGGGATCATTGGGTTTATCGGACTGGTTGTACCGCATGTGATCCGGATCATTTGGGGGCCAGATTACCGTAGATTGATTGGACTTTCAATTATTGCCGGGGCCAGCGCCCTCCTATTGGCGGATATCGTCGCGCGCACAGTATTGGCTCCACAGGTCCTCCCGGTTGGGATCGTCACTGCACTGATCGGGGCGCCATTCTTCTTATGGGTATTACGCCGGTCGAAGATTCAGGGGAATTTATAAGAGGCAAATAGATGCTTGATATTCAAAATCTATCCGTGAATTATGGTGATCAGCCAATTTTACGAGGC
Organism: uncultured Chloroflexia bacterium; assembly: GCA_963770655.1. Lineage (GTDB taxonomy): Bacteria > Chloroflexota > Anaerolineae > Anaerolineales > UBA4823 > CAZAGA01. The sequence goes on along the minus strand of CAVYQO010000009.1, from coordinate 597,666 downwards.
GTAAATTTAACAGTGCTGTCCGGAGAGGTAGTTGCAGTTATCGGCCCCAATGGCGCTGGTAAAACAACATTAATCCGCGCAGTCGGTGGGATCCAACCAATAAAAGCCGGGAAAATCCTTGTCGACAGCCAGGATTTGGCTGCACTCCAGGCAGATCGCCGGGCGCGCCTGATCGCCGTGGTGCCGCAAGCACGTCAATTACCTGGCGAATTTTCGGTGGCTGAAACCGTCTTGTTCGGTCGAACACCCTATTTGAATTGGATCGGATCTAATAATCCGCTCGACCAGGCAGCGGTTCGCCAATCCTTGGAGCTCACCCAGCTATCGGACCTGGCAGATCGGCGAGTGGGTCAGTTATCGGGTGGAGAACAGCAGCGGGTATTGTTGGCGAGAGCGCTCGCGCAAGATGCCCCTCTGCTCTTGCTCGATGAACCAACCACTCACCTAGATTTGCAGCATCAATCGATCTTACTAAACCTTGTGAAACGCCTGGCAGTTGAAAAGCGCCTGGCAGTCTTAATGGTGCTCCACGATTTGAACCTGGCGGGTTTGTATGCCGACAAGGTAGTCCTCCTGGTCGGCGGGGTTGTTCACGCGGCAGGCGATCCTGCACAGGTGATTACTAGTGATAACTTGAGGGCTATTTACCGGATTCCGATTAATGTGATCCCCCATCCAGAATATGGCACACCTTTGGTGCTTCCGGATGGAAGAAGTGGGGCTGGTTTTTAGTTAGAAAACAAGGTTTCCAGATAAGACGATTTATTTTTACGCCTGCCAGCATCTCCTTGCCCCCGCCCCTGCCCGGCGGTATAATCTTTGTCATGACCTCACTTTTTTCGGATACTCGCCCGGAAGCTGAAGCTGTCTTGATTCGTCTGCTGCGCCAAGCGCCTCCTTGGCGCAAGTTGGAGATGGTGGACCAACTGAATCAGTCTGTTAAGCTATTGGCCTTGACCGGCCTACGGCAGCGTTATCCTCACGATGATGATGCACGGCTGCGCAGGCGGTTGGCAGACCTGCTGCTTGGGGAAGAACTGGCATTAAGAGCTTATGGGCCAGCTGAAGGGAGAGAATAACATACTTCCAGAAGCTGTGCGCGTCTTAATCCTGGCGACCAAAACCTTTGAGGATTTACACATTCCTTACCTAGTTGGAGGCTCGCTGGCATCCGCTCTTTATGGCGTAGCTCGCTCGACCTTGGATGCAGATATAGTCGCCGAAATCCGGTTGGAACAAGTCAACGAGCTCGTCGTTGCGTTGGGCACAGATTTCTATGCTGATGAAGAAATGATCCGTGGCGCAGTTGAGCACCGAAGTAGTTTCAATGTGATCCATCTTGAGACAATCTTCAAAGTGGATGTTTTCATCAGCAATGACCGCCCGTTTGACAGGATTCAATTCGAGCGCCGGGTTGAGCAAGTTTTTGCTACCATCCCCGAGCAAAAAGTTTTTTTTACAACGGCGGAAGATATCATCCTCGCCAAACTGGAGTGGTATCGCCTGGGCAATGAAATCTCTGACCGGCACTGGCGGGATGTTCTGGGGGTGTTGAAGGTTCAGTCCGGGCAACTGGATATGGATTATTTACACCTGTGGGCGGCAGAACTGAACGTTGCCGACCTGCTCCTGCGCGCCTTGAAAGAAAACGAATAAGCGATACAATGGACCTATTCACTCATGCCATGCACGATCGAATGAAATCCGAAGCGCCGTTAGCCGCCCGCATGCGGCCGCGTACATTGGATGAATTTATCGGTCAGGAAGATATCGTCGGGCCAGGGAAACTACTGCGCCGAGCGATTGAGGCCGACCGGTTGTTTGCATCGATCATCCTTTGGGGGCCTCCGGGTACTGGAAAGACTACCCTGGCAATGGTGATCGCCAACCTAACAAAATCTAATTTCGTCACGCTTTCGGCAGTCATGGCCGGCAAAGCGGATTTGAAGGAAGTGATCGAAAAAGCCATCGAACGGCGAAAGCTTTACGGCGCAAAAACTATTCTATTCGTCGATGAAGTCCATCGCTGGAATAAAGCCCAGCAGGACGCCCTGCTGCCGCATGTAGAGACGGGAACTGTGACATTAATTGGGGCGACAACAGAGAATCCCTATTTTGAGGTTATTGGCGCCCTGGTTTCTCGCTCGCGGGTATTTCAGCTTCGCGCTTTATCCGATTTCGCCGTAAAACACATTTTAGAAAATGCGATCCGCGACCCGGACCGTGGTTATGGCTCGCGGCTGGTCGTAATCGATGCGGATGCACTACAGCATCTGATTAATGTCGCCGGAGGCGACGCCCGCAATGCCCTAAACGCACTCGAACTGGCGGTGGAAAGTACGTCAGAAAATGCTGAAGGGGTCATAAGAATTACCCTTGAAATTGCTCAGGAGTCGATCCAACGCCGGGCGATTTTGTATGATAAAGATGGGGATGCCCATTATGACACGATTTCTGCGTTTATCAAATCTGTCAGAGGTTCCGATCCAGATGCCGCTCTGTATTGGCTGGCAAAGATGTTATACGCTGGTGAAGATCCTCGTTTCATCTTGCGCCGGCTATTAATTCTTGCTGGAGAAGATATCGGTTTGGGCGATCCACTCGGGTTGGTTGTTGCCAACGCGGCTGCCCAGGCTTTTGATTTTGTTGGCCTGCCTGAAGGAATTTATCCAATTGTTGAGGCCACACTTTACCTTGCTACTGCTCCAAAGTCCAATTCTGCTGGAGCATACTTCAAAGCATTTCAATTGATTGAACAAGAAGGCAAAGTAGCTGTCCCTCAACATCTGCAGGATGATAATCGAGATGCTAAAGCGCTTGGCCATGGTAAGGGTTATCGTTACCCGCACGATGATCCGGAGCATTTTCTACCCCAACAATATTTACCAAGGGATCTATTGGGAACTTATTTTTATCAACCCTCTTCACAAGGGTATGAAATCCAGGTGTCTGCGCGCTTAGATCGATGGCGCGAGGCCCAACGCCGCGCTCTGGACATCACCCACCGTGAAGATGTACCTGACCTTCCCCATGCCACGATCGTGGATATCAAGCGGAAGCATAAGGCGGCGGGGAAAATGGAAAGCTAAAATGCCGATTTTTATACTGATTCGCCATGGAGAAAATGAATATGTCAAGAAGGGTATGCTGGCAGGGCGATTAGCTGGGGTTCACTTGAATGCAAAGGGGCGTGAACAAGCTCAAAGGCTGGCTGAAAAGCTTGCAGGCGCTCCTGTGAAGGCGATTTACAGCAGCCCTCTCGAAAGAACACTGGAGACAGCTCAACCGATCGCCCAGGCGCTAGGCCTGGAGATTATCTCTCGTCCTGGGTTAATCGAGGTCGATTTTGGGGAGTGGCAGGACCAAAAGCTAAGAACTTTGGGTAAGTTAAAATTGTGGAAAATGGTTCAAAATGCCCCGGCGGTAACGCGCTTTCCAGGTGGGGAAAGTTTTTTTGAAGCACAGCTTCGCATTACTGCAGACCTGTTAGAATTAGCCAACCAGCACGAAGCGAAGGATTTGGTAATTTGTGTATCCCATTCAGATCCAATTCGCCTGGCGGCTGCTTATTTTTTTGGACTACCTTTAGATTTGTTTCAACGACTGACGGTCTCTCCCGGCTCAATCACAACTTTGTCGATGAGCGAGATGGGTGGGCGGGTATTAAATATCAACTGTCAACCGGATTTCCGTATTGGAGAGATCTAACTCGATTGAATTCGGTCATTTTTAGGAGAAATTATGCCTTCGGTGGAAATCGATCTTAACCCTGTTACGCATATCACCACAGACGCAATCGGTCAGCCTGGAAAACGCGTTTTCTATCTACAAGGATGGCAAAAAGAGCGCACGATTACCTTGATTTTAGAGAAATTTCAAATCCAAACGCTCGCCGTAGGACTTGAACAATTCCTGGCTGAAATCAACGAGCAGAACCCCAATTTATCTGAGGCTTCTGTAGAATACGAAGAAGAAACTATGCATATCAATCCGCCAGTCGATCCACTCTTTCGAATTGGTGAAATGGGTTTAGTTTATGAAGTCGATCAGGATCTGATTGTGCTGGTTGCGCGGGAAGCGATCGCCGAAGGACAGGATGCAGAAGAGGCCGGGATCGTGCGCTTCTGGTGCACACGTTCCCAACTCCGGGCTATGTGTCGTTGGGGCATCGAAATTGCTGGGCGCGGCAGGCCAATTTGCCCACAATGTGGCGAGCCGATGGACCCGGCAGGACATTTTTGTCCAAAAAAGAATGGTCACAAACATTAATCATTTGGTGTCCAGTAATTTGTCATCCTATTACTGGTAATGGGTAGCAGCGATGGATCTGGCTGATGAGCGTATCTTATGTGCCCTGCGTGAGGGTCGATTTGAAGTCCAGGGCGAATTTTTGTGGGGTTCCAATTACACTTTCCTGGTTCAGCTCGTATATGAGGATGTGGAGCATCAGGCGGTGTATAAACCGACACGTGGTGAACGTCCCTTATGGGATTTTCCAACTGCCAGCCTGGGCCGGCGCGAAGCTGCAGCTTTCCAGGTCAGTGCAGCTCTAGGCTGGAATTTAGTCCCCCCGACGGTGTATCGAAAAAAAGGTCCGGTGGGCGGAGGATCCTTACAATGGTTTATTGAGCATGACCCCAATTACCACTATTTCAATTTTTCAGAGGAAGATCTTCAGCGGCTGCGCCCAACTGTATTATTGGATATCTTGATAAATAATGCAGATCGTAAGGGCAGCCATGTTCTGAAAGATCCGCAAGGGCGCCTGTGGTTGATCGATCATGGTGTTTGCTTTCATATCGAGGATAAATTGCGCACAGTCATCTGGGATTTCATTGATGAGCCAATCCCTGCGAATCTTTGCGAGGATGTTTCCCGGCTCTATCAAGCGTTAACCCAGCCGGCAGACGCCCAAAGTAATTTTGTCACCCAACTCTCAGAAAATCTAAGCCCAGCCGAAATACGCGCCCTGGCGCAGCGGGCTGAAGGTATCATTCGCTCCGGTGTATTCCCCCCGCCCGATCGATACCGCCATCCATTTCCCTGGCCTCAAATATAACTTCAAAAGGATATCCGAATGCCCCACGTAAAAATTGCTTTTTTAGGATTTGGTAATGTTGGCAAGGCTCTTGCGCAACTATTGATTCAAAAAGAATCAGAATTGCTGGAACAATATGATTTAACATTTTCGGTGACGGGAATTGCCACTGGAAAACATGGCACAGCGATCAATGATCAGGGTATCGATCTGAAAGCTGTACTTGGATTGCTAGGTGAGGGTGAGCAAAAAGATATCAACAAGTTAACGCTCGGGCAGGCCGCAGTAAATAGCATCGAATTTATTGAACAGTGTCACGCGGATGTTTTATTTGAAAATACACCAGTGAATTATGAAAACGGTCAACCAGCAGTGGATCACATTCGCCTGGCTCTGAAAAGTGGTATGCACGTTGTCACCGCAAATAAAGGACCCGTGGTTCATGCGCATCAGGAACTGACGGACCTGGCATCCGCTGTTGGGCGGCGATTCTATTTCGAGTCGGCGGTGATGGATGGAGCGCCCATATTCTCGTTATTTCGTGAGGCGCTGCCTGCCGCCCGCGTGAACAAATTCCAGGGAGTGCTCAATTCTACTACCAACTTAATTCTAACTCGAATGGAAACAGGTGAAAGTTTTGATCAAGCTGTAGTTTTCACTCAAAAAATTGGCATTGCTGAGACTGATCCAAGTGGGGATATCGATGGCTGGGATGCTTCCGTAAAGGTTGCTGCTCTCGCCACAGTCCTCATGGGAATTCCTATGAAGCCCCAAGATGTTCAACGCCAGGGGATCCGCCATATTACGCCTCAGATGGTTGCAGATGCGGCCAGGCAAGACAAGCGCTGGAAGCTGGTGTGCTCAGCATCGCGCACTGCCACAGGAATTCAGGCAAATGTACACCCTGAACTGGTGGAACGCAGTTCGCCGATGTATGCAATAGAAGGGACGACCAGCATCATCCAATTCGAGACGGATGTACTTGGCCGGCTGTCGATTATTGAAGAGAACCCAGGACCAAAAACGACTGCCTATGGCTGCCTGGCGGATTTCGTCAATGCTGTGCGGGGATAGGATACTCCTGAAGATTAGTTCTACAGCCCACCATTAATATAATCATACAGGCGGGGTCTGATCATTTGCTCGTTCGGATCAGGCCGAACTTGCTCATATGGAGCGAAGGCAGATTTACCCTGGCTGCCTTTTCGCAATCTTATGCGCTGAGCTTTTTCGATTTCCTTCAAGTAATGTTCATTAAATAGATGCCCCCAACCATTTCTTTTCACGTAAATTGGGCCATCGATACGAATTCCATTTTCAAGCCCATCGGGAGCTAACATCCCCAAACGGGCGACGATATCGAATTCGTTTCCATAACTTTCAATCCAAGGTATCGGGGTTTTTGAGGTCAAGGGTTGGGGGATGTAGGTCATCAGATTCGCACAGTTACCAAAGCAATAAATCTCGAGCTTGGCTAATTCGTCGATGGTTAGTGGAGCAAAATCGGTAGGATCCAGGATTCCCTGGTAAGGGAAGATATATTCGGGTGGGGCAGGGACAGCAGCAGCTGCCATTGCCGCTTCTGGTCCTTCAGGCGGCCGCTCGGCCATTTGAGCGGCCGCGGTGATCGATTTGAGCATCGCCAGAACGACGCTGATAATGATTGTTCCTTGTGAGTGTGCCAGGACGACAACCTTATGCTTATCCGAGCGCTTTAGAGCCTCATAGATCGGAGGAAATGCTTTTACCGCTGCCTCTTGTAAATCCTTCCATTCTTTTTTCCAGGCCTTCCCAAAGGCGCACTCGCTTAAATCAATCAACAAGGATTGGGTCGTATTTTGAATGATGGTAACCGGGCGGTGGAAGAGGTCCGAGATGAAGGCTGCGTTTAATTGAGCGACCGAGTCGTTCGTCAAGATTCCATTGATAAAAAACCAGGTTTCTTCCGGGAATGAATTATATTCCTGGTTATGATCCGGACGGTGCATAATGCGGGTTGGTTTGAAGAAAAAAGTATCCAGGAATGGCGGGCAGAATATGGGGGGCTTGATTGGCAGGGAAGGAATGCCAATATCAATCAGGTATTTGATGGCTCTCGGAAACCGCCACATGTTGATCAGGGTATACTCGGAATAGCGGTGAAGGGGGACCCAGTTAACCGGTTTGCCAAAGATTGCAGAAGCATACATTGGCGGCCAGATATTGACTGCATCCAGGCATATCCCAAGGAGGTTTAAAAAACTATGGGTGAACTCTTCATTCCATATTGAGCTAGTTTCATCGGGTTTTGGCTTCGTGAACATGATTGCCTCTGTTGATCAATCTAACCATTCGAGGATCGTTGTTTCTCCTTGACCAACACCCACGCATAAGGTTGCTAAACCATAATAGGGGCGTTTTTCAGATGCAGCGCGGCGGCGCATCTCGTGGAAAAGGGTCGTTAGTATTCGAGCTCCGGAGCAACCCAAGGGATGGCCTAGGGCAATTGCTCCGCCATTAACGTTTGTGATTTCCGGGTTCAGCTTCAACTCTTTCATGACAGCCAATGATTGAACTGCAAATGCTTCATTGAGCTCAACCAGGCGAATATCGTTGATCGAGAGGCCAGCTCTTTTTAATGCCTTGGCAGTTGCAGGAATTGGACCAAGCCCCATGAGGCGCGGTTCCACGCCGGCTGCAGCAGAGGTTACTACCCTGGCAAGAGGTTTATACCCGAAATATTTTGCTGTTTCAATGCTGGTTAGCAACAGAGCGGCGGCGCCATCATTTAAGCCGCTGGAGTTTCCTGCTGTAACGCTGCCATCTGTTCTGAAAGCTGGTTTTAAGCGGGCGAGCGATTCAAGCGTAGTATCTCGCCGTGGACGCTCATCGGTATCGACAAGGATTGGCTCACCTTTACGTTGTGGGATTTGGACCGGCACAATTTCCTGAGCGAATGTACCCGAATCGATTGCAGCGATGGCGCGCTGGTGGCTGAGTACAGCGAAAGCATCTTGCTCTGGACGTGAAAAATGATACTCATCCCAAATATTTTCGGCAGTCTCGCCCATCGACTCGACGCCGTATTTTTGCTTCATCGTTGGATTTGGATAGCGCCAGCCTAGAGCAGTATCCCAGGCGGTCAAGTTGCCGAAGGTATACCCTGTTTCAGCCTTTGGGAGGGAGTAAGGGGCACGACTCATGCTTTCGACGCCTCCAGCGATGTAAACATCGCCTTCTCCGAGGCGAATCGCCCTGGCGGCCTGGTTGACCGCAGCCAGGCCAGAAGCGCACAAACGATTGAAGGTTACTGCTGGAATTTCGACTGGCAGACCTGCTAGCAAAACGGCCATGCGGGCAACATTGCGGTTATCCTCGCCAGCCTGATTAGCGCATCCCAAATAAACCTCCTCGATCAATCCCGGGTCGATATTTGTCCGCGCAAGTAGAGATTTTATTACCAAGGCTGCCAGATCGTCCGGCCGCACACTTGCCAGTTTTCCCCCTAAAGCGCCAATTGGCGTTCGAATTGCATCGACGATTACCGCTTCTTGCATAAGCGCTCCTCTCGATCCAGTTTTATATTCTTTGGTAATATCCGAACAAGAAGAAATTTATTAAATTGTTGTTCTAATGATAAGATTTTACCACGCAGTCAAATACCTGTTATCAAGCTGAGTCTATCAGACTGCCAGCGGATATAGATTTTCATCCACCGATCGGGTGACAAATAGCACTTACCGTTTTGAAAATAATTGCGTATCCTATATCCAAGAATAAATGCACCTTTCTGTTTAAATTAACAATTCTTGGATGAAAGATAACCAAATATTTTAGAATATCCAGCAAGCAGCGGGAGCGGAAAAATGAATGGATTTTCGAATAACAAACAAACACTGGTGGATATTGTGCGCCGGCAGGCGGCTGAATCTCCCACGAAAATCGCTTTCGAATTTTTGGTCAATGGGGAGGACCAAAAAATCGAGATGTCGTATGCTGAACTCGATCATTCCGCCCGAACGATTGGCGCGGTTCTGCAATCCCTCCATATGTTCGAAAAACGTGTTTTGTTGCTTTTTCCACCAGGGTTAGATTTTATTTCGGCCTTCATTGGCTGCCAATATGCAGGCGCTGTTGCAGTGCCAACTTATCCACCGGATATATCGCGACTGGAGAGATCGCTTCCAAGATTTATGGCTATCGTAAATAGTGCAGGCCCAGGGGCAGTGTTGACAACCTCCCCAATTCTGGCTATGAGCCAGTTCTTTATTGCGCAATTCCCAGATTTAGAACAGATTAAGTGGTTGGCTGTCGATACGTTATACCAGGAAATGTCTTTAGCAGAAAATTGGACCAAGCCAATGATCCACGCGGATAGTCTCGCGTGTTTACAGTACACCTCGGGCTCGACGGCGGAACCAAAAGGGGTGATGTTAACCCAGCATAATTTATTCCACCAATTAGAAGTCATTAAACATGCCTTTAGTCTCGATTCTGAAGGCGATCGTCCGGTTTTCTGGCTGCCTTTTTATCATGATATGGGCTTGATTGGCGGAATATTAGGCAACATCTATTATGGTGGAACGAATACCTTAATGTCGCCGCTCGATTTTCTACAGCGCCCTATCCGCTGGCTGCAAGCAATTTCACGTACAAAAGCTACGATCAGCGGCGGGCCGAATTTTGCGTACGAGATGTGTATCAGAAAAGTGACCGAAGTGCAGAAGGAATCACTCGATTTGAGCAGTTGGACCCTAGCATTCAACGGTGCTGAACCAATTCGCGTGGAAACACTGAATCGTTTCGCTAAAGCATTTGAGCCTTGTGGTTTTCGCCTGGAACGGTTCTACCCCTGCTATGGCCTGGCCGAGGCAACATTGTTGGTGACTGGAGCTAATCGAGGAGAAATGCCGGTTACGCTCATCGTTAATCCTGCATCTTTTTCCAAGGGAATAATCCAAATCGTTGACACATCAGAAGAGGGGCAGAACAAACTTGTCGGTTGTGGTCATCCTTGGGGGAATCAGCGGGTGATGATTGTTGATCCTGAAACTGCCACAGCGTTGCCGCAAAAAGAAAACAGCACTACAGATGTTGGCGAAATTTGGGTCAGCGGCGAGAGCGTCGCCCAAGGATATTGGGATCGTCCAGATGAAAGCCAAAAAACTTTTCAGGCTCGGCTGGCCGGGTTCGATCAGAACTTTCTGCGTACAGGCGATCTTGGGTTCTTGTATCGGGGAGAACTATTCGTGACAGGGAGAATTAAAGACTTAATCATAATCGATGGTTTGAATCATTACCCGCAAGATATCGAGCTTACCGTTGAACACTGCCATCCTGCTTTGCGGCCGGGCTGCAGCGCCGCCTTTTCGACCGATATAGTGGGTCAAGAACAATTGGTCATCGTAACAGAGGTAGCCCGCCCAGGTCAACTAAAAGATCTGGCCCTCCAAAACGGTTTCGACGCCAGCCCAGCCTTTATTATTCAGACTATTCGCAGCGCTGTTTCTCTTGAGCATGATTTAAGGGTATCGCAAGTGATATTGCTGAAATCCGGAAGTGTTCCGAAAACGTCTAGTGGGAAAATACAACGTCATGCGTGTAAACTTGGGTACTTGAACAATACCCTGGAGACCTGGGATACATAACCCGAGTTATTTGAGTCCTCCTAAATCGGAAATCAATACCCAGCCAATAATTGAGTTGGTTGGGCCGCGGTATTCTACCAGTACACATTCTCGGTTAAAATCGTCAAAACGCCTTTCGGATGGCAAAAATCGCACCGGTCCTTTTTCAGGAATTTTCCCGATTGCGTTAAAAATCTCATAACAGCCATTGCGCGCCCAGACATCGCGCAACGTGATGCCTGCTTGCGGTGTTGGCGTTAGCGTCACTGTCGCAGTCGGTGTAATCGTGGGCGTTAGCGTGGCAGTTTGCGTAGGCGTTGAAGTGAGCGTGGGGGTCTGAGTCAGGGTTGCGGTGGGTGTTGGAATCCGGGCGGTCTGAAAAGAGCGCCAACCGTTCCGAATGAGCATGCTGATGAGCACAACTGCTAATAATAATCCGATAACAACCGCTCCCCGAATCGCTAGTCGTAAAGAATTGTAGCGTGATAATGAACGTTTTAGGTCAACGACCCCGGGGTCGTTTGGATAGCGCCGGCGAACCTCTTCGCTGAGGCGAAACGCCTCTACTGGCCAGTTCGGATGGACAGCGAAGGATGCTTTCGCATTAGCCAGGTCATCTGAAAGGCGTTGGGTATCCCGTAATATTTTATCCACCTCGTTATTCAAACGATCTAGACTATCATCCATTCCTTCCAGATTGCGGATTTGTTCGAGCTGTTGCCGGGCCTGGCGGGCGAAGAATAGAGTCTCTTCAATTGTTGGGCTGCGTTCTGCCTGGTTCCTCAGATCTCGTGCCTGATCTTTCAACGGGGCGACGATGCGTGGAATGGCTGACTCAAGCCTTGTCCGTAGTCGGAGTAAGGCAGGATTTTCGCCTTGCTCGCTGATTAGATTATCCAGATCACTTTTCACCTGCAGCAATATTTTTGGATCAGTTTGTGAGGTGTTTAAGGCATCGTTAATTGACCTGAGGGTGTCCTTAAACTTGCGCATGGCCTGTGCGCGGTCGGCATACTTGGGTAGCCCAGTCGCCCGATACGCCGTCTCGACAGATTCGATTGCCTCATCAACTTGACCTGAGCGAAATAATTTCAAGTCCATCCTGATACGCATTTTCAGCATCGATATTTTCTTGGAGCTTTTGCTCAAATTCCTGACCTTCCTGCCATCGTTGGATGCCTAAATCGCGTAAAACGGACTGAGCCTTTAAAAGTAAATTGAGCGCATCAGTGTATCGACCAACTCGGGCGGCGGATTGGGCTTTTCCATATGCCGAAGCTGCCTCGGCTGGCAAGGCAACTGAGGGAATGTAACCGGTGCGGAGATAATTCTCAGCTTCGCTGCGGTGCTGCCTGGCGCGCTCCCAATTTGGCTCAACTTGCAGCACACGATCATATAGTTTTATTGCTTCCGAAAAACGTCCACTGTAAAATAGTTTTTCGGCAGATTCCATCTGTTCTTCTGCCAGCGAATTATGATCGGGGGAGTCTGATTTTTGTGCCGAGTTCTGTATCCAATTGGGCGAATTGTTCACATCCTGAGATCGAATTGACGGCGCTTGGGCGGCTGTGGATGCAGCATTCTGATCTTCTTCTTCGTCTTCTTGCTGGCGAATCCGAGATTTTAAATCCTTCCGTGTACTTTGTAAACGACTGCGATCGTCAATCGATAGGTTCTGGAAATCTCCGGAATTAATAAAATCATCAATCTCAAGCATTAATCGGCGCATATCTGCCAGCGAAGGCCCGTCTTGGATCAATAAATCGTTTACGCGGTTTTCAAAATTTTCTACTCAACTCATCATAACCTTTTATCTGGAAAGAACGTATCTTTCTATGATTGATTTTCTTTTTCTATTGGATTTGATTCTGAGATTAGCTGAAGGTATACCTGGTGCAAATCTTCGCCCAAACGGTTTACTCGGTTATAGTTATTGGAGAGAAGCTGCTCCAAGATCTCCTTTAATGCTGGCGGCAGGCGTTGATCATCGTAGGTCCACTGCGTACGATATGAATTTGAGGCCGCTTCTATTTCGTCAACTCGATTGGGTCCATCTGCCAACGCGCCTGGGGCAACCCGGCCTGTAAAGATGTGGTGTAGTGCGCGGGCGCCTAATTGTACCAAATCGAACTTAATTTCTGATTGAGAAAGTCCTTGAGGATGGTAACGGGCAACGTTCCAGTCGATCATGAACACGCCATTATAAAGCTCAAGCCAGTAATAATGCAGCAATTTGTGATCACGATAGACAATATTTCGTTCGTGGGCTGCCTTGAGAATATCACAAATTTGCATGGCAAGGCGTAGGCTTTCTTCGAGCGGTATAAACCGGCCGCGCGTATACCCTGCATCGCAAGTCCACATCAAATTTTCTTGATTATCTAATTTTGGCATGATGAGATACGGCAGCCAGCCTTGCTGCGCCCGCGAGTCCAGGCTAGCCAGGAAGGCAGGGGCATTCTCAGGTGCGTACCGCTGAACATCGCCAATCAAATTGCGGGCGTTTATAGGCCGGTTGTCCGGAGGTAATGACGATCCCTCGGCGAGCTCAATGAAACCACATTCGAGCATCGGGATAACACCCGGGACATCGCTAATGATATTTAGAATTTGGATTTCTTCCCGAAATAAAGGTAAGGCGTATTCCCGCCGGTCGCCACGCATAATTTTGATTGCGACTTGCTTCAATTGACCACCTGGATTGCGAACAAAGCCGGTAAAAGTCCGCGCAGAAGAACCGCGCGCTTCCGGTGCCCAGGTATCGAGGGGATCTGCCAGGAGCATCTCCTGATTCGGACCCAACTGGCATTCTTGGATTCCACGCACGGTGGCGTCAGCGGTCTGGGTGGCAATTTCGCGTTTCAAATCAATTGGTCGCGCTGGTTGGGCGGCGATGTATCGACGCGGCTCTAAAGCCTCTACCCATGGCATCAACCTGGCGAATTCTGGCTGTTCGACGAATAACTCACCAGGTCTGCGGCCCTTGCGCAGTTGAGAAAGCATTTCCAGAATGTTAATTAACCAACCTGCCGGGCCTACCTGGTTACGCAGTTCTCGACCGATAAATTCGGTTTCTGTAGCAAAATCGATCAGTGTCTGTCCATTATGTGGGCCCTGGCGGATCTTTTCCAGCCATTGTGGTGTACGAGAAATGGCGGTGTCGGCAACCAACACCCGCCGGCGGTCCGGATCCCAGAGGAGTAGCCGGCGTAACCCGCGCCGTGCAGATTCATACTCCATCATCTCCCAGGATTCCAGGATGATTTTCACTTGGGCAGTGGGTTGTTCTAAGGATCGTTGAAGAGTTTGCCCAGCTTCGGGCATAAAACGATTTATATCGCCCAATACGCGCTCAATCTCGGTATAGACCAGGTCGGAATCAGGTGGATCGGGTTCGGTTTCTTCCCAGCGAATTGAAATTTCCTCTTTAAGAGTTCGTAATAACGAATCAATCCTGCGAATTTGGTTTTCATGCTCAAGCGGATCTTCAGATTGAGCGGATGTTTGATCACGAAGTTTCTGCCAGGCAGCCTGCATCATGAGGTTATTGCGTCGTAATACAATGAGAGGCGGCAGCGACTCAGGGGCAATGCCTAAACCCTGTTGGCGGATCAGGTTGCTGAGGTCATCCCACCACAATGGCTCAGGCTTATCAGCGGTCGCAGTGAGTAGGAACCACAGCGCTGAGGCCCAGTCATCGACAAGTCCGGCAGAAATTGCGCGGATGAATAATGGATGTATCGTTGGTGCTTCAAGACTGGCAGCCTCGGCTATCTCGGTAAGCGCTTGCCATTTAATTGGATCTTCGGCGTGAACTCTACAGGTTGTCCGGCTGAGTTGGGTAAATTCGATCAATGCGCTAGATCGCATCAGGCTGCTGGCAAGCTGAGTACAAAACCGATCGGCACTCGAAAAATCTGGAATTTCTCCAAAAGATAGGATGTTTTCTTGGATTTTGAAAAGGTTTTCAAGATCATCTTGGGATGGATTGGAATTCCTCAGTACATCAGCCTCTTCCTTACGAATTGCTTGTAAAGCAGCGAGTTTTTGTTTGAGCTGTATAGAGAGTTTTGCTCGAATTGGGCGGATTAGCTCAGCATCAGACAGGATTGAGGAAGTTGTTGTAGGCCACTTCAGATCATCTAACAGGCCTGGGTTTGACTCGCCCAAGAAACTGCCAAATGCCTGGATAAATTGTCTAAAGTCGTCGTTTTTAGATATTCGGCGTTCTTTGTTGTAGCCATCCACCTCTAAAAATTGGGCATTACCCCAGTCGATCACCGTAATCGTTGCCGTTTGGGGGTCCCAGAAAATATGGTCTGGTTTAACATCGTTCCAAACAACCCCAGTTTTATCCCGATACTGGTTAATTGACGAGAAGGTGTGGATTGCTTCGAACATTAGTAAAATCCCTGCAATCGTACGCAGCAGGATCAACTCCGCGATAACTCCATTCTTTGCAACTGATTCTGTAAATGCTCCAAACTTTGAAGAAATACTGTCCGAATTCAATGTTGCCAAAACGCGCCAATTTCGCTATCTGGTTCAAATCCAATCCGGAGGCTATTTCAACGACAATAAAAAAACGATCAGAAAATTCTGTTCCCGGCTGACTCTGATCGAGAAACTCGGGGACGCGAATATTCACTTTTGGTAATTCTGACTTGCGCGGGAGAATCGGTCGAAGGCCGTTTAATACCTGAAGGATCAACCCTTCGTTCTCGATTTGAGAAGCCTGGCGAATGATATCGCTCGAAAATGCGCTGCGGCGGGGTCGTTTAAGAATTGCTTGTTTACGTTCAAGTAGAGATTCAACAAGATACACCTCGCCGGCATCTCCCTCGCCTAGTTTTCGCAGTAAGCTCCAACTGCGGGCGCGTCCAATTGCTGAAAGGGTTGTGTTCATGAAATCCAAACCTCAGCGCTCGATTATACCCTCGATAGAAGGTTCTCGGAATTGATGAGAAAATTCAAATATACCTTTCTATGCACTACCTTTGACGCGTAAACTGGTTCGCTCATGAATTGGTGTGCGGTTTGTACAAACCATCCGGATTGACACCAACGGTGCCTGATTGGTAGGAAAGTGGGTCAACAGGAAATAATTGATCAGCCATGTCGGGGGTAATCAAAGGGATGCGGGGTAAGGACAGCAGACGGCGCTCGATCTCTTGAACGCCGGCATTGTTGTCGATCCAATCGAGTTTGTCAAATTGGCTGAGGTTTAAAGGTCGAGTATAGGACCGTAAAGTTTTCTTACCGTACATATTGAAGAACTGCTCGAAATAGGTCAGGACTAATTCCCGAATTGTACGATGGATAGGTTCACGTAAACGCAGACCAGGGAAGTTTGATTTAGCGATTGCTCCAAAACAACCATTTTGTTTGAAAATCGCCAGGACGTGATCATCGTCTGTTCCTGGCTCAGGAAAAATGTCGACCAGAAGAGGGGGATAACCAATGGTGCGCAAGGCTGCGGCGCCAAAGATTGCCCCATCGAGGCAATGGGCGACTTTATCCTGGATGACTTGTACAGGAGTGCGGTTCAGATCTTCCGTACTATAGGGTGTTTGATCCAAAAAGGCTTGAATTGCCAGCGGCGTGTGGAGTCCAGCAATAATTTCCAAATCTTGTTTCGATAAACAGTCTTTAAAAGAGCGCATGATGATTATGTTCCTTAAGGTAGAGAGATTAACGGTTTAGCGTAGAGCAAGCGTATATTGAGCGTCAAGCAGAACTACAGAAATTTGATAATATTAGATCTGAAGGGCGATTTCTCTTCTTCTCCTCCTTAGAGAGAGCCGGGGGCGGCGTACCCGGCTCTCGCCGATTCTACAGATTGACGAGTAATTGCGAATAGCGGAAGCAATCAGTGGTATGGTCGTTTACCATACCTGTTGCCTGCATGTGCGCATAACAAATCGTTGAGCCAACGAATTTGAACCCCCTCTGCACTAAATCTTTCGATAAAGCATCTGACTCTACAGTGCGTGCCGGCAGCTCGGTGAGCGTTTTCCAATGGTTTTGTTTTGGCTTGCCGTCGACGAACTTCCATATATAGGCATCAAAACTACCGAATGACTCCTGTACAGCCAGGAAAGCTTGCGCATTCGTGACTGCAGCTCGAATTTTTAGTCGATTGCGCACAATACCAGGATTATTCAGCAGCGCGGCAATCTCCGCTTCACCATACAAAGCTACTTTTTCTGGATTGAATTGGTCAAACGCCAGCCGGTAATTTTCGCGCTTATGTAAAATTGTTGACCAGCTCAAGCCTGCTTGAGCGCCTTCTAGTAATAAAAATTCAAATAAGGCGCGATCATCGTGGATGGGAACACCCCATTCGTTATCATGATAAGCGATGTAATCAGGGTCATTTGGGACCCAGGCGCAGCGGTTCATTTGATGACCTCCGTGTCATAAAGAAACTTTTCAATAATTACCCAATCAGGGACTCCGCCAACGATATTTTGAGAGATCAATTTTGCCGCGTTCATCAAATACAATTCCTTCCTCTTCGAGCAATGAGCGTTGATGTTCATACCCACCATTTGGGGGAAGGCTAATTTTCCCTTGCGAATTGATGACTCGGTGCCAGGGTACATCCGCTGGGCAGGATGCCATGGCTCCACCAACCCAGCGCGCGCCCCATGCTAGGTAGTCCTTTGGATCTACCCCTGGGGGAGGGGGAATCAGGCCGGCAATCTGGCCATAAGTTGCCACTTGACCGGTTGGGATTTGGCGGACGACATCCCAAACATTATTTTTATAAGCAAAAGGATCGGGAGGTGAGTTATATCCGGGCATATTGAATTCCTTTCAAGGTCATCTTCCATGCGAACTAGGTACGAATTATAATCCACCTCACAATGGAAAATTCAACAACGGCCGCAACCCGCCAGATTGCCCGCGCAGCTGGGATTGTCATGGCAGCATTTATTTTCAGCAATCTGGTTGGCCTGGTCCGCCAGATCCTGGTTTCACAGGCTTTTGGCACCACTTCCCAATTAGACGCCTTCAGCGCCGCTGCAACCTACCCAGATCTCATTTTTAGCCTTGTCGCGGGTGGGGCGTTAGCCTCCGCCTTTGTTCCTACGTTAAGTGTATTTTTAGCCCGTAATGAACGCAAGAATGGTTGGTATCTTTCTTCTTCGATATTCAACCTGGTATTTCTTGCGCTCGGCTTGATCAGCCTGATATCAGAAATTTTTGCTCCTCAGATTGTTCAAACGATCCTTGCTCCCGCGTATAACCCGGCTCAACAGTTCCTGACTACCCAATTGCTGCGAATCTTACTTCTCGCGCCGACAATCTTTGGAGTTAGTGGCCTGGTCATGGGTATCTTAAATGCGCACCAGGTTTTTCTTTGGCCAGCGCTGGCGCCGAGTATGCTTTGGTTGGGGATGATTTTCGGTGTAATATTTTTGTCACCCTCGATGGGGATTTTCGGGCTTGCATGGGGATATGTGCTCGGAGCATGTTTGCATTTCGCGATACAAATTCCGGGTTTGATCAGGCTTCCAGCTCGAAAATATTTTCTAACATTAGGCTTGAGTTTTCCTGCAGTCCGTGAGGTGGGGAGGTTAATGGCGCCTCGCTTGCTTGGGGTGGCAGCCGTACAAATCAATTTCGTAGTTAATACGATTTTGGCTACAGGAATGATGGTAGGCAGCCTGGCTTCATTAAAATATGCCTGGGCGATCATGACCATGCCTCAGGTCGTTATTGCCCAGGCCATCGCTATTGCAGCCTTGCCGACATTTTCTGCTCAGGTAGCACTCGGAAAAATCGTCGAAATGCGTTCTTCGCTTGCAGCGACCTTGCGCGGCGTTATCCTACTTTCCTTACCTGCTACCGCTGGGCTGATTATCTTGCGCGAACCACTCATTTCCGCGTTATTTCAGCGTGGAGAATTTACAGCTCATTCTACGGATCTGGTTTCTTGGGCGCTGGTCTGGTACACGATAGGCTTGCTGGGTCATGGGGTGGTCGAAATATTATCTAGAGCGTTCTACGCTTTGCATGATACAAAGACACCGGTATTTATCGGGATTGGGGCAATGACCCTCAATGTGATCTTTAGCCTGGTTTTTGTTGCTTTATTTGAGAAGCTAGGCTGGTTGCCCTTTGGCGGGCTGGCTCTGGGGAACTCCCTGGCAACGGCAATCGAGATGATCGGGCTTTGGACCCTAATGCGGCGCCGACTGGGAGGCATGGAAGGGCGCAAGGTATGGCAGTCTTTTTGGAAATCTGCGACAGCGATGATACTTATGAGCTTCGTATTATGGACGTGGTTGAGATTGGCAGATGGGCAGTCGGCCTGGATTCTCGCTATAGGAGGGATGCTCCTGGGTGGGATGAGCTATGCACTGGCTATTCTTGCGCTCAGGGTTCCAGAGGCACAGGTTATCTTACAGTATGCCCGCACAAAAATAAAATCCCTCAGTTAATTTGAATTATCCTTTAGCTCGGGATATCCATTTGTCTTGAATTGCAGGCGATAAAGGCGAGCGTACAAGCCATCTAAGGCAATCAGTTCCTCATGATTCCCAAGCTCAATGAGATGACCAGCCTCAAGGACTGCGATGCGGTTGGCCATATGCACCGTGGACAACCGATGGGCGATAATCACTGTAGTCCTTCCGGTCATTAATCGCTCAAGAGCCTCTTGGACCTGTCCTTCTGATTCTGAGTCGAGGCTGGATGTGGCCTCATCCAGCAATAAGACGCGAGGATTTCGTAGAATTGCTCTTGCGATCGATATCCGCTGGCGTTGTCCACCGGAAAGTCGTAATCCACGCTCGCCAACAATCGTTCGAAAGCCATCGGGAAGTTGGGAAATAAATTCTTCAGCGTTGGCAGCCTGCGCCGCGGCCTCGATCTCAGCTTCACTGGCTTCCAAATTGCCATAACGGATATTGTCAAAGATGCTGCCGGAAAATAGCTGCGTCTCTTGCGGAACCATTCCTATCTGGGTTCTTAATGAAAGCACAGAGACTTGCTGTAGATTTTGCCCATCGATCGATACGCGGCCCGAGGTGGGGTCATAAAACCGGGGAATCAGATTAAACATCGTCGATTTCCCGGCGCCGGATGGACCGACCAAAGCTAAAACTTCCCCAGGTTGAATTTCCAGATCAATATCATGGAGTACATGTTCTGAACCTGGGTAGGCAAATGAGACATTTTCAAACAGTATTCTTCCCTGGAGAACCGGCAGTATTAAGGCGTCTGGTAAGCTGACGATATCCGGTTTTTCATCGATCAGCTCAAAAATCCGCCGCGATGCGCCTCCTGCCTCTTGCAATTGGGTATAAAGTGTTGTAAAAGATCCAAGTGAGGCTGCGATACTAATTCCATAAACCAGAAATGCAATCAGGGATCCAGTGCTCAGGCGTCCTGCTAAAACTTCTCTACCACCGAACCACAATATCAAGGCGAGACTGGCGAAGCCAAGAAAGGTTACTAATGCTCCAAAAGCAGAACGCCAAACGGTGGCTTTCATAGTGGCGTTAAAGGTGGCATTTATTCTTTCAGAATATCTTTCGGTCTCGTAAGATTTCGCGGGTGAAGGCCTTGACAATTCGAACATTGCTAAGCGCTTCTTCCGCAACTGCAGAACTATCTGCAAGCTGGTCCTGAACAAGAGTGGAAAGCTTGCGTAGTTTTGCGCCGAAATAAGCAGCGCTGGCAATCACGATTGGCGCTAAGACCAGA
Source organism: uncultured Chloroflexia bacterium (assembly GCA_963770655.1). Lineage (GTDB taxonomy): Bacteria > Chloroflexota > Anaerolineae > Anaerolineales > UBA4823 > CAZAGA01. Next base: position 577,305 of record CAVYQO010000009.1, on the reverse strand, counting down.
ATGAAGAGGGTCAACTGCCAGTTCAACCAGAGCATCAAGGCGAGAGAACCGATGAAGGTAATCCCCTGGCTTAACACAGTGGCGATATTGCTGGTCAATGCAGTGCGGATAACTGTAACATCTGACGAAAGACGTGAAATCAGTTCGCCAACCCGGCGGTCAGTATAAAACCGGATGCTTAACATTTGTAAGTGTTCGTAGACCTGGTTTCGCAGGTCTACGACGATCCGTTCACCGATGTAGGACAACCAGTACGTCTGGAAGTAATAAAAAATCGCTCGGATGAGAAAAATGCCGATTAAGGCTAGTGTAATCTGGTTTAGCTGCTGGGAAGTGCCATCTGCCAGGACGGTATTAACAAGGTTTTGAATAACAAGCGGAAAGACCAGCCCGATTGCAGAACCGAGCAAGAGCGCTGTGGTAGCTACGGTTAACTGCCACGTGTAAGGCTTTAGGTAGGAAAGTAACCGGCGCGTCTCGGAAACAGACGGAGACTTTGGATGTACTTTTGAATTAACAGAATCTGGAAGGGACGAGCGTGGATTGACAAGCATTCGGAGTTTAGCCCTCGGGGGTAAAGTCTGCCAAATCACCAGCGTTGATTTGTTGAACTTTTAACTCTGCTTGATCGAGTAAGGATGTACAATAGCGTACTAATTCCTGACCACGCTCAAATAGCGCAATAGAATTTTCAAGTGATTGGTTGTTGGTCTCCAGGGCAGCTACAATCTTTTCGAGTTCGTTAAAAGCCTGCTCATAGGAAAGCTGATCAATTTTGGTTTGATCATCAGAATAGAGGGAGGAATTATTTGGGTTCATTTTTTCCGTCGAAGGTTAAATCTAGCAGTCCAGTGTTTTTTTGGCGGTTCAATTCCAATGGGTTTTGGAATGAATTGTAATAGATGGGCAGTGGGAGGGAGATATTCCCAGGCTTTATTTTCAAAATCAGCTCGAGCAAGACCCGTCGCCTGGATATGAGCTGAAATATCAGGTGATACCTCATTGGAAAATATACGCTCCATGGTTTTCGTGCGGGCAGTGAGTGCTGAGAGATTTGCAAATCCGATTACTGCAATGATCATCAACACGCCAGTGAGCAAAGCTGCCAGCCACGTACGTGTAGCAATGTAGGCGATTAACACAATAATGCCGGCTGGTATTAGCGCGATCGTACAACCTAGATTAAACGCCTGGGTGGCGTTGATCTTTCCCGCCTCATCCAATTTCTGTTCACATGCATCAAGAAACTCGTCGATGGATTGTGTGGTTTCTGGGTTCTCAATAACGCTGTGCTCGCTGGAGACCATTAAATACCTTTACTGTTCGTTTTGTTCAGGGATTACTTGAACATTGAATTTTCCGTCGCTTACCTGGACAGATAGGAATTCTCCTGTAAAAATCTGCTTCTTACTTGCAACGATTTTACCATCCGTTTTTTTAATTAGTGCGTAACCCCTGTTCAAGATTGCATTAGGATTTAAAGAGACCAGACGCAGATCTTGGCTGTCAAGTCGAGATCGCTCAAGCTCTAAGCGATGGGCGAAGGTTACGCTGATACGCGAGTTGTATTCGTCCAAGCGCTGCCTGTATGAACGCAGACGTGCTAATGGTGAATGTAAGGATAATTGGTAGCCCTGTGAGTTTACCTGCCAGCGTTGTTCCGAAAATCTGGCAAGGATCGCTCGCACCGAACGGTTTCCAAGATCCGTGATATCAGGGATCAAGTCGGTTCGATTTGGAGTGGCTAGTTCGGCAGCCGCTGTCGGGGTTGGAGCACGTAAATCACTAACGAAATCGGCGATCGTGAAATCGGTCTCATGTCCGACCCCGCAGATTACCGGTGACCTGGAATCTGCGATTGCCCTGGCAACCGTTTCGTCATTGAATGCCCACAAATCTTCAATCGAACCCCCGCCGCGAGCAAGTATGATCACATCGGGTTGGATCTTTATATTCATAATGTGCAACGCCTGTATAATCCCTGCCGGGGCTTCTAAACCTTGAACCTGGGTCGGTGCCAATACTACCTGAACGACCGGATAGCGCCTTTTAATTGTATTCAAGATATCCCGCAGCGCTGCTCCAGACGGGGAGGTGATAACGCCAATCAGATGCGGCCAGCGAGGCGGCGTCCGTTTACGATTTTCGTCGAATAACCCCTCAGCCTCCAGGCGAGATTTTAAGCGGATAAACTCTTGATATAAATTTCCCACCCCGGCTGGGCGGATGGTGTCTGCATACAGTTGGTACAGACCTGCAGCCTCATAAATGTTTATGCTTCCATGGATTTCAACTGCATCTCCGTCGTGTGGAAGATAGCCTTGGCGATTGGCCACTCCTTTCCACATCACACATTTCAGGGTACTCATGTTGTCTTTTAAGGTGAAGTAAATATGGCCCGAAGCAGGGCGAGAAAGGTTGGAAACCTCACCTTCAATCCAGATATCTTGCAATACTTCATTGCTCTCAAAGAGCTCGTGCACAAAATGAGTAATTTGCGATACCGTCCAGAAAGCCGGGGAAAACATCGATAGCTGCATCATCAGCGTAGAGGATAATCTTGTTCTGGTTGTCTGTCAACCATTCCCGTCGAAGTGATTTCACTGCTAAAATAGATCATAATCTTCAACAAAGCCGGAGATAAAGTGAATCATCTTTGGTCGCCCTGGCGTATGACATACATTATGAACAGTAAAATAGATCAAGGCTGTGTATTTTGCAATGCTTTGCATGCATCTGATGGGATCCAAAACCTGGTAATTTTCCGAGCTTTGAAATCGTTTGTGATTCTAAACCGCTATCCCTACACGAGTGGTCACCTGATGGTTGTACCCAATGCGCATGCGGGTTCATTAGGCGAATTGGAATCTGACACCCGAGCAGAAATGATGGAGTTAGTATCACAGGCAATTCAGGTTTTAGGCGCAGTGTATAGGCCTCAGGGGTTTAATGTAGGAATGAATTTAGGAGAAGTTGCCGGCGCTGGCATTGCAGAACATGTGCATATGCATCTTGTACCTCGGTGGGGAGGTGATACTAATTTTATGTCAACGACCGCAGATACGCGGGTTTTACCAGAATCATTGGAAGATACCTATGAACGAGTTAGCCAAACCTGGAGGCAGTTGCAGAAAGGTTGATTACGGAAAAGAGTGATAGAGATGCCATCCAATGAAGAAAGAGAACCTGTCATACTAAGCGCAGCTCGCACCCCGATTGGGAAATTTCTCGGAGGGCTAAGCACTATTCCTGCACCTCGCTTAGGCGCCGTGGCGATCCGAGAGGCTGTTACCCGGGCTGGAATTCCTGATCCAGCACAGATAGACGAAGTGATCATGGGAAATGTAGTCCAAGCCGGGACCGGCCAGGCGCCTGCCCGGCAAGCAGCAATTTTTGCCGGTCTACCGGAGTCGGTCGGTGCTACTACGCTGAATAAGGTGTGCGGGTCCGGGTTGAAAACTGTGATGTTTTCTGCGCAGGCTATCCGCGCCGGCGACGGAGCACTCTTTTTGGCTGGGGGGATGGAATCGATGAGCCGAGCCCCCTTTTTCGTCGAAGGCCGATCTGGTTCGCTACGTTATGGACATGCGCAATTAACCGATGCCTTAATCAATGATGGACTATGGGACCCATTTGAAAATTGGGGAATGGGGAATGCGGCCGAATTTATTGCTGAAAAATATAAAGTGTCTCGCCTGGCTATGGATGAGTTCGCTTGTTTGAGTCATCAAAAGGCCTGCGCTGCGATCGATGCAGGAAAATTTTCTATGGAAATCGTTCCTGTCGAGGTTGTAGATCGAAAAGGTGAGACAATTAGTATATCGATTGACGAGGGTCCACGTAGAGATACTTCGCTTGAGGCGTTAGCAAAATTGAAACCCGTCTTCCTAAAAGATGGCAAAGTGACTGCCGGAAATTCGCCGGGTCTGAATGATGGGGCGGCGGCCCTAGTCGTCGCCAGTCGGGAATATGCTCAATCCACAGGTCTCCGCCCATTGGCGCGGATTGTTGGTTATGCTCAATCTGCCCTACCACCTAAATATTTATTTGACGCGCCTTCGGTGGTAATACCAAAACTCCTCCAAAAGATTAACTGGGAATTGAGCCAAGTGGATTTAATCGAACTCAACGAAGCCTTTGCCGCCCAGGTTTTAGCAAATGGCTATGCTCTCGGAGAATTGGGATGGGATTGGGAAAAGGTCAATATAAATGGGGGGGCTATCGCTTTAGGCCACCCAATTGGAGCATCCGGAGCTCGGGTGCTTACAACCTTGATTTATGCACTTCGTGATCGTGGTTCGCGGCGTGGATTGGCAGCAATGTGCCTGGGAGGAGCGGAAGCTGTAGCTATGGCGATCGAGATCGAAGATTATTAATCTTTTGACGATGATTGGCTTACTCAGGAAACAAAAATGGAACACCAACTAACATCCCATTGTTTTGATTATGTAATTATCGGTTCGGGTTTTGGTGGAAGTGTCTCGGCCTTACGCCTTGCTGAAAAAGGGTATTCAGTATTAGTCTTGGAAAGGGGAAAGCGATTCCAGGACGAAGATTTTGCGAAGTCCAATTGGATATTTTGGAAATATTTGTGGGCGCCTGGTCTGAGAAGTTTTGGGATTTTTCAGATTAGCCCATTCAAAGATGTATTCGTTCTTCATGGTAGCGGCGTGGGTGGCGGCAGCCTGGGTTATGCCAACGTGTTGATGGAACCCAGCGATGAGATATTTGAAAATCCATTATGGAAACACTTGGCAGATTGGAAAAACTTGCTAAAGCCACATTTTGAAACTGCAAAATTTATGCTTGGGGTTACAACGAATCCATGCCTGTGGCCGGCGGATTGGATCTTGAAGCAGGTTGCTGCTGAATTTGGTACTGAGGGAACATTCCAGCCAACTCCGGTAGGTACATACTTTGGTAAAGCTGGCGAGGAAGGGAAGCTTGCGCCGGATCCGTATTTTGGCGGAGAGGGACCTGCCAGGCGAAGCTGCAACCATTGTGGGGCGTGCATGATTGGCTGCCGGAACAATGCTAAGAATACCTTGGTAAAAAATTATCTATACCTTGCTGAAAGGCGCGGCGTACAAATATGGCCTGAGAATGAGGTGCGCGACATTCTCCCAATACCCGAAGGACAACCCGATGATGCCCGCTACGAAGTGGAATTTTGCCGTTCAACAGGCTGGTTGCGCGGACGGAGCAAGCGGGTTCGAGCCCGAAATGTAATCATTTCCGCTGGTTCTTTAGGAACACTCCGTTTGCTCTTCAGGTGTCGAGATATTACCGGTTCCTTACCAAAAATCTCACAACAGCTCGGAAATATGGTTCGCACGAATAACGAGGCTTTGATGGGGGTGACCAGTCGAGATAATAAAGTGAATTATTCCGAAGGGATTGCGATCACATCGATGGTTCAAGTGGATCAGGTAACCACGGTAGAACCGGTTCGCTATCCCGCGGGATCGTCTTTAATGCGCTTTTTGTCGGGTCCTATTATCGAAGGCGAGGGGGGTATTGCAAAGCGATTTTTTAAAACGATCGGAATGATCCTGACTCATCTGAATGATTTTACGAAAACGCATATCCGTCCAGGGTGGGCAGAACATTCTACAATATTATTAGTGATGCAAACTGAGGATAATTGGATCCAGATGCGTTTGGGGAAAAGCATCTATACGCTTGGACGGAAGAACCTTGTTTCAACAAACATGGACAATAATTCTCTGTTAACCCAGATGAAAATCGGTCGTCTCGTAACTCGACGTTTTGCTGAGATGACTTAGGCAATTCCTTCGGGTACGATCAATGAGAGTGTATTGAGTATCCCCATGACCGCTCATATTTTGGGGGGATGCCCAATGGGTATAAGCGATGCAGATGGCGTTGTCGATATAGCGTGCCAGGTGTTTAACTATCCTGGGTTGTTTGTGGTGGATGGTTCGATCATGCCAGCAAATCCCGGTGTAAATCCAAGTTTGACGATTACCGCGTTAAGTGAGTATTCGATGAGCCTGATTCATCCGAAGTGATGTAAAAAATTAGGATCCTGGCTATTCGTCAACCTGGAAGATGATTTTCACTGGATCTTTAATTATTTTCAAGGAGCATAGATCATTACCAGTAATGATTCCTCTTGCCGCGACAGCTTCAGCAATAGTCCGCCAATCCGACTCACCCGCCTGAAATATGGCGGCATTTCATTTTCCAAGATTGGGTGAAAACCAAAAGGCCGATAAAATCCTTCCAGGTCAGCACGACATGTCAAGTAGAGTGGTTTGGGGTAGATATTGAGTAGGTGATTGATGATGGCGCTAGCAATTCCCTGTCTCCGATAATCGACCGCTACAGCAATCGAAGCCAATTCAAGAGAGCCATCCGAATGACTTTTAACTTGACCACAGCCGATAATTTCTCCGAGTGAATTAACCGCAACCACAAATCTACGCCAATCCAGATTCATCGGATTGATTCTGACCAGGTGGATCAAGCTGCGAATCTCTTTCTGATCGGATTGATTGGCAGGACGGAGAGTGTATTTCATGGAACCTGATGAATTACAGTGTCAGGCAAAATTGAGCAATTTGTGCACTTAATGCCGCGGGACGCTGCAACGGAACATCATGAATTGTGTCTGTTAACCAATTAACCTGGAGCTTTTGGATCCTTTTCGCTGCCAGGCTAATTCCGTATTCTTTGGCTGCCAGATGAGCTTCGTCCGCGGAATTTGCAAACGAATGTGGACGGGCTGGGATCATCAATACGGGACAGCGTACCCGGTGATATTCCTCGAAGGTTTGAAATTCCCAAAGGGATCGCACGATTTGGATATGTTTTTCAAATGAAAGATGTGGACTGATCCGCTCAATTCCAGTATCATCATCCAAATAGATTGAAAAATTTTCAAGTATGATTGAAACAACCTGATCTATAAGCTCTGGGTTGACATTCCAGGCTTGGATCATACTCAGGATTCGGGAAGTAAATTCATCTAGGGATGTACCTGCTAACCGCGGCGGTGTCAAGCGTTCCAGTACGGCTTCCCAGGTTGGCTGCGGGGCTCCAGGGAGCGAGTAATTAAGCTGACCCATCCCGCCATCGACCAGTACGATACCGGCCGGGGCGCGAGGTCCGAACGGAACGCGGGCTGCATAATCCAGGGCACGGTGAGCTCCCCATGAATGGCCGATCAAAATTGGTTGCTCGATCGCTAAAAAATCAATCAGATGAGCTAAATCTTTAAAATAGGTATCAAAACCATAATCCCCATCTGGACCGTCGCTTAAGCCGTGTGAGCGAGCGTCCGGGGCGATCAAGTTATAACCTAGTTCTTCCAAGGATGGTGCGACTAGTTCCCATATCCTGGCGTTGGAGGCCAAGCCATGGAGCATAAAAATAGGGCGCCTTATTGCTGGATTTCCCCACTGCAGGTAATGTACCCGGATGCCATTGATAAACAAATAGGAATTTTTCATTTTTTTGGGGTAAACAACTTCGTGGTCAAGTATGGACTGCTCAGAAAGGAGTATATCCTGGTTTCAACTGATGTCAAGCAACCAATTTGGCAAAAAATTCTAGACATACTTTATCGTTTCATGGGATACCGATTTTTCGATCTCAAAAATGGGGCATGCTATAATGATATGGACGATACCTACGCTGGAATTTACAGGAGGAACGAATGGCCTTCCAGGGACTTTTTCCGATTAGCGACGAGCATGAGATGATCCGCCAGGCTGCGCGTGATTTTGCGCAGAAGGAAATTGCGCCAATCGCAGCCGAGTTTGATGAAACCGGGGAATTTCCGATCAAAACAGTGCGGAAAATGGGACAAATGGGCTTTATGGGGATTGAAACGCCAGAGAAATATGGCGGCGCTGGGATGGATGCCCTTGCGTATGTGCTAGCCCTGGAGGAAATTTGTAAAGTTGACGCCTCACACGGCACGGTTATGTCTGTCAATAATTCCTTGTATGGTAGTGGTTTGCTCTATTTTGGCAGCGAAGAGCAAAAGCTCACCTATCTGATGCCGGTAGTCGGCGGCGGAGCCATCGGCGCATATTCATTAACTGAACCTATGTCTGGATCGGACGCTGCAACCATGCGCAGCCGGGCGGTACGAGTGGGCGATGAGTATATCTTGAATGGACGTAAATCCTGGGTCACTAGTGGGCCTGTTGCCGATTATATAATTGTATTTTCCATAACGGATCCCGACAAGAAACAGCGAGGGATCACTGCTTTTATCATCGAGGCGAATAAACCCGGCTTCATCCGTGGCAAAAAAGAACCAAAGCTTGGTATCCGTGCCTCAGCGACGAGCGAGATTGTCTTTGAGGATTATCGAGTTCCTTTGAGTAATCGCCTAGGGAATGAGGGCGAGGGATTTAAAATAGCAATGACAATTTTAGACGCCGGCCGGGTAGGCATTGCCGCTCAGGCTTTAGGAATAGCTGAAGCAGCTTATGAAGCCAGCCTGGTTTATGCTCGAGAGCGTGAGGCGTTTGGCCAAAAAATCGCTGAGTTCCAAGGAATCGGATTTAAGCTTGCGGATATGAAGACGCGGATCGAAGCGGCGCGTTTGTTGGTCTATAATGCCGCCTTGGCCAAGGAGCGCGCCAAACAGAATGGAGGACGTTATACCCTGGAGGCTTCGATCGCTAAATTGTTTTCTTCAGAAACAGCCATGTTTGTCACCCACCAGGCTATTCAAATTCATGGGGGGTTAGGTTATAGCAAGGAGCTTCCGCTTGAGCGGTATTTCCGTGATGCGAAGATCACGGAAATCTATGAAGGGACCAGTGAAATTCAACGGTTGGTAATCTCGCGCCTGGAATCGGGTTTACGCTAAACCCTGGCTGACCCTTATTTGTAAAATGCTCGGAACCCTTGCCTGGTTATTTTTTCTCCTGGCTTTTACCAGCCTGATTGTTTGGGTCGTTTTAAGGTTAATCCATTCCCTCGACCGGATCAAAATTACCGCTGCAGATCGTGATGTAAATAATCAAGAGCTCAATGTACTGAGCTGGTTGAAAATCACTTATTTGCAAATAATGCATGGGGAGATTAAGCTTGAACGAGAACAAAGAAATCTTGTAAATATGGAGGAAGAACAAGGATCTCAGCTATTAAGAATGGCCATAGGTGAGGATGGGATCGGGGGTGATTTACAACCAACCACGAACCTTCAATTCTCAGTCGATATCCCGGCGAATACAAGGGTGATTCTGGAAATTAAATCCCAACCTGGGATAAAAGGGGAGCAAGGGATTTTTATTGATACAAAATCTGCCTCGGGAAATCAATCGGTTCAGATTAATGTTATTTCCACTCAAAACGTATCTGGTCAGATCGTGAATGTTAGGCAAGGTAGCAGCTCTCCACTCGCGCGATCTGTTGGATTGGGTCGATTAGCTGGGATTTTCGGGAAAATCCCTCTTGAATCGATATTGTTTGGACTTTCATTATTAATCTATCTGGTTATTCGTTTGGTGGGATTAGATCGGTTTCCGATTTATTTCTTCACAGATGAAGCCGTACATACTGTCTTGGCAGAGGATCTGGTTCAAAATCATTTTCGTTTCAACGGGACGTTATTACCGACTTACTTCTCCTTGGGTGCATCCTATGGCTTAAACAGCGTCAGTGTTTATCTGCAGGTTATCCCTTATTTGCTTTTTGGCAAATCTGTCTTTGTAACCCGGGCGGTTTCGGTCTTCGTATCATTACTCGGGGCAGCGGCTGTTGGACTGACACTGAAGGATTTCGTAAAGGCTCGGTATTGGTGGACCGGGGTGTTAATTCTATCTGCAACCCCAGTATGGTTTTATCATTCACGAACCGCGTTCGAAAATGTCGAGCTTGCCGCTTTCTATGCCATTTTCATTTATTTTTATCTTTGCTACCGGCTTCGTTCTCCGAAATGGCTATTTTTAGCAATCATTGCCGGGGCGTTAGCTTTCTACACCCACGGATTGGGTCAATTTCTAATTGCAGCGACGGCAGGATTGCTATTTCTGATCGATCTACCCTATCATTGGAGGAACAAGAAAATAGGGTTATTGGGTTTGGGGTTGATAATAATCCTGACCCTGCCATATTTGCGCTTTTCAAGCGCAAATCCCGCTATTTTTGAGGAGCAGATGCGCATGCGCGGCGCTTATTGGCTCGAGCAAGGCCTTAGCCTGCCAGCTAAGTTTATGCGGTTTGGGACTGAATATTTGCACGGGTTGAATCCGCTTTATTGGTTTATTCCAAATCCCCTTGTCGATCTTGCCCGGCACCAGATGAAGGGGTATGGCTATATTCTAAGTATTGCCTTCCCATTTTTCATGGGTGGTCTGTGGCTCATGCTTAAGAATCTTCGGTCGCCTGTTTATCGGACGGTATTAATTACGCTACTGGTCTCTCCGCTCGGTGCTGCTCTTGCGCAAATTACAGTTTTGCGGGTAATTTGGTTCGTCATACCTGCTGCAATATTAACAAGTTTGGGTCTGGATGGGTTTCTTTATTGGCTGGAGAAGAAAAGAATTTTCAAGTTCTCTCTTTCCATTGGTGTGTTCTTAATTTTGTTATTCATCAATTTATATATCCTTCAGGATGCCTTGCGCAATGGTCCAACCTGGTATAAGGATTACAGCCTATATGGAATGCAATATGGCGCTAAACAGCTTTTTGGAGAAGCAATCCCGAAAGAACTTGAGAACGACCCGAATCAACAGATTGTAGTCACGCCGATATGGGCAAATGGTACGGACAACTTGGTTCGCTTTTTCTTGTCAAGGGAGCAGCAACAGCATGTCAGACTCGACAGTATAAAAGCGTATTTGTTCGAAAGACTTCCGCTCGATAAAAATGTAACCTTGGTCTTAACAGAATCTGAATATCAAGAAGCCCTGGCCAGCCCAAAATTTAAAAACATTGTGACGAACGAAGTGTTATATTATCCGGATGGATCCCCTGGGTTCTATTTCGTCCAATTAGATTATTCGGAACAGGCTGATAAACTTTTCGCTGATGAAAAGTTGGCCCGTAGCAAGCCGGTTGAGGCGACAATCTTGGTCGATGCACAACCAACCATTATCCGCTATTCCCAAATCGATATGGGCCAACCAGAAGCGATATTTGACGGCGATGTTCACACCCTGATGCGAGGACTGGAGGCAAACCCATTCGTCATTGAATTGGTGTTCCAGCAGCCGCGCACGATTAGCCAAATCAATGCTGATCTAGCAAACATGGATTTTACATTTACTGCTAGGCTGATCGACGATGCAAGCGGTGAGAATAAAGTCTATGAAATAACACAGCGAGGCAGCCCTGGCGATCCACATGTGGAGTTGCTAACCGATAACGGGCCAGATAAGATCTCCAGATTGCGTCTCGAGATTTTTTCGCTGAACGCCGGGGCTGAACCACATATTCATATTCGTGAAATCAAGCTTATCGAGTGAAATTGGGTAGAAAAAATAGAGAAAATTAGTCTATTTTTTACGATGTTATTGACTGAAGAGGTTTAAAATTTGGTTGCTTTCTGTGCATTCATGCTCTTGATGTCCAGATCTGGTATATTCTAGTTTTACTATACGAAGAACCTGCGAAAAAGTGACGTGAATAATTGACCGAGCAAAACCTTGAATTGCCTCGCCGTATATCCGCCCATCGCCCTTGGAGCGTAACGTTGTTGGCTTTGGGGGTTTTAAGCATTGCGGTTGTTAACCTGGTTGGCGTTATCCAATTAATTTCGTCTTGGCAACTTTTGAAACCCCTTTTACCTTTTTCGCCAGCCTGGCTTGGTATTTCACGCTTATTTTGGGCGGTGACAGGTATGATAATCGTTTGGGGATTATGGGCAGGTCGTCATTGGGCGCCGCGTTTGACCAAATTGGCGACAGTTATTTTTGCGATTTATTTCTGGAGTGATCGGTTACTGCTCTTCAACCCGGCTGGTCGGGGTGCAAATATCCCATTCATGATCGTGATAACCCTTCTTTCCTTGGGCTTTGTTTTCCTGGTGTTGGCAAGCCCAGCTTCGGAAAGATATTTTGGAGCTACGGATGACTAATCAAACAAATGATGATCCAAAAGTTCAAACCCTTCGAAAATATAAAGTGCAAGCTCGCCTAGGCGGTGGGGAAGACAAAATAGCTCTACAGCATCAGCGTGGGCGCTTGACTGCCCGAGAACGAATCGACTTGCTATTAGATCGAGGCTCATTCCGGGAACTGGATTCTTTTGTGGTTCATCGGACACACGATTTTGGATTGGAAAACAATAAATTCCCTGGCGATAGCGTCATTACCGGATGGGGGACGATCGAAGGTCGATTAGTTTATGTATACTCTCAGGATTTTACTGTGTTTGGCGGCAGCTTAGGGGAAGTGCATGCTGAAAAAATCTTAAAAATTATGGATATGGCGATGAAAAATGGGGCGCCATTGATTGGCCTCAACGATTCAGGCGGTGCCAGGATCCAGGAAGGCGTTGTTTCACTCGGGGGTTACGCTGATATATTTCTCCGCAATACGCTTGCCTCTGGGGTAATCCCGCAGATCAGCGCAATTATGGGGCCTTGCGCGGGTGGCGCCGTTTATTCTCCTGCTTTAACCGATTTCATCGTCATGGTGCGGAATTCTTCATACATGTTTGTAACGGGGCCCGAAGTAGTGAAAGCAGTGACCCATGAGGAGGTGAGTTTCGAAGAGCTAGGCGGCGCTACGATCCATTCCGAAGTTTCCGGGGTTTGTCATTTGTCTACCGATACCGAAGCGGATGCGCTGTATATGATTCGTAAATTATTGGCATTTTTACCCCAAAACAATATGGAAGACCCGCCCTTTTTCCCGACGAGCGACGATCCGCTCAGAATGGAAGCAGAGCTGGATCAGATCGTCCCGAACGATCCAGGTAAGCCCTATGATATAAAGCAGGTTATTCACTTGATCTTTGACGATCGACAGTTTTTTGAAATCCAAGAAAATTATGCTCCCAACATCGTTGTCGGTTTTGCGCGCTTGGGAGGGCATAGTGTGGGCATCGTTGCCAATCAACCCGCAGTGCTTGCGGGTGTCTTGGATATCAATTCGTCTGAAAAAGCCGCCAGGTTTATTCGTTTCTGCGATGCATTCAATATTCCAATCATAACCTTTGAAGATGTACCCGGTTTTATGCCGGGAACGGTACAAGAACATGGTGGCATCATTCGTTCAGGAGCCAAATTATTATTTGCCTATTGCGAGGCAACGGTACCAAAACTGACAGTTGTCACTCGCAAGGCCTATGGCGGCGCTTATTGCGTAATGAGCAGCAAACATATTCGCGGCGATTTAAACCTGGCCTGGCCATCGGCTGAGATTGCCGTTATGGGCCCAGATGGGGCTGTAAATATCGTTTTTCGCAAGGAGCTAAGCCAGGCTGAAGATCCGGTCGGGCGTAAAGCTGAATTAGTACAAGAGTATCGGGAAAAATTTGCAAATCCCTATGTAGCAGCTTCGCGTGGCTATATCGATGACGTCATCGAGCCGCGTGAACGCGCCCCCGTCTGATCAATGGATTGGAAATGCTCAGCAATAAAAGAGATGCCAATCCACCAAAGAAACACGGATGTATGCCGCTTTGATAATCGAGAATGCTTTATCGGTGGAAAAACAGGAATTAATAATTAATGGGCATGGCTTATATGTTGAAACGTATCGCGGGGATGCATCCGCTCCCATGGCTATATTATTGCATCACGGCCTGGGATCGAGCGCAGCCTGGAAATACACAATCCGCTTTCTTCTAGCGGCTGGTTGGCAAATCATTAATTATGATCGCTGGGGATATGGCGCCTCTGGCGACCGTCCTGAACTTTCAATTCCCTATTTTCATGACGATATTGCAGATTTGTTCTCCTTAATCACGCAAATGTGGGGTCGACAAGTTTGTTTCATCGGTCACAGCGATGGCGCCACAATCGGCGCATATTTTGCTGCCAGATTTCCTGATCTTGTCTGTTGTTTTATCAGCATCGCCGCGCATATATACGTAGAACCGAAAATGGAGTCTGGGATCCTGGCGGTCAAAAAGACCTTCGATGAAGATGTTCGGTTTCGCAATAGCCTCCAGCGAGTTCACGGAGATCGTTATCAACAAGTATTCATGGATTGGTTCAATGGCTGGTTAACTCCTAAAAATCTGAGCTGGGATATGCGCTCGGAATTAAGCCTTATCCGGTGTCCAGTGCTGGTCATGCAAGGCGAGCAGGATGAGCATGCAACGCCAACGCATGCAAGTGATATGGCGGAGGCAATAACAGACGCAGATTTATACCTGGTTCCTGGAGGCCGGCATATGTTCCCACAGGAGAATCCGGACGAATTTAACCAGCTGGTACTGAGATTTTTGGAGAAGAAATGTTTAATAAAGTCCTGATAGCAAATCGAGGTGAAATCGCGGTTCGAATTTTACGGGCATGTCGGGAATTAGGCATTCAGGTGGTAGCGGTGTATTCCGAAATCGACCGGCAGGCACTGCATGTTCGTTATGCTGACGAGGCATATCTGTTAGGACCAGCCGCTTCAAGAGATTCGTATTTGCGCGGCGATAAAATTATCGAAATCGCTAAGAAATGCGGCGCTGGCGGAATTCATCCTGGATATGGATTTTTAGCAGAAAGGGCTGATTTTGCCCAGGCTTGCATTGATGAAGGGATCGCATTTATTGGTCCGAAGCCATCCGCAATCGCTGCGATGGGTGATAAACGCACGGCTCGAGCGACCGTGTCCGCGGCTGGCGTACGAGTTGTACCTGGAACAGAGGATGAAGGTTCGCTGCATGATGATGAACTGCTTGCAGTTGCTTCGAAAATTGGGTTTCCACTACTGATCAAGGCTTCAGCCGGTGGTGGTGGAAAGGGAATGCGCGAGGTGCGCACCCTTGAGGAAATGCCGGAATTGATTCATGCGGCGCGCCGGGAAGCTGAGGCTGCTTTTGGGGATGGAAATGTCTATCTGGAAAGACTTATTGAAGGCGCCCGGCACATTGAAATTCAGATCTTGGGAGATCATTTTGGCAACATCATGCATCTTGGAGAGCGAGAATGTTCGATCCAGCGCCGTCACCAGAAGCTCTTGGAAGAATGTCCATCACCGGCGTTAGGAGATGATATTGAACTTCGTCAGAAGATGGGTGCAGTCGCAGTTCGGGCAGCTCGAGCAGTTGGTTATACAAACGCTGGGACGATTGAATTCTTAGTCGACAAAGATCAGGAATTCTATTTTTTGGAAATGAATACACGTCTGCAGGTGGAACATCCAGTAACCGAAATGGTTACTGGCATTGATATCGTGAAGGAGCAAATAAGGATTGCCCGAGGCAGACAGATGCGGAATTCTCAAGAGAATTTGCGTATGAAAGGGTGGGCGATCGAATGCCGGATCAACGCGGAGGATCCATATAATCATTTTATGCCCTCGACCGGCCGAATCAGCCACGTTTTACAACCGACCGGGCCAGGGGTGCGCATAGATACGGGAGTGTACCCGGGATTCGAAATTTCACCCTATTACGATTTACTCATTTCAAAGTTAGTCGTTTGGGGAGAGACCCGGGCAGAAGCAATCTTGCGAATGCGCCGCGCCCTCGAAGAATATAAAATCCTTGGCATCCGCACGAATATTCCTTTCCACCAAAATTTGATGGATTCGCATCGTTTCATGGCTGGTCAATACGATACTCGATTTGTTGAGGAGCGTTTTTCTTTGGATGGTTTAGAAGATAGTCGAGATGGAGATCCGGAAATTGCAGCAATCGCTGCCACATTGGTAGCTCATCGAGAATTTCAGTTGGCCACGAATATTGTCCAGCGCGGCAAGCGGGATACCAGTAACTGGAAATGGCTCAGCCGTTGGGAACGTCTTCAGAAATAATCAAGGTGAAAGCGCCCGATGAAATACATTTCAACGATTAATCAACGTGAGTATGTTGTCGATGTTCTTGATGAACATCGGGTCATGGTAGACGGTAAGATCTATCTTGTCGATTTTCACCCGGTCAGCGACCAACCGGTTTTTTCTTTATTAATTGATGGGAAATCTTATGAGGCCTATGTATATCCGATCGAAAATAATTGGCAGGTTCTTATTCATGGAAATCAATATGCGGTTTTGGTTGAAGATGAAAGAGAGCGTCGCCTGCGGGCTGCATCAGGCGCTGAAAAGATAGGCGGTTCAGAATTCCAATTACGGGCGCCTATGCCAGGGTTGGTTATTTCACTAGAAGTCAGCGAAGGTCAGATTGTGAAAAAAGGGGAATTATTGATCATCCTTGAATCGATGAAAATGCAAAATGAACTTAAAGTCACCGCGAGATGGGGTTATATCACGTATCCGTATTCAACCCGGCCAAAGTGTTGAACAACGCCAAACCTTGCTGAGTGTTCTCTAGACAGTGGACTTGGAGGATGTACCATGAACTACCAAGAGTTGGAACTTAAGTATTTTGTAAGGGATCTACCTGCGATCGAGAAGCGACTGAATGGCTTAGGCGCGGAGCTTTATCAGGAGCGAGTGCGGGAAGTCAACCTCAGATTCGATACGCCCGACTTTTCCCTTAGCCGCGCGGGAAAGGCTTTGCGCTTGCGGTTTGATACACAGGCGCGCCTTACCTTCAAAGGACCAAGCGAAGATCTTCAGGGTGTGCGTTTACGCCAGGAAATTGAGTTTGTTGCAGATAATTTCCAAGCCGCACAGGCTTTCATTATAGCCTTGGGTTATCAGATCAGTATGATTTATGAAAAATTTCGAAGCGGTTATACGCTTGGGGGAGTCTCTATTTTATTGGATGAACTTCCCTTTGGAAATTTTATTGAAATTGAGGGCTCAAACCCGGACGTAATCAGAGAAGTAAATGACGCCTTGGGGTTAAATTGGGACCTGCGAATATCTGAAAGTTACACGGTTCTTTTTGAAAGGTTGCGCAGCAAATTACAGTTGCCCTTCCGAGACCTGGTCTTTGAGAACTTTGAGAAGCTCGATTTCCAGCCAATGGATCTCGGAGTCCAGCCTGCAGACCTGTAGCGATCTTCTTTTAACTCAGCAATACTGAAGAACCAGATCCTGCCAACAGACTTTTTTTACGGGCAAATTCAGCTTCATCAGCTTGGGCAGCAAACCAGAGAAGGCAACAGGATCACCACTGGTGAAGATTTGGATTCCGTTTGGACCCAGTACTGATATTTCCCCTGAACCAGATGGAATTCGGCGAAGGAGCTGTAAATCTAGTAAACGGCTTGCCTGGCGAGCAATTGCTGGGGCTGGATCGATTACGCGAACTGAATCAGTCACAATATCTTGGATAAGGGGAATGACAAATGGATAATGGGTGCAGCCGAGAACGACAGTATCGATATTCTGAGCGAGCATCGGTAAAAGCGCATTTTCCAGGATCAAGCGGGTGTCTCGGGTGTCAAGGAGCCCTGCTTCAATTTGTGATACCAAACCTGGGCAGGTGTCCTGAAGCAGAATTACGCCATTAGCGAATCTTTCAACGACAGATGCGTAAAGAGCGCCTTGGAAAGTCGCCGGTGTTGCTAATACACCGACCACGCCACTCTGGGTCGTTTCAGCAGCAGGTTTAACCGCAGGCTCCATTCCAACGAACGGTGTCTTAGGAAAGATTTCTCTTAAGTGAAAAAGCGCCGCAGCCGAGGCTGTATTGCAAGCCACAATAATCAGTTTACAGCCTTGCTGGATTAGGAACCGGCTAATCCCCTCAGAAAAATTTCGCACTTCCTCCAGATCACGCACTCCATAAGGGACGTGTGCCTGGTCGGCAATATAAATAATTGGTTCGCGCGGAAGAATTTGGCGAACAGCACGCAGCACTGAGAGTCCACCTACCCCAGAATCGAAAATCCCTATTGGCCTTGTCGCCTCAAGCAAAAAATCTATCCCTTCGCGGCTGCAACGAATTGCTCGAATAAGGATGGCATACTGGCCTCGGTTGGCAGCCATTCTGGATGCCATTGAACAGCCAGGCCGAAACGGTGGCCTGGAAATTCACAGGCTTCCACCAAGCCGTCAGGGGCATAAGCGCTGGGGCGTAAACCTGGCGCAAGGAGCCTTAAGCCTTGATGATGCAAGCTGTTTACTTGCGCAGTGGAGCAGCCGAGAATTTGAGCGAGCTGGCTCTGCGATTCGACTTGGATTTCGTGAGCCAGATACTGGCGAGGCATTTCTGGAAAGTAGCTATGCCGGAGGGATTTAGGTCGTTGATCGAGCAGGTCTTCATAGAGCGTACCGCCTAAAGCAACGTTAATAACCTGGATCCCTCGGCAGATTCCAAGAAAGGGGAGATTTTTTTTGATGGATTCTTTAACTAGAAATATCTCTATTTGGTCACGCTCAATATCTACTTCATCCACCAATGGGTGAGGTGCGCTGTGATATTGGTTTGGGTGTACATCCCCGCCGCCAGTAAACAGGATTCCATCTAATTTGGCGAAAATCGTTTCGAGGTTTTTTATTGGCTGGGATAGAGGAATCAAAATGGGACATGCCCCCGCGTTTGTAATTGCGCGAATATAAGCCTCGGTTACGATATGTAGAGGATAACCATAAACACTCATCATGCGCGTCATCGTCACGCCAATTATTGGAGTAGCCATCTTTTATCTCACAAAAACGGAACCAATTACCATCGAAAAAAAGGCGCAGCACATCGAGTACTGCGCCCGATTGGGCACAAAAGAAAATCTAGATCCTGGTAAGAATCGTCCATTTGCTTACCAAACCAGAATCCTCTGCTCAAGGTTATTCGATTAAGAGAATTTCTGCTTGAGACGAGCGCTCTTTCCAGTCCGACTGCGTAAATAGTAAAGCTGGGCGCGGCGGACTTTAGAGTGTCGCTCGACGACTACTTTCTCAATTCGAGGGGAACGCAGCAAAAATGTTCGTTCGACGCCGATACCGTTGCTGGCAACTCGCCGCACGGTAAAATTGGCATTATTTCCACCGGATCGGCAACGAATCACAGTACCCTTAAATTCCTGGGTCCGCTCATTATTCCCTTCCTTGATGCGCAGGTAGACTCTGACCATATCGCCAGGGTGAAGAGGGTCGATATTTGGATTATCTTGGGCTTCGACAGATGCTAACAACTCGTTCATATATAAAATCCTTACAAAATTTTCAAAATTGCTGGCACAAGATAGTGCAAGACATTTGATTCAAGATAAAACCGCCAAAGGCGGCACGAAGCGTGATTATAACATGCTGCCCGTGATTTGCAAAGAATTTGCTGCAGAGATAAATCGATTATAATTCAACCCATGAATCAATTGACCCCATTGGAAGCTATAGATTATTTAATCATAGGACATATTACCGTCGATTTGTTTCCTGAAGGGGAACGTCTGGGCGGGACAGCCACATTTGCAGCCCTAACTGCAAAAGCATTGGGATTAAAAGTTGGGATTGTCACCTCTTGGGGAGGTGAATTGCCGTTGGGTGAGTTAGGGGCTATCCCAATCATAAGTTATCCCACCGAGAAATCCACGACCTTCGAAAATATATATACACCGACAGGTAGAATCCAACGTGTATTGCATGTTGCTCCCCGCCTTGAATACTTTCAAATCCCTGAGCCCTGGCGGTCGGCCTCGATCGTTCACCTCGCGCCCGTTGCACAGGAGGTCGAACCCTCCTTAGTGCGGAATTTTCCGTCAGCGTTAATTTGCACTACCCCCCAAGGGTGGCTGCGCAGTTGGGATCAGGCTGGTTGGGTTTCTAAAACAGAGTGGCCAGAGGCGCGCTTCGTATTAGAGCGCTGCGGGGCGGCGATTATCAGCGATGCAGATGTGTTGGCAGATGAAGAGCGACTCGAAGAAATGGCTGCAGCCTGTCCAGTCTTTGCAGTGACAAATGGCCACGCTGGCGCGAGAGTTTTCTGGCATGGCGATGTGAGAAGGTTTAGACCCCCGCCCGTGACCGAAATTGATCCCACTGGCGCAGGGGATATTTTTGCTGCCACATTTTTCTCTCGTCTATATTCAACCCGCGATCCTTGGGAAGCGGCCCGTTTTGCGAACCAAATTGCCGCTATTTCTGTAACTCGCAAAGGTTTGCAGGGGATTCCAACGCCGGATGAAATTCAAGGCTGCATGATCGAAATCTCCTAAGGCTAGTATGGGACGGATTTATACTCTGGTTAATCAAAAGGGAGGCGTTGGTAAAACAACGACTGCCATTAATCTTGGCGCCTACCTGGCTTATTTTGGCCAGAAAGTTCTATTAGTTGACCTCGATCCGCAAGCAAACGCAACTTCTTGCCTTAAAATCGATAAGCATACCGTCAGGGGGGGCACGTACGAAGCGTTGATTAACGGTTCTCCGGTGATCAATTTGATCTTGCATAACCCCCGCTTGAAATTGTCCTTACTACCAGCCACTCCTGCGCTGGCTGGCGGAGAAGTGGAGCTGGTTTCAGAATTAGCACGAGAAACCAGGTTAAAAAACGCACTCACCCCAATTGTTGACCGGTATGATTACATCTTGATTGATTGCCCACCATCGCTCGGATTGCTGACTCTCAATGGGATTGTCGCTGCCCAGGATGGCCTGATTATTCCTGTCCAATGCGAGTATCTTGCCTTAGAAGGTTTAGGCCAGCTTACCCACACAATTAATCGTGTGCGGAATGTCCTTTTTCCGCAAGTAAAAATCCGAGGGGTTGTGATGACGATGTATGATGCTCGTACAAATTTATCCAATGATGTGGTCGTAGAAGTTCGCCGCTATTTTCCGGAACAGGTTTTCAGCGCGGTTATCCCACGGACAGTGCGCCTGGCTGAAGCGCCTTCTTACGGACAACCGATTTCTTCGTATGCGCCAAGCTCAAACGGCGCTAGTGCTTACGCAGCCTTAGCACGGGAAATATTAGAAGGAGACGGCATCCATATCCCGCTGATGCAGGAGAAACTATGACACGGAAAACCGGCCTGGGACGAGGTCTGGATGCGTTAATAGGCGGCGACACTCAACCCGCCGCCAATGGCGTTTTATCCATCCCAGTGGACCAGATCAAACGAAACCCACGCCAGCCTCGAAGCAGTTTTAACTCAGAAGAATTGGAGTCCTTGGCGGCTTCAATACGAGAGCACGGGGTTCTTCAGCCAGTTATCCTTACTTTTGACCCACAAGATCAAGAACAATACATTCTGATTGCAGGTGAAAGACGCTGGTTGGCGGCGAAACAAGCAGGGTTAACCCATATACCAGCCATCCTTCGCGAGGTTACCGATCAGGAAAGACTCGAGCTGGCGCTTATCGAAAATGTACAACGCGCCGATTTAGGACCACTGGAAACCGCAATGGCGTACCGACAGCTTGTTGATGAATTTAACCTTACCCATCAAGAAATCGCCGAGCGTGTTTTTAAAAGTCGGACAGCTGTTACCAATACTTTGCGCTTGTTAAATTTAACAAACGAGTGCCAATCTGCGTTGACGAACGGACTTGTCAGCGAGGGCCATGCTCGCGCTCTGTTGGTGCTGCAATCTCCTGGATCACAGGATAATTGTCTACATATTGTCTTGCAGCGGGGTTTAAATGTTCGCCAGACCGAGGAATTGGTAAAATTTTGGGGTCAACCAAAACCGGGACAGAAAATCGCACCTGCTCTACCTGTCGCCCTTAGCGCAGTCGAAGAGCGATTACGAGGGCGCTTAGGAACAAAAGTACGCTTAAATCATGGTAACAAAGGCGGAACAATCGTTATCCATTACTACTCCGATGAAGAATTAAACGCGCTCGTCGAACGGCTCGTGGGAGAGGAATAGGCTTTGCTTATCTTAGTGAATGCCCAAATCCATACCTTGGATTCTAAGACGCCTACCGCTAAGGCAGTCGCGATTGATTATGGGCGGATACTCTACCTGGGGGAAGAGGGAGACACCCTGGCGAAAATTAAAAATTGGAGCAAGACCAGTCCTTCTAACAACGTTATTATCCAGGATTTACATGGGCGAACGGTTATCCCCGGTTTAACCGACGCACATATCCATCTCGAGCAGTTCGCCTTGGGAATGCAAAAAATTGATTGTGAAACAGCTACCCAAGAAGAATGTATAAAACGAGTAAAGGAACAGGTTACCCGCACCCCGGTAGGGGTCTGGATATTAGGCCATGGCTGGAATCAAAATAATTGGGCTCAGGGATTTGGCTCTGCAGAAGCATTGGATGCAGTCGCCCCAAATCACCCGGTGTACTTAACAGCAAAATCCTTGCACGCCGGCTGGGCTAATTCTGCAGCGCTGCGAATGGCAAACCTGAGTGATGGGACCCCAGACCCGGCTGGCGGGCGACTGGGCCGTAACGAACGCGGGCAGCTAAATGGAATCCTATTCGAAAGCGCAATGACTTTGTTAGAGGCATGCATTCCAAACCCTGACGAATATGCGGTTTCAGAAGCGATTGATAGCGTGCAGCCGATTCTTTGGCGAATGGGTATAACAGGCGTTCACGATTTCGATCGCCGGCGATGTTTCAAAGCGCTTCAGATCTTACATCAGAAATCCCAGTTAAAATTGCGTGTAATTAAAAGCATTCCCTGGAATGACCTTGAGCTTGCGATTGGACTTGGTTTGCGCTCAGGTTTTGGAGACGATTATCTTAGGATTGGCAGCGTCAAAGCGTTTGCCGATGGGGCTTTAGGCCCGCAAACAGCAGCAATGCTGCAGCCATATGAACAAGGCGCTGATGACAACCGTGGTATGCTCTTATTGGATGCTGAAGAAATCTATGAGCATGGACGCCTGGCGGTTGCCAACGGGTTAAGCCTCGCTGTTCATGCCATTGGTGATCGGGCGAACCACGAAGTACTAAAAGCATACAGCCAAATGCGTGAGTTTGAAGCTGAAACTCAATTCGGTGGGGATCAGAAGGCGGCGATTAAGACCGGTCTGCGACACCGGATTGAGCATGTCCAATTGCTGCATTCGGATGATGCCGGTCGTCTGGCAGAATTGGGGGTCATCGCCTCGATGCAGCCAATCCATGCTACCTCAGATATGTTAATGGCGGATCGTTATTGGGGGGACCGTGCGGCATTATCATATGCATTGAAAACACAAGTTTCCCAAGGGGCGGTTACGGCGTTTGGTTCGGATGCGCCAGTTGAGTCGCCGAATCCTTTTTGGGGTATCCATGCGGCTGTCACCCGTCAACGCCTGGATGGAACACCTGGTCTGCTGGGTTGGTATCCGGACCAGCGCTTGACCGTTGATGAAGCCATCCATGGATATACCACGGGAGCAGCTTTTGCAGGTGGGATGGAAGACAGGATTGGTAAAATTTCCCCAGGATATTTAGCCGACCTGGCTGTGTTAAATGAAAACCCATTCACCTGCTTGCCTGACCAACTGCATGAAATTCATGCATTGGCTACCATGGTTGGCGGAGAATGGGTCCTAAATGAATTGTAATCTTAGGTCAGACTAATTTTCGGGTAGCGATTAATATAACTGTATTCTTGAACTAATTCCCAAGATTTGCCGTTTTGATAGGCTCTACTTTATCCAGGTTGGCGGTCACGATCAAACGGTTAAGGTAAAGTTTCAGGTCTTTATCCCAGTTGGTACACGTAATCAAAGTTATCTGAGGCTTATCCGTCTGATTATTTAATGTTGAAAAATCTGTTTCTTCAACTACCTTCTGATCCTGAACTGTATACGTATACACATTTTCTTGAGTGTAAAGAACCACGATGTCTCCAGGGTGGAGATCGGCAAGATACCGGAAAGGTCCATTGCTGCCATCGACCAGGGTAACGTGCCCAGCCAGTCCAGTGTTTTTACCCAAACCTGGCCAGGATGTGTCACCCATCCAAGCAACTTCTTGTTTCAATCCAGCAATCTGCCAGGTGAAACCATCGTATGGTACATACTTAACGACCGTATCCAGCCCTAAGGCGGGGATCTGAATTTGTTCGACAGGGCTGCTATCGATGTTGTCGCTGTCTTGCGAAGGATGCAAGCTGGGGGTTGGGATAATAAAATCGGGCAAGCGATCCGGGGTAGCGGTCGGTAAAAGCATTTCGAAGGCCAGGCTATCCGGTTCTGAGTTTAATATTTGGATGGTTGTTTCTGCTGATGGCGTGGGAATGGCTGCAACCGATCCACTTTTGCCGGGTAGGCTGAGCCCCCAGGATGCCAGAGCAAAGAGCAAGCCGGCGCCAATTAGGATTAAGCCAGTTCGAGCGAGCCATCCAGACCATTGCGATTCATTTGTTTTCCTGACCCGACCAACGACCAAGAAAGTGATCCCGATGATGATAAACAGGCTGGTGAAGAGAATGGCAACAAAGCGGAGTGCAGTGTTAGCTCCAGGCGCCTGGTCTTGTCCTAGCCCAGTGGGAGGCAGCGTAGAAGTACCCAGAATGCGGTAGCTAACGCTATTTGAGGTTCTGGATTGGCTAACAGTGCCGACCGCGTAATTGAGTGTGGCATAATTTGTGAAAGTTGTATTGGCCACCGCGGTGCTATTGACCTGAGCCAGGATACCCACGCGCACCGTTTCATTTGGATTGATTGTGCCAATCGTGAAAGTGATCGTGTTCGTAGACGTATTAATACTATAAGCACCTTTAGAGGTTTGTGCTCCAGTAATCGTCAGAGCCGTTGGAAAAGAGTCCGTCAGGGATGAAGTCAAAGCAGGGGCTAATCCGCTATTGGTGATCTGGATCGCAAAATTAAAGAGCTGCCCCACCTGAGCCTGGTTGGGACTAACGGATTTCGCCACGTTCAAGCTTGGCACAATGGTGCCTGTTGCCGTTGGGGTGGGAGGTGTACCCGTTACAGTGGGGGTCGGTGTGGTAGGGGTGGCGGTTGGCGCGGTTGACGCAGAGGCTACATTCGAAAACGCAGAGTTGCCTCCATCATTGAAAGCTCGAACGCGGTAATAATAAATCGTATTGACAGTTAGCCCGGTATTGCTATAGCTGGTAATATCTGGGCCGGTGACTGCAATTTCAGTAAAATTCACATTATCCGTAGAACGTTCGATTTTAAACCCAGTTTCATTGGTGGAATTATCCGTCCATCCCAGGTTAATTTGACTGGCAGAAAATACCGTAGCATTTAGATTTGTCGGAGGATTCGGCAGAACCGGCGCGGGCGAGGTAAATGTAGGAGTATAGGTTGGCGTAGGGGTAGTACCGGCTGGCCAGTTATATGTGATCGTCAACTTGGGTCGAAGTGTCGCAATCGTGGCTTCGGCCGAGTCGAAGGTGGAAGGCGCTGATCCAACTGAATCAGCGATTATTAATCCGAAATTTTGGGTAGGTGAGTTTACCCATTCTTGAACGACGCCAGGATTCAAGTTCAACTGGTATAGACCAGGATTTTGCGGGGAGTAACCCGTTAAGACTAATGAACCGCGATCTGTCGGTCCCAAAGCACCTGGTATTTCCCATGTTCCGCTGGGTCCACCGGCATAATTCATCCAGCTTGCTTGTTGATCAACCCATGGCTTGAGGAGTTGATAGATCGGATAAAAACTTGTTGTAGGAGTGATTACATTGAAAGTAATCGAGGCTGTTAATATATTACTGCCAATTGGAATCTGGCTGATATCCCATTTCATCAAGGCATAGTTTGCATCAGCCGCTCCTACAGCGCTTTCGCCATTGACCAAAATGGATTGGGATTGCCAGAAACTTGTAAATTGGTTGGCTTGAGAGATATAGGTGTCTTTCATTCCAGCATACGTGTTATCTGGGGAGACACCATTCTGGAATGAGAGGGTAATGGGGTTTAAGGTTGGCGTGGCAGTTGGAGTAGCAGAATTTGTCGCGGTTGGCGTTTCTGTATCGATTTGAGCCAGAGGAACATTCTGATTCGAATTGTTTGAACCCGCCAGGCTATTTACTAGAAATGCCTGCAGCAGCAAAGTGAGGATCAGTAAGCCTGCGAAAAATAACGCTGGCTTATTTCGACGTCTCTTTGGGGGTTTATACGGAGTGTTTATTCCCAAACTCATCACATTTATTCTCCAGAACAAACTTTCACTAAAACCAGATATTCATCGATTTTAATTATATCATCCCTTCGTTTACCCTTGCAGGCGGCGGAAGTCACCCTGACGGATTGTGATTCCAATGGTATCCATATGTTCTAACATTGCAAGTGCATATTTGCGACTGGTGTTGAAATGGTCGCGCACTTGAGCCGCAGTGATTTGACCCGATTGCGAAATCAAATTTCGGATCTCTCTGATCATCCCATCATAATCTTCCTTCCTAAAGACGACTTCTTGGTTTAGTGCAACGAGCACCCCGATTTCCAATAATGCCTGGAAAATATCGTCTCCAACTGCACTCTGGCATTCTTTCACCGAAGGGGGTGAATAAGGATTAATCTTAAATCGGGCTATCAACTGGTTTATATTTTGGTCTTGTTGAGCGGAAAAGTGAATCTTAAAACCATGCTCGCGCACGGTAAGATTGCTTTCCTCGATTTGCCCTCCAACGACCTGGCTGGCAATAATCGCGTTAATCAGTTTAGGAGTTGCGTTTTGGGTTGATTTTAGACGACTTTTTAATTCTTCGCGTGGCATCCCGGTTTTTAATGGATTTCCTATGTGAAAATTGTGAATTTCCAGTAAAACCCGGGCGGCGATTTGTTCCCAAAGAGACTTCGCTAGAATAAAATCGCCAGGACCGGGAAGATTCGCTTCAATCTTACTAGAAGGGCGTTGATCAAGCATGATGATCAGCCCAGCGGATATTAGCTCTTCAACGGTTGGTTGGATTAACGTAGAATCCAGGTTCGAACGAGCGGCAACCTCCTTAAGAGTCGCTACTCCAGAGGCCTGGGCTGCTTCAAGAAAAATCTCAGGTGGGGTCCCTTGTGAGAGCGCCTCGAAACGGGCCAAGATGGTCTCTGAGAAGCGTTTATGGCGGCCTTTGGGGTGCGGCTCGAGGACTGAACCACCACCCAGGGTTTCGCCAGGAGAAGGGCGGCGGAGAATAAAGTGATCACCGCGCACGGCGACAACCGGACTGTTGGTTTCTAATTGAATCCAACCAGTCTCCCCAGGGAGTAATTCTTCTTGGCCGAGCAAACGTACCCTGGCAAGAACTTCCGCCGTACCAATGAACAATTTTACATCGATATTGTGTTTAATTGCTAGAGCGGCGCTGGGTAATATCCGGCAACGTACATCTAATCTGCGGGTAGGGGCGTAATCGCCAGGATGTGCAATCACATCGCCTCGATGCAGATCTACTAATTGAATCCCGGCGATATTAACCGCTGTCCGGCTGCCAGGGGCAGCAATTTCTTCTTTCCGTTTGTGGGTCTGAAGACCACGAACCCGTCCTTTAAACCCGGTAGGAAGAATCTCCAACTCGTCGCCTATTTTTAGAGCGCCATCGGATAAGGTGCCGGTAGCGATCGTGCCAAAACCAGCGATTGTGAAGACCCGATCAACAGGTAGGCGCGGTCTACCCAAATTTGGCCGCGAAGGACGATTTTCGAGACAGCGGGTGATTGCCTCGAGAAGCGCATTCAATCCTTGATGTGAACGCGACGATACTGGAATAATCGCGGCGTCTTCTAAAACAGTGCCAATAAACGTGATTCGCAGCTCCTCCTGGACAAGGTCTAACCATTCAGGCTCGACCAGGTCGATTTTTGTCAGGGCAACCACACCGCTATTTATTTGGAGCAGGTCAAGAATCGCAAGGTGTTCGCGCGTCTGCGGCATTACTCCTTCGTCAGCCGCGACCACAAAAAGCACGGCATCGATTCCCCCAATCCCGGCGAGCATATTTTCAATAAAATCACGGTGGCCAGGGACATCCACAATCCCTATTTCCTCGCCATTGGGCAATTCCAACCAGGCAAAGCCCAGGTCAATGGTCATTTCTCTTTCGCGCTCTTCCTTTAACCGGTCAGGATGAATTCCTGTTAGCGCCTGGATGAGGCTCGATTTACCATGATCAACATGACCTGCAGTTCCAATTACGTACATGTTTTGGTGACTATTTTTCGGACTCTAGTTATTTATACCGGATTAACGGTTACGACCGACGGATCGTTCGTAGGATGTCGTCCAATCATGAGCCATTGCAAGTAAGGATTGCATTCGTTTTTCAGTTTGCTCTGTCATCTGCTGAAGCATATCTTGAATTTCTTGCATCGTATCTTCAATATGTGTGACTCGTTCAGCAAGTCTTTCGTATTGGCGGGTCGACTCGTTTCGCTGCTCTTCAATCGTCAGGGTGTAGTTCGTCCATCTTTTTTGGTCATCTGCCTTAAAGGTAACCCACTCTTGACGAAATCTTTCCTCTGAAAGACGTTGGATCTCAGTAATTTCGTTGATTCTTCTCTCAACCTTTTGGGTAACCTCATCGACCGTTTGCTGCGTCCGTTTGATCGCGCGATGGGTTGCATCCAGAGATTGAAGGTTGTTTTCGATGTCCGCAGTCTGGGTTTCAATCGCCGCGAAACGGGTTTCCCATTCCTTCCAAACTCTTTCCCGTTCTACCTGAAAAAGAGCCTGTTTTTCTAGAAAGGCTTCGAGCGTCTCTCGTCGTTCTGTCTCCAATGTGCTCAGCTCGTTCACCCGTGTTTCGATCTTTTTCGTCGTGCTCGTGATCAACTCCAGGCGGCCGCGTTGTTCATCAACACGTTTACGGATTGCTGCCATCTCCCCCTGGATATCGGTCATCCGTTTGGCATCTTGTCGTCTCCCATCATCGAGTAAACGAAAAGCTCGGGTGTACTCTTCTTCACTCCTCCGGGCTGCGTCAATCTTGGTTCGGGTTTCATCAATCAAACGGGCTAAACGACTTTCTTCTTCCACCCTGGCTTGTAAACTGCGCCTGATTTCTGCAATGGGTTCGAGCCCTTTGCGCAGTTCTAGTAAGCTTACATCCACGGCTCGCGTTTCAGCCCGGCGGACCTTTTCAGCATCCTCGTCGTGCTTTTTTATCTGACGTTCGAGTTCTTCGAAATACTGTTTTGCTTCGCCGCGTTGCTGCAGCAATATTTCATCGAAATGATCCATGCGAGCCATAATGGCTTCCAGGCGGGTGATTTCACTGCCCATTTCTTTGATTTGGCGCGGTAATGGGACAAGATTGCCTTCCAATGCAATCAGGCGTTCTTCGAGAGCGCCAAGGCGTGTTTTATCCTTACGCCGCTCTTCGTCCAGCCAGTCAAGCTGTTTTAGGATTTGTTCAGCTTCCATGCTTCGATCTCCTTGGCATGCTACTCAAATTGCTAATATGAATGATTATAGCATGGCCAAATATTAACTTGTTTAGGATGTGGGATCGTTGAATTTACCTAAGGATTCATCGTTTGCAAGCTGCTTAAGAATAGATGTGGAAAGAACCCAACGACGAGCAAGATCGCTATCCCGAGGACGAGTAAAATCGTCTGAGGCCGAGTCTCGGTAATTTTCCAATTATTTGATTCTCCGGTTGCCAACAGCATGGAAATACTTCGTAGAGCTGCAATCACCAATCCAAAGTATCCAACCAGGGTAAATCCTGCCGCCAGCGGAGATAACTGAGCAGATTCCCACACCTAAAGTGGCTCTTACCGGAAAACCTGCTAACATTGGAAAGCTTGCAAGAGATAAGCACGACAGGGTGATTCCAGCAGTCGCGAGCGGAACTTGATAACCAATGCCGCGGATAGATTCCATCTCTAAATCTTGGGTTTTACCTTTTAACACAGTCAGGCTAAGCGCCCAAATTGCCAGGTTCAAACCACGCGGTAGGATGAGCGCAAAGAAAAAAGCAGCAAGTGGAATCCTGGCGATGATACTATCTCCAATTTGAACAGTTGATTGGGTTGCCAAACTAATCTGGCTGATCGAAATAACAATTAAGCCTACTTCTGTAACAATCGCATAACCAAACATTCGCCCAAGATTGTTTTGGAAAATGGATAGAAGACCTCCTCCAAAAATCATAAAGAGACCCACAATTGGAAACCAAAGCGATATCCCCAGCGAAGATTGCAGCCAGGAGTAACGAGCAAATACGTTAATCGCAAAGAGGGAAATGATTGCGGACAACATGAAGATAATAAATGCGGTGCTATACGGTGGGGCGTCTTTCGTAATCATTGGAATCCATGTATTGAATGGGAATATAGACAATGTCATCGCAAAACCCAAACTAAGCAGAACGCCAGCGCGAATAGCCAAGACTGGATTATTTGCGTTTAATTCGACGTTGTATATCATCCAACTTGCAAATAATAATAAGAACATTCCGAAGGTTTGAAAAGTAAGGAAGCGCAATACACCACTAGATACAGGTTTACCTGGCGGCGAAAGGATAGGAACACACAGTAAGACAGCTAATTCGATGAATAGGGCTGCATACAAAAATGGCTCAACGCTGATAGCTGCAGTTAGAAGTGCAGCAATTGCCAGGCTCAGCGGGATGAATAGCCGGCTAATCGGGATCGTACTTGCTCCGATAAACCACAAAACGAGGCCGAGATAAATCATAACTAAAAACGGCCGGGCTGTATTTCCGAGGATCAAATTGCGTCCTAAGAATGTAAGTTGATCAGTGATATCCAATGAGGGCAATTGCGGCCAGGGTCCCAAAGCGATCGGGGTTCCAATTGGAAGCAACCAGGCGAAGACTGCTAATAATAACGCAGTGAGGATCCCGAATAGTTGTCACCAAACGGGTAAACCGGCGGAAAAAGTATAGTATTATCGCCATCATACCGGGTAGGATGACCCACAAAATGGGGGCGCTCATTCGGGTTCCTCGAACTGTGGGGATAAGATAAGATAGGCCCCTACTAGCGCTAATCCCAGGGTGATCCCGGCAAGCAGGCCAGCGACGAGCGTCGAACGCTCGATGCTTGTATAAATAATTTCAAAACCGGAGACCATGGTAAGCATACCTAGAATTGTTGAAAAAATATCCGTTCGGAATCCGAGCTGAAGGATGCCCATACCCAATAATAATAACCCTGCCCATACCACCTCATTTTGTAACCCCGGAATCCAGGCTAGGAGATAAGAAGAGATCGAGAGGGTAAACAGCCCTACTAAGATGGCTGCAAAAAGATAAAAGAAAGTTGCTGGTTTTATTCGCAGATTCTGCACAAAACCCGGAAAAGATTTGCGCTGAAATTGAGTTTGGGAATCAGAGCTTGTTGATGGAAACGGCGAGCCGATTAGGGCCATACCTAACACCGCTGCAGCCATCCACCCAGCCACGAGCTTCGTGACCGCTAGACTCACTGGCCAATTGAGACTCAAGATAATAAATACGCCTAAATAAAGAATTGCCAACAAACCAAGCCGTACCCGCCAATCTGAAAAAACGATCAGCGAAACGGAGGAAATTGTAATGAGGATAAGGGCTGGCAGAGCAAGCGCCTGAATATTCACCTATCCTCCAGTATTAATGGATATTAACAAGGCAAATAGAAGGAGAAGAAACAATAAGGTCCACAAAATGCCAGCGTCGCCTTGCAGGAATTGATCGACAACTGAAACCATTTTTGTACCAAGGAACTGTATCGCGCTCCCAGAACGATAAAGACCATCCAAAAGATAGGTTTTCGATTTTAGGTGTAGGACCCTTGATTCCAGCGCAGTAGTGCGCTTTCTGATCAATAAAGTCCCAAAGGCAATTCCGACGGCAGCCAAAGGAGCCCAAGCAAGGATAATTTCAGGAAACGACTGGAGATTGTTGCTTAGCCCTGGGAGCCCCCAAATGAGGATGATTATTTGCGTGACTGGTAACAGCAATAATCCGACTGGATAAACAATTTCGCTCCAGCGTTCAGGGCTGGGAAGCAACTGCTTCGGAGCGAGCCAGGCATGGAGGAGACCGCCAAGAAAAAGTCCCTGGGCTAATAAGAAGATGAGTTGCCAACTTCCCTGCGAAAACACTTCTTGTGGGAGCGGATAGATCCGAATTCCTTGCCAGGCTGGAGTAAATGGCAATCCAGTCATTCCGACGATTCCCAGGATAAGGATTCCCCCTATTAATCGAGTTTTTCCATCACAGAAAAATCCTAGCGTACCTGCTAAGAGCAAAGCCATGCTCCAAGCCAGGCTGGCTTCGAAACCGCTGATTAATGCGCCCGCAACAGAGAACATAGAAAAACCAATTGATAATGGCAGCCAGCTGTCAGAATCACTTGAGGTGTATAACCAGAGCACACTGCAGAGCAGACCGATCAGCGCGGCGATGGCGAGTAAATATGGAGCCACTTGTTCTGATATGCCAACATTTGCTGTTCGACAAAAAATAATCAACGCGCTAGCAAATAGAACTAAATCTAGAAATCTGTTGAGGTTCTTCCAGGGATAATCTCCAGGTGTCGTGGCAGAGGCAGGGATAATTGCCAGGATTCGTATCATGGCTGCGATGAAAAGAAGCGTATTGGTTTGAGGGTTCAGGATCGGAAAGGCGAACATGACCCCGCCTGGTCTAGAGAATACTGCTGCGATCGCCCAAAATAATCCAAAGACGCGCAAGGCGAAGCTAAGGTGAATCCCCTGCCGAGGCGAATTGCCGATTAATTTTAGCAATAACCAGCCCAGGTCAAGAGCCGCCCAGGACAAGAGTAAGGTGTATAAATTCCCGGATGCTATCGACCATAAGCCCAGACCGGAAAATAACAACGCGGCCGGCCAGGCAGACCATGCCCGTGGTTCGTTTACTGCCCTGGATAATTGCTTTACCGAGGTAAAAATATAGGCCACTAACAGGGCGATTAATGCCAGTGAAAAAGGCCAGGATAACTTGTCTAGCACGAAGGCCAGGGAAAATGGAAAGAGGAAATACGCGGCTCCAGACCCCAGGGTTAGTGTATCAGGTAACTGGAGTCGTGAAAGTAATACCACCAGCCAACATATAATCGCAATGATCGCTGAGAACAACCAGGTGAGCCCTGATTTGGGTCTCCAGCGATGTAACAATACCGCCAGCAGCGGCGCAACCAGCAGTGCGATAATCGGCCAAATTAAGATCATCATCGCGGTGTGGGGGGAAACCACAGAAAATTTTGAATGGGTGGGATCGCTGTCGAATCAAATTCAACAATTTCCTGACCCGACCATTTGAAAAATAACGGGTTGGTTTGTTCTGTCTGGATCAAAACCCCTTGACTATCAGGCGACCAGAGAAGTTTTCCTGGAGTGATGTCAAATGAACTGAAATTCTCGAGTTCTTCTTTTTTTAGATCCACCCTAAATAGGGTTACCTCATTCCCCAGGGTCGTTGTAACTCCGAAATTCAAGAAATCCCCCATGGTCTGAGCTAGCCAACGAGCGCGTAATTTTGAGCTAGCGCCGGCTGCTATCGAAGGCATTTGTTGGGTTGATATAATAAAATTTTGGTCGATTACAAGGGGTTCTTTGCCAGTTGGGACTAACTTATATAGAACAATCCGAATTCCACTTCGAGATTCAGTGTTTTGGGGCTGGATCGCGGCAATTCTACCGTCATCCAGCCAACCGATTGCGGAAGTGGTTGGACAAGTTGTATCGAAGGTCTCGGGGATCTCGATCCAGGTTTCCTGCCTGGCATCGAGAACTGCGTTCCAACAAATGCCCGCCTGGGTTTCAATCTGGGCAATGCCGAAACGACCTTGTGGCGACCAGGTGAAATCCGAATATTCGACGTTGATTTGCGCCTTTTGTCCTTTTGGATCTAAAACTTCCATCCTATGCGATGCTGCTAAAGCAGGTTGGGGTTTCAGTGGTTTTGTAAGCCACAATCCAAGCGAATCCTGCCAAAGCAGAGATAAGCCATCTGGAGCCCATGAATTTAGGGTACACGAGCCATTATCGGCCTGTATGCATTTGCCCAACTCGATTGGGGCAACCGGATGATTAATTTCAACTCCCCAGATTGTCGTTGGGTCAGATTCGAGCTGGTAAGCAACCCATCTCCCATCGGGTGAAATCGATAATTGGGAGAGGGAGCCTATCTCGCGAACTACAGAGTTTATTTGTTTTGTGTGCATATCTAATAAATCCAGATTAAATAATCGTACGCCATTTATCGTAATCTGGGATGGTCGAAGCATGGCAATCCGCAAGCCATCTGTACTGGAAGAATAATCGAATACATTCTTTGCCAAGGGCAAAATAGTTTTCGTTAGTTGATCCCACCTGACCAAATCACCACCCGAAATGAAAAGAAGATCACTGGTGTATTCCGGCAAGCTAGTACTGGTTGGACTTGGCGGAATCTTGGTTGGAGTAGCAGTGGTGGTTGGGTCCAGGGTACCTGGCGGAGGGGTAGGTGTGTAAAAATTCGAAAACCGGACCTCATTCTGGGGGGATGAGGTGAGTAGGATATTCTCTTGGAGTATCGGGGTGCTGATAACAGGCTTGTTGAATGATGGAATCGAAGAATCCAATCCTGAACATGAAGTCAGCAGGCAGGTAAAACTTGCCAGGAAAACGACAAACAGGCAGATATAACCGGTTCTTCGCTGCATAATAAGGGCAAAATGGTCAGGGACCGAACTATTCGATAATGTGGTCCGGCAATCACCTGGCGCTCTCAAAGAAGCTGTGCTTTTGGTTGGCGATGAATATAACGACCAGCGCCCGGAGTTCCATGCCAAACGCCATGATCCACCAAAATTTGGCCGCGTAAAAAGACTTGCTCTGGAAATCCGGTCAGATTCCAACCTTCAAAAAGATTATAGTCAGTACGGTGCTGCGCAAACGATAACCCATACTGGATCGTTATATCGGGGTCCCAGATAACCAAATCGGCGTCGGAACCGGGTTCCAGACAGCCTTTTTGTGGATATAGTCCAAATATTTTAGCAGGATTGGTGCTTGTCAGTGCAACGAATTGATTTGGCGAAATCCGACCTGCCTTGACGCCGTGTGTCCAAAGAATTGGAAGGCGATCCCCAACAGCAGGAAGACCATTTGGGATTTTTGTAAAATCCCCAACGCCTAACTCTTTGCCAGGAATTGCAACCGGCTTTCCCTCGTACATGATAGCCTGGGTTCCGTCAAAGAAAAATGGACAGTGATCTGTAGCAATTACTTGCAGGATTCCATCTGCAAGACCTTGCCATAGGCGTTCATTATCTGTCTTCGTGCGTATCGGAGGCGAACAGATCCATTTTGCGCCATCTGGACGGAGCAGAGCATCTTCCGTGAAGAACAAATACTGTGGGCAAGTTTCACCCATAACCGGTAGTCCATGGGAGCGGGCGTACTCCAACACGTCGACCTCGCCGCCTGCGTTCATGTGAACGATATAAATAGGGGCGCTTGCCTGAGCAGCCAATGCTGCGCCTCGAAATGTTGCTTCAACCGCGCCCCAAGCCGGACGGGTATGAGCATGCCACTCTGGACTGGTATGCCCAGCCGCGAGCGCTTCAGCAATCAGGATATCAATCACATCGCCGTTTTCAGCGTGAAGCAAAGTTAGAAGGCCATGCTGTTGGGCAATTCGCAAAACCTGAAATATTTCCGAATCTTGTAAGCGCAGACGGCCATTATAAGCGCTAAAAACCTTGATGCTTGTGATGCCTAGATCGGGCAATTGACCGATCTGGCTGGCAACCTGTTCATCGAACCGGGTGATGTTCATATGAAAACCGAAGTCGATTGCAGCCTTTTGATCTGCCTTTTTATGCCAGGCATTTACACAATCCAGCAAATCGGGTAGGTCTTGAGAGATAAAATCGATAACCGTCGTCGTTCCCCCAAAAGCGGCTGCCTTATGACCGGTGTAATGGTCATCCGCAGAAACGGTCCCAAACATAGGCAAATCGAAGTGGGTGTGCGGATCGACGCCGCCAGGCATGATCAATTTGCCTTTTGCATCGATGACAGTTGCCCCATGCGACATAATATTGGGTCCAACCAGGGCTATTTTTTCACCCTCGATTAGCAGATCTGCCTCGAATGTATTTGATTCGGTGATAATCGTTCCAGATTTTATCAGTAGGGACATTTTTGTTCAACTCCATCAGACGGAAGAGCGAGACGCCAACTTTATTCGTCTCTTAGGGGAATAAATCCTTTACCAAAAATTTCCTGTGCCGGGGAGACGATTATGAATGCAGATGGGTCATGTGTTTTTATCAGGTTCTTAAGTTGCGGGATTTCGGTTACAGTGAGTGCGCATAACAATATTTGATGCGACTGTCCAGTGTACATTCCGACGCCTGTGATCGCAGTGGCGCCCCGGCGCATTTCACGGAGGATAAGGTCGGATACCTCCTTGGCGTGATCCGTGATAATTAAGGTTAGAAGCTGTTTACGCCGAAAAGCTGGCCTGAACCAGGCTTTTGCCGAACCCTGGTCTGATTCGCCTAGCTGATCTTGTGAAGGGATCGATTCTGTCTGAGTTCCGTAACGCGGCAGCACTTCACCTGCCGCATCCTGCATCCGAACAGTAAATATACTCGTTAAAATCATACCCGTGTAGAACAGCACGGCGAAGGCGACCACCCAATTTCCATTCAATTCACCAATTTTTGCTCGCTCGGCGAACATCTGCCAGGTTCTCGCTGTGTCGGGAAATAACCAGAGTTTGGCGAGCCAGGCAGCGCCCATAACAATGTAGATATAGAGATAATTACGCCGTAATCGTCTGCCAATTGCTTCCCAGTTTGAGATTGGGAATTGAGGGTGGAGCAGCGATTCAGCCAGGGCTTCAGACCATTCGGGCGACGGGTGAAAAGGAGGAACCAGCATCGCTGCAAAAAAGTCGGTTTCCATCAAGCGCACCCGATAACTCCATAATTCATAATATCGATAGCGACGCGCTTCGATGATTAAAAAGGTTGTTACCAATAAGATATTGACTAGGATGACCGCGTGGTTACTGCCCCCTTGTGAAAAAGCAATCGATAAAGCTGCTCCGGTAGCGATTACTGCCCAGTTCGTTGTTGCATCGAGGCGCTGCCTCCAGACGTTTGCTCGCTGTACTTCTGCCCGAAAAAAGTGAACCATCGAAGTTGTAAATTCACTTGCGCGTAATTTATACCCCTTATAAGTCCATACCGGTTCTGCAGCAGTAGAATTATCTTCGTCTGGTAAGGGTGGTCGAAAATCAAGGGGAGGTTCAGGGTTTTCCATTTTGGGGGAGTTTTGGTTGATCAATCATTAGCTGAATAATTGTCAATGCCTAATAACGCGGCCAGAATTGTGGGTTCGAGATCAACCTCGGTAAGTTCGTCTAGATCGTATATTTCATCCTGGTTTGCACGTTCTCGCAGGGCATGCCACAAAATCTTGCGTTCTTCCGTCTGAACAACCAGATCATTCATCGTAATAGCCTGAACCAGGTAAGCGCCGGTAGTATAGAGGAATGTAATCCTTCGCCAATCACCGGCCAGGATTGGGTTGGGTAGAAGTTCTAAAGGACCAATTTGTATTTTGAAATATTCTTGGTTTGCATTTGGGTGGTTCGGTTCTTCCCTGAGAAGTTCCTTTCGGGTGGTGAGCTCATGACCACGCACTGGCGCTATATAGGAAATGCGCCATTTTTGTTCACCGAACGCAGAAGTCTGGTAAAACGCCAGAAAATCTACTGCAATCACTTTAGGCGCAGAGCGCAGAGGTATTCGATACCAGCCAAGCAGTCTGGCGATTTCAAAATCGCGGGGATTATTCATCACCACTACCAGGATCAAAGACTGAGCAGAAAGTGTGTTTATCATCAAATGAGAGTCTACCACTGGTTAATAAAAACCATGAATCGAATTGAAGATCGATTATGGTCAATCAGTAAACAAATTATGGATATCCTCTTCAGTCAGAGATTTAAAGAAACTGCTTTCAGTGGTGATGAGCTGGTTGACCAGTGATTTTTTTCGATCCTGGAGTTGGATTATTTTTTCCTCTACGGTATCTCGGGTGATCATTTTAAAAATAAAAATCGGTTTCTCTTGCCCAATTCGGTGGGTACGATCACTGGCTTGCATTTCCACCGCTGGGTTCCACCAAGGGTCGATATGAATCACATAATCGGCTGCAGTTAAATTTAATCCCTGACCCCCCGCCCGTAGACTGATCAAAAAGAAGGGGATATCAGGCGAGTTTTGATAGGTATCCACCAATTCCATACGATTGCGTGTATGACCATCCAGGTAGAGATGCGGGATATTATCCAGCTCTAAACGATTTCGAACGATACGCAGCATTTGAACGAACTGAGAGAAAATTAACGCCTTGTGACCTTCAGCGTGCAGGGTTTGAATTGTCTCGGTGAGCAGCTCAAACTTACCGGATTCACCTCGAAATTTCCCGTCGACAAGTAACGGGTGATTTGATATCTGGCGTAAACGGAGTAGTCCTTCAAGGATGCGGAAACGAGTGCCGTTCAAACCTTCCGTATCCAACATGCCCAGGATAATTCCCCGATAATAATCTCGCATGCGCAGATAAAGTTTTCGCTGCGCTGGCTCCATATCACAGTAGAGTATCCGTTCCGTGCGAGGCGGCAGTTCGGGCGCAACCTGATCTTTGGTGCGGCGCATGATGAAAGGATAGACTAATTTTCGCAGGGTTTCAGTCGTATTTTCGTCGCCCTTCCGCTCGATCGGCGCCATAAATTCGGTCCGAAAATACTCATGACTGCCCAGCAGGCCAGGATTCAGGAAAGCAAATTGCGACCATAGTTCCTCAGTTGAATTCTCGACAGGGGTTCCCGTTAACACCAGGCGGTGTCGGCTTTGCAGCATCCGGGCGGCGCGTGCAGTCTGTGAAATCGGATTTTTTATCGCCTGGGATTCATCCAAAATGATGTAATGGAAGGGATAATTTTTCAAAGTTGCCAAATCACGAAGCATGATTCCATAGGTAGTAATCACAACATCATACTGGTCAAACATCCCCAGATCTTTTTGACGACCTGGTGAAAAATATTCCAAAATTGTCAATCCTGGTGTGAAGCGAGCCGACTCACGCTGCCAATTGACCAGGAGGGAACGAGGAACAACGATCATACTTGCGGTCTGATGTTCTTGTACCTCCATTGGAGCGGTGATTTCTGCCTGCTGACTAATATTTTGGTGTAATCCTTCTTTTATGCCCGCAAGAAATACCAAGATCTGAATCGTCTTACCCAGCCCCATATCATCTGCAAGACAGCCGCCAAATTGAAAATTGTGTAAAAAATGAAGCCAATCGTAGCCTGCTTTCTGATAAGGACGTAGTGTTCCAATAAAATTGTCAGGTAAGGGGATTGGCGCGATACCCGAAAAGTTTAACAACTTCTGGCGGTAGCTTAAATAATCTGCGTCACTTACGAAAGACTGGTTCCCATCTAAGACCTGGTCAAGTAATCCAATATGATGGCGAGCAAGCCTGATTCCATCATCGGTTTCATTTCCAAGGGAAAAAAGATGTTTATATCGCTCAAGCCATTCGTCTGGGATAGCGCCAATTGTGCCATCTTGCAACTTAATAAAGTGTTCTTTCTTTCGGAGAATCCGGCGGATATCTTTTAGCGAGACTTCGATCTCACCAAAATTGACAACTGCCTTAACATCAAACCAATCAATACCGGAGCTTACTTGAAAGGCTATGGTTGGGATATTTCGGTTGACGCGGGTTGTCTTAAGTTCTTCCTCCCCAAACACCTCAAAGTTATTCGCAATCAATCGTGGAACAGCGTTTAGGAGAAAATCTACTGGATTTACCCTGGCTCGTAGGCAAAGCCGATTAGGTTTGACTGGGTTTGGGGCGCGTTTGAGGCCATAGGTAGGGGAAATTAGTTCTTCAAATGCAACTTTTTCTTCCTCCGGAAGGCGCTTAACTCGCCATAATGTCCATGTATTCGGTTTATGAACAAGCGTTTGTTCAGGCAAACTCGGATGATAAGCTACTTCAATCTCATTATATGCAAGCCGAAATTCAGCCTGGATTTCCGATTCATCTTCGAACAAGTAAACCCTTCTTATCAGCGGAGATTCGATGGTTTGCCAGTCGACAAGCTCTCCATCCATAGGTAGTTTTTCAGCGAGTGATT
Source organism: uncultured Chloroflexia bacterium (assembly GCA_963770655.1). Lineage (GTDB taxonomy): Bacteria > Chloroflexota > Anaerolineae > Anaerolineales > UBA4823 > CAZAGA01. The sequence continues at coordinate 537,312 of CAVYQO010000009.1, read as the reverse complement.
GGTAATATTTTCTTTGAAATATCTCAACATCTCTGTTGGGAATAACAATCTCCGCAGAGTCGAGGAAGGATTGTAACAGGTCGTTTTGGGACTGGTCCGCTAATTTAATCAGGCTGTCACCGATGATCAACCAAATAGGCGCATTCGAAATAAAGATCGTCTCCTGTTGAAACTCCTTTTTCAATTCAAGTGATTGATCGGCATAAACCAATTTAGCTCGAATGCGAATCCCATCCGGATTACTGTTCAAGGATAGATATAAGGATCCAGTTTCTGGAATCGCATGGATTTTCCGGTTTAATGGATGGTGTGAGTTACCCAAATAAAGTTCTGCCTGGAGGTTGGCAACCATCGTCAGGTATTCATCGATGGGGAAAATACCGCCGGTGAAGTTATGCAGTCGATCCCATTCGATAATCAGATTAGCCAGGGTAACGCTCTCGGGGGAAGCGTTATGGCATTCCTCAGGGATTAGAATGTTATGCGGGTTGCGTAGAAATGAGGCCTGCTTGGGATTGTTATTTAAAAATTCTTGTACATTTTGTTCATCGAAATGTTCGGGTCTATTTGCCAAACCACCTAAGGGCAATTGAAAAACAACTATTTTCCACCCGGGGAAGTTATAGGATTGATTTTCCTGTAAACTAAAAAATAGAAGATACGGTACGGCAGCAGTTTTTCTGGTGGGCGATGGAAAGGTATCCAATACACGATTAACTTGATTCCGCCAGGTAGGGGGTAAGCGCTGCTCTAGGGCGCTTCGAATTGCCAGGCAGGCAGCGATATCATGCTCGCAAATAACACCGCGAGATGCATAGCGGCAGTCGCATTTTAGATATAAAAATTTATTTGCAACCTTTAACTCTACTCGGTAAGGATGTTTATCCTGGACGATACACTGAGCAGAATCATCGCGCAAATCAACAACCTCAACCCGACCTTCCTGATGAATGATCTGCCCGCTGGCAAAGATACCCGAATCGACAGATTTTTTCAGGCGTTCTTCGTTTAGGGATTCTAGATTTAGCTTAGGCATAAAAGCAGCAGATTATCTTGCTTAAACAATTCGACATTGAGAACCGCCGAAAGCGGCGGTTCTCAATGTCCTGAACCAAATAGCGCGAGGTGTTCCTAGATCAAGCCGGCTTCGTGGTTGAACTCAGTAATCAGGTTATCAATTTCATCAACTTGTGTCGGTATCTCGCTCCAGTAATTCCGATCGTGCCACTGGGCTTGAATTTCCTGATAGGTTCGGCCTTGTTGTTCGACCCAGGTGAAATATTTCAGGTTATGAACACGTCGTCGATCTGCATAGCTCAACTCGGCCATATTGTCAGTAGACTGGCCGTGTAGATAGTGGGCAAAATGGGCCGCAGCATCGATCTCCGAATAATCCCCGTATTCCTGATGCATTTCTACCAACCGGCTGGCATATAATTCCATGGAATCCGTCAGGACTGTCAAGACAATGTCATGGTTGTCCAACTCGTTATACTTAGCGAATTTAATCGCAGAAAGTACGTTGGAAATGCCAGAAAAACCCATTAGATCAAGGCGGCTGACAATTTCTTCAGGGACGCCCTGGCTAGCCAGGAATTTGCGACCGGTGGGTTCATTGAAAAGGCGGGCCAGGTTTACCACGGCTGCATCATCGATGGCGACGACGAAATCTGTATTTTTCGAGTTGTGGATCCAGGGAACATGCTTGTCGCCAATCCCCTCAATTCGGTGAGATCCAAAGCCATTTTCGAGAAGGGTTGGACACTGCAGTGCTTCGCTGGCAACGATTTTGCTGCCCGGGAAGAGGTGCTTCATATAGTCACCGCTGGCGATTGTCCCCGCTGAGCCGGTTGCGGATGCCATGCCGCGATATTCATCGCCAGGGCGCATTACCGTCTGAAGGATTTCCTCCATGGCATGCCCGGTCACATTATAGTGCCACAAATAATTGCCTAATTCCTCAAATTGGTTGAAAATCATCAGGTCCTGGCCCGACTTGCGTAGTTCCCAGCATTTATCAAATATTTCCTTAACGTTTGATTCGCTGCCTGGCGTAGCGATGACTTCACCTGCAATCTTCGCCAACCAATCGAATCGTTCGCGGCTCATCCCTTCTGGCAGGATGGCAATGGATTGACAAGCTAAAAGCGCGGAGTCATACGCCCCACCACGGCAGAAGTTACCGGTGGATGGCCAGACAGCTTTTTGGGATGTCGGATCAAATTGGCCAGTGACCAAACGAGGTACGAGACAACCAAAAGCTGCCCCAACTTTATGAGCCCCCGTCGGGAACCATTTTCCAATCAGAACGATGATTCGAGCATCTGTTCCGGTCAGGCTAGATGGCAATTCCATGAAATTAACCCCAGAAAAGCCGCCGCCGGATGGCGTGGGTTCATTCTTCCAGGATATTCGAAACAGGTTTAATGGATTTACATCCCAGAGACCGATTTTCGACAGTTGTGCCTTTATTGGCTGTGGAATCAGGTCCGGATTTCGCATTTGAGCGAAGGTTGGAATGATAATCCCACGCTCACGCACGCGTTGAAGTGCATGTTGGCGACGATCAGCATCGATTGTTAGATCAATTTTCATTATATTTTGACTCCTGAGAATGGTTTGTGTAGGATTTATTCAGGCGCTTGACGAACGATATACAGTGGCCTATGTTTTGCTTCATCATATAATCGACCAATATATTCTCCTAAAATCCCCAGGGAAATCAATTGGACGCCGCCGAGGAAGAGAACGGCAATCAATGTGGTAGCCTGTCCAAAGAAGCTGGAAGAACCGGCCAGACGCAGAGCGATGACGATCGGAATAGCCAGGATACTGATCCCAGCGGATAAAAATCCCAGGTAGGTTGCCATCTGCAGCGGAAAATACGAAAAACCGGTGATGGCGTCGCTGGCGAATTTGAGCATTTTCTTTAACGGATATTTCGTCTCACCAGCAAACCGGGCAGCTCGCTTATAATTCACGCCCACTTGCTTAAAGCCCACCCAGGCCGACATACCCCGCAGGAAGCGGTGGCGTTCGCGCATTTGATTCAAAACATCGACAACTTTTCGATCCATCAAGCGAAAATCGCCGGTATCTAAGGGAATATTGACATCGGTGATCCGGTAGATCAGCCGGTAGAAGAGAGATGCAGTAAAAAGCTTGAACCAGGTTTCTCCTTCTCTTTCCTTCCGGATGGCATAGACCACCTCAAAGCCTTCTTTCCATTTTGAAATCAGGTCAGGGATAACTTCGGGCGGGTCTTGTAGATCCGAATCCATGATGATTACTGCCTGTCCACGGCTGTAGTCTAATCCGGCGGTAACTGCAATCTGGTGACCAAAATTTCGAGCAAATATTACCGGGCGGACGTGCGGATCTTGTTCGCCGAGGAGGTGTATTTTATCTGTAGAGCCATCTGTTGAGCCATCATCGACCCAAACTAGTTCCCATGACTCACCCAGGTCATCCATGGTGGCTTTTATGCGTTGGTAAAAAGGCTCGACCGATGCAGATTCATTGAAGTTTGGTGCAACAATCGAATATCTAATTTGGTCGTTCATCCAATTATTGTATCATTTTACGTAAGGCAACGAGGGAAGGCTCAATTATTGGGGCTGGTTGGACAGCCTGCATGGCAGCCTTGATATCTTTTAATCCGCTGCCAGTATTTAAGACCAATATTGGGTCGTCCTGGTTGATTATTCTTTCGTTTAAGGCTTTTTCAAGACCCGCATAGGCGGTTGCACCAGCAGGTTCGGCGAAGATGCCAACTTTTCCAAGAGTGGCAATTGCGCTCAAAATTTCTGGATCGCTTACCACAACATAGCTGCCACCTGTCTGAGTCACAGCTCGGACAGCACGAACGCCATCACGCGGTAAATCTACAGATATGCTATCGGCCAGCGTATTTGCAGAAACAGGAACGATCGTTTCACTGCCAGCCAGAAACGCATTGGCGATGGCTGCAGAACCTTCTGCTTGCACCCCGAAGATTCGAGGCATCTGATCCATCCAACCAAGTTCCACAAGATCTTTAAAACCTTTATGAATCCCGGAAATGATGTTTCCGTCACCAACAGAGACAAAGATATTGAGTTGTTTATCTCGGAGAACTTGAGGGTTTCGTAGAATCACTTGTTCCCAAATTTCAAATCCCGCTGTTTTCTTTCCTTCTGCTGTAAATGGGTTATATCCGGTATTGCGACAATACCAGCCGAATTCTTGTGCTGCCTGGATGGTAAGATCAAAGGCTTCGTCATAAGTTCCATCAACCAGAATAACCTGCGCTCCAAAGATCAGTAGTTGGGCTACCTTTGCTGGGGGAGCAGTGCGCGGCGCAAAAATAATCGCTTTCTGTCCAACTGCCGCGGACATACCAGCCAGGGCAGCCCCGGCATTGCCCGTTGACGCTGTGACCACGACCTCTGCTCCAATTTCACGGGCACGGGCAACGACAATTGCGCTGGCACGATCCTTGAATGACGCGGTTGGATTCCGGCTTTCGTCTTTGATCCACAGGTGTTTTAGATTTAACTCATCAGCCAAGACCGGCGGCGAAAAAATAGGCGTCCAACCGGCAGCATGTAGAGTCGTCTCAAAACCGCCGGGATCACTTACCGGCAGAAGGGGTAAATAACGCCATAATGAATAATCAGTTCTAGAAATTAATTTATCTGGGGTCGATTGCTTGCGGATATATTCGAAATCTAGAATGCAATCGAGGTTACCGCCGTCCACCAGGCAGTTATATTGGACTTCATCTGGCTGGTATTCTCTACCGCATAAAGAACAGCGAAATCCTTGAAAATGATCTGACATCGACATTAATGCCCTCTTTCTCCGCGTACATATGGGGTTCCCAAAGCGGCAGGGGCGCCAATTCGCTTGCGCACTGCTTCGCGAGAACCGATTACCAAAACAATGATCGTGAATGCATACGGGATCATTTGTAGGAAAAAGCCCCAGTAGGGGTTATAGAAGAAGGGATTGCGTAAACCAAAGAGCGTAGCCGGCCCCTGGATATCCAAGATTAAGCGTCTCAAGGCGCCAAATGTATACGATCCGAAGGCTGCTCGCCACGGATCCCATTGGGCAAATATGACCAAACCGACTGCGATCCAACCTTGACCGGCCGTGGTCAATTCACTGAACCAACCGGGCGAAATCGCCAGGCTAATCGTCGCGCCTGCCAAACCCGCCAACAACCCGCCAAGGAAAACATAGCCATAACGTAATCGATTAACCTGGATTCCCATTGAGTCGGCTGCAGATGGATTTTCTCCAATAGCACGAAGGTGCATACCGGGGCGAGTGCGGTTTATATAGTACCAGGATAAGGGGGTGAGCAGATAACCGACATATACTAGGACATTATGTCCAGTGAAAAATATAGGTCCGATAATGGGAATTTGTGAAAGCAAGGGGAAAGTGTAGTTAGGTAAAAGGGAAATGGTACCGGCTTTACTCAAACCTTCCCCAAGCACCAGGCTAATCCCTACACCAAGCATGGTCAATGCTAAACCACTTACCACCTGGTCGGCTCTTAAAGTGATTGCAATAAATGCATGAATTTGACTCAATAATCCCGCGGCTAACATCGCCGCAAGAACGCCAATCCAAGGGTTTCCAGTCCGATATGCCAGGCTGAAAGCTGTCATGGCGCCGACTAACATCATACCTTCTACACCGAGGTTTAAGACACCTGAACGCTCAGCAAATAGTTCACCAATTGTCGCAAAAAGCAAGACCGTGCCTGAGGCGACCCCTGCCTGGAGAATGATGATTATAGCATCCACGCTTTAGGCCTCCTCTATCGATCTGAATATCCGTACCCGGTAGCGTTGGAAATAGTCACTAGCAATCAGACAAACCAGAATAATACCTTGAATCATCTTTGGTATTCCGGAAGGTTGGATTTCGCGACCTGCCAGGATTAGAGCTCCAAATAAGATCGAAACGAGGATAACCGCAAAAGGATTTAACTTTGCTAACCAGGCGATGATAATTCCGGTAAAGCCATAACCGGGAGAGATTGCTGTTTGCAGCCGATGGACAACGCCTGTAATTTCTGACATTCCAGCCAGACCCGCCAGTCCGCCGGAGAGCATCATTACCAGGATAATGTTGCGCGAGATGTTAATCCCGGCATACTGTGCGGCGCGAGGGTTATCGCCAATTAAGCGAATCTCGTAACCCCATCGACTTCGGTATAAAATAAACCAGACGACGACCGCCGCGCCAATGGCGATTAACAATCCAAGGTGTGTGGTCAAGCCGCGGAAGGCGGGGATCTGCTTCGCATAGTCCGTCAAACGTGGCAGCCAGGCAGTCTTGGGAAACATGGGGCTCATCTGAAACCCGCCTTCACTCCATACTGCGAAAACGAAGAAGAGTACAATTGAGAGAGCAATGTAATTTAGCATCAACGTCGTGATAATTTCGTTGACATTATATTTAGCTTTGAGGAAACCAGGGATGAACCCCCATAAAGCTCCTGCAATAATACCGGCAATCATCATGACTGGAATAAATATCCAAGGCGAGGTTTCCTTAGGGAGAATTGGGATGAGCACCACCGCGCTGGCTCCCAAAGCACCCATGAAGAACTGCCCTTCAGCGCCGATATTCCAAAGATGCATCCGAAATGCAACCGTACAGGCCAACCCAACCAGGATCAATGGGGTGGCCTTAACGATTGTATCTGAGAAAACGCCTAAGCTTCCAAAGGAAGCCTGAGCGATGTGGACGTAAGAGCGAATAGGATCTCCTCCCGCTAGGTAAATAATCATTCCGCCAATAATGAGAGCAATCGTAATTGCTGCTAAGGAGAGGAAAGCGGGATACCAGCGCGGAGGTTCCTCTAGGCGCGGTTCGACAGTGATCCGCAAATGGGCTTTCTTGCTGCCTGGGGCAGTCGATTTTGTCATAGTCTCGGACATTGTTTAGTTTCCTTGACTCTGGATATTTTCTATCGGGGTACCTGTCATCATCAGACCGATGGCCTCAATATTCCCATCCGTCACTTCCCCCATGATTTTGCCTTCGTAAATTACTGCAATTCGATCACTTAACTCAAGTAACTCTTCTAGTTCTTCCGATATTAAGAGGATCGCCGCTCCGGCTTCGCGCTGTGCCAAAAGCAATTTCTGGACGCCTTCGATCGCGCCGATATCCAGCCCACGGGTTGGTTGAACAGCGACCAGCAAAGATGGTTTTCCAGAAATTTCGCGAGCCAGGATCACACGTTGGAGGTTGCCTCCCGAAAGCAGGCGGACAGGTGTGTTTACGGTTGGAGCAATAATTTCATAAGCTTGCTTAAGTTCATTGGCAAATTCGTTGGCGTTGTTCATGTCGACAACCCAACCATGTGCGATGGGGGGTTGTCGGTATTTCTTCATAATTACATTATCTGTAACGCTCAAGTTGGGCGCCGACCCAACGTTGTGGCGATCCTCTGGTATATATGCGACACCATGGCGGATGCTATCATTGGTCGGGTGGTTTTGAAGCTCATCCCCTTGCACTGTAATTTTTCCGCAAGTGACTTTGCGCAGCCCCGAGATTACCTGGGCAAGTTCATTCTGACCATTGCCAGCCACGCCGGCTAATCCCAAGACTTCACCTGCCGCGTACCTGGAGTGATAGACCCCTTAAGGATTGAATGCCCTTATCGTTTTCGGCACATACTTCATCGAGGTCTAATACGACCGGGCCAAGCTGGACAGGTTCCTTTTCGATGTGAAAAATAACTTGTCTGCCAACCATTAGATTAGCCAACTCCTGGCGGGAGGTATCCCTGGTTTGTATCCCCGCTGCAGTTACCTTTCCTTTGCGCAGCACAGTCACGCGATCTGCAATAGCCATGACTTCATGCAATTTATGGCTGATGAAAATGATTGACTTGCCTTCGGTAACCATTGTGCGCAGCGTTTGAATGAGATCTTCTATTTCTTTCGGCGCCAATACAGCCGTAGGTTCATCCATGATCAGGACTTCTGTGCCGCGGTAAAGCATCTTTAATATTTCCACACGCTGCTGCTCGCCGACAGAAAGTTGCCAGATCTTAGCCCGTGGATCAACCTTCAGCCCGAATTGTTCGCTGATCCTGGCAACGGTCTGATCATACTCAGGCAGACGCATAAAGAATCGCGGCTGGTTGAGCCCAAGTAAGATATTTTCAGTAACGGTTTGGGACTGAACCAACATAAAATGCTGGTGGATCATGCCAATGCCAGCCTGGATCGCATCGCGCGGCGAATGGAAATCAACATCTTTTTGATTTATGTAGATTTGTCCAGATTCCTGTCGATACAACCCGGCCAATACGTTCATTAAGGTGCTTTTTCCAGCCCCATTTTCGCCGAGCAGGGCGTGAATTTCGCCCTTAATCAATTCAAAATCGACGTGATCGTTTGCCAGAACCCCAGGAAAACGCTTGATGATACCGCGCATTTCGACCACAAGCGAATTTTGTTTATTCATAATCGCTAGATTTGATCCATCCACGGTGTGCTCTTTCGGTTAGTGAGAAAGGCTGGGGCCAAAATTCAGCTTCTCAGAGTTTTGGCCCCAGATAGAATGTTCAGATTATTCGCCGAGCTTCGGTAATTCGGCAGTAATACCGTTAGCCCACCAATACATACAGAACTCGCATTCGAGACCGGGAGCCCCGGGAGGGAACTGATCCAGGTCTGCCTGGACCATTTTCTTGCCTGCTGGAACGATTACTACGTCTTTATTATCCTTAATCTCACCTGAGAAGACGTTAAACCGGTTGAAATCTCCTGCAAGCATTTGGGCAAGCGTATCCTTCACCTTCGTCATAACTTCGGGCGGTAGATCCTGCATACCTTTGGTCATCTGCTGACCTTCCATTAGCCCAAAGAGGCCCAAACCGCCAGAATCTGCGTCAAAATAATCCCAGCCGACCTTATAGGTGCCGTCTGCAATACCTTTGACGATATTAGCATAGACTGGACCCCAGTTCCAATATGGAGCTGTCAAACATCGCTCAACCTTGCAGGAGCCGGACCAGTCATAAGTAATGCCCCATTTTCCCTTTTCCTGAGCAACATCAGCTACTGCAGGAGTGTCAGCGCCAGTGAAGACGACCTGAGCCCCAGCGTCGAACAGGGATGCTGCGGCTTCTTTCTCCAGTACGGGGTCGTGCCAGGTATTGATCCAGCGCACGTCCATGGTGCATTCCGGACAGGTCTGCTTCATCCCGAGAGCAATCGCGTTACCCAGGCGAAGCTCTTCTGGGATCGGGAAGGTAGCCATATAACCAATCTTTGGGTTTCCATCGGCTTTGGCGCGTGCTCCAGCGAGCATCCCCGCCAGGTATTTCATGTTTTCCATGGCGCCAAACAGATTGCCAAAGTTTGTTGTGTTGGACTTGTATCCAGAAATATGGATAAATTTGGTGTCAGGGAACTCATTCGCGACGATTTCCATCGGATCCATAAAACCGAAGGAAGTGCCAAAGATGACATCGAAGCCTTTTCGGGCAAGGCTGCGGAAGACCTGCTCTAAGTCAGCGCCTTCCGGTACATTCTCGATATAGGCGACGTGTGAATTGGGGACATTTTTTGCTACATAATCGAGACCTTCATAATGCGCCTGGGACCAGCCGCCATCGTCATGCGGGCCGATCAAAACCATAGCAACGTTAGTCTTGCCTTCAACGATATCGGGGATCTGCAAGCCCCCGGTATCCGCAACCGGAGCCGGTGGGGCGGCTTCTTCTGTCGCGGCTGGCGCGGCTGTTTCGGTTGCAGGCTGGCAAGCAGCGAGCAATAAAGATGCAATCATAAGCAGGCTAAAAATCAACCAAAAGGTTTTTGTTCTCATTTAGACATTCTCCTCTTCCATATGTTAACGAAATTTTTCCACTTAAAACCGTCGAAATGATGGGTTTCTCTTTCTTACGAGTTAGCCTCCTTTCCAATGTTTTTTATAGGTATTCTGCTTAAGAATACATGCAACCACCGTTCTTGTCCAGACTTATTGAAGATCTGTTTTTCCGTCAACTATTGGATGGCTCGGGTTAATGCCAGCCATCAATAAACCCAATTGTTCAATAGTAGCCTCCTGGCTGTCCAGGATTCCAATTAACTGGCCCTCAAAGATGACAGCGATCCGGTCAGACAGATTGCGGATTTCATCAAGATCTTCAGAGATTAATAACGTCGCGGTATCTTTTAGGCGTTGGGCGATCAAGCGTTGGTGGATGTATTCTGTGCTGCCGATATCCACGCCACGCGTGGGTTGTGAGGCAATTAATACTCCTGGTTCGCGAGATAACTCCCGCGCTAAAATGAGCTTTTGAATATTTCCACCCGACAGATTCCGCAAGGGGGTCTTAGTTGAAGGTGTTTTTATATCATATTCTTTAATCAGGGCTTTGGTATGAGAGGCGATCGCCTGGAAATCGAGAAAGATGCTGCGTGAAAAAGGCGGTCGGGCATGTTCTTCTAGCATTATATTTTCTTCGACAGTTAAATCCTTGACCACGCCGTCTCGGAATCGTTCTTCTGAAATATAGGCCAGTCCAAAGGAGATCAATTTATCAGGTCGCCAACCGGTGACATCTTGATTGTCAATTTTGATTTGTCCCTGTACCGGTTTTCGCAATCCGGAGAGGCACTCAGCCAATTCGCGCTGACCGTTACCAGATACTCCTGCTAATCCCAGGATTTCACCAGCGTGTATATCAATACTTATCCCACGCACGGCCGGCAAGCCTTTGTCGCTATTTACCCACAAGTTATTTATTTCTAGCCTGGCCGCGCCTGGCTCAATCTGAGGATGTTCTACCCTTAGGAGAACATCCCGTCCAACCATTAACCGGGCTAACTCCTGGCGGTTCGTTTCTTTTGCATTTAAGGTTGTGACGACTCTGCCCTGGCGGAGTACGGTAATACGATGGCTGATATTGAGTACTTCATGAAGTTTATGGCTGATAAATATCAGTGAGTGGCCTTCGCTTGCCATTCGCCGCAAGATATTAAAGAATTCATCCACTTCTTGCGGTGTCAGCACCGCAGTTGGCTCGTCCAGGATCAGCAAAGTTGCTCCACGATACAGGGCTTTTAAGATTTCAACGCGCTGCTGCTCACCAACGGAGAGTTGCCAAACCATGGCTTGAGGATCAACCTGTAAGCCATAGGCTTCACTTAACTGGCGAATCCTCTGAGATACAACTTCAAGGTCTAACAGTAAACCTTTTGTAGATTTCAAGCCCAAGGCAACATTTTCGGCCACGGATAGCGACGGCACCAGCATGAAGTGTTGGTGGATCATCCCAAATCCAAGTTGAATAGAATCGGCAGGGGAGTGGATTGTTACAGCCTGATCATCGATTAGAATTTGGCCTTCATCAGGTTGATATAGGCCATAAAGTATGCGCATCAGCGTAGTTTTACCAGCGCCATTCTCACCTAATAATGCATGAACTTCCCCAGCATTAACCCGAAAGTTAATATGATCGTTAGCAATCACACCAGGAAAGCGCTTAACGATATTTCGCACCTCTACGGTGGAAAAGCGTGGGGATGAAATTGAGTCCAAAGATATTACTCCAGATTGGTCTAAAAAGCCGGGATGATACAACTTCTTAATTGCACCATCCCGGCCTGCTTAACTACCAGGTTATGGCAGCGCCTTAATCGATCCGTCCGAAATTCCCTTGATCGCTGCTTCTGCTGCTTGCTTGACATCGTCCGGAAGCTTGAAATCCGGGTTGAGTTCGACCACCTCACCCTTATTTGCCAGGTTAATGGCGAACGCCTTTCCACCGAGTTCCCCTGCTTTCACCATCTCGATAATTTGCTTCAAAACAACATCCCATTTGTACACCTGGCTGGCGACAACGATGGAAGGGGCTAATGAAGCCTGGTTGGATTGAGTGCCAAACCAGGGCACATTTTTATCCTTAGCGACCCCGATCGCACCAACGACCATCTGAGCAGTCCCGGTGAGTGCATCTGAGCCAGCATTAATTTGTGTTTGGGCAGCCTCGGATGCTTTGGCAACATCGCTAAAAGAGCCCGTCCAGGTCACGGTAAGGTTTGCATCCGGTTTGGTCGCTAGAACGCCATTTTTAAAACCATCAACGTACAACTTAGCGTCGCCAGTCTCGATTGGGCCAATCACACCAATCGTACCAGTTTTTGATAGCAACGCAGCGACAACACCATTGACGTACCCGCCCTCTTCAGAGCGCGCCTCGTAGGCAAAGACGTTCTTGACACCTTTGTCAGTAAATGTATCTACGGTCGTACCATGCGCAAAGCTGGTCTTTGGAAACTCCGGTGCAATCTCTGATAGTGAGCTGCCAAATTGCGACCCATGTGCGATTACCAGGTCATATCCCTTGGAAGCATAATCTCGAATCGCTGCAGCAGCATCTTCCACGACAAACATGCCGTCTGTGAAATCAAACTGGAAATTATCTTTGCCCATTTCGTTCTGGACTGCTACCAATGAATCGTACATGCTCTGGCTAAATGCGAGGTCATTGATCTTGCTCGGCATGACGACAGCCACGCGGAACGGTTTTGCAGCTTCGACCGGCGCTTCGGTGGCCGCTGGGGTGGCTGTGCCACAAGAACTAATCAGCATAGCCAGTATTAATAAGCCCATTAAGAGAAACCAAACTTTCTTCATTATCTATCTCCTCGTTAATAATCGTTGCCTAGTTTTATTCGGTTGAAGTGTATCAAATAATCAAATTCCTGATAGCTTGCTCCCAGTTGACCTCCTCTCCATTCAATATCCAAGATCAATCTATCCTTCGCCCCGTTGAAATGGTTTAGATAGGCTTGCGGGTTGGTTGACTTTTCGAACAGCGAAAATCAGCGCCAGAATCGTCAAAATATAAGGAAGCATATTGGCGAAGTCTGGCGAAATCGGGACGCCTTTCACTTGAATCCATAATTGAAAGGCATTGACAAGGCTAAATAGCATCGAACCCAGCAGCATTCCCATTGGGCTCCAACCGCCAAAATAAACTAATGCGACTGCGATAAAGCCCATCCCAAACGTAAGGTTTTGTTGAAAAACATTCAATAAAGCGATCGACAGCGACGCACCGGCAACACCAGCCAGGATCCCACCAATGATTTCCGCAGTGTAGCGAACCCCAGTCACGCTCACACCCATTGCGTCGGCCGCGGCTGGGTTTTGTCCAACAGATTTAATTTTCAACCCCCACGTAGTTTTATTTAACACCAGCCAGGCAATTGGAACCAGGGCAAATGCGCCATAGACAATAAGATTATGCTGAAAAAATAATGGGCCAATAAAGGGAATATCCGATAAGTAGGGGATATGGACAGGTTGGAAGCCGCTGACGGTGCGGATGGTGCCGAGTGTTTCTTCGAACAACAAGTCGCTGACGCCTAAGCCAAATAAATACAATCCAATTCCACTGATGCCTTGTTCAGCTTTTAATGTAACACTGATAAAAGCCATGGTGATCCCCATCAAGGCGCCGATCATGATCGCAGCCAGTAAACCCAACCAGGGATTGCCTGTTTCATAGGTGATATAAAATCCAAAAAATGCACCCATCAACATGATCCCATCCACCCCCAAGTTCAGCACTCCACTGAGCTGGCCGAACATTTCCCCGATGGAGGCGTATAGATATGGGGTTGCCAGGCGAATCCCTGAAGTCAGGATGCCGATCAGAACTGCCATACTCAACACGTCGTTGGTCATGTTTGCTCCAACTCTTTCTGGTTCTCTGTTGTTTTGGTTTCCAGGTCGATCAGCTCACTAATTTCACGTTTTTGAGCAATTCGTCTGCGAAATATTTCGCTGCTGACGACAAAAATGACCAATAGGCCGTTCAAGGCAGTAATCAAGGAGGACGAGATCTGGACAGCCCGCTGCATTTGATTGGCGCCGACGATCATCGCTCCGAAGAAAAATGAGGCTGGGATAGCGCCAAGGGGATGCAGTTGACCGAAAAGCGCAGCTACGATTCCGTTGAATCCTGCACCACCGGTGAAGCCAGTGGCGGTTCCATCAGTGAACATGCGATGGTTAACTCCTAATACTTGAACAGCGCCAGCCAGGCCAGCCATCGCGCCGCTTATGATCATCGCCAACATCCCATATCGCTTGACATTAATTCCCGCCCGCCGGGCCGCTGCCGGGCTTAATCCGACGGCGCGGATGCGAAAACCAAGCGTAGTACGCCATAATAAAATCCATATCAGGATCGCAGCCAGGATGGCTAAGAGTGTGCCAGCATGGAGCCGGGTAGGAACCAACCTGGGTAAATCAGTTGCCAACGAGAACCGGGCTGTTTGTGGGATGTACGAGCCCTGTTCAATTTGAACAGGATCCATCAGCGGTCCACGCAATAGGTAGTTCATCAACTGCACGGCGATCGCATTTAACATGATCGTCGTCAAGATTTCGTTTACATTGAGATATGCCTTGAGCGCACCAGGAATCAGGCCCCAGAGTGCACCGCCCAAGAAGCCTAACAGAAGGGCAAATGGGATAATTAAGTAACTGGGCCAGCTTGGGAAAGCCAGAGCGGCGATCGTCGCAGCCAGCCCCCCCAAGATCATCTGGCCCTCTCCGCCAATGTTGATCATTCCACCCCTGAAAGCGACACAGATACCAACGGCGACGAACAATAGTGGTGTTGCTTTGACGATGGTATCTGCGATCGCATTCGGGCTGCCAAATGCCCCTTCGATCATGGCTTGGTAAGCTTCAACAGGGTTGACGCCAAGCAAAAGAAGCATGATTGCGCCGACCAAAAACGCTGCCAGCGCGGCTAGGAAGGGAATCAGCGGGCCGATCCAGTAACCGCGTTTCAGTCGCTCCCATCTGGATATTTGGGCTTTTGGCATGCTTATCTCCGCTAGTTCCCTATTTGCCATCTACCAGTATCATTCAATCCTGGACAATCCACGTTCCCGTTTTTCCATCCAAGGCATCTAAAATATGGGCTGGATCGGTTACCAGGGCTTTACCGTTCGGATTCGCTTCCATGAAAGCGATGATCGCTTCGATTTTCGGACCCATGCTTCCAGAGAGGAAATGGCCTTCGGCGTAGAGTTTCTTGGCTTCACTTAAGGTCATTTGGTCCAGCCAGACCTGGTTGGGTTTGTTGAAATTGATTGCCACTTTTTCAACAGCTGTCGAAATTAAGAATAGATCTGCTTTAAGTTCGGCAGCTAGAAGACTACTGGCGCGATCTTTATCGATGACTGCATAGACGCCCTTAAGCTTGCCTTTTTCATCCTCTACCACTGGGATGCCGCCGCCTCCGACCGCCACAACGATGAAGCCTGCCTGGATGAGATTGTTGATTGCATCCAATTCGACAATTTTCAAGGGAATTGGCGAGGCGATCATTCGTCTCCAGCCACGCCCAGCATCTTCCTTGACTAACCATCCCTCTTTTGAGAACACTTCGGCTTGTTCTCGGCTGGTAAAACCGCCGATGCCTTTGGTAGGATTAGTAAAACCGGGATCGTCGCGATCCACGAGTACCTGGGTGACCACTGCGACGGTAGATCTTGAGATGCCTTGCTTCTTGAACTCGTTATCCAACGCCTGGGTGATCATATAACCAATCGAACCCTGAGTGTCCGCGCCGATTACATCTAGTGGCGTCGGATGTACTTCAGGGGATGCCAGCTCATTGCGGCGCAGGATAAAGCCTACTTGGGGGCCATTCCCATGGGTAACGACGATATTCCAACCCCGGGCGATCATTTTGGAGATATGCTCACAGGTTTCTACGACCGCGTTTACTTGTGATTGAACATCTTCGTGCTGTTTATCAGTGATCAAGGCATTTCCACCGACAGCGATGACGGCGACGTTATTGTTTTGGGTTACCATAGCTTCCTCCTAAGAGTTAACCAATACTCATGACCAGCAGAGTTGTAATCTGGATGTCGTCCAGAGAACAACTCGCTGGCAATGATTGAACTAGCGCATGGTTAAAGCCATAACGGCTTTTTGAGCATGCATGCGGTTTTCAGCCTCATCGTACACGACTGAATTCGGACCATCCATAACGCCATCGGTAACTTCGATATTCCGATCGGCAGGAAGTGGATGCATATAAATTGCATCAGGTTTGGCTAAAGCCATTTTGCGCTCATCCGTGATCCAATGGGAATATTTCTTGATGATTTTAGCGCCTTCTTCAGGATCAGGGGTATGCACCATTGCACCCCAGGACTTCGCATAGATAATATCCGCGCCGTTAAAAGCTGCTTCCATATCATCCACAACTTCAAAGCCGACGCCGAACTTTCGCGATTGCTCCTGGGCCATCTCCATTACTTCTGGCATCAGTTTAAACTCTGGTGGGTGAGCCAGGACGACGTCCATTCCAAAACGAGGCATTTGTAGTATCAAGCTTTGCGGAACAGACATCGGTTTTTGGTACGAAGCTGCATATGCCCAAGAAACAACCATTTTCTTACGTCGTAAGTCACGGCCTTTCTTCTCAAATATGGTCATCAAATCAGCAAGGCATTGAAATGGGTGATAAACATCACACTGCATATTCAAGATTGGTACTCGTGATGCCTGGGCGACTGCATTAAGGTAACCATTGCCGATACCCCAATCCACGTGGCGGATAGCAATTCCGTCAAAATATCGTCCAAATATTTCTCCGATTTCTTTGGGGGTATCGCCATGGGAGATTTGGGTTGTCTTGCTCTCGATAAAAGCTGCATGTCCTCCAAGTTGGGCCATCCCGGCTTCAAACGAGCCGCGGGTTCGAGTGCTGGAGAAGAAGAACAACATTGCCAAAACTTTATCGCGCAGGTAGGCATGCGGTTCACCAAGTGCACGTTTGCGTTTCAAGTCGAAGGCAACGTCCATTACAGTTTCGACTTCTTCCTTGCTGAAGTCCAAATCACCAATCAGGTCACGACCACGTAAATCTGTTTGCATTTTATGTCTCCATTGATATAAAACTGTTTCGGAGACTTTTTCGCAGTCTCCGGAACAAGATCAAGTAATTATTCGGTTGCACCAAGGACAAGGCCAATTAAGGCCATGCGCATGACCACACCATAAAAGGCTTCTTGCCAGTAACGAGACCAATGGGTAATATCCACATCTGGCGGGATTTCATCCATTCGGGGTAATGAATGTAATAGGATCGCGCCTGGTTTCGCTTTCGTTTCCAGCAATTCACGCGTAATTTTGTAATTAGCCGGAGTCATGCCAACATTTCCGCTGCGCTCGTCGCGAGATTTCGTATAATCTGGTTGGACGACTGGTTCTACGAGGATGACATCCGCCTGATGAATTGCTTGCTCGACATGTTCAGCTTCGGAGAAATTTAGGCTGTATTGGCGCAATTCTGCCTTAAATTCATCTGTCAATGACATCTCCGGCGGTGAAACGAATGTGATTGGGCAGTCAAATTGGGTCAGGGCATAACCAAGCGAGTGCATCGTGCGCATGCGCATGTCACCAACTGCCAACCAATGTAACCCGTCGATTGTGCCTTTTTCTCGCAAAACAGTATACAGATCGGTCAATATTTGGGTAGGGTGTTCTCCCCAGCCATCCCCACCATTGATAATCGGAATAGAGGCCCATTTGGCTGCCTCATGAGGCGCACCCTGCTGGAAATGACGCATGACGATCACATCGCCATAGAACTCAAGCATTTTTACTGTGTCTTTGATCAATTCTTGGTAAAAATCCCCAGCCCGGGTCATCTTTGCGTCAGAAAACCCAGTGACATGTCCACCCAGCCGGTGCATCGCAGCTTCATGCGCCAGGCGGGTGCGAGTGCTGGGTTGGTAAAACGCCGTAACCATCGTTTTTTCTTTCAACATATCGCTATTCCGCCGGCTGCGGGCAATCGGTTCCATTTGTTTGGCGATATCCAATACGTGGAAGAACTCGTTCCTTTCGAAATCCTTGAGTGACAAAATGTCTCGTCCAGAAAAACTGCGCATATCTTTATCTCCTTGTTAGTCTAATATTGATTGGTGTTTTCGAGTTTGGGTAAAGTCGTTAACAACCTTCCGCAATGAACCTCGAACCTGTTTTAACCTACTCGCCGGACCACGTGAAAGTGGAAGTAACCTGGGAGAAAATAACTGAATGAATAATCAATTACCTGGCCATCCGATGCGTAAAGATAGGCTTTGAAATGCAGCATAACATCGCCGCGCTGAATGCCTAAAGCTCGGGCTAATTCTGCGCTCGCCGCCACTGCAGTAATTTCAGTTCTTGAAAAGGCCAGGTCTGGGACGCCGCGCTTTAATAGCAAGTCGAGGACTGACCCTGTGAATCCATCCTTAACTTCTTCGGATTGTAGAACCGTCTCCGGTAGGATGTCCACAAGATAGGCCACCGGGCGATTTTCGGCTTCGATTACACGCGAGATTTGCACCACCTGGCAATTATTATTTATATTCAAGACGCAGCATTCGTCATCTTTAGACGACCGGATGTCAATTTTCCAGGTGCCCATGGTGACAGGTAAATGGATACGCTGTGCCAGGGTCTCAATGCTCTCTAATACTTCAAGGCCACTGTCGATAACGGTGGATGGATGGGTCACAAAGGTCCCGGAACCCTGTCGCCGCCGGATAAGCCCTTGCGTCTCAAAAGTGCGCATGGCTTCGCGCAGTGTTGCTCGAGATACGCCTAATTGTGTTGCAAGGGCAGGCTCGGAAGGCAGGCGACCTCCGGGCGGAGTGTCAGCGATCACGACCACAAGCTGCTCGTGGAGCTTTTGAGAGATGGATGGATTTGGCATGGTTTTGTATCTTTTTAAGGCAATTTTTAAAATTCGATTTTATTCGATTACTGGGATGAATGTAAAATTATTTACATCTACGAGCCCTAAATCGGATATTCGCAACTCTGGGATAACAACCAAAGCAAGCAAACTGAGCTGCATATTTGGATTGTTGAGCATACAGCCGCAGCTTCTAAACCCTTCTAGGATAGTGGAAGTTTGCATAGCGACAGTTTTGGCGTCCTTATCAGACATCAATCCTGCTATGGGTAAGAAAAGCCTGGCGATAACTTTTCCATTCTGGATTACTACCTGCCCACCGCCCATATTCATCAACTCGTTCCCGGCCATGGCGATATCTTCGTCTGACGAACCGACGAGGATCATTTGATGGCAATCGTGTGCTACCGTTGAGCCGATTGCACAATATTCATTGAGGCCGAACCCCGAAACCAGACCCACTTGCACCTTTCCGGTTCCATGATGTCGATCCACCAGGGCAATCTTGGCCAAATCTCTTTTAGGATCGGTTCTGATTTCGCCATTTTGAACGGGTATTTGGATCTTTAGATGGCGAGTGGGCGCCTGATTTTCAATGACGCCAATGACATTTACCATGACCTCTGGGCGATTATCAGATATTTGGCTCTCCACCAGTAAGCGAAAATCATTTGCGACTAAAAGACGCGGCAATTTTACAGAATGGAGCGCCCAATCTGGAAAGACATATTCTCTGGATGTTATGGTCAGTTTACCGTTTTCCGCAGCGATCTTTCCTCGAGCAATAACGAGATCTGGGACAATTTTCTGTACATCGGCAACAATCAGGATATCCGCGAAACGACCGGGTGCAATCATCCCTATGTCTTGAGAAACGCCGAAATGTTCAGCGGGGTTGAGCGTGGTCATTTGTATGGCAGTAATTGGCTCAATCCCATTAGCAATTGCTTGTTGAACCGCCCTGTTCACATGCCCTTCCTCCACCAAAGTTTGGCAGTGGCAGTCATCGGTGCATAAGATGAAATGGCGCGAATCTATGCCAAGCTGGGAAATCGCCTTGGCGCCTTCGGCAACGTCGTGCCAGGCCGAGCCAAAGCGAAGCATGGCCTTCATTCCCTGGCGGACACGGGCGGCAGCATCCTCTGGGCGAGTTCCCTCATGGTCGTCCGCTGCGCCGCCAGCAACATACCCATGGAAGGGCAGACCGAGATCAGGAGATGGATAGTGCCCGCCGATTATTTTTCCTGCAGCTCGGGTGTACGCCATTTCACTGTGCAGCTTGGTATCGTTATTGATGACTCCAGGGAAATTCATCATTTCCCCTAATCCGATAATACCATCCCACTGCATGGCCTGGGCTACATCATCTGGATCGATTGTTGCTCCGGGCGTCTCAAAACCCGGGGCGGATGGAACACACGAGGGCATTTGCACCCATACGTGAATTGGCTGTTGAGCCGCCTCATCGACCATCAGTTTAACGCCGCGCATGCCGAATACATTGGCAATTTCGTGGGGATCGATGAACATACTCGTGGTTCCATGGGGGATTACCGCACGAACAAACTCGGTTACGGTCAACATACCAGACTCTACATGCATGTGACCATCTACCAAGCCCGGTAACAAATAGCGTCCGTCAGCCCTGATGAGTAAAGTGTCTTGACCGATACAATGAGAGGCATCCGGACCAACGTATGCGATACGCTCCCCGGAGATCGCAATATCGGTCCCAGGGATGATCTCCCCAGATTGCACACACACCCACATTCCACCTTGAATGACCAGATCGGCCGGCTTTCGCCCCATCGCGACATCAACAAGTTCCTGGCTTACGATTGCGAATGGAGGTAATTTCATCTGGATATTCCCGGATTAGCCATTAACCAATCGTCTCGCGGCCTGGTTATGCCGAGAAACGAGTTTTGGAAGATCTAGATTGACAAAGTGACCATCTTTTATGATGAGGTTCCCGCCCACAACTGTAAAATCAGCATGAACAGGGGCACAAAAAACCAGAGCTGCTACCGGATCATGGAGAGCGCCGGCAAAGTCCAATTGGTTTAGTTTGACCGAGAAGAAATCTGCGCATTTGCCAACCGCCAGGGATCCAAGATCATCTCGTCCAAGTACAGCAGCGCTGCCGACTGTTGCAATTTCTAAAGCCTGCCGGGCGGTCATCAAAGCCGGTGCCGCATCATTTGATAGAGACGCCCCTCCCAAGGCAGCATTAAGTCGCGCCAGCAGCATTGCCTGGCGAACTTCTGCCAACATGTGAGAACCATCATTGCTTGCCGATCCATCTACTCCTAAACCGACCTTCACACCGGCTTTCAGCATTTGGATTACCGGGGCGATGCCCGAGGCCAGGCGCATGTTGGACGTAGGACAATGGGCGACTCCACAGCCAGTTTGGCGATAGATTTCAATTTCTTCGTTACGAACGTGAACCGAATGAGCAAACCAGACATCCTGGCCAAGCCAATTGACAACCTCCATATAGGGTACTGGTCGAAATCCGAACCTGGCTACACAGAAAGCCTCTTCATCCTGTGTTTCAGCCAGGTGGGTATGCAGATGCACACCATATTCCCTGGCTAAGGACGCGCTTTGGCGCATCAGTTCTGTGGTGACGCTAAAGGGTGAACAAGGTGCTAAAACCACCTGGGTCATCGCCCCCGGATTGGGATCGTGATATGTTTCGATTAACCGCTGCGAGTCTTTCAGAATGAAATTTTCATCTTCAACCACTTTATCGGGAGGAAGCCCTCCCTTGCTTTCCCCCAGGCTCATCGATCCACGCGAAGCATGCAACCGTAAACCAACTTCCTGGGCCGCAAAAATTTCATCATCCAGTTGGGAGCCGTTTGGAAAGATATAAAGATGATCTGAGGCTGTTGTACATCCCGAAAGAGCTAATTCAGCAAGGGCAGTTTGGGTGGAGACGCGAATATCTTCAGGCGTCAACCGTCCCCAAATCGGGTATAGGGTTTTCAGCCAATTAAATAAATTGGCATCCTGAGCGGCTGTAACGGCTCTTGTTAAAGTTTGATAGAAATGATGGTGAGTATTGATTAGACCAGGCAGGACAATATGGCCGGTCATATCAAGTATTTCATCGGCAGCTATTGGCAATTCACTTGAAGGGCCAACTTGTTCGATAAACCCGTCACGAACAAAGATCCCACCATCCGGAATTTCGCGCCGTTGGGTATCCATTGTAACCAGAACGTCAGCATGGCGGACAAGCAGGCTAGACATTGGTTAATTATCCTGTTTGAAAATGATCTAAAGTCTTTTTAATTGTCTGACATTTGATAGTTTATCAAAAAAAAGAAGCTATGTCAAATGTCTGACAAATTATTTAAGGAACTTCTTGCCAATCATCGAAAACTCGTCTAAAATAATGAAGTTCTAATGAGTAAAGAAAGTCATCGAAAGATTGGCTTCAGCCCAGGCAAACAGATTTGTGGAAATAATCATCCTGACTTTTTTAGAAAGGACTTATTCTCTAACCTTATATTTTCCAATGATCTCATTGAAAACAACGCAATAGATGCCAATCGTACGTCGTCTGCCTGGGTGACGTCAATTGTAACCAGCTTAGAACCCAAGAGGGTCGGAATTAATTGTTCCGGATATTCGGTTTTGGATAGAAGACTAAAGTCGGATGAACTCATATAAGGAGATACAATGGACCTATTCGGACTAGCGAGACATGGCTTGAATGATTTCGAACAGATCGCCATCATTGGAGTCGTCGTCACGGCTATCATCAGTCTTATTTATGCATGGCTGTTGCGCGGCACGGTCATGAAGAAAGACAAAGGCACTCCGGAAATGCAGAAGGTTTGGAATGCAATCCGGATTGGTGCAGAGAGCTACCTGGGTAGGCAATTAAAAACAATTTTGCCAGCCATCGCCTTACTTGCGGTGGCTTTGTTTTTAAGCGTCTATATCGTTCCACCTACACCCGAAGCGGTGGCGGAATTCCCCAATAATACAACTATAACGATTGCATTTGGAAGAACTGTCGCTTTCATCCTAGGGGCAACTTTCTCACTCTTGGTTGGGCAGCTTGGAATGCGGATGGCGATCCAGGCGAATGTTCGCGTGGCTTCGGCTTCTCGACGCGGTTTTAACGAGGCGTTATCGATTGCATATTACGCCGGGACAGTTACCGGAATGTTAACAGATGGCCTTGGTTTACTCGGTGGCACAATCATATTTATCATCTTCGGTAGGGCTGCGCCAGATGCGCTGCTTGGATTTGGTTTTGGCGGCACCCTGGTCGCATTGTTTATGCGCGTCGGCGGCGGTATTTACACCAAGGCTGCCGATGTCGGCGCTGATCTGGTTGGGAAGGTCGAGAAAGATATCCCAGAAGATGATCCTCGCAATGCCGCGGTGATTGCCGACCTGGTAGGGGACAATGTTGGCGATTGCGCCGGGATGGCTGCCGATATTTTCGAAAGTTATGAAGTTACGATTGTGTCAGCCTTAATTCTAGGCTTAGCGCTGGTGTCGCTTGACCCTACCCACAACTTAAAATGGATCGTCTATCCACTCATTATCCGTGGGATCGGTGTGATCAGCTCGATCTTGGGAACTTTTACCGTGCCTATATGGGAAAAATTCCCGATCAAATTCTTGCGCGCCCACGATGCCGAAGAGTCCATGTTTCGTTCTTACGAGGTTTCCTCGTTAAACACCGTCTTTTGGGCTTTTGTCGTAGCCATTCTGTATGGCGGCGATTGGAAACTGGCAGTCTTGACTGCACTTGGCGTGGGATTAGCAGTCGTTTTCAACCCATTGACATCATACTTCACCTCAACGAAAAAGCCGCCAGTCAGAGAAATTGTCGATTCTACCGAAACGGGTCCAGCCACGACAATCCTTTCCGGTTTATCGGTCGGTATGGAGTCAAGCGTATGGGCGCTGCTTGTGATCACAATTAGTTTCATCTTTGCCGTGTTGCTTTACCAGGATCAAGGCTCTACATATATTTTATATGGCGTGGCGATGATCGGTATTGGTATGCTCAGTCATACTGGCAACAATGTGGCAATGGATTCCTACGGTCCAATATCAGATAATGCAAACGGGATAGGCGAGATGGCCTGGCATGATCTGGATGATGAAAAAACCCGCGAGGCGCGCCAGATCATGGCTGACCTGGATGCGGTGGGAAATACCACCAAGGCCATTACCAAAGGTGTAGCAATTGCTTCAGCTGTCATCGCCGCGGTGAGCTTGTTTGCATCCTATATTACCGATGTCGGACGGGTCCAGGCCGCCCTGGGAATGACCCGCTTAGATTCCATCCGCGTTTCCGAAACGCAAGTATTTATTGGTTTGTTGATTGGCGGTGCGCTGCCCTGGTTATTTAGCTCCCTTTCGATCCGGGCAGTCAGCCGGGCTGCTGGGCAGATCGTAATGGAAGTTCGACGCCAATTCCGCATTCCGGGTGTTTGGGAAGGAACAGTTCAACCGGATTATGCCCGGGTTGTATCGATCTCTACGACCTCTGCGCAGAAAGAATTGATCCCTCTGGCCACATTCTCGGTGATCACACCGCTGGTAATTGGTTTGGTTCTTGGCGTCGAAGCTCTCGGTGGTTTTCTGGCTGGCGTCATCTTGAGCGGGCAGCTCTTGGCAGTATTTATGGCCAATACTGGCGGCGCCTGGGATAATGCCAAAAAGTCAATCGAAGATGAGCCCCGAAGCCTGGCGGACAATACCGGCAAGGGTTCAGAACGGCATAAAGCTGGTGTGGTAGGCGACACGGTAGGCGATCCCCTTAAAGATACCGCGGGTCCAGCCTTAAACCCGATGATTAAGGTAGTAAACCTGGTCTCCCTGCTCGCTGCTCCAATCCTGGTAAAATACACCGATCTAGGGTGGGTAGGTTGGGTCGTTGTTTTTGCCCTGGTAGGCGCGGTGATTTGGAGTATTCGACAGAGCAAGAAATCAGCTCCAAAGCTAAAAGCGGCTAGTCCGGCAGGAGATTAGGCTTAGTTTCGTGATACCTTGACAGCGTGGCCACGTCCGGCCACGCTGTCTTGATAACCGCTATGTCCCGTGTTTACCCTCATGTGATTTGAAGCGCCAAACCTGCTCGGGTGACCGAGCTGACAATGCGCTTTAAGGTAGCTGCCAGGTAATTGGTTTTCCTGGTATAGGGTTATTTGAGGGTGCTTCCATCTGAGAAGGATTTTATTTTGCATTATGTAGGCACGCTTGGCGTGCCTTTTTTTGTTAATTAATTGGGTATGAGGTTAGAATGTCAGCGAAGATTCGTTATCAAATTGAAACCCATCTGGCTGCCCCACCCCCCGGTGGCTATCCTGTGCAATTTCACCTAGATAAATCAGATGCCTATGTGAAGTTTGGGCATAAGGTTTTTCCTGGAACCGTACAACACGGGGACCCCTATTGGACTGCTGAAATTATCAGCCAGACCTGGTTTCAGGCTGAAACAGGTCAGATTCCAATATCGGGAGCTGGTTATGGCGGGAAATTTGCTGGAGCCGGTTTTGAAGGGATCTGGTTGGATATGAGCGAAATCGTCCGACCAACTCGCGATGGTATCCATGGACGCGAGTCTATATCGACCCAGGTGGATTTAGGTGGCAGCGTTTTGCGTCTGGAATTTGATTCCCAAGGCGTTCTCAAAACAGGTTTACCGAAATCCATACAACTTCCCCTTCCGATCCTTCTCGGACCCCTGGTTATACCGCTGCCAGGTCGCGGTGCACTCCTGGCAATGGCGAAAGCAGCAGCCGAGCTAAATACCCTGGCTGTTATTCTTGCTGAAGAATATGAGGACGACCTGGCTGAATACGAGCCATGGATTGGTGTGCGACTGTCAGAATATACTTTTAATGCTGTTCCGGATTCATTTCTGCCATGTTATGTGGAACTCGAGGGTGAAAGCGCTGCAGAGGTTTGTTCGCTGTGGAATAAAACAAAGCTGCGTTGGCCAGAGGCAGTTATTGGGGGTAGGTGTTCGCTGTCACAGTCTGTCTCGAGCGCTGCGATCCAATTTGCGCAAACTGGTATTCCGGTAATCCACCTTTTTGCTAACGAGGTGGGACAGGATGATGATGGCCGGTATTTGGTGGAAAGTTTGTATGAGATTCACCAGGCGTTAGTAAAATTGGCCTTGCGCGATCAGGTAACGATCATCGTTAGCGGAGGGATTGCCGCGGCTGAACACGTAGCGAAGGCAATTGCTTTTGGAGCTGATCTGGTTGCGATTGATATTGTAATGCAAATTGGCTGGGGTTGTGCGTTATGGGCAGATAAAAATCACTGCCTGGTTGAAAAGGAAGCGCTCGATCCAGAGTGGGGCTCCAGGCGGCTGGTGAATTTAATGGGCGCCTGGAGAGATCAGTTGTTGGAAGTCTTAGGTGCGATGGGTATGAGGGAAATCCGCCGCCTGCGTGGTGAAATCGGAAGGACAATCTCGTACAAAGCCGAAGAAAATCAATTCCGAGTGCTGCTCGGAGGCAGCCAACCCCTTGCTTGCTATAAACGTCTGCCTCAGCCTGTCGGCGGAGAAGGAGACTATCGCTGGCCTACCTCGTTGCTCTTATCTACCCAGCAGCAAGCAAAAACCGGTTGCCCCCCGAGCGCAGATCTCGAATACCGGATTGGCGCTTCAGATGGCGGCTTTGATCGCCTTGCTTTTGCTTTCGAGCTCGATCAAGATCCACATGAGGTAATCCAGGGCAACCCGGTTGATTTTGATTTTTCAATTCTGTTAAACCGGCGTGATTCGACCCGCCCTTCGTTAATACTACCGGTACCCTGGTACGGAGCCGGAATGTCTTATGGCAGTATCAGTTTGCCAGTCATGTTGGCGCGCGCTCGCGCAGCGCAACACATGGGAACTCTTTTCTCCACTGGCGAAGGTGGTTATCCCATCGAATTAGAACCTTACGCCAGCCATATCATTACACAGGTAGCCACCGGATTGTTTGGAATAAGCGAGGCATCGATCCAACGCGCACCGTTAATCGAGATTAAATATGCACAAGGGGCAAAACCTGGGTTGGGTGGTCATTTGTTAGGTGGAAAAAACACTGCCTCTGTCGCCGGTCTCCGTGAAGCTGTTCAGGGGACATCCTTATTTTCCCCGTTTCCTTTCCACAGCGTTTATTCAGTGGAAGATCATAAAAAACATGTCGATTGGCTGCTCCACACAAACCCAAGCGCCCTGATCAGTGTCAAGGTCTCGACGCCGACGGATGTCGACATGGTAGCAGTTGGCTCCTATTATGCTGGCGCCCATATTGTTCATCTTGACGGCGCCTACGGTGGAACCGGTGCAGCGCCTGAGATTGCCAAGAAAAATATCGCAATGCCAATCGAGTATGCGATCCCAAAGGTTCATCGCTTTCTCCAGGCTGAGGGCATTCGAGATGAAATCACCTTAATGGCTTCTGGTGGTCTACGTTCGGCTTATGATGTTGCCAAGGCGATTGCCCTGGGAGCGGATGGAGCTGTCTTGGGGACGGCGGAGCTTGTCGCTCTTGGGTGTATCCGAATTGCTTCATGCGAAAAAGGATTGGGTTGTCCTTTCGGGATCACAACCACTGATCCCGAACAGGCAAAAAAGGTAAATTCCGATGTCGGTTTTATGCAGATAGTCAACCTATACACAAGCTGGTTGTGGCAGCTCGCTGGGATCCTGGATAGGCTTGGAATGCATGCCATCGCCGAGTTGCGCGGTCGAAGTGACTTGTTGGTTTATCTCGATTGAATCGCGGTACGAATGAGCAAGAATCGGGTGGCGCACACATTAAGCGAGCAATATAATTTAACGAATTGGCCTTTCAGAGTGAATTCGCGCAAGAGTACTTCGAGGAGTGTTCAAAATGGATCAGACAACGGATCAATATTTAAAAATTTGCGAAGATTACCAAATAATAGCCCAGGCAATCCAATTCGTTGAACGCAACTTCCAGCGCCAGCCTAGCCTTAACGAGATCGCCGCAAGCATTGGCTTGAGCGAATTTCATTTTCAACGTCTGTTCACCTTATGGGCAGGAATCAGCCCAAAGCGTTTTCTGCAATACTTGACCAAAGAGTACGCCAAGAAAATGCTGGAAGAGTCAGCAAGCATATTAGAGGCGTCCTATTCCAGTGGTTTATCTGGCCCAGGCAGACTTCATGATTTATTCGTCGCGACCGAGGCAGTTACCCCAGGAGAATACAAACAACGCGGCCAAGGATTGCGGATATCCTACGATTTTTATCCTAGCCTATTTGGCGAATGCCTGATTGCCAGGACCGAACGAGGAATTTGCTACCTTGCCTTTGTAGATAACCAGAATCACTCGCTGGCCTTTCAGGAAGTCCTCTCGCATTGGCCGAATGCACATTTTGAACATCGGACAGACCTCGGTCAAGAGCTAGATCAATCCTTGTTCTTAAGCCCGGGAACTAGATCGGGTGAAAAAGTTAAACTTCATTTGCAAGGGACAAATTTTCAATTGAAGGTTTGGGAGGCTCTTCTGGCAATTCCTCAAGGATCTATGGTTTCATATGAGGACCTGGCTAAAGCGGTAGGGAAACCTGGCTCTTCGAGAGCTGTAGGAAATGCAGTTGGACGAAACCCAGTGCCAGTATTGATCCCTTGCCACCGGGTAATCAGAAAAGTGGGCGAATTTGGTAATTACCGTTATGGCACAGCTCGCAAAAAAGCGCTGCTTGGCTGGGAGGCGGCCCACAGGTTTATTGAGGTGACTCCTTGAAAACACGAATTTGGTTTGCTCTGATCACGGTCTACATTGTTTGGGGTTCGACCTACCTGGCAATTCGCTTTGCAGTAGAAAGTATGCCCCCGTTTTTGATGGCTGGAGTTCGTTTTCTAATTGCAGGTGGAATTCTGTATGTTTGGAGGCGTTTGGCAGGCGATAAGCATCCCAAGCGTTTCGAATGGCGATCTGCTGCGATCGTTGGGTCTTTGCTGCTGCTAGGGGGTAATGGAAATGTCGTTTGGGCGGAACAGCGTGTGGCCTCTGGAATCGCCGCGCTAATCGTTGGATCTACTCCGATCTGGATGGTTACTATCGATGCTCTTCGCCCAGGTGGAAGAAAGGCCAATCTGCAAACTTGGTCAGGCGTGATCATCGGGTTCATAGAAATCATCATCCTGATCAGCCCATGGAATATGGCAGGGTCCTCGCAATCCTTAGACATGTGGGGAGTTTTATCACTCTTGTTAGCAGCATTTTTATGGGCAGTAGGTTCTTTATACAGCCGCAGCGCCCGTTTACCCGATTCGCCTTTGCTGGGCACAGGGATGGAGATGTTAGCCGGCGGGGCAGGATTATTGGCCCTTGGTACAGTCACAGGAGAATGGGCGCGCCTTGATCCTGGTGCAATTTCACCGCGCTCGATCTTGTCCTTAATCTACCTGATCTTCTTCGGTGCTTTGGTGGGTTATTCGGCCTATACCTGGCTTTTGCGAAACGCCCCCACGCCATTGGTTTCCACTTATGCTTATGTAAACCCGATGGTAGCCATTCTTTTGGGCAGTCTATTCGCGGGAGAGATCCTCACCTCGCACATTTTAATCTCAGCCACAATTGTGATCAGTTCTGTAATTTTGATCAATACCTCTAAATCGGCAAAGAAAGAACCAGGTGTTGATCCCAAGATGGCCCCTATATCAGGGAACGATTAAAGGATTTCAGGGAGGATTTAATGACTAATCGTTTTGCTGAGCAAATCATTCGAGCTCGTAAGAGCTTGATGCCCGAATTAACCGAAATCCGAAAAACGGATGATGCTGCCGAAGGCGGTTGTGGTGTGCTTGGTCTCGCTGCGAATATACCAGTGCCTGGGCGTCATGTGCTGAGCGCTTCCCGCCAGATGCACAATCGAGGCAATGGCAAGGGGGGTGGGATTGCGATGGCTGGCTTAAACCCCGTTCAGGTAAAGGTTGATCCGGGGACATTGCGGAGTCATTACCTTGTGCAAATAGCCCTGCTTGATAACCAGGCACGCAGGGAAATTGAAAATCAATTCTTTAATCCTGTATTTGAAATTTCCCAAGCCTATGAAGTAGAGCATCTTGACGATTACCGGGAGATTTCTGGACTGCCTGTTCGACCTCCAGATATTTGGCGGTACTTTGTGCGGGTAAAGGAGCATGCTTTAGCCCAGTTCGCCACTGAAAAAGGCCTTTTAGATCTTCCTCTGCGGGCTTTGGAAGATGAATTTGTCTATCAGAACTCTTACAAGCTAAATCGCCAATTTTATTCCAGCCTGGGAGAAAAGCGAGCTTTTGTGCTCAGTCATGGGCGAAATTTATCGGTATTGAAGATTGTAGGATACGCTGAAGATGTCGTTGAATATTACTGCCTCAAAAATCAAACCGCGCATGTCTGGATTGCTCACCAGCGTTATCCAACAAAAGGAAGAGTGTGGCATCCAGGCGGCGCGCATCCATTCATCGGATTAAACGAGGCATTGGTGCATAACGGAGATTTCGCGAATTATCATTCCGTCTGTGAATACTTGCGTCAAAGGAATATCGGGCAATTATTTCTGACGGATACCGAGGTGAGTGTGCAGTTATTTGACTTGTGGGATCGGGTATATGGATATCCGTTGGAAATTACTCTTGAGGCCATGGCGCCTACGCGGGAGTTCGATTTTGAACAGCTCCCAGAAACAAAGAAGATAATCTACGAGGCTGTGCAGCGAACCCATATTCATGGTTCACCGGATGGACCCTGGTTTTTCATTATCGCTCGATCGTTAGGAGAAGTGGATTCTCCAGCAGAGGGTCTGGAAGTAAGAGATCGTTTTGAACTGCTTGGGATAACGGATACCAGCATGCTCCGTCCTCAAGTTTTTGCCTTATATGAGAACCATACCCCGGCCGAGACTGTACAAATTGGCTTGATAGCTTCGGAACGTCAGGCGATACATGCTTGCCTGCGTTCACTTTCCTCCGAAGATCCACGGTTTCAATCGGTCCCCGATCGGTCCTGGGTGGCCCGCGGAGGATCGCATACAGATGGAGGCGCTTTTCGATTTACAGTCCAGGTAGCTCAAAGCAAAGATCAGTACTGCGAAGCGAATCTAATTTGTGAAGACAAGTTTGGTCGAACTGTCACTCTGGATCGCTCCAAACAACATTTCGACAAAACACGAATTGATTTTTCTGACATTTCTCCTGAGGTGCAGGAATCATGGCAAAGAGCTGCCCTCCACGCCTTTGACGATGGCGGTGTAATGACCTTCTGGAATTGGTTACAGCAGCGTATTGCAAAATCTTCCTGGAATGAATTCGCCTGGGGAATGGATTGGTTGAGCTCTTTCGCCCAGCGCGGCGCAGGGCAATGGGGCTTTACGTTGAATATGCTGAATTTGATGCGGGATCGTCGTTATAATACCGGTTGGAAAAAGAGGGCATCGATCATGAACATTGTCGATGCGGAAATAAATCATCTATTGAATCGAGTCCCATCTTTCGATCATGATTTTGCCGCACGCATTTTGGAATCTGACAATTCATTTGATTTACCTGCAGCCAGGTTCACCTGGGATACACGCGCTAGTTTAAAGACTTTAGTTTCTGAATATGATGTTTATGGGCAGCGCGTCAATAACACATTGCAATGTGTTATTGACGCGCTCGGGTTTCCAGCCGAAGGGGATGAGGCCGTAGCGAGGTGGATTGTTCGCGCAGTGAAATCAGGCTGGCGCAAGGTAATTGTTTACAATTTGCGAGGCGGTCGTTTTGCTGGCAGCGGACTAGGTCCGGATAGCTCTGGGATAATCCTGGATCTTTATGGGGATGTAGGCGATTATTGTGCTTCAGGGCTGGATGGAGCACAGGTGACTATCCATGGCGATGGTCAAGATCAGCTTGGGCAAATACTGAAAATGGGGAAACTCGTTATACATGGAGATGCAGGGCAGACTTTTCTCTATGGGGCAAAAGGCGGTGAAATATACGTGCTGGGTTCTGTGGCTGGTCGTCCACTGATTAATGCCGTGGGGAAACCTCGTGCAATTATTAATGGAACCTGTCTTGATTACCTGGCTGAGTCTTTCATGGCTGGCGATCCATTGAATGGGGGAGGGTTTGTCGTGCTCAATGGGATTCAAGTGGATGATTCCGGAAAAATCCGAGAGCTGGAAAGCCCATTTCCAGGAGGGAACTTGTTATCCCTGGCATCCGGTGGGGCAGTGTACATGCGCGATCCTCACCGGAAAATTAGCCAGGATCAACTGAATGGGGGCATGTTCACCCCGCTTACCCAAGAAGATTGGGATTTGATTGAGCCTTATTTATGTGAAAACGAGCAATTATTTGGAATTCGCGTGGAAAATTTGCTGGAGGTGGATGGAATATCTCAGCCGCCGGCGAATATTTACCGGAAGGTCGTCGTCCGTAAATAGAAACTTAATCTTGCCCCAGGCCGGGTAAACCGCCCGCAGGTCTTGCTGCTCGAACTGCGTTGATTACGGCTTGTGCGAAGACTTCGGCGGCAAAGGCTCCAATGAGATTAACATCTGCTTTTTTCTTGCCTGTGGATAATGCAAAGATCGTATCACCGTCTAGCAGCGTATGCGCCGGTCGAATTGCGCGCGCCAGGCCATCTTGGGCCATCATAGCCACAAAATTGATGTGCTCCTTATCCAACCCGGCATTTGTGGCAATCACCCCGATGACTGTGTTTTCCGGTCGACCGAACTCTAGCTTCTTGCCATTCAGCATACCACGCATGCCTTGTAGAGAATCTAAAAAATTCGAATCGCCGAAATCAAATTCCAATTCCCGATTTCGCCTCGCCCCTGCGATTATTTGGCCCGATCTTGGATCAATCACATCACCGAAAGCATTGACAGCTGCCAGGGCGCCTACGACCACCCCATCCCCAAGGGCGATGCTTGCGCTGCCAATACCCGATTTCATTGCGTGGTCCATTCCGAGAATTTTGCCAACACTTGCCCCGCAACCGGCGCCATAATTGCCTTCTTGAGGTGGTTTCGTGCTAGCGTTAAGGCATGCCTGGTAACCCATAACAGCATCCGGGCGGATCTTCGAGCTGCCGATTCCTAAATCAAAAAGCACAGCGGCTGGTACGATCGGGACTCGCGCAATGCCAACGTCAAAACCGACGCCTCGCTCCTCGAGGTAGGTTACCACACCACTCGCCGCTTCCAGACCAAAGGCTGACCCACCACAGAGCACAACGGCATGCACTTGCTTAACCAGGTGCAGCGGATGGAGGGCGTCAGTTTCGCGGGTTCCTGGCGCGCCGCCGCGCTGGTCAACGCCCGCAGTTGCTCCACCTTCGCAAAGAATTACGGTGCAGCCAGTGAGGGCGTTTTGATCTTGTGCGTGCCCTACCCTGAATTCCCTTTACATCGACAATCGAATTCGTGTTTGCCATAGTCTATTCTATAAACCTCCGAGATGCAGCTTAATTATAAGATGAAATATAAAACAGAACTCTGGATTGACAAGAAGGACATCTTGAGTATAATTTGCGTGCTAAGTAAGCCACGTTAGGTAGACTTGTTACCTATGGCGTCTTTGTATCGTCGGATTGAACATTGAAAATGTATTAAATCTTGGCCCCGTAGCTCAATTGGTAGAGCAAGGCACTCTTAATGCTTAGGTTTTGGGTTCGAGTCCCAACGGGGTCACTCCTCATTTTTTCTCCATACGAAGATTTTGGTAGTCAGGTGGGTTAACTTTACTTCTTGAATTAAGTTGAAGGATAGCACTCCTGCTTCAACGCGTAAGAAGCAAAACAAAAACCCGATTAGGGCTACAGGAATCCCAATTGCATGAAGACACATTATGATTTTGCGATCCTGGGAGGCGGCGCAGCCGGTTTTTTTGGAGCGATGGCTGCGGCTGAAGCGCGCCCCGGCTTGCGCGTCGTAATCCTCGAAAAAGGGGTACGCCCTTTGGGTAAGGTAAGAATTTCGGGTGGTGGGCGCTGCAATGTCACCCATGCTTGCTTTGACCCGACCGAGTTATGTGGATTCTATCCTCGAGGCAACCTTGAATTACGCGGCCCATTCTCTCGATTTCAACCTTATGATACGATAGCCTGGTTTGGTGCACGCGATGTCCGCTTAAAAACTGAACCGGATGGGCGCGTTTTTCCCGTTTCCAATCGTTCTGAGACAATCGTCGATTGTTTTTTGGGGGAAGTCCAACGATTAAATATTGACCTTCTGACAGCTCAAGCGGTAGAAGCTGTCGAGCCTATGGAAAATGCCTATGAAATATACCTCGAAGGAGGAAATAGGCTGAGAGCCGGGAAGTTATTGATGGCCCCAGGAGGCGGTTCGAATACAGCTTACACCCTGGCAAAAAACCTGGGGCATACCATCATTCCGCCGCTACCATCTTTGTTTACGTTCAAAATGAATGACCCACGCTTAATAGATTTGCCAGGAATCTCGGTACCGATGGCTGAAGTAAGGCTGGATGTAGATGCTGGATCTGCCAGTAAGGCCAAGCATAATTTTACTGCCTTCGGACCATTGTTAATTACACATTGGGGGCTAAGTGGGCCGGCGGTCCTAAAACTATCTGCTTGGGGCGCCAGAGAGTTAGGCCAAAAAGGCTATCAGGCCGGGTTATTTGTGAATTGGGTAGCTCCTCGTCATTATGATGAGATCGTCGCTGAACTGGGAGAATTCAAAGGAGCATTTCCCCGAAAATGGGTCAGTGTGCGATCAGCATATAAAGATATTCCGGAAAGGCTATGGACTCGTCTGGTAACAGCCGGTGAGATAAGCGCAAGTCGCACCTGGGCTGAGCTTTCCAAAAGCGACCTCCAGCGTCTGGCGAAAGAATTGTGCTCTGGCCGGTATCAAATCAATGGTAGAGGGATCTTCAAAGACGAATTTGTTACTTGCGGTGGCGTGAGCTTGAAGGAAGTAAATTTTCAGTCAATGGAAAGCCGGATCTGCCCTGGATTGTACTTTGCTGGAGAGTTTCTCGATATCGATGGGTTGACAGGTGGTTTTAATTTTCAGGCTGCCTGGACCACAGGCTGGATTGCGGGAATCTCGGCAGCTCAATTGTTTTAACACAACTAAGAAATTTGATCTTATTTATTTGTATATTTCCTTGCATATAGGATAGACGTGTTCTATAATAATTAATAGATTTGGTTTTGAATTTCCCCAAGAAACAAATTAATCGGTGATTTCCATCTGGAAGGAGGCAGCTTAATAAAGATAATACGAAAGGGGCATTGATTCACAGTAGAAAATCTCGCCAATATAATTTTAGGAGGAATACCGTGAAAAAGTTTTTTGTCGCCCTTAGTTTACTTGTGCTCTTGAGTCTGATTCTAACTGCCTGTGGGGGATCCACCCAAAAATCGACAACTGAAGAAAACGTCGCGCCAATGGATAAATTATCCGAAATCCAAGAACGCGGCACGCTCGTGGTCTCTTCGGACCCTGCCTATCCACCACAATCTCAGCTCGTTGAAGGCGCTCAACGTCCCACGAACACCAAATGCGCCAGCGACCAACAGACTTCGACCGAGCTGCAGGGCTTTGACATTGATGTAGCTAAAGAGCTCGCCACTCGCCTTGGAGTTGAAGTCTGCTTCACGACGCCGGATTGGACGCTCATAACGGGTGGAAATTGGGCGAATCGCTGGGATGTCAGCGTGGGTTCGATGACCATAACCCCTGAGCGAATGGAAAAACTCTATTTCAGCCAGCCATATTACACAACCCCGGCTGCGTTTTTTATTCACAAGGATAATACAACCTTCCAGACGCCAGCAGACCTCTCGGGTAAGAAGGTGGGCGCATGCGCTGGCTGCACCTATGATGCTTTCCTGGCTGGCGCACTCCAAATCCCCGGCGAAAAAATGGATTATGTCGTGAAAGACCCGGTTTTCACAGGTTACGATACGGATATCAATGCCTTGCAAGACCTGGCCTTGGGAGATGGCGTCCGATTGGATGCTGTGTTAACGGCTCTTCCTACGGGCGCTGGGGCTATCAGCGATGGCCTGCCCTTGAAGCAATTAGGAGATCCAGTTTTTTTTGAATACCTTGCCGCCGCAGTGGACAAATCCTCGGATAAGGATCCAATTGGTTTCGTTAATGAGCTGACAAAGCTGATCGTGCAGATGCATGCGGACGGCACCCTGGCCAAGCTATCCAACCAGTATTATGGCCTGGATTTGGCGAGCGCCGCGGCTAAATTTGATTGGGCAGCACTCAACCAGATCACGAAATAAATTGAACCCAGTTTTTCTATGGTGAGGCCCAGGTCTGGGCCTCACCAATTTTAATTCCAGCCGGAGATGAACCATGGCTATTCAAGCAACGATTCCACCCCCAGCTTCAGCGGGCGATCCTGACGAAAGTATGGGTCAGGCGCTCATGGCTCATGAGCGGCGCGAAGGAATGATCTATACGATAAAAATTGTTATCGTCTGGATTTGCCTGTTTGGTATTTTGAGCTTATTTTTAGTAAGCCTGGATTTTGACCCAGCCTATATGTTTGACCATTTTCGGTTTGTCCTGGCCGGAGCAGGGTTAACCATCCTGATTTCTCTCATATCGGTGACGATCGCGGCCGTGCTTGCTCTTTTTGGCGCGCTTGGTCGG
The DNA here is from genome assembly GCA_963770655.1 of uncultured Chloroflexia bacterium. Taxonomy (GTDB): domain Bacteria; phylum Chloroflexota; class Anaerolineae; order Anaerolineales; family UBA4823; genus CAZAGA01. Next base: position 500,918 of record CAVYQO010000009.1, on the reverse strand, counting down.
CTATCGAGGAATCCAATCGCTCAGGGTATCACGGGGTTTTACGTTTCCATAATTCGCGGTACCCCTTTGCTGATTCAAATATACATCATTTACCTGGGCTTACCTCAAATCGGCAATCAATTTCGCTCGCTTGGCTTCCCGGGTTTGGCAGATTTATTTACTTTGACAGCCTTGCAATCCGGCATTTTAGCTTTGAGCCTCAATTATGGCGCGTATATGACTGAAATATTTCGGGCTGGCTTACAATCTATCCATCATGGGCAGCGTGAAGCAGCCGAAGCAATGGGTATGTCGCAATCACAGACTCTACGCAGGGTCATCTTGCCCCAAGCAGTGCGGATTATCATTCCCGACATCGGCAACCAGTTTATTGCGATGCAGAAAGACTCTTCACTGGTATCCTTCATGGGTTTATGGGAAATTACCTATCGAGCGAATCGATTGGCTCGGGTAGACAGCAAATTTATGGAAATGTTTATTCTAGCAGCGCTGATGTATTGGATCCTTACGATTGTTTCTTCCTGGCTGGAGGGGCGCCTGGAGAAAAACCTGGCGAGGGCATATGAACGATAATTCAATTATTCAGGTCGAGGATTTGCATAAATGGTTTGGGACTTTGCATGTCCTCAAAGGGATTACATTTACTGTAAAAGAACGCGAAGTTCTCGTGATTATCGGGCGAAGCGGCTCTGGCAAGAGCACTTTACTTCGCTGCCTAAATTTCCTAGAGCGCCCATCTTCTGGAAAAATTACAATCGCCGGTGATTCGGTGGTTAGCGCACCTGGTAAGAATATTAAGGATGAAGATATCCTATTCTTACGTTTAGCGACTGGTATGGTATTTCAGGAGTTCAACCTTTTCCCACATATGACGGTGATCGATAATGTCATCGAAGGCTTGGTTACTGTAAAGAAAATCCCAAAGGATCAAGCCATTGCGATTGGCGAAAAATATTTAGTCAAGGTTGGGTTGCTTGAGAAGCGAGATGTCCATCCCATTCGATTGTCTGGTGGTCAAAAACAGCGCGTAGCCATTGCGCGCGCGCTGGCTATGGAGCCAAAGGTAATGTTGTTCGATGAACCTACCTCTGCATTAGACCCTGAATTGATCGGTGAAGTTCTGGATGTGATGAAGACGCTCGCTTTCGAAGGTACGACAATGGTTATCGTAACCCACGAAATGGGTTTTGCGAATGACGTAGCTGATCGAATAATCTATGTCGATCAAGGGGTTATTGTTGAGGATGGGACGCCGGATCAAATATTTTTTCATCCTCAAGACGACCGGACGCGAATCTTTCTTGAACCTATCCGAAAAGTACAACACGTTTAAACGTATTATTAATGCTTTATTTTGTTATACTCGGCAAGATTTTCCGTTTAACATTACGAACGTTATCCTTAGAAAATTCCTTTTCGATTTTACGGAAAATGGGATGTGGAGCCGGGATTATGAAAGTAGTCAATAAAAGAGCCTGGATTGGGCTTATCGGTGTCGTTGTCGTTTTAGCAATCAGCGCCTGTACATCGAGTAATCGTGAAATTACGATAAACTTGAAGGAAACAAATATTAATGAAGTAATCCAGGAAGCTGCAGCTATCCAGGAGCTACCGTTTCAAGTGCAAAGTGTTGATATGCAAGATGGCATGATGCGGGTCTTCATGTCCTACCGCAAGCCGAGTGGTACCGAACTAACCGGCGCTTACGATATATCCCTAAAGGCTGATCAAGGTCAGCTCAAAGCAGAAATCTTAAATGTTGAGATGGATGGGTTGGTTCTCGATCAACCTATTCTAGATAAGATTGCAGAATTGATTACCAATGATTTTATTAACGCATCCGCAAATATCCGTGGCCAGGTGAGTTTCCAATCGCTCCAGATCCACGAGGATGGGCTGCAGATGGTCCTACAAATTACTCAATAAGCTGGTTGCTGATTGTGGCAATATCACGCAAATCTGCCATTTTAAAAGCACGAGAATATCTGGCCGTACGGCCAGTTTTTTTAGATACAGAGACAACAGGGTTAGACCCTTCGGCAGAAATTGTTGAAATCAGTGTTGTCGATCAGGATGGGGGAATAATTTTGGACACGCTGGTAAAGCCTACCCGCCAAATACCAGCAGACGCTATCAGGATCCATGGAATAACCGATGATATGGTGAAAAATGCTCCAACCTGGCCAGAGGTTTGGACAAATGTAACACAGGCAGTTACAGGACATTACATAGGGATCTATAACGCTGATTTTGATCTGCGCATGGTCAGGCAGTCTCATCTTATTCATGGAATAAACGGCGGCCTTCAAACTGCGCGGATATTTGATGTGATGAAGCTTTATGCAGATTTTATTGGTTCCACACGCTGGGTAACGCTAGAAGTCGCTTGTCGCCGCAGTGGGATACCCATCCCCAATACGCATCGGGCTCGCGAAGATACGCTACTATTAAGAGCGCTCTTAGTTCATATAGCTGAGCGAATGCCTTAGAATGGGAATCAAAAAACTACCGTCAGGTAGTTTTTTGATTCCTGGAAACGTATAGCTCACTTCGACCATGTACGAATATCACTTATTTTCAAGACAATAGGCTCAATGATTTCTTTGACTTTTTGCTCGGTCAAGCCTTCTACCTTGAAAGTTAACAACCAATTCGTTTTATCTTCACCATGAAATTGTCCGAAGGCGATAAAGTTGCCGCCCGCGCCGGCGATTGCCTGTGTCAACCTGGCAAGCACTCCACGCTGCTCGGGGATATAAGCGGTAACGCGGACCCCTTCTTCGCGGGCACCCATCAGTTCGAGGAAGACCTTAAATAAATCGGTTTCAGTGATAATCCCAACGATCTCATCATCCTTAATCACCGGCAGACCGCCAATCTTATTATCCGCCATTATCCGTGCGGCTTCTTCGATAGGCGTGTCTACCATGACAGTTAAAACATTTTTTGTCATCACCTCACGGATTGTGATCTTACTCATTAAATAGTTGATTTCCCAAACACTGAGTGAGGCAGCTGGGGATGGCGAAGCGTTGAGTAGATCTTTATCTGAAACGATACCAACCAGCATACCATCTTTGACAACTGGCGTCCTGCGGATCTTTTCATGTTTCATCAATCCAAGTGCATCAATGATTGGTAGATCTGGTGAGATTGTGATTACGGGAGAAGACATTCTCTCGCCAACAAGCATAAAAACCTCCTGGTTGTGATTACGGTGTGCAATATTTTGTCGTTATAATCCCGAGAATTTCGCGAATTATGCCATCTCAGCGAAAGCCTGCAAAATCCGCACCATATGTTTGGCATGCATCTGGTAAAGATCAAGGCGAATATTTTCGTTTGGAGCGTGAGCGAGCGTACCTGGGTAACCTGCGCCGGCGGTTACCACGGGCAGCTTTAACAAATTTACAAATGGATAGTTTGGACCAGATCCTCCAACCATAGGCACAAGCTGCATCGGTTGTCCATATACGGGCTCGGCTGTCTTCACCACCAAATCAACAAATGGATCATCGGGATCTGTACGCGCAGGTGGTTCCCCGCCAAGGAAATTAATTTGAATATCGGCAAATCCTTCGGCGTCCAAGTGAGCGCGTAATTGTTTTAGAACATCTTGAGGAAATTGATCGGGAACTAGACGGAAATCGACTTTAGCGGAGGCGCGGGCCGGCAGAACGGTTTTTGATCCAGGTCCTTGATATCCAGAAGTCAATCCACAGATCGTGCAGGTTGGTTCAAAAACCTCCGCAATTCGCAGGTCTACGCCATCGTTAAGGCCTTTCAGAAAGTGATCGACCCCGTAACGATCGCGATATTCGCCGGCGACTTCGGGAAGCGCTTCCATCAACTGCCGGTCACGCTGGCTTGGTGGCCGCACAGAATCATAAAACCCAGGGATCCGGACCCGTTCGTCTGGTCCCTTCAAGGAATTTAATGCCCAGACCAATCGCCAGGCCGCGTTTGGAAAGATACTCCCGCCCAGGCCGGAATGTACATCACTATGCGCTGTCTCCGCAGATAGTTCAACATAGCAAATACCGCGCAGCCCCAGATACTGCATGGGTACTTCACGATGGTCGACACCGCCAAATTCCCAGATGCAGGCGTCTGCAGCCAATAAGCTTTGGTTGCTTTCGATAAAATCATGTAGATGGACGCTGCTGGTCTCTTCTTCACCTTCGATGATAAATTTTACATTACATGGCAATTCGCCAGTAACATCAAGAAGAGCATCTAGCGCGAACAGCCGTGAAACAAGCTGACCCTTATCGTCGCTTACACCACGCGCGAAAAGCATTCCATCGCGTAATGTGGGCTCAAATGGTGGGCTCAACCAGAGTTCTAAAGGTTCCGGGGGCTGAACGTCATAATGATTGTAAATTAACATTGTTTTTGGGCTTTTACCCGATCGTTCAGCGAAAACAACCGGAGCTCCACCTGTAGGCATGATTTTGACTGTAAAACCTCGCTGGCGCAACATTCTGCCTACCAGGTCGGCGCATTCGACAAGACCCCAATTTTGCGCAGAAACACTTGGCTGCGCACACAATTGAGAAAGCTCGGCAATTGACTGGTCGAGATGGGTATCAATGTATGCATCGAGCTGGGAAAAATCATTCATTTCAATACTCCTTCCAGTAGAATTGGTTGTTTATCGGAAATATGCATTATTTGAGTAACCAATTGAGTGAGGATGCGCCAGCGTAGGCAAGCAATAGCATTTTCAACGTTTTACCCAAGAATGTAAAGAATAAAAAACTAAGCACAGGGATTTTTAAGGTACCGGCTGCCACTCCAGCGAGGTCAAATAGAGGGTTGGGGATAAACGCCAACATAAAAATAGCCAGATAACTCAAAAGCCGGTGGGCTTCCATCCAATAAAGCAGTTTTTGATAAATTTTCACGTTCTCGACTACTCCCTGACCACTGTAACCGATCAGGTAGCCAGCTAGCTCACCGATGGCAGCTCCAGCGCCCGCGGCCAAGGCGACCCCGATGGGATTGAATACTGCTCCCATTGCGAAAACAAACAATATTCCTGGCGCTGGTAAGATAACCGTGGCATTTGCGAGTATTGAGAATAGGAATATACCCGGATAGCCATATGGGGCGAATTGAGCCGCCTGGTCACGAAACACATAGATTAAAACGGTAAGGCCGATGACCAGGCAAAAAACAAGCACGCGGATCAAATTTTGACGCCGGTTAGAGGTCATTGATCGCGCGTGCCTGTTTGGAGATTGCTTGCTTACCTGTTGCTCGGCCAATAATCCTTCGATCTACTCTTCACTAATCTCAACAGATTTTAGGGTGACACCTGGGTTCTGAGGACGCGATGGGTCACGCTCGGGAATAGCAAAGACGACGTCCATTCCCTGGATCACCTGGCCAAAAACACTGTGTTTATTATCTAACCAGGGGGTGGGAACATGGGTAATAAAGAACTGTGAACCATTCGTGCCCGGTCCAGCATTTGCCATTGAAAGCACCCCAGGCTTGTCGTGATGCAAGGTGGGCTGGAATTCATCTCCAAAGCGATAACCAGGACCGCCTCGACCTGTACCGGTTGGATCGCCGCCTTGAACCATAAAATTGGCGATAACCCGGTGGAATATTGTATTGTCATAAAAACCTTGGCGAGCCAAGAACACAAAATTATTTACCGTCTGCGGGGTTTTATCCGCATATAGTTTTATGACAATATCGCCCTTGTCGGTATGCAGCGTAGCGCTATATTTCTTTTTTAGGTCAAGCTGCATCACCGGTGGTTTTGACCATTGTTTCATATCCTCTGACATCGAATTTGCTCCAATCATTAAGATTTTTCTGGGCCGCCTAAAAGCGTTTCAAGGCGGGCAACAACCATTTCCATAGCCACCGCGTTTTGGCCGCCTTCTGGGATAATCACATCGGCGTAGCGTTTAGACGGTTCTACAAATTCCAGGTGCATCGGGCGAACAGTGGCCAGGTATTGGCGAACGACCGACTCGGTGGTACGGCCTCGCTCCTCAATATCCCGCTGCAGCCTGCGGATAAAGCGCATATCTGCGTCGGTATCGACAAAAATTTTCACCTCAAGTAATTCTCGCAAGGCAGGTTCGGCGAAGATCAGGATTCCTTCAACCATGATCACCTGGCGTGGTTCGATCCGCCGGGTATGCTGGGTGCGTGAATGCGTTTTGAAATCATAGATCGGCAAGTCAACCGGTTCAGCATTCTTCAGCTTGACCACATGCTGGATTAGCAGCTCATTATCTAGCGAATTGGGATGGTCGAAGTTAATCATTGCCCGCTCATTGGGGGGTAGGTTGCTCAGATCTTTGTAATAAGCATCGTGCGGCAAGTAAGCGATGCGTTGTGGACCTACCCGATTAAGGATCAAATGAGCCAGGGTTGTTTTCCCGGATCCAGACCCGCCAGCAATTCCAATGACGAGAGGGGTTGCACGATTTGGCATAAGCGAATTATACTGGACGTGGATGAAAAAAGGTGAAGCAAAGAAAAACGCCCCGACGGGCGTTTTTTGAGAGCCACCGAAGGGAATCGAACCCATGACCCGCCGCTTACGAAGCGGCTGCTCTGCCTGCTGAGCTACGGTGGCGTCTGAAATGCGTGGGTGATTATACAAAAGAAATGCTGGAAAAGCAAGGTACATTACCAGCCGGTTAGGAGGTTTCTTTGCGAATTGCGATGCTATCCTATCATACCTGCCCTTTAGCAATTTTAGGGGGCAAGGATACAGGGGGCATGAATGTGTATGTCCGTGAGCTAACCCGCCAGTTTGGTAAGATTGGGGTACACGTCGATGTTTACACGCGTTCTCAAGATGAGCACGTTCCGCATGTCCTGCACGACCTTGGCTATGGCAACCGGGTCGTTCATATCCCGGCTGGTCCAGAAATTCCACTGCCGAAACAGGAATTGGCTGAGTTATCTTCCTGCTTTCACCCAAGGGATCCTCGATTTTGCGAATTCTAAAAACCTGAAATATGATTTGATCCACAGCCATTATTGGATGTCGGGGATAACCGGCCAGGCGTTGAAATCTGCCTGGGGTGTACCGATGGTGCAAATGTTTCATACGCTCGGTCTGATGAAACAGCGGGTCGCGCGCATCCCTGGGGAAGCCGAAGGAGAATATCGCATCGATGGAGAGCGCGAAGTGATCCGTTCTGCAGACCGGATTATTGCTGCAACCCAGGCGGAGCTGGCGCAATTGCAGTGGTTGTACCAGGCAGATCCACGAAAGATCGTAATCATTCCGCCAGGAGTAGATGTAAGCCGGTTTTATCCAATTCCTGTCGAAGAAGCCAGGGAATTTATTGGCGCCCCGCCATGCGCGGATATGCTCCTTTTTGTGGGTAGGATTGAACCTCTGAAAGGAATCGATACTTTAATCAATGCACTTGGGATCATGCAGCAGCGAGGCGTCTATGTCTGTTTATTGGTTATCGGTGGAGACAATCAGGAATTGGCGGACGCTGAAATGGAACGTTTGAAAAAAATGCGCGAACAAGCTGGTGTAAATGACCTGGTCACCTTCTTGGGAAAACGCAGCCAGGACACCCTCCCTTATTATTATTCGGCCTCTGAAGCAGTCGTTGTACCATCATTTTACGAGTCATTTGGCATGGTAGCGCTGGAAGCCATGGCCTGTGGGAAACCAGTCGTTGCCTCTCAGGTTGGCGGTTTGGCCTTCATCGTTCAGGATGGGATCACTGGTTTTACCGTGCCCGTAGACGATCCTGAAGCATTGGCCGAAAGATTGACTTTGCTTATCAAAAACCCAGAGCTAAAAGAGGGGATGAGCAACCAGGCTGCTGCGCTGGCCCAGGAATTTCGTTGGGAGCGAATTGCTGAACGCGTTCTCGCCTTGTACGAAAACGTATTGGCGATCTGATAGGGTATCCAGTTATCGGCACACCAGCGATTAACCGAAAAGCTGCTGGCGTCCAAGAGGTTTACACCTGGACGCCAGCAGCTTCTTATGTCATGAAGCAGAGCGGGTGATGGGATTCGGACCCACGAATGGTAGCTTGGGAAGCTACTGCCTTACCACTTGGCTACACCCGCGTTCGGATGGGGATTATAGCCATCACTGGCATGAATGTCAAGGAAATCTATGACAGAATTTAACTGTCTGGATTCCACCTACCCCGCTCCAATGATTAAAGCGATTGATGAGATAGGTGTCTTCGTAAACTAAATGAAGTGGGGAATATTCAATTGAACCCGGCGCACAAATTGGCGTCTCGAACGGAAGGGCTAATTCTTGCACAACATGCCTAGTTAAGCAGTTTGAAAGCACGTCTAGCTCGCTTTCAGCAAGAAAATGCGCAAAACTCCCAGCCTGCAATAGTGACAAATTCAGGAAATATATCACTTGTCCATCCGAATAATCGTGGGTATATTACGAATAGCGATTTTCGTTGATCGTCCGGATTTACCCGTAGGGAGGCCAAGTCCATGAAATCACACTTGTTCCGTCCCATCGCTGTTCTCGTAATCCTGGCCCTATTGGTTCCCCCGAGCATGAAGATCAACAAGGCTCAGGCCGCGCCGCTGGGGAGACCCCACAACGGAACCCGACGTCGTCGTAGCGAACGTCCGGGTCGGTGTCGCTGCGGGACGCCACGCGCAAGTCGTACCAACGTCGTACCAGCCCCCGCCGCGGATCACCTTAGTACGTTCCGCTGGTTGGGCCTGGCGGGTTGCTGTAAGGCGAAACGCTGTAATAATCGGATTGCTACCAGTCGTTGACCCATTCCCAGACGTTGCCGGCCATGTCCAGCGCGCCGTACGGGCTGGCGCCGGACGGGTAGCTGCCCACCTGCGCTGGTGTCGCCCACGCAGTAACTAGATGTCGCATTGTTATAACTGTTCGCCAGCGTGCAGTTCGGATGCGCGTCGCCCCATGGGTAGGCGCGCGTGTCGCTCGCGCCGCGGGCGGCTTTCTCCCACTCGGCTTCGGTCGGCAGGCGCTTGCCGGCCCAGGTGCAGTAATCACGCGCGTTGTACCAGGAGACGTAAATCACCGGGTAGTTGGCGTAGGTCGGGTTGTCGTAGTAGGAGGAGCGGGTGTAGGAAGAATTAGAAGCGGCGCAGCGCAGGCGCCCGCCGCCACGCACTGGGCGTATTGGGCGTTGGTGACTTCGTACTTGTCGATGTAGTAGGCGTCCAGGTAGACGGTGTGCAGGGGCAGCTCGTCTGAAGAACAGGAATAGCCGCCGTTGTGGGCCGGGTCGCAGCCCATCTGGAACTCGCCGGCAGCTACGACCATTTCGTTCCGATAGCTCTTATAGACTACAGCCAAGAAAACCTTATCATCCTGCATCACTCCGTCCGGAGAAACAACAGACGGCGCGGCCTGAGTCTTGTTGAACTTCATGCTTGAGGGAATCAGGAGAGCCAGGATAACGAGAACAGCGATGGGACGGAACAAGTGTGATTTCATGGACTTCGCCTCCCTGCGGGTAAATCCGGACGATCAACGATAATCGCTATGATGTAATATACGCGCGATTATTCGGATGGACAAAGCCGCCCGTGCAAGTGCGACATACGTGCCTACCCGTGGGGCGATACCCGGCCGAATTTCACCCTGGCGAATAGTTTAGACGATGCACCTTCAACTCTCTGCGTGGCGACACATCGATTGGTGGGCAGCTACCCTCCGGCGCCAGTCCCTACGTCGCGCTCGACATGGCGGGCAACATCTGTTGAATGGGTCAATGACTGGTCGCAATAGAACTATTATCGCATCTTGCCTTATAGCAACCCACCTGGACCAGGCAGCGGGACCTATAAGGTGCTCCGCGGTGGGGGCTGTTACCACGATTGGAGCAGGTTACGCGTGGCCTACCGCTACGGCACCTGGCCGGACATTCGCTCCGACATCCTCGGGTTCCGCTGTGGGGGCTCCACAGTACCCTGAGCCCGCAATTCATTCGCGGGCGGCCATTCACGGATCACCCATCGCCTGATAACTCCTCACTCATTAACCAAGGAACTATAATACCCATCCTGTTTCGTAGTCAGCCGGGGAAGTTCTTAAAGGCGCATGTTATAATGATTTTTATATCTGAGGATTATTGCGATGCCTGATTCGGCGGATCAAAGTTGGGAACAAATCGGTCAGCTCGATGCTTATTATGGCGTACTGACCTACGATCAATTTGCCCAGGAAAATCTCAACCAGGCTTCCCGAGATGTATTTTTTCAATCCGGTCGAGGAACACTTCCACGAGTGATGAAATCATTCATGGATATATCGCTGCGGATTTCACACCTCAGCGAGCATTAGATTTTGGCTGTGGGGTCGGCCGGATTTTGATTCCCATGGCAGTGCAATCAAGCGAAGCGGTTGGCCTCGATATTGCCAATTCCATGCTGAAGGAGGCAGAAAAGAATTGCCAGGAACGGAACCTGACGAACGTATCACTCGTTCTTGCTGATGATCGATTATCCTCTGCTGGAAGGGAGCTTTAATTTTATCCATTCCTATATCGTATTTCAGCATATCCCGGTAAAGCGTGGGGAGGCGCTGTTCGAGATTCTGCTAGGTCACCTTGCCGAAAATGGCGTCGGCGTCATTCATTTTGTTTACCGGCGAAAAATTTCAAGATTTCGCCGAATTTTTCAATGGTCGAGATCCCACGTGCCATTCTTTAACGGCATGGTAAACGTCCTCTTCCTCAAGCAGCCATGGCGCTATCCGGCTCTGCAGATGCATGAATATAATCTCTCGAATATCTTTAGGATATTAAAGAAAAATGATTGTCTAAATGTGCATGTGGAATTTAGTGAACATATCTCGCCGTATACCACTTCTTACGGGGCGGTATTCTTCTTCGTAAAAAATAAGCGACAGTTGTTCGCATAAGATTTTTCGCTCCGATCATTTCCACACTAGGCCCATCAAGAAAAACCTATGCCTGAAAATAATGGCCTAAGCGACCGGGAAATTGAAATCCTCAGACTTGTCGCGACAGGCGCAAGCAACAAAGAAATCGCCAGCCAACTGTTTATCAGCACAAACACGGTAAAAGTTCATTTACGGAATATATTTGCGAAGATTGGGGTTGAATTGCGCACAGAAGCCGCGATGTACGTGGTCAATCACGGTTTATTGATTGATCAGAACCAAACCGGAAGATTTGAGAGATGAGGTCATTCCGGCTGATATTGGCTCTGCGGGTCAATCGGGAATAGATTTGACCGAGACAGGTCTTGCGGTGGATCAAGCCCAAAATCGAGGGTCTGTAACATAATCGCACTATTTGGTTTCCAGCGATGATACTCGGTTTATTTTTGTTAATTGGCGTTATCTGGATTGTAATAAACCAAATTTTGGGAAATCAACTTTTTGGCGCAAGTATTGCAGATCTGGAGGCGAACCGCTGGACTTTTGGCGCTGAGATGAGTGCTCCTCGCCAAGGCATGGCGGTGGTTTCCTTTAATAACCAAATTATAGCTATTGGTGGAGAAACCGAGGCAGGGATCGTAGACCTTGTGGAGAGCTATGATACGAATGCCCTTACCTGGATCCCACTAGCTTCAAAACCGACCCCAGCCACCGATATCAGCGCGGCGATTATCGGAGGAAAGATATATGTTCCTGGAGGGCGCCTGGCAAGCGGTCAGGTCAGTAACGAATTAGAAATATACGACCCACGCGAGGACGAATGGTCTAAAGGTGCGCCGCTGCCCGTTGGATTGAGCGCATACGCCCTGGCGGCGCTTGAAGGAAACCTTTATCTCTTTGGAGGCTGGAACGGTTCGGAATACGTAAACACAGTTTATGCCTATAATCCGACGAACGACAATTGGACTCCTAAAACAAATATGGGCACTGCGCGAGGTTCCTTTGGCGCTGCCACGTTAGGGGGAAAGATTTATTTGGTAGGCGGGAAAGATGCGAAGCACAGCCTGGACCTGGTGGAATCCTACTCGCCTGACCTGGATAGCGGCACAGGGACTCCATGGGCCATGCAGAAGTCCCTGCCGGTGCCTCGCTCAGGAATGGGCGTCATAGGTATTGCAGATTACATCTATGTCCTCGGGCAGGATGATCTGAGCGTTAGTCAGCCAACAGCGCTTTATTACAATTCGCAATTAGACCAATGGACTGAGTTTAAGACCCCGGTGGAATTGCCCTGGTCGAAAATGGGCGTGGTTGCTGTTGGTAATTTTTTATACGCCCTAGGCGGCGCGTTAAATGACGTATCCACTGCGCAAAACCTGGCTTATCAAGCTGTATTTACTGTCCTGCTACCTGTAGTGCGTTAATAGTAAAAAGATTCCGGCGGAAACATCTTTCCACCGGAACCCAGGACTTCCAAAGCAATCAGGGCTGATCAGGGAAACAATATTGTACCCAGATCGGTGATTTCACCAGGTTTCACTTCAAATACCAGGTAATTTTCCTTTTTCTCGTCTTGAATGACGATACTGTTATATGGGTTCCAGACGATCACCGCGTAGAAGCCAGGCTTGATATCGGTAAACATAAATGCACCGGTTATGTCCTGGACCGCTTTTGGATCGGTATCGGGCGAAAGCGAAACCATTGGGGGAAAGTCAGCTCTATCGGCTTTGATCGTATTTCCGAGATGTAAAACACTCAAATAAGGTGGGTTGCCCGGATCGGATGCCAGGAGTTTACCTACAACAATCCCAAGATCAGGTCTTGGCGTTGGGATTACGATCGGCACCGAAGGTGTGGCAGTAGAAGTGGCTTCGACATTCGGTGGAATGTATGGCATGGCATTGTAATCAAGGGTCGGCTCATTGGATTTTGGGGCCGAGTTTGGCACTGGGTAAGGATACATCGGGGAGCCAGAAAGTTGGGATGGATCGCCCGCCCCAGGATAAGGGTAAGTTTGGTTCGATAAGGTGGTTTGCGACCCTTGACCTGCTGGTCCAGGGTATTCGGTGGGATTGCCCTGATTCTTTGCTGAACTACACGCGACAAGAATCAAAACAATTAGGGTCGAAAATAGAAGTAAAAGAAGTCTTTTCATCACAACTACCTTTGGATGATATTCGATGAACGAAGCTGCCCGACGCACAAGGCAGCTTCGTTCATCGTTCAGAGGGTCGAGAGGGGTTTACTTATTCAAACCGTTCGATTCGGTGAAGCTATCGCCATATTTTGGTGTGGCAATCAACGGATCAGCCGCAAAGTTGCCGATGCCAATTACAGGTACGGTGCAGGTTACTGTAACGCTGGCATTGAAGCCATCGGGCAGGTTGGGAACATTGGGTGCATAAATGCTTATGGTACCAAGCGCGGCAATGGGCAGATTATTCTGATTCGCCTGGGCGGCATTCGCGTAAGCCACATTGCAGGTACCCGAAGTCCCGGCATCTGGATTGGAAAAGGCAAAGCCACCCGAGAAGATACCACCGGCCTTATCGGGGATTTGTGGGAAGAACACAGTGGTTGTCTGTGAGCCATCCGGGAAGGCATTGTAGGTCGCCCCCTGACCGATGCGCTGTTCGGGAACCACATAGCCCTTGCTTGTCCCGCCGCGGTTGTCTTCGTTAACGATGCCTACAACTTCACCGCCCGGAGCTGCCTGGACGATTGCATTCCCATAGCTTTCGGTGCGTGGTAGGGCATCCATCCCATTTAGTTCAGGGACATCTGGCAGATAAAGAGCCAGGGCTGCGCCAGCCGGGATCGAAGGTGAATTGTAGATATAAGTATGCGGGGTCGGCGTAGCAACATCTTTGAAGGTAATTTGCACTGTGGTCGCAGCATTGCCAACGTTTTGGATTGTCAAGCCGCTGTTATAGCCATAGTAATCCAGAACAAAACGTGGAATGAGCAGCTTGTTGGCGCCGCCACTGAAAGCGTTATAGCTGTGGAGTTGCGACTTGGTGAAATCAGTACCTGCGGCATAAAATTCCGTCGTCACCGCCAGGGTATTTGCATTTGAAGAAGAAACCTTCGCTGCGCCTACAAAACCGGCAGGCAGTCCTGCGTTATCGCTTTGATAGAAAATATGGTTTGTATAGGCAGGAATATTAAACGATTCAGTAGCTGCAGGTACATCCCCGCCCGAACGGTTCTTGTAGGTAACCGTTACATTGGTCGAGGTTGAACCAGTGTTTTGCACGGAAATGTAGGATTCATAACCGTAGAAAGCTTTTACGACCTGGGGAGCATACATAATCGTAGCGACCTGGCCAGAATTGAAGCCAGCGCTGGTACCCATCCGGTAGGGATCGGCTTTTGTCCCGGCGCCGGTGGTTTGGGTATTGACATTGCACGCCATTTCAGTATTGGCGCTGACGACCACTGAGCCCAGGAAACCATCTGGAATTCCTGGCGGCGTGCTCGGGGTGAAATAGCCGCGGAAACCGTTTGCGGGAACCGGGTTTGGATCGATATAGGTTAGAACTGCTGTTGAATTATCTTCTTGAAAGAAATACAAGGTCACATTGGCAGACTGGGTCGAACTCAGGTTCTGGCAGGAAATACCGCTGGCCCAGTTGCCCGCCGGCCCGGTTGCGGAAGCGGCAGGGACCATTGCGAAAAGGATTGCAGCAATGGCTAGAAACGAAACAATGCGGATTTTGGTCATCGTAAGCTCCTTATGTTTATTAATTTTTCCCCAATCCGGAAAGCATAAAAAAACACCGGTTGGTTACTATTCGAACTATACCGATTTTTAGGTTGGGAGGCAATAATTCTTTAGAGTTATTTTGGGGTTCTGCTAGGGGTTCTGCTGGGATGTTTCGCTTTTGCTGTCTTGCGGCGGGCTTTGAACTGGATGCTTGGTGAAACGATAGAACAAGGCGATGCCCAAGGCGCTTAAGAAATCGCTAAATATTGTCAAAAGTCGAAATGTTGAAGCAACCAGCACGGCCAGCGGCGCTGATAAGATTGGCTGGAGAAGGAGAACCATCAGGCTTTCGCGAACGCCGATCCCGCTCGGCAGGATCAAAATTGCGAGACCAACAAGTATGGAGACTGTCAGGGCAAAAGCAAACGCTGCGTAATCCGTTATAGGTATTGGTAGAAATGCTGCCCCTAGCTGCCAGAATGCATAGCTCAGGAGCCACCATGACCCAAATATGGCTAATACTGCGCTTGCATACAGATCGAATCTGACTTTGCTGATCAGAATTTCTTTTTTGATAATTTTCAAAATCAAAGGTATTCCGATTAATCCCAACATTAAAATGCCAGATAACCAAAATCCAATGACTTTAGCCGTGTGGGGATCTTGGCGAGTGAGTGGCCAACGCATTAAAAATTCAATTGGAACGATCAGGAGTGCGAAGGCGACGCCCACCATAATTAGCAAAATAAATTCAATCGTCATCCCCTGGAAGATGACTCCACTGGGGATACCCATTTGATAGGTAAGGTAAGATTTTCCAGCAATCTGCCAGCCATACCCTGGAAGATACTTGGCAATATTGGAAAATAATTGCACCCGAGTGCTGGCTAAAATATTTACTTTTTGATGAAAACTGCGCAGGAGAAGCCACCAGATCACCGCGCCAATGAAAAGGTTAAGGGTGATCAACAGAGAATGAAAAGATGACTTTGCGTGTATCGACGTGGATGTTTTGTAGGCTGCTTCCGTATTGTCTAAAACTTGACGCCAAGAAAATAATCGAAGCAAGGATCAGCAGGGCTTGAAGGACCAAGCGCACCCATTTTATTTGGAGGATTTGCCTCAGCCTGGTGTAAATCCTCTTAGCGAGATTTAGAATTTTGGTGAACAATGGCTTCATATAGGTTGAGGATTTGCCTGGAAGAGGCCTCACCGGAAAAGGTATTGGCTCGGATTAGACCTTTCGCTTTGATTTCTTCACGCAGCGCTGAGTTTTGACAAATTTCGGTCATTGCCTCAGAAATCGTCTGATGACTCAGATTGTCTATTAATAGCGCAGCATCTTCCACGACTTCGTGTATCGCACCTGAATTGTGGATGATCACCGGAGTGTTGCAAGCCATGGCTTCGATAGGCGCCAGGCCAAAGCCTTCGTGCAAAGATGGATAGACTGCTGCGATCGCGCCGCTGTTTAAAGCCGGAATATCCTCGTCTGGAGCGCGCCCAAGCAGCTTCACCGAGTCTTGCAAGCCACATTTCTCAATGGTGGGTATTAAATTTTCGTCCGGACTGCTCTTATAGACTTCACCGACCAAAACCAGATCGTAATTCTCTGCTGTTTTTTTTCTAAATTCGGCAAACGCTTCAACCAGGAAGGACAGATTTTTCTTTTTATCGATCCGACCCACGTGGATAAAATAGGGATTTTTGAGAGTATATCTGGTCCGGATTCGATCGATTTCGACATCACTTGCCGGGTGAAAATGAGCTGGCAAAATATTGTATACCGCCTCAACTTTTTCGTCGGGCAGGTGATAAAACCCAATCACATCTCTTTTGGTGGTGTGGGATACTGTGACGATTTTATCGGCTTTACGCAAATTCATAGGCAGGATATGTTTCCAATACCAGACATCGATCGGGTTAAAGATCTCTGGGAAAAAGATTGTGGTCATATCGTGGATAGTGATGATCGATTTTGTCGGTATCCCAAAAACGGCCAAATTTTTGGTGAAATGCGTCAGGTCATAACCACGCGTAAGGAAGGGGATAACCGTCTGAGCCCAGATTCGCAGCAGAAACCGGTTGTGGGTTGGAGCAATAATTTGTTCAATTTTTCCAGCAGCATTTGTGAGCGTAGGTTCTGGTTGACTTAAAAATACCCGATAGTGATTTTCCTGATCCAGGGCGAACAGGGATTCGAATAAAGCCAGGATCGCCGAACGACCACCGCCGACATAATGAATACCAAGCGCTTCGATGGCGATTTTCATCGTATCCTAGCTGACTTTATGGGCTAACAAAGTTTTTAATCCCGCCCCATTCGAACGTTTTTTGGCGCGAAGGTTGTTATCGAGATTGTACAAGAACTGACCCAGATTGAGTCCATTTATAATTGCCGGACCGATAATCGGAATATAGGTCCGATTTGCCAGGAAATAAACGGGCATAATCTCGACGATGCTAACTCCGTTTTCTGCAAGCAGTGGTTGGTACTCTTCGAGAGGCCGCATGTGAGCATGCTTAGCGGTGGGAAGGAATGGTGTTTCGAATGAATCGGAGATCAGTAAATAACCTCCAGGGGTTATAAAATCGCAAATATTTTTTATCGCTTGTGAAAAGTATTCGTCATTAACAATATGATATAAAACGCCCATTGCAGAAACAACATCAAAGGATCCCTGGAAAGGCAGCGATTTCTCGGAAATGTCAGCGTTGAAATAAGTGCCAGTTGGATAATTTTCCTTGAGGTACCGGATGCTCGAATCTGTGATATCAACCCCGACAATCGAGCCAACCTGGCGCTGAAGATAATAATCGATGAAAAAACCGGTTCCGCTGCCAATATCGAGGACACTTTTCCCTGAAACTGGCACTTCATTTTTGTCCAGGATTTGATCCAGGCATTCGCGCTGAGCCCGGTAAAGCCATAAATTATTTTCCATATTGAAAGCGCGATGACCGGTGCCTTTCAAATTTGTCTGCGTCGCCAGCCGTTCTTCCCAATAATCGCGTGTATTTAGTTCAGTTTTTGGCATTTTTTCCCTTACAGAGACGATGTTTAATTTTTAACCAGAATCCAATTATAGTTTGGTAGGAATAATAACAAGATTTTTAAAATTCCATCGGGCAGTTTTCCAAACCAGGCGAAGCGTCCCAGCCCGCGATTCAGCGAGTATTTTTCTGGATTGCGAATCATCCTGAGCGTGTAATCGACAATCCGAAAGCGCTGCCACAGTCTGCGGATTGTCCAGTACGTGTGCGGATAAGCATCATACACCTCGCCCCGTGAAAATAGCTGCATGTAGCGATTTGCCAGTGGCCGTGGCAGCCAGGAAAGAAATGGCAGCCAATAGTGCTCCTCCATGATCGATAAGCGGTTTGGCCCACTGAAGAAGCATACACCGCCTGGGCGCAGTACACGGAAAATTTCGCGTGCCAGGGCGGTTTGGTCAGTGGAATGTTCATACACCTGTGCGCAAATGATTACATCAAATGAATTATCCGGAAAGGGTATTTCATGACCGCTCGCCAGGGCAAATTGCAGCGAGTTTGTTCGGTGGGAATTAACAGCCGTTTCTATGGATTGGCGATCAAGATCAATTCCGATGGTAAGTCTAAAAGAGTTTGCAACCCCTGTACTAATCGCTCCATTGGCGCAGCCAACGTCCAGGCAGAAGTACTGCGACAAATCATCCCCAAGCTGATCGCGTAGAATTGTCAGGATTTTGTCGGACTTTGCCCCGCGGCTGTCATATCGACTGTGATCTGACATCTATATTCTCAACCTTGGAGTGCCATTTCTACTAACTTACCAATTTCACTTGCCACCATGGTCCAATTGAACTGCTTCAAAACGGCCTGCCGGGCAGCCTGGCCTAATGTCTTCCTTGTTTCTTCGTTTGAGATCAGCAATATCAAGGTTTTTGCCAGGGTATCGACCTCACCTTGTGGAACGAGCAAGCCATTTTCGGCGTCTTGAACCACTAAATTCACCCCGCCAATATCGCTGGCAATTACAGCCGCTCCAGAGGCCATCGCTTCCGGTAAAACCGTGGGTAGTCCATCCATATTTCCATGTACATCGCGGACAGAAGGAAGGACGAAAATATCAGCGGATGCCAGGTAACCGGGTACTTCATTCCAGGGAATGCGGCCTGTGAATGTGACATTTCTCTGGATTCCCAATTGAATCGAAAGTTGTTCAAGTTCAGATCGAATTGCGCCGTCACCGGCCAATACCAGGTGGGCTTCCGGGCAGGCTGCGATCACCTGTGGCAAAGCTTTTAACAAGATATCGAATCCTTTTTTATAAACCATCCGACCCATAGCAAGAACCAGAACGGAAGAGTCGGGTATCTGCAGATTCTCTCTGAAGTCAATCCTGCGCTTTTCCGGAGTAAATAAGACTGGATCTGCTCCCCAGGCGAGCAGCAGGGTATTTTTCGGAGCACCTAAGGAGAAAGCCGCCTCCTGAAGCTCCTTGCTGCAAGCCGTCACCCCTGCTGCACGCTGAAAAACCATTTTTGCCGCCAAGCCAAATAATCGATTTTTCTTGGCCAGATAGATATCTGAACCATGTAAACTGACGATGAATGGAATACCCCGCAAGATCGCGACCAGCGCGCCTGCTGGCCCGTTCGGAACAACCCAATGGATATGAATTGCCTCGGTCTGCTGCCGGCGGGTTACGGCCATCAGGGTGAAAAAAGCGGACAGAAGAAAAAACGGCAGGAGGAGAAAACTCAACGGCTTTAGGCGAACATCGGCTTCTAGGGAACGGGCGTGTCCCATTATACTCCAGCGATTTGGCCAGATATACCGAAAGCGGTGGACGGGAACTGTGCCTTGCTGAGCAGGATTGACGAGTGGATCGTATGGCGCGACAACCTCGACCTGATTACCAGCCTTGGCCAGGTGCTCGCAAATTGACTTTACGAACGGCGCGGTTCCATCTCCCTCAAATCGGGGGTAGGAGCTGGCCAGAACCGCAATCTTCATTAATTGGTTTCTTTCACAATCTTATAGATCCGTACTCGATCTTGTCGATAGATCAATTGGAAATTTGGATTTTGCTCGAGCAAATCTAATTTTATCAAAGGCTCGGTGGAATTTACCATACCTTGCTGTTGCCCGATATATAAATAATCGATTCCACGTTGCTTCAATTCGTCCAAGACAATTGGGTTGTTTAAACCGAGCGTCAAAATTTGTCTTGGTAACGTATTAATCCACCTAACGTAATCTTTGGAGGGTCCAACTTCTGACAGATATGGGAGGGGCGGTTGGCTGGTCTGACGCTTCGCTAATAAAGGCAGCCACCAGCCGCCATCTGTGCCCACGATGGCGGTTCCTCCATATGCAAAAGCTGAATTCACCAATAATTTTACATCAGATGGCAGGTTTTCCTGGATCCAGGCGGCTGCGCGTATATCTGGTCGTGCGGCCAAGGCGTGATTGAGAGAAAGATCTTTTGTCCGTGAAGAGATGGAGAAGAAGGCAATTGTCAAAAGGGTAATGCTTAACAAAATTGGCATGATGTGTTGCAGAAGTGTGACCTTATCCTGCAAAAACCAACGAATTTGCCATGGTTTGGTAAGCCAATAATCGGCGAGCAGACCGAAACCAGAGCCTAAAAGAATCGAAGCCGGAAAATATGCTGAAATCATCACTGCAAAGCTGGTGAGTAAGCCAGTTCCGGGGAAATTAAGCCATTGAGGGTTAGCTGTTAATAAGATTAAAAACCACCACAGGCTGACCAAAGCGAAGACCTCGCGCTTTTTCCACAATCCGATCCCGATAACGACTGGCAGCAGGATCCACACCCAAACCGGTAAGTAAAAATTGATATTACCAAGAGAATTGCTCTGTCGGGAATATTCTGAGATTTGGTTTGCAGGAATAGCGAGCTGAGAAAAAAAAGGATTCCAGGTTTTACCGGTAAAAACGCGTATGAACCATGGAGCTGTTAATAAAAAAGCACCTACCAGGTAGACCAAGCTATTCCACCCTAATCGTGCCAGGTTATGGCGACGAAGTTTCAAAAGCATGTAGGCCGCTACGAATAACAAACCAAAGATCAGCACGCGATAATGGCTCAAAGCTAAGCCCGCCCAGGCGATCCAGACCAGTATCCGTAATGGAGTCGCCGGTCGTTTTGCTTCGAATGCTTCCATGAGCAGAGTTACGGCAACCGCCAGAATAGCCAGCCCGGTTAATTGGGTATAACGTCCCCAATTGAGGAAATACATTGGCATCCCGAAAACGATTCCCGCCAGGATGACAGCCGCCACCGCGGACCATCGATTGCCAGTGAGGCGCATCGTTAGCGGGTAAAGGGTTAGTACTGCAAGGGCATTAATTTGTTGACCGGTGATCAACACTGCCTGGGGGACCGGCAATCCAGATATCCAGGAAAAACTGGCTGCCAAGCTATGAAATCCAAAATGATACGAAAAACTAAGCAAATCGGTATAGGGCTGCCAGCTTTGAAACAACCCGCCATGATCGACAATTAA
Organism: uncultured Chloroflexia bacterium; assembly: GCA_963770655.1. GTDB lineage: Bacteria > Chloroflexota > Anaerolineae > Anaerolineales > UBA4823 > CAZAGA01. Next base: position 479,824 of record CAVYQO010000009.1, on the reverse strand, counting down.
TTGCGTCATCATTGTGTGCTGCAGCGAGTCGCCCCATAGTGGCAGATCCAGACTGCGAATAACCCAATAACGGATGGCCACGGTGAGCGCCATTCCCAGAAAAATCGTTATCCCTGGCCAATCGGGTTTGAAAAAATCAAGATGGATTAATTTCGGGTTGCGTAAATACTTCCAGTTGTGGAGTATGATGGAAAGGATGCCAATCAGGACGAGCAACCCAGCATTCAATCGCCCTAGATGTGCTCCGATTACGTTCGACCAAAGTAGCATGATCGGAAAGAGACACAGGCTAAGCCCACCGGACAACCCGAGCTTTTCCCAAAAGACAAGAGTTGACCATCTTGGGTGCAGCCAACACAGAATACCCCAACCAGGAATAAAAAACAACAAGACTCCAATGAGAGTCCAGCTAATCCATGTGAAAATCTCCTGAACCATACCGGCGGCCAGGAGTTTAGGTGCATAAACGAGTTCAAAAGCAATTTGGGAGTCAATGGGAGTATTATTTTGATAGGCAGCGCCATTTAGGTAAACACTCCCTGGCGCAGTGCTAACTAAAACGTTGCCACTGCCACGGTACTTCAGGGAGAAGTAATAATCATTTTGTGCAGGGCCATTAATCGGATTGAAATAGAAATAACTGCTTCCTTGCTCTGCCAGCCTCGTGGTTGGCAGCTCAGCCCGCCGTAGAGAAACGTGTTTCAAGGAATCATTTAACTCTAATTCCAATACCCCAGCCGCTTGATCAGAAGGCGTAAGATGTAATCCGACCGCGGCGAGCCCATTGTATTTCGTCACAAAGGTTTGCCCCAGGCTCTGATCACTGTTTAGAATGATTTCATCGGCCTGGATGGGTTGGGTTAAATCAATAACTGGCTGGCAGCCAATTAACACCAGGCTCAGCCAGAAAATGATCACCAATCCAATTGGCTTCATTCCAGATCTTTTGGAGGAGGTGTGTCGAAAGGCGAGCTATCGCCCCGGTTTAATTCAATCCGCCGTATTCGGAAAAGGGTTTCTTCAAGGATTTTCCGATTTGAGCTGATCAAATCTGCAAGTAAGCCGATAAGGAAGATTTGAAAGCCGATAATCATCAGCACGGCAGCCAGGATTAGAGATTGAACCTTCCCACCGCTCTCGCCGAGCAAAATGTAATAAACGTAGCGCAGCCCTAAGATAACGCCGGGAATTGTGATGAGTAAGCCGATAAGTGTAAATACTCTCAAGGGACGATACATTGTATAAGCGCGTAATATTGTCGCCGAAGAGTTTGCCAGGTAGTGCGGGATATTGTTCATCAAGCGCGATGGTCTGGTCGATGGATTTGTACGCACAGGGACAAATACCACCCGCATTCCCCGCGACCCAGCCTGGATGAGTGTTTCCAAAGTATACGAGTAGCTGCTTAAGACAAGGGTCTCGAGTGCAGCAACCCGGCGCAGAGCTCGAAACCCGCTGGTTGCATCCGGGGTGTCAACCCCTGAGGCGCGTGAAATAACCCAACTGCCTAAGCGCTGTAAAGTTCGTTTTATCGGTGAAAATTCGGGGAGGGTGGCAACCCCACGATCGCCAATGACGATATCGGCCTGGCCGGCTAAGATTGGTTGAACCAGATGCTGCATGTCTTCGGCATTGTATTGATTGTCTGCATCGGTGTTAAGAATTACATCGGCCTGGTAGATCAAACTGGCTTCGAGTCCGGCGACAAAAGCTGCTGCCAATCCGGCATGCTGCCTGAGTTGAACTACGTGATGGACGCCGCTCGATTTCGCTACCTCGGCTGTATCATCGCTGCTGCCATCATCGATTACGAGATATTCGATACAATCAATTCCAGCGATCTGGCGCGGCAGCGCCTCGATGGTCGCAGGTAATGTCCTGGCTTCGTTATAACAAGGGATCTGGATGATTAGTTTCAAAGGATACCCTGAATCAGGGAAAGATCATTAAAACACTTGAAAGTATACCACTCTACAAATCATGCTTCACAAGATCGAGGAAGATGGGCACCAGATCTGGATCGAAATGTGACCCCGAGTGGAGTTGCAAGAACTGTCTGACCTCATCTTTCGTGCGGGCTGGGTGATATGGACGGACGGTAGTCAGGGCATCATAGACATCTGCAAGTGCAAGGATACGCCCTTCAAGCGGAATATCTCGCCCTTTGAGGGCATAGGGGTAACCTGTTCCATCCCAGCGTTCGTGGTGATAGAGGGCATAAGGGACGGCTCCACGTAAGTGTTTTATTTCTCGGAGGATCTTGGCTCCAGAGGTTGTATGGGATTTCATGATTTCCCATTCTTCGTTGCTGAGTGGGCCAGGTTTATTCAGGATTTGATCTGGGATGACAATCTTGCCAATATCGTGTAGTCGTGCTCCAAACTCAAGAATCCGCAGATGTTCTTCAGGCCATTGGAGGACTTTTGCCAGGCGACGGCAGAGATCGGTAACCCTTTCAACGTGTTGAGAGGTATTCAGATCACGTCCTTCAATCGTATTTGCCAGTACAGTTACAGTTTCGAGATATGCCTGATCCAACAAGGCAATTTGCAGGGCAGAAGCCCGCAAAAGATAGGTGTTGACCATCTTGGTCAGTGTATGTTCGTCTATAGGTTTGGTTAGATATTCATCGACACCTAACTCCCGACCTACTTGTAATGTTTCTGGGGAATCGTGAGCGGCAAGAAAAATAAATGGGATCGTAAACCAACGCTTATCCTTACGAACTTCCCGATAAAAGTCAAACCCATTCAGGTTCGGCATCTGAATGTCTGATAAAATCAAATCGGGAGTGGTTCTCTGCAGAACCTCCAAAGCCACTGATCCATCACTGGCTTGTAAGATTGAATACCCTTCAATTTCCAGGATGCGCGCAATCAATTGCCTTACCTGAGTGTTATCGTCGACGACGAGAATCCGTTTATTCGATAGAGGGATCGTGGGATATACCATAGTGATTTGAAATCAATCATACCGGAAATTATCCAGTTTGTTTAGTGCCATTTGTTATCGAATTTTATGATCTTTTATCAATACTCGCCCTTTCGATCTTTTTAATGATAACGGTCCATCCTGTGAAGAATTTTCTATTGCGTTATTGGGTTGGTATTTTCTTGCTTTTCGTTACTGGAATAATGATTGTTATTTCAAGTTTTGCTGCTCGCCAGGCAAGTGTTGTTGTTGAGTGGTCAACAGCATCAGAGCTAGATACAGCAGGATTTAATATCTATCGCGGCGTATCTCCAGATCAAATTACCTTAAAGGTCAACCCATCCTTGATCCCGCCAGCGCTCGATCCTTTGCGAGGAGATACGTATCGATTTAAAGATCATTCGGTAACCCCAGGAATCAAATATTATTATCTTGTGGAAGAAGTCGATCAATTTGGCAATCCAAGTCTGTATGGGCCGATCGATGTGGTAGCCGCTGGCGGCGGGAAAATTGAATGGGTGGTGGTTGTGTTAATCGGCTTAGGCGGAATTTTTTTCCTGTTGAAAGCCTTTGTAAACGACCGCTAAAGATTTGGTGGAAAATGAAGCGGGAAGTCCAAGAAAACGAGCATTCGAGCCACATTGAAGTGGGTTGTATCGTTATTCGCCTTGAAGTTGAAGATCCTTGGTTCGTTGAAAAAATTCAAAAAAAATATTGGGGATTTTTATCCGATCGAGAGCCAGATATAGATCTTTCTGTCAGCTTTAAATCGTTGGTAAAACCGATATTGGGTTCCCAAGGGCTGCACATAAAAACCGAAAATGGACTATTCGAAATCACGACTCCAAACTCAATCATGAGCCTTGATTTGACAAAGAATCAAGGAAACCTGGCTACAACAAAACAGAACGCTGAAGCAGCAGTTGAACTAACTCTCCGCATCCTTTTTGCTTTCCTTGCAACTCGGGCCGGAGGATTTTTATTGCACAGCGCCGGTATTGAACATAAAGGTTCAGGTTGTTTATTTTTCGGACCGTCGGGAAGTGGAAAAACGACTGTGGCCAGGTTGTCTGCCGAGGATCGCGTACTCAATGATGACCTTGTGCTGCTCAGACCTGAGGCTGATGGATGGTCGATGTATTCGACGCCATTTACCAATCCGGATCAGGTTCGCCCAATTGCGATGAGTAGCAACGTTGCTGCATTATTTCGCCTTGTACAGGATAAGCAGGTGTTTTTAGAAGCAATAAGCCATGCCGAGGCATTGGCTGAGGTGATAGCCGCGATACCGGTATTACCCACCGAGCCAGAATTTGCCGCGCAGCTTCTACAGGTAGCCGCTGATCTTATCCAAGCGGTTCCTGTCTATCGATTGCATTTTTTACCTGACAAAAAATTTTGGAATCTTATTGACAATGAGATCATTGTAAAATCAGAAGATGAGAAATAAACGAACGAATCCAGTTTATTCCTTGCAATTCGCACGATAATTGTTATACTATAGGTTAGACCGTCATTAAGGATCGGCCTGAGAAAGGTGGCATTTATGATCATTCGGCCAGTAGAAGTCGATACAAAAGAACAAAAAAATGGGAAGCCATTATTCCGTAAGCCTTATAACAAGCCAGGTATTATTCATGATTTAGTATTGGAAACGCGCGCTGGTTCGCCAATTCCACTCAAGATTGATCCTTTAAATCCAGACGCATGGGGCTCGGACGGCTCGTAATTCGCTACTCATCCTGAGCTTGGTTCTTTGCGCGATATTGTTGAACGAAAAACATTTGAGCGCATGATGATGAGACTCATCGATCTGTAATATTAATCCCTCGATTTAACGATTAGAATGCTGGTTGTTCATCATGGACAACCAGCTTTGTTATATTAAAGAGGGTTAACGCTGGAGAAGGTTTCAACCATTACCTGAAGGGTATAATTGTTTTGAGGCATTTTTATGGATGCATTTTATCGAACGCTCAAACACTTAAAAAGACTCCCTTCCGCGTTAAATCGCGGCTTGACTGTTATCGGTATGGCCGGGTTATTTTTCTCGTCGGCGCTAAAACTGAATGAAATAATTCCCAGTCCCGTGGAGACCTGGAGTTTGGGGGAAGTCTCAGATACAGGGATTGTGATTGAATTCAACTCCCCAGGATATGACATCCACAAAGTCAAAAGGGACAACCAGGAATACGATGCAATTGTCATGGCCGGCGCTCTCGCGAGCACGGAAATCTCCATGCCAGAAGTCCCGGTGTTTTCCACCCTGATCGGCGTCCCAGCAGGCGCTACCCTTTCACTCGAAATTGTAGGTGATCAAAACGAACAGCTTCCGGGGTCTTTCAAATTAGCTCCAATTCTGACGCCGCAGCTCAACCAGGAACTTTTAGGGCTCGCGGAAAACACGCTAGTAAGCCGGCCTATCCAGCCTGAAATTCAATTTGTCCAAACAAAAGATGGTCTATTTCCGGATTCGCCTGCCAAAATCTCCCCGGATGCCTGGCTCCGCGATCAGAGGATCGTGCGCATTTCAGTCTATCCATTTCAATATAATCAGACCACGGGCCGTTTGACCTGGCATCGTTCACTGCGTTTGTTTGTCCGGTATTCAGAGAAACACACGGGTCTTGAACAAAATCGAAGTACAGCAGTTGATAACCCATTCGAGAACGAACTTGAACATTCGCTACTAAACTATCAAAGCGCCCGGTTGTTTCGTGGGATTCCCATGGCGCAAACGAATATTATCTCGGCTAATCATCAAAACCCTGAGCTAACCGAGAATTCAGCATCTATTTCGAAGTACCGGGTCTCCGTTAAAGCAGATGGGTTGTATCGCTTGAATTACGCAACTCTTTCCCAGGCAGGTCTCCCAGCGCAGCCGCTGAGCTTTGCAAATCTGAAAATAAGCAGTCAAGGTCGGATGGTATCGTACGAGGCTGAAGACCTCGATCATGATTCGGTCTTTGACCCAGGGGATGCAATCGTATTCTACGGCCAAAAATTTTATGGAGACTGGATGACAAGCAGGTATGCGGCTGAAAATGCGAATTGGTTAACCTACAGTTCGCAGTTATCCAATGGCTCTTGGACAACCTGGAAGCCAGCGATGAACGCCGAGATGCTTGAAAAATACACAGATGAAAATGTTTATTGGCTAGACTTCAATGGAACCCAGCCGGCAAGTAATACCCAAACATCTCAATCCAAAATGCCTCCATCCCTCGGCGCTCCCAAGATCGAAAAGCCAAACTATTTACCGTGGATATCCCGTAACACGGATCAGGCTTCCTTTCCCGAAACGATCCACATCGAACCATCTTTACGCTCGCGATTTTTATTATTTAATGGTGAAGATACCTGGTATTGGGATCAAATAAAATTTCCTGATCCGAATAACCCGGCTGCGCTACCCAAGCGCACCTATTCCATAAATCTGCCTGATCCGGTTTCGAACCAGACCACGGCGCATTTCAGTGGTGAAATTGCGGCCACCAGTTCTAATGAAACTGCCAGCCCAGATCACCATATTCAAATCTATCTTAACGACCCGCAAAACCTTAACCCGATCGTCGACGCAACCTGGGATGGTATCAGTCGATTTCACTTCGATGCCTACCTACCGCAATCGCGTTTGGTAAATGGCGACAATCGCTTGGATTTGGTCGTAAGCTTAACCCCAAATTTGTATAGTGAAGACTTATATCTCGATTGGTTTCAGTTCGATTACAACCGGAAATACATCGCCCATAATAACAACTTGACGATTAAGACCAATTCCTCAGGATTTCAGACCTTCCGAGTGAAGGGTTTGAGTGGGACGGATATTGGCGTCTATGACATAACCAATCCACTACAGCCGGTACAGATTACTGGGTTCGTTTATGATGGCAGCAATCTACGGTTCACAACCAACGTTTCTCCTGGTGGGCGATTTTATGTCGGTAAAGCCGACCCTGTTGTGGCGGGTAATGTTTCCCTCAAAACTTTCGATAATTACTCCACACCGGCTGATTATATTTTTATCACCCCTTCCGCATTTTTATCTGCCTTACAGCCATTAGTAAATTATCGCGGTTCCCAGGGTTTTTCCACCCTGGTTGTGGATATCGACCAACTTTATAATCAATTCAACGATGGCATATTGAATCCAATAGCGATCAAGAATTTTCTTGCATATACCTTTGCGAACTGGCAAACCCCGCCATCTTATGTTCTATTAGTCGGGGATGGCCACTGGAATTTCAAAAACTCACCCAACTACGGCACCGCGCCGAATTATATGCCGCCATTTTTGAATTGGGTGGACCCTTGGCAGGGAGAGGTCGATAGCGCGAATCTGTTAGGGACCATTGTGGGAAGCGACCCATTAGCCGATGTCATGATAGGGCGCATGCCGGTGAATTCGGCCCAGGAATTAACAGATATCATCTCAAAAACCATCTCCTATGAGCAAGCACCGCCAGGGACATGGAAAAACCGCCTCTTATTCGTGGCGGATAATACCTCCTCTAATCCACCTGAGGATTTTGTAACGCCAACGGAGCACATTATCTCAGGGCATGTGTCAGCGGGATATACTCCTGTAAGATTATATTTAGATTCTTTTATCCCTGGCAGTTGCACCGCGAACCAACCATGCCCGGCTGCAACCCAGGCGCTCGAAAATGAATTAAATCAGAATGGCGCCTTTTTGCTTAATTACACTGGTCATGGGGCGATTAATTTATGGGCAAGCGAGCAAATATTGACCACCCTGGATGTTTCGAGTTTGACGAATGGTGCTAAACTCCCGGTAATGCTTTCAATGACCTGTCTGGATGGTTATTGGATTCATCCAAATCTAGGGCCTGCGCTGGCTGAGGTGATGCTACGCTCAGCAAACAGCGGCGCGGTGGCGACTTTTTCCCCAACCGGATTGGGTTTGGCCACGGGGCATGAAACGCTGCAAGCCGGGTTTTATGATGCCTTATTTAAGAATGGGACGACCCGGTTAGGCGCAGCGGCTTCGGCTGCGAAATTAAATCTCTTTTCAACTGGATATAATTATGATTTGCTGCATACATTCACAATCTTCGGGGATCCTGCTTTACGCATGTTTACCCCATGAGATATATCTCTGAATAAAGGATTTCACTCGTGCTGACCCTGGAATCAATCCCAATACCCGCTAAAGAGGTGATCGGTCGTGAACTGGATGGTGAAATCGTCCTGGTTTTGACGAATCAAGCCCAGGTGAAAGTGATTAATGAGACAGGCGCATTAATCTGGGCTTCAATCAACGGTGCTCGCAGTGTGAGAGAGATCGCCTCCCTCGTATGCCAGGCATTTGATGTTGACCTGCCTGTGGCCGAGCAAGACGCCCTGGATTTTATTGAGCGCCTGGCAAGTCAAGGAATCGTTCAAATCGTTTAATGGTTTTGACCACTTTTTGTGAAAAACATTCTGATATGTTGAAAGCTCGCCTTGGTAGGAAAAGCTGTTTAGCGCTGTCCCTTGTGTGTGGATTTCTAGGAACACTTTTTGTGATCCATACCCAGGCCGCGGTGAGTTTGTTGTACTTCCGCGCCATCCCTGAAAACCAGAATGTAAAACTACAATGGGCGACGGCGACGGAATTGAACAATGTCGGTTTCTTCGTTAAGCGCAGCACTGCGCGTGACACAGGCTATGCTCGACTTAATAGTGTGATCATTCCGGCGAAGGGGGATGGGCTTACCGGGGGTAATTATGAATTGGTAGATAGCACCGCTACCACTGGCGCTCAATACTGGTATCTATTGGAGTCAATTGACTTTTCCCAAGCCTCCCAATTTTCTGACCCTGTGGCTATCACAGTCGGATCGACGCCCACCGTTACAGCCACGCTGACTCCCTCGCCGACAAATGCAACTCCTTCAACCACACTTACGCCTAATGCGACATTAACACAACCAGGTCTTCTGCCAATTATTCCCACCCAAAACCTGACGCCCAACGTGATCCCTACTTCAGGGTCACCCTCTCCGTACCCTGGACCCGGAAGTCAGCCTATCGCTCCTGGGGCGATTGGGAGCCAGCCTTACCCGCCTGCTGAAACCGTTCCCGTTGAGACGGCTTCACCGATTGGGGAGGAAAACGGAGCCGGCATCAATGCTACATGGATCCCATTTCCGACGGTTACAATTATTTTTCCACGCCAGAATGTAACGGCTGCTGCACCGATCCCTGAGATCATCGATCCGATCGATTGGCTTTTTAGCCGGAATGGTTTTACCCGTTTGTGGCCGATAGGCATCCTTTTGCTCATTTGGGCAGCGGTTGGGATCTGGTTTTATTTATCACATCGCCATCTTCCCTAATAACCAATGAAACAGAAACGAAACATAGGCTGGGTTTGGTATGCTTTGCTTGGTTTGGCTTTGCTAATCGCAATAGCCTGCCTGTCTTGGGTTCTCTCCAGCCAAAAAACAACGCGAAAAGCCGCGGTAGACCAAGAGAATTTAATATTGACAAACACCCCACTTAAGATCATCGTAAATCAAGCCGGTGTTTATGAAGTCAGCTTTGATGAATTGAAAAAAAATGGCTTTGATATTAGCTCGATGGATCTATCTGCAATCCAATTGAGCAGTCAAAAGAGATCTATACCTTTTTGGGTTGACGAGAGACGGAATACGCTAAAATTTTATGGGATACCTTCCAAGAGCCGTTACTCGCAGAATAATATTTATTGGCTTAAAGATGGTTCCAACCTTGATGAATCGTCACCGCCAACACCATTCCCTGCGAACAGTCTGGAACCTAACGCCATCGGGTCAAAGATAACCGATTCAATTAAAAATATGCGTACCTCGATTCATCTCGAGGATAATCTCCACTATAACCCCAAGGCTGGAAGCGGCGATCCCTGGCTCTGGCAAAACTTTACTGCTCCGCAAACCTGGAGCTTTCAAACTGAACTCAACAACCTGGCTTCTGGACCGGGGCAGTTACGGATGAAGATTTGGGGCGGCACCGAAGCACCGCTTTCGCCTGATCATCACCTGCTTTTGAGCATCAACAACCAGGAGGTTGTAAATTTCCAATGGGATGGGAAAGGCTGGCAGACCATCCAGGAAGAAATCGAGGATGGAGTGTTAAAGTCTGGGGTTAACGAATTGAAAGTCGAGCTGCCCGGCGACACTGGCGCACTGGCAGACACGATTTCGATCGACTGGATCGAGATCGATTACCCTATTGATCTAGTTGCCATAAATGATCACCTCGATTTTACGAGTATCGGGGGTCAAGTTGTCATCCAGGGCTTCTCAAGTGAGGTAGATACGATCGATATTTCCAGAGCAGATTCACCTATCCTTATCGGCGAAGGACTTAATCATCAGGATGGAATTTCAACCTTGGCTGGTCACCGTTACTTGATCGTTGGTGAAAATGGAATTCTCGATCCAGTCCAGGTTGTTCCAGCTCTATCCACGCCGGATTTGCGAACACCGGTCCCTGGCGCCGATTACCTGGCAGTCGGTCCACCAGGGCTGCTTCAAGCTATGCAGCCTCTGCTGGAATGGCGCGAAACCCAAGGGCTGCGTACGATGGCGATTCCTGTTCAGGCAATTTATGACCAATTCGGCGCTGGGATGCCCGAACCGCGAGCAATCCGAGATTTTTTGGATTTCGCCTATCAAAATTGGGAGCTTAAACCGCGCTTTTTGACGCTGGTAGGGGATGCGAGCTTCGATCCACAGGGCTTTCATGGGGCGGCGCAGACCAACCAATTGCCCACATTCTTCGTCCAAACCAGGTTTGGCGGCGAAACGGCTAGCGATTATGGTTTTGCTGTTCAGGATTTTTCGAATAGTCTTTCAGTACCTAATATAAGGTATTATCCTCCAGACATCGCAGTCGGGCGCATCCCAGCTCAGACGACCGACCAGGTAAATGATTATGTCCAAAAGGTATTGCGTTATGAAGCAGCAATCAGCCCTGAAAACTTGACCAAAGCCGGGTCGAAGCATCTCCTGGCGATTGCCGATGGTTCTGAGTCATCGTTCACGATGGATGCGGAAAATTTTATCCGTTCGCTGCCAAAGGAGTTCAGCAGTGAGCTAATAACTTCCGCGGATGCCGATACAGATTTTTATAAAACAGTCCAGGAAAAGGTGGATGAAGGAACCGACCTGGTCATCTATTTCGGTCATGGAGCGATTGATACCTGGGGAAAAGATCGCTTATTTGCGAATGAGAATGTGAAAGATCTTCAAAATCAGGATCATTTGCCCATCTTGTTACAATTGACCTGCTTAACTGGATTATTCACGCATCCGGATCAAGTGTCGCTCTCGGAATCGTTTTTGCTCCAGCCAAAAACCGGCGCGGTGGCAGTCCTGGCCCCGACGAGCCTGACACTGCCCGAAGAACAAAGCTACCTAAGTTATGCCTTTATTGCCGAAATGAATGCCGATCCACAAGCCCGACTGGGAGAGATCCTCCGCCGGGCGCAAACTCAAATCCTGGCTAAAAACCCAGATGCCCGTGAAGTGGTCGAAACATTTTTGCTTCTTGGCGATCCAGCCCTCAAAATTAACCCTGGAGCTGCGCCGTAAACTCCTGTAATTCTTGGATCGAGCGCAGGACCTCGGCGACGCTCCACGCCTGCGCAGGACAGCCATTGGGTTTATTAGGTGGGTCGCCGTCAAATAGCTCGCTGATCGATCCCAAACCATAATCAGACAGATGAACCAGCAGGGAATGTAAAAAGGACCAGGCAACCACTGGATCATTATACACACGAAGATGAGCGCTGACAAACGGACCGATCAGCCATGCCCAAACTGTTCCCTGGTGGTAGGCAGTATCCCGCTGCCAGCGATCGCCCCCGTAATGACCGATATATCCTGGTTCATCCGGCGCCAGGGTGCGCAGGCCGAAAGAAGTCAACAGCGTTTGAGCACAGCGATCGACGACCAGTTTTTGATATTTTTCAGACAGTGGGCTGTGATGTAAGGAAACAGCAAATAGTTGGTTCGGTCGGAGTGATGCGTCGTCACCCTAAGGTCCATCCAGGACATCAAATAAATACCCCTTTTCTGGATTCCAAAATCTTTTGAACCCACTCAATGCCTTTTGGGCAACCTGCTGATATAGTTCTCCAGGTTGACCTAGGATGTTCGCAAAATCAGCCAGTGAACATAAAGCGTTATACCACAGGGCATTGATTTCTACCGGCTTACCTATGCGAGGGGTAACTGTCCAGCCATCGATGCGCACATCCATCCAGGTTAACTGCGAGTTTTGCTCTCCTGCATAAAGAAGTCCATCCTGTAGATCACAATGGATTTGGTAACGGGTGCCTTGCAAGTGCCAGCGGATTATTTCTTTTAGCGTCGGAAATAGTTCGCCTATCAGATCGATATCGGCGGTGTTCGCATAATATGTGCGCAGCGCTTCAAAAAACCATAAGGTTGCATCGACAGTATTATATTCCGGAACTTCGCCCTGATCCGGGAACCTATTTGGAAGCATGCCCTGATCGACATAAGCTGCGAAGGTGCGTAAGATTTTCCTGGCGGTTTCCGGACGTCCTGTCGCCAGGGTAAGCCCAGGCAGACTGATCATCGTATCCCGTCCCCAATCGCTGAACCAGGGATAACCTGCCAGGATTGTTTGACCCTGGGGATCGCTGCGCGTTGGGCGGTGCACGATGAATTGATCTGCAGCGAGGACCAGCTGCTCGACCGCATGTTCATCCGTCCGTAAATTGGTTAGCAGATAATTTGCCCTGGTCAAGATCTCAGACTCGTGATCTCGATAGATTTGAAGAAGGGTCTCTCCATCTAGTGCATCAGGCTTTTCACTCGACATTATTACTGTCACTGGACGGCCAGGTTCTAAATCGATTCTAAAATTTCCTGCTACCAGATGATCTTCAATTGAACTTTCGCCGCGGGCTGCTTCTGCTGAAAGATAATAGGCATGCTGCCAATCAACCTTACATTCGACTTGTACACCGTTAGCATGGATGTAATAGGATTGCTGGAGATTATCGGCTTGAACTTGGAATCCTTGCGGGTCCGATTGCACCTGGATGCCAAACGTCCAGGTTGCACTCGCCAGGGTAATCCCATGGTAATCACGACTATTCACCAATACTCGCAGCACAAGAGAGACTGGACCATTTCCGGGCTTCAGAAGGGCGTAACGGACACACGTCGTATTCTTACCCGGGATCATCCAGATGCGCTTTTCGACCAGTGTGTCATCAAGACCAAATTCCCAGACAGGGATCGAGCGGTCAAGGTAAAATCTTTCAATGTGGGAATAGCCAGTTGGATGAACAGAGCCATCCGCCCAGCGATCGGCGTATAGTGGATAAGCCTTCCCCGCATGGTAGGCGGTCTCTTCTATTTTTGTTACAAGCAAGGTTCTGCCCAGAGGAGGCTGCAAGGCCGCTATTAATAACCCATGGTACCGCCGAGTCAAAACTCCAGACACCGTGCCAGCCGCAAAACCCCCAATCCCATTCGTTACCAGCCATTCTTTTTGGCTTGATAGAAGAATGTTCGTGCAAATATCTCGGCCAAATTCGATCATTCGTCGCAATTCATCAGCTTAGATGATTGTGCCAGAGTACAAAATTACGCAAAATCGAGCCGCCGATAAATTCACGCAGGATCGAATTATCAGGGATCAAATCAGCATCGATGGGTAAAAACCATTCTAAGAAAGCTAGAAGGCGTTTGGCCTCTACATATTCTGCATGTCCAAACGGCACCTGGCGGAGGAGCGGCTCAACAATCGGCTTAAGCACCGAAAGTTCGTAGGCTAATGCAGAATTGAACATAGTGTCTGCATTTTCCTGATAAGGAAAGATATACTTCTTCTCCCCTTGACGAACCGATTCCCATCTCTGGATGGTCTGTTTGGCAGTGTAGCCTCGTTGGCTGGCATCCCGAGCAATTCTCCGAATCAGACGAGTATCTGTTGTTGAAACTCGATTGTGCCGGTCCAGGTTTAGTTGAGTTAACGCCGAGACATAGACTCGAAAAGTCTGGGTGCCAGGTAAATTATCCAAAAGCCCCGGATTTAGACCGTGAATTCCTTCGACAATGATGATATCCCCAGAATGTAGTTTTACCTCTTCGCCCGGTTCCCGTTTCCCACTGAAGAAGTTGAAATGGGGCAGGCGCACAATCTCTTCTCGGATTAACCGTTGGAGATCATTCGCTAACCCAGCGCGATCCAAGGCGTCGATGGATTCGAAATCTGGTTTCCCATTTTCGTCGAGAGGCGTATCGTCGCGATTTAAGAAATAATTATCCATTTCAAGGGGAAATGGAGATATTCCATAGGCCAGGAGTTGGATCGAAAGGCGTTTGGCGAAGGTTGTTTTACCTGAAGAGCTTGGTCCGGAAATCAGAACGACTTTTACCTGGTCACGCTTTTCGACGATTTGTGAGGCAATTTCTGCAACGCGCTGCTCATGGAGTGCTTCGGAGACTAAGATCACCTCATGGATCCGATCCTTCTTGATGACATTATTTAATGCACCAACGGTGGATATTCCAAGATGATTCAACCAATCACCATATTCCTGAAATGTTGCTAATAAGTGCGGGTACTCAGGTAAAGGTTGTATTTCTGTAGGGGCATGCCGGCGAGGAAATCTTAACGTAAAGCCTTCTCCAGTTGGGGTCAGCTTAAACCAGCGCAGAAAGCCAGTGCTCGGGGTCATATACCCATGATGATAATCACGATGTTCTTGAAGCTGGTACATCGTCAGGTATGGCTTTTGCCGATGGCTAAGCAAAGCCACCTTGTCTTCCTCTCCTTCCATGCGAAAATATTCAATTGCTTCTTCGATCGGCACGATCTGGCGCAGAATGGGCAGATCCTCCGCCACCAATTCCTGCATACCCGTTTCCAATTGTTCAAGTTCTTCTGGATTTAAGGGAGGACGTAGGGTTACCCTGCAGTAATATCCACCAAAGGCCACGGAATGGTCAACCGTTAGTGAAGCGCCAGGGAACAACCGGTCGAAAACTGTTTCCATCAGGTAAACCAAAGATCGCCGGTAGATGCGCATCCCATCTGCATGGCTCATTGAGATTGGGATCACATTAGCGTCCATTTGGATGCAGTAGGTCAGCTCGCGCAACTCCCCATTCACAACAGCACTGATGATTGGCACTTTTTGATTCTCGGGAAGAATACGCAAAAAATCTCCTACAACTGCATTGCGTGGGCCAGAAATTACCTTGCCATCGGGCAGGTGGATTTCCACCGTAGATCTTGGTTGTATTATTTCAAAATTCACTAATGATTCCATTGACTTCAATTTTGCTAAAAACCTACTTATTGACCAGCTAAAGCTCTGTGCACCCAACTACCTACCAACCAATATTGAAAATCTTGGCCCTGGTTGGTCTGGATTGCACCAATAACGCCATAAACCATCGCTCCAACTGGAATGACCGATATCAGGATAGCGATTGGCAGTAAACAAAAGCCAACCAAAACCACCATCGAAAGGATTGTCACAGCCCAAATGATTCCCGCTAATACACCCGCTCCGGCCCAAAAGATAGACTGGAAAATGAGGGATTGCAGCGCATTGTAGCCAATGAAGCGCGATCGATCTTTGTAGACGAGATAAATGATCAAGGCAGCTACCACACCCAGGAACCCCGTAACCAGGTTCAACAGGATGCTGAGGTGCGCCAGGCTTGCCCATGTGCGCTCTTCAGAGGTTAGCGAGAGCGATGTATCATTCATTTTTTTCTCCATATACATGAACTATTTTTGATAATTACAGATGAACTACCACTGACTAAAGCCAGCTAGAAAAATTCCAGGTTAGGATAAATAACAGGGTGAAAAGTGAGCTTACGATTAGTTGGCGCATCCCAATTTGGGTGGGTTTGACACCGATCGCAGGATTCATCGTTCCCCAAATTGTTTCCAACCACTGCAGAGCAAAGGGAACAGGCAATAAGGCGGGTAATGCGCCGAGAAGGGCGAAAATTAGTACCATAAAAAAGTTAAAACTTGTGTACAGTATCGCTCTTTGGCCTAAGCGAAAACGCACGGAGGTATCAGGTAACGCTGGCAAGGTGCGCTGTTCCAGGCGGAGATATGCATAAACAATGGATGCAGCAGATTGAAACCAGGATAGTAAAAATAACCACCAACCGGCTGATTCGTAACCGTTCATGCCGATCCAGTAGGCCGCAGGTGCAGCCAAAGCCAGGACGCCACTGGCAACAATTTCGATGCCGATTTGGCGTCTTTCATTCCGCTGGCTCACCAGGTAGAGATGCCAGGCAAAAACGAGTATTCCGGGGACTGCTAGAACTAAAATAACCGTGTAGCCTAATATTACGAGGGTAAATACGGCCAGGCCACCGGCCAGGGTGTAAACAAGGGTCCAAAAGAGCGCTGCGGGTTGATCACGCTTATTTCTACGCCCACTCGAAATTTTTATCAGCAGGGTAATCGGTTGGCGTATCAAAAAACCCGCCAGGGCGGCGAAAACCAGAATTATGGATGCTAAGGAGATCGTATCTGCGGTAAACAGCCCAATTAACAACGGACTGAGCAGAAAGACCCATGAACCATGATCTTGAGGTAAGGCAACTTGCCGGCGAAAGTAGGCTGGCCTGGCGGTTAGCGTTGTCATTTGTGCTGAATCTTACCAGGAATGCGGGATATAGAAGCAGCAATCCTGGGACAGCTTATCAACAATTATACGAATTCTTTGTCAACGTAGCACCAGCGCCAGTCTTCGCCCGGTTGGATCGATTGGATGATGGGGTGTCCGCTCTCGCGAGCATGGAGAGATGCATGTTTATTGGGGGAGCTGTCGCAGCAACCTACATACCCGCAGGTGACGCACATACGCAAATTTTTCCAGACTCCGTTGATTTTCATGCAATCCATACAGTCTTCTGAGGCTGGGGTAACCTGGTTAATCATGTTGAGATGCCTGCATGCCATTCGTTAATACTCCAAACTTAATCGTTATTTGCGTCAATGATCAGGTTATTTTTTGTTACTCAAAGATTGATTATTTATTCTTGAAACAAGTCGTTTATCAGAAAACCCGAAGATGGTTCAGGCCAGGCTTGAGCGAAATATTCTTTGCTCAATAAGTGTTTAATTTGATAGTCAGGTAGCCGTCTAAAAAGATTACCTGGGCCAAACTGAGTTCGATGACAATTTAGGGCATCCCATTTTGCTTCAACAGTGTCTGATACATCCACAATAACATTCACCTGTTCATCCGGCCAGCCATTTTCGTTTCTAATCAGGCTATCCAGGTCGTCGGTTTCCGAGCCATTCTGTTGTAAGAGAGTACGCAGCTCAGTGAAAAATGAGCGAGGAATTGCCGTGTAGAACAAGCGATTTGCCTGCCATGCTGAGCCAAGACCCGGAAGAAACGCAGGATCGGCTGCCTGAAAGAAGGATTCGAGGGTATGGCGATGGATAGCGATATGGTCTGGATGACCATAACCTCCATTTGGTTCAAAGGTTATCACGATATCAGGTTTCATTCGGCGTATTAACTCCACCAGAGTCCGGATCACCTCTTGTGCTTGGGCATTAATAAATGCCCTGGGGTCAAGGTTCTCTGGCGTATCGATCATTCCTGAATCGCGATATCCCAGGAAAATTAATTCTTTGATGCCCATTGTTTCGGCTGAGCAGCGTAATTCCCCTTCACGTACCTGGCCGAGAGTTTCATGAGTAGCCAGGCTTGGGTCCGAAATTTCGCCTACCTCACCCCTGGTGGCACAAACAAGATAGACCAAGTGTCCTTGACCAGCGTAACGCGCCAGCGATCCACCGGTTCCAAATGCTTCATCGTCAGGATGAGCAAAGACTGCCAATATTTTTTTTGTGTGCATGAAGTCACCATAAATGCTTCCTAGCTCAGTCTGATTTCACCTTGATTATAATTCCAGGAGCGAAAACTGAAAATCCTAGTCATGGTTTCGAATACCGTGCGAATTCCATAAAAGGAAAAAAGATCCGGTGGTTTTTTAAAAACCTACCGGATCTGATTATTGACCACCAGATAGATGTGTGTTCTTGGGTTATGCGACTGCAACGGCTTCTGGGATCCTGACAAGTTCCAATTCGATGGATATATCAATCGAATCACCGACCAGCCATCCACCTGTCTCCAGAGCGACATTCCAGTTCAGATCCCAATCTTTGCGGCTGATCCGCGTCGTGGCAAAGAAACCAGCATTGATCGAGCCCCAGGGCGACTTTGCCTGGCCCAGGTATTCAACTTTTAGTGTGACCGGGCGTGTTACCCCCCGGATCGTGAGATCCCCAAAGAGTTTTGCGTTGCTGTCATCGATCAATTCAACGCCCTTGCTCTTGAAGGTCAGAGAAGGAAATTCTTCGGTATTCAGAAAATCAGGGGAGCGGAGGTGACCATCACGTTTGGCGTCATTCGTATTGATGCTTGCTGCCTCAATTGCGATATCGATCGTGGTGGAGGCTGGATATGTCTCGTCAAAATTGACCGAGCCGCTGAAGCGCTCAAAGTAGCCGTGTACCTGCGAGATCATCATGTGGCGTACTTTGAAATTAATTTCGGAATGTGAAAAATCGATTGACCAGGACATGGTTATTACTCCTTATTATTGAATATTTTAGATTGTTTACTGATTATTATTTGTATTATATAGGGGGAGCATAACAAATACGTGAACAGGAGCGTAAACAAACACGTAAACACACGCATTTGTTTATAGAATCCTGGGAAAATTGCTGAATGTCAGTTATACTTTGAATATGGTATCGATCCAGCTTTTTGGTTCACCTCAAGTATATGTAGATCAGATTTCAGTCAAGGTAGTCCGGCGAAAGAGCAGGGCGCTGCTTTTTTATCTGGCAGCTCAGCCGCGTCCAGTCCATCGAGATAAGCTGTTAAATATTTTTTGGATAGATGAACCACGCCCATCGGCGCTTCAGGTACTGCGAACGACCCTATATGGTTTACGAAGCGTGCTCCCTAACATTATCACGTCGAAGGATGATTATATTGGTTTGCACGAAGGCGTGTGGATTGATGCTCGCGACTTCGAAAATGTCTTGACGCAAAGTAACTTTGACCCGATTAAATGGGACGAACAATTAGCATTGTATCGTGGGGTTTTTCTAGAAGGAATCGACTTGCCGGGAAGTCAAGCCTTTGAAGATTGGATGGTGATCGAACGCGAACATTACCAACGGCTTACCATCTGGGCGTTGACAAAATTGAGTTCTTGGTACGAAGAACAGCGGGATTACGAGCAAGCGTTAGGCAGATTGAACCGTGCGTTAACCCTAGATCCTTTGCAAGAAGACCTGCAAAGAGAGAGCATACGACTGCACTATCTAGCGGGGGACCGACCAGGCGCTATACGTCGATATGATGAACTCCGTAAGCTGCTGGATGATGAAATGGGTGTTCCTCCAATGAAGGAAACTCGAACTTTATATGATGCGATCCTGGCAGATCGAGTTGAAGCCCACGCAAAACCAAGAACTCATGAAAAACAAGGGAAACCGCTGCAGAAAACTTCTGCTCCAGCCAGAACCAAATTATTACATGAAGCAAGGCTGCCTTTTGTCGGTCGTAAGACGGAACTGTCGCTAGCCCGCGATGGCCTCCAGCGCAATCAGTTGATCCTCGTTGAAGGTGAACCGGGTATCGGAAAAACACGTTTTGTAGAGGAAATTTTGGCAGAACTGCCCGGATTGTCTTTGGCCGCAAGGGCACACGAGCTGGAACAAAACTTACCATACCAACCAGTGATCTCAATGCTTCGTGGTTTGTTCCGAGGGCAGGAATGGGATATTTTGCAGCCGATCATCAAACGCGAATTGTCCGGAGTATGGAACATCGAGATCAGCCGGCTTATACCCGAACATGGCGATTCTGTAAATCCAACTCACATAATTGAGGCTGTAAGGCCGGGATTAACGGATGGAGAAGAGCCGCGATTGTGGGAAGGTGTTCACCAGTTTATCGAAACGCTATCTCATCACCAAAATATCAACCTTTTTTTAGATGATATCCACTGGGCTGATACATCTACGATCGGTTTGCTTAGTTATTTGGTACGTCAGCACTATCCACAATCCGTGCGGATTTTAGTAACATCTCAACCTTTTTCAACGCGAACAGCATTAATGTCTATGGTACTGGCGTTAGCAAGAGAAGGCAAGATTTTAAGAATAAACCTTACTCGCCTGTCTGCTGAAGACCTGGCAATGATTCCACTCGACCAGGCTCAGGAATGGCCAGATGGGTTTGCAGATTGGCTGCTGCAATATTCAGAAGGTAACCCATTTGTGTTGATCAGAATTGTTTCGATCTGTTCAAGTTGATCGTAGAGACAGCATGGCGATAGATTTTCGACATCTCATGGAAATCCAATCGGTTCCCGAAAGTGTCTATACCCTTGTTCAAGCGAGGCTATCTCATCTCACTGACCACGCTAGAAGAGTTTTGGATGCCAGCGTTGCCGCAGGTCGTGAGTTTGAGTTCGAGGTTGTGATCAGGGCAGCCGGGTTGTCGGAATCGTTAGCTGTTGATGCGCTGGACGAGCTGGCAGCTGCTGGGTTAATAATTCCGTTAGATGGTTTTCGATTTACATTCGACCATCATCTAACCATGGAAGTTGCGTATCGGGAGGTAGGGGAGCTCCGTCACCGCTTGCTCCATAGGCGCGTTGCTGAAGCCCTAGAAAGCCTTCATCGTGATAATCTTGAGCAAATCGTAGGGCTGCTAGCCTGGCATTATCGAGAAGGCAATGAACCGATAAAAACAGCTAAATACGCATTCATGGCGGGTTCCCAAGCGGCTCGCCTGGCGGCATGGGGAGAAGCAATCGAATTTTACGAACAGGCGTTAGCAGGGATACAGGGCAGTGAACGGTTGCCGGTAATCGTTGCTTTGGCCGAGGCGCTCTGGCGCTCAGGTCAGTATGCTCAATCCACAGATTCTTACCGTGAGGCGCTTCAGCTTGCAGATGTTTCCACACAAAACAGTCAAAGGAACGACTTAAAACTAGCGCTTGCGCGTACACTTCTCCCCCAAGCACGTTTCGTGGAAGCAATTGAACAAGCCCGGCAAGTGCTCAAGAGTGGGGATAAAAGATATCTTGTCAGGGCAGAATTGATATGGGGTACTGCCTTGTCAATCGAAGGCGCTGATCTTTCCCAGGCGAAACACCATCTTCTCGAAGCCCTCCGGGAATGGGAAGAATCAGGGTCTCATGAACTTTTTCCGTTGGGACAAATACAGTTTGAGCTTGGTTCCTTAACCGCCCAACAAGGGGATTTGGAACAAGCAGTAAATTATTATCGAGAAGCGCTTGCTGTTGTTAATCAAGCTGGTGGGGAAGAAATGGATGAACTCAAAGTATTGGTACTAAACAACCTGGCTTTCCATTTACACCTGTTAGATGATCAAACTGCCAAAGCCTATGCTGAGGCTGGCTTGACCCTGAGCCAAGAAAAAGGCTTGATCGGGATGCAGACGTATTTATTTTCCACGACGGGAGAAATTGAATTAGCTGCTGGGAACCTCGATATCGCTGAAAAATATTTTTTTGAAGGTTTAAATATTGCGGAACGTTTGGCTGTACAGGAGCGAATAGCAGGGTTGAACGCCAACTTAGGTTTAGTTGCAATCGCACGGCAGCAACCTTCTGTCGCGATTTATCGCCTTTCAAAAGCGCTTGGTCTGGCGGATTTGCTTGGGACACAACACCTGGCTGCTCAGATCCGGCTGTGGTTGGCTCCTTTGCTGCCACCAAATGAAGGTCGCCTGCGGTTGAACGAAGTTAGGTTGATCGCAGAGAGCAGTGGTCGAACCAGGCTGCTTGAAGAAGTCATCCAATTAGAGCAGCAATTTGGGTTCTAAGTCATGGATTCTTTTCAGATGGTTCAAAAAGCCCTGCAGACTCAGAACAAGCTGATTATGCCTCGAAACCATCGGTAAGGATAATAAAAAGGTAATAATAAACGCGATTTGATATGATAGCGATCTTGCATATAATGAGGCGAAGGGAATAGATTTGAGATTGCGAAATGGAGTTTGTCGGTAACCCGATCAAGGCTGTTAAAATCATTCAAAAATATTTTGCCTGCTGTTTTGTTATTGGCGCTCAATCGGGGATAGTATTTCTGTTCACTGGTCGATGGAGTGGTACGTTCCAGCATGGCGATCACAGAGTGGGGAATGATTACCCCATAAATTCTAAGGATAATGCGGAGATTAGCCTTTAGCGAAAGCAGAAGATCATTTTTCTCAGCAAAAGCAAATATATCATTCCAATTCAATCGATCGCCATAAAACATGATCATTTCGGCCAGGTCGTGATACCAAAGCCAGACTTCCTGACCGGGGTGGTGATAGGATAGATGTCCGCAAAGATGTAAAAACTGAATCTCAGGCTGCAGTATCCTGGCGTTACTACCATCGAAGGAGACCGTCTGGGAACTACTCCATAACCATTCCGGTGAAAGTTTTCCCTGGTAATAAGGTGAATTGAATAGATTCCAGTGTATTTCGACCCGGATGGGTAATACAGCACTTTTTTGCAGAGCAATTTCGTTTTCGTAACGAAAGGTAAAACCAGATTGCTCCTCCTGGCGCATTTCTTGATAGCCGAGCCCTCGTAAAACTCCCACCGCTCGGGCGGTATCTTCTGCGAAGACGAGTAGATCCAAATCTTCCATGGGTCGCAGGGCTATGTTTGGATAAATTTGAGATCCCAAGGCTGCGCCTTTGAGGAGGACTACATTAATTTCGTTTTTTTCGAACGCCGTAAGAATTATCGAAAGTTCTCTAAATAGCAGTGCATTTTGGATTGCGCTGTCGATATATTGTTGGTGCAGGTGGGTTAGAATTTCCGCTGGAACCCAATCCTGGTTCGATAAAACGAAATAGACCAGGGGAGCCAGGTTATCGTCTTCAACTTGATCGCAGAATGCAACCAAATCGATTTCCGATGACTCCAGAAGGGTCTTAGCCGTTTTATAGACCTGGGGATTCCAGCGACATTGCAAACATAGTTTTAGTAAATCGCAGGACGCTTCCGTTGAAACGGAACGATCAGCCGAATCTAGCATCCTACAATTATATCGAATAGTCCTTCTATAATATTGTGGTTTCCAAATTATCAATTAATTTGGATAGAGAACTGATCCCCTTGGGATAATTCAGTTGATAAATTGGGATTGTTGAAACCAGATTTAGGTAAGCAACCATCATTTGCCGAGAACGGGTTGAATTGTTCAGATCAAAATTATAAGCATGTGGCAGCAATTGTGTATAAGCTTCTTGAAGGGGTAGTTTTATAATCGCAACTTTATCGTGAGCATTTTTTTCGTCGATACGTTTAAGCAAGCAGATGGCAGAGAAAGGTTTTGGTTCCACTTGAAGTGCTGCTTCCCGGTCTATCCTCGGATTGGGGGACTAGGACGTAATTTTTAACCTCTGCGATCGTCTCTGGGTATAAGCGAAGATTGAAAGGTATCGGAGCACAGAGAAAGGCGTCTTGATATTGCCGAAAAATCACAACATCGTCAGCCCAAAACAGTAAATCCTCTCGTCTGGAGCATATAGGCGAATGTGGATTTACCGGTTCCTGAAAGGGCGCTGAATGCCACCACGCCTTTGGCGGTCAAAACAGCGCTGGCATGGATGACTTCATACCCACGCAAACTCAAAATGAAAGGGAGCGTATTTTCGAGATAAATTTGGGTAATAAAATCATGCCCCGCCGCAAGCGGGGCATAGGCTGTAACGAGATGATTGATTCGATCGTAGACGAAACGAGCCAGGTGATTCCAGTATATCCACCCACCTGTGTTATCGACCCTGCTCCAGGCTATGAAGTTTCCGGAGATATCCTTCCAAGGAAAAATATCCTCCTGATCAAAGTCAAACCCGGCCTGGACCATCGATTCATCGAGGATGATCCGGAGTTCTGGTATGAGTTCGAAGGACAAATTTTCACGCCAGGAAAAGGATTATCCGGTTGGCGCGCTGCTTGCGGGGTTCCCCTGGGTCGCCAGCAGCGTTAGAGAGCTTCCCGCCCCCATGCTGTACAATCTCACTGACTTTACCAATATAAGTTAATTTCGTAGGGTGCCATTTCTTTTTAAATTCAGTGTTCATCTTATTCTCCTTGAAAAATAAGTACAATTATAGATGAGATTGGAGCCACACCTCAAAATTAAGTAGCTCCCAGGCGTGAAATGCTTTCCGATAATGAGGGCTGGTAATTAATTCTTGAAAAACCTGGTCACTTTCAGACGATTTTATTATACCTAACTCCTCCAATTTCTGCAATCCACCAATTCGTTCCCAAGCGGAGTGGCCACCTTTTATTAGATTAGAGAAGTAAAATCTACTTGCCATTACCTTTTTTTGTTTTTCAAATCCAAGATCAGGAAATCGGCGAGCGATCGATTTTCGTACAATGCTCTTTTCGCGTCCATCCACCATGAGGAGGCGTGGTGGTATGCGGCACAAAAATTGGACGAGCTCCGAGTCCCAATAAGGGTGACCATATGTAATCCCTAACCATTGGCCAATTTGACTCATTTCTTCTTGTTCCATTGAGATAATTGCTCGATCGAAGTTCGCAGAAATCGAAGTTGTGTTATAAAAGCCGTAGGGTTTCTCGGGTTCTGGTTTAAGAAGCTCGATTTCCACAAGCTCAGCGATTCTATTTTGAATGTTAGCGTGTAATGCTGCATCTGCAGCGATCCATTCGGGCAGCGAAGAACTCAGGTGCTTGAGTTGGCGATTATGCCTGAAATGAGCAAATTTCTTTGGAGCCATCCGATGAAGAAACTTTCGTGCGGATAATCCTAGAACTGGGCGGAGACCAGACGTCCATAATGCAAACCAAAACATCGCTGGTCGCGGGAGATTATATGATTTCAGCAAACTGCGCATGAAGCGCGCAGCTTCGATACCTTTCAAATCCCACATCAAATCTGACATATAGGCAGTGTTCACAGCCATCCATTCATCCCCGCCGGCGCCGGTCAAGATTACCTCACAACCGGCTTGTTGGCTCTCCTGTGCTAGCCTCAGATATATTGGTAGCCAGGGATTTTGGAGTGGGGTATCTAATTGAATGGAGATTTGCAAGGCCGACCAAATTAATCCTTCCTCTCCTGCGGCGTCGGAAAACGGCAAGATCACCTGGTTCAATCCGAGTTGTTGTGCGACGCTGCGTTGACGCTCCTCCTCGTTACTTTCTGGATCAGGAAAAGCAATCGAAAGCGCGAGTGGATCGGATATATGTCGTTGAACCGCAAGATCTTTTGCGACTGCCGCGATACTGACCGAATCCAAACCGCCGCTGAGAAAGATTCCAGTCTTACCCAACGATGTATACCGATAGACTGCTTGCTCGAACAGAGCATCGAATTCTTCAAGATCAGATTCCTTCATATGATCATCTGGGGTTCCAGGAGGAGCTGGTTCCCAATATCTGATAATCTCTTCACGATCTTGACTATATTCGGATGACATGACCGGGCTGAAGCCTGAAGATGTCCTCGTAATAAGTTTCCTGCGGAGCAGCAGATAGATCACTTAAGGTAAGCACAATGGCAATTCGGTTTGGCGTACGGCTAAGATCTAACCGTTGGAGCAAGGATTCAATAGAAGGGGAAAAAGCGATCCCCGAGCCGAGCCTTGAATAGAACATTGGATGCCGGCCGAGTTCGATCTCTTGAACAATAAAAGTGTTCCCGACCCTGATCCCAAAGAATACTATTGAAGCTTCCTTGGATGTGTTCTAGAAAATTTTCTCCCCATTTTAGATAGGACAGACTGAAAAGATCGGCTGTCTGCAGATTTCCTCCCTCATCTGAAAATTCAGCATTCAACTTGTCCTGGTCATGTAATTCACCGTCCACAATTGAAAAGAGTCCATAATTATTGCTGATCGAAACCCGACCCACCCCTGGTTTGTACAATAAATGTAATGATCGAACCTCTTGTGAATATCCTGCATGGAGAACACAATGTTCTGCTGGTAATCTTGATACGGCTTGATCGACGGTATCGTTTAACGATCCAAAATAAAGCAACCAGGGTAAATCGGTTTGGTTAAGACCAGAAACAGTCTGCGGTGCCCATTGCTGTGAAGTAGAGGAAATCATTTAAGTCCCCACAATTCCCTCAACGGTTACGTCCATATTCTTCATGGCTGGATACCCAATCCGATGAGGAGATTGCCGAAGCTAATGAAAGTTCTCCTGCCAATGCAGCGCCGGCGATAATTTCGGCCAGCTTGTAAACTTTACCTTTACCATAACAGTCCATGATCTCCAGACATTCTCTTTGGGTAGCAAGGCCGGTTCCGCCACCGTAGGTCGCAACGATCAACGAAGGGATTGTGAGCGAGATATACAAATCTTTTTCTGGTGTCAGCTCAGCATATACGATCCCTGCCGATGATTCTGCCACATTTGCCACGTCCTGGCCAGTTGCGATAAATATGGCTGTGATCGCATTTGCAGAATGCAAACCATTGTTATTAACCCCGGACAAAATTGCTCCGACGGTGGCAACGCCAAAATGGTATGCCAGGCTCTCGGTATCCACCCGCATTTGTTGGATGAGCACTTCTCGTTTGATCGTCGCCTCGGCAGTCACTCGTTTTCCACGGGTGCGCATAATATTAATCTGTGATGCTTTTTTGTCCGTAGCCAGGTTGGATTCCAGGTAAAAGTGCTTAATCCCTGGATAGTTGTCGATAATCCAACCGCAGGCTGCAAACGTTGCCCGGCCAACCATATTTTGTCCAGCAGCGTCGCCAGTCGTATAGTTGAAACGTAGAAAAACGAACTTGCTAGCCAGATAAGGATCAATGTCTATTAATCGCGCCACGCTAGAAGTTCCCTCAGCGTGCAAACGGATGGTTTCTGTGTTTTCCTGAACCCATTTTAGGAATTCCCGACATTGACGAGCATCATCGAAGACAAAGACAGGGGCGCGCTGCATAATGTCGCCAACAACAGTTGTTTTAACCCCACCGCATAGATTGATCAATTTTATTCCACGGTTATAAGAAGCTACCAGGGTGCCTTCGGTTGTGGCTAACGGGATCACGAAGTCGCCTTGCGCATGTTCACCGTCGATATGCAGTGGGCCAGCAAAGCCTAAAGGTACCTGAGCGACGCCAGTGAAATTTTCAATATTACCTTGGGCGGTATGTGGGTCGAAAGAGTATCGAGTAATATGGTCAAGTTTTTTTCCGCTAACTTTCTCAATGAACTGCTGGCGTTCGAGGATAATTCCCTCAGCGTAAGTTGTCGCTGCCGCTGCGAGGAATGCGTACCATTTGATCCTCAGCCTCAGATATGGAATCTTCGACTTCGAACTTCAAATCTCCAAAAGGTTCGGTTTTGAACTGCAGTTCAATGCGATTTTTACCCAGGGGAAGGGAAGGAATAGCTGAAATGAGGTTGATTGCCTGGCGCAATGGAAAATCTAGCGGATTGCTTGCTGAGAGGCTGAGTGGCGAGATTCTGCGTCCGTCTGGCAATTCCAGGACGATCTGGTCCAAGGGAATATCCTTGCCATTAATTCGAACTAGATTTATTTTGATTAGCCGGGCATCGCTTAACCGATTCTTTACAGAAAAAAGCACGCCTTCTGGCAGGTTTTTCAGACTGGAGAGCGTATATAACTTTTTTAAGACCATACTTGGTATGAGCATAACCATCCCTCGTCAACTTTATTTTCCACACTTTCACACAGGTAGTTTACGAATATGTCAAAGGATAATTTATGGATAAATCCAATGGTATTATTCAGAATGATAAAAATTATATACCAATTGGGTATAATTGTTTCATATCTTTTAATAAAAACTTAGGAGAATTTAAAATGATCGTTACCACGAAAGAACTATTCAAATTGGCCTATGGTAATTACGCCGTCGGCGCCTACAATATTAATAATATGGAGCAAACTCTTGGATTGTTCCAAGGATGTGTGCAATCGCAGGCGCCCTTTATTATCCAACTTTCCAAAGGCGCTCGCAAGTACGCCAATCCAAAAATGCTCGAAGCAATCATGCGCGCCGCCGAGGAAATTTATCCCGAGGCGATCTTTGCAGTGCATTTGGATCATGGCGATGAAGAAACCTGTTATTCCTGCATCGACTCTGGTTTTTATTCATCGGTTATGATTGACGCCTCGCACGAACCATTCGAGAAAAATGTCGAGATCGTCAAGCGAGTTGTTGATCGTGCCCATGCTAAAGGGTTATCCGTTGAAGCTGAATTGGGTATGTTGGGCGGCGTCGAAGAAGACATCAAGGTCGATGAGAAGCACGCCATGCTCACCGACCCAGATGATGCAGCTCGATTTGTTGAATTAACCGGTTGCGACAGCCTGGCAGTAGCCATCGGCACCAGCCATGGCGCTTACAAGTTCATGGGTTCACAAGGCTTGCATTTTCAACGACTGGGAGAGATTCAGAAGGCTTTGCCCGGCTTCCCGTTGGTAATGCACGGATCATCATCGGTCCCTCAGGAAGAGGTTATTCGAATTAACGCGGCAGGCGGCAAGCTTGATCCATCAGCGAAGGGCGTGGATGAGAATGAATTTGTCAAAGCCTCCAAGTTAGGTGTAACCAAAGTCAACATCGATACGGATGGCCGCCTGGTTTGGACGCGTGTCCATCGCGAATATTTCCAGGATACCCCGGCAAAGTTCGATTTCCGCGATCCGGGCAAGGTTTTTGTGGTAGAGTACGCAAATTTCATCGCGCATAAGAATGAGAAATTGGGCAGCGCCGGTCAGCTAGCTGGCGTTCGGGCTGCCTTTATATAAATGGATCTAAAACAGCAGGCCGCTCGGAAAGCATTGGAATTTGTGCAAAGCGGAATGGTTTTGGGGTTGGGCACTGGCTCAACCACAGCCTGCTTTGTCGATTTGCTTGGGGAAATGCTGAGTACGGGCGGTCTGCAGAAGATCATGGGGGTGTCAACCTCGCAGGCAACCGCTGACCAGGCGAGTCGTTTGGGAATCCCGCTGACCAGCCTCAGCGATCATTCAAATCTTGACCTTGCTGTTGATGGGGCAGATGAAGTGGATGTTCACCTGGATCTGATAAAGGGGTTAGGCAAAGCCTTGCTACGTGAAAAATTCGTCGAAATACACACCCGTCGACTGATAATTATTGTGGATGAAAGTAAACTGGTAACCCGCCTGGGGCAGCGCGATGCCCTTCCGGTTGAAATTATTCCATTCGAATGGATGGTAAGCGTGGATTGGCTTAATACCTTGGGGTGTCACGCAGAACTATGGCGCGACGAAGGTGGAGAGCCTTTTATTACAGATAATGGCAACTACCTGGCGCGCTGCTGGTTTGGCCCCAGAGATGAAAAGGGCAGGCTGCAAGGTATTCCCGACCCGCATGCGCTGGCTTGCCAGTTGGCTGAACGTCCGGGTATTGTTGAGCACGGGCTGTTCCTGAAAATGGCGAGCGAGGTGATCGTAGCTGGCGCGAATGGGATCAGGTTACTGGAGCGGATAAATGAAAGTTAAATTAGCCCCATCCATCTTAGCCACAAATTTTGCGCGATTAGGGGAGCAGGTGCAAGAGGCAATCGCCGCAGGCGTTGATTATATTCATATCGATGTGATGGATGGGCATTTCGTCCCCAATCTGACCTTTGGTCCGATGGTTGTGTCTGCAATAAAACCGATTTGTCAGGTGGCTGGCGTGATCCAGGATGTTCACTTGATGATCGAACAGCCAGAGCGAATCATTCCCGAATTTGTGCGCGCCGGGGCGGGTCAGATCACAGTTCATGTCGAGACTTGCCCACATCTCCACCGAACAATACAGCAAATCAAAGCAGAAGGGGTTAAAGCCGGGGTAACTCTAAATCCGGCGACCCCATTAAGCGCGTTAGAAGAAATTCTTGGGGAGGTAGATCAGGTTCTGGTGATGTCGGTCAATCCGGGTTTTGGCGGTCAAACATTTATTCCTGCCAGCCTGGAGCGCATCAGCCGCTTGCGACAAATGCTTTCAGTCCGCGGCCTGTCTCACGTGGATATCGAAGTTGATGGGGGGATTTGGGTTGATAATCTGGCGCAGATCGTGAACGCCGGTGCGAATGTTTTGGTCATGGGTTCGGCTATCTTCAATGCCAAGGCAAGTGTGGCCTCCAATATCGCGGAAATAAGAAATATCCTCGATGGGCTGGAAATATCTTGAAGTCAGTGTAATTATTTAAATCGTCTAATTTCAGACATCCTTACCTGGCAATGACAAACCCTGTTCCAACCAGCCCCACGCCGGTGTGGACAGAGAGACCTGGAGTTAGATCAGCAATAATAATGTCAGGTGGACAGTCCAATTTTGAGCGAATATCTTCTTCAAATCGTTTGGCATCATCTAAAGCGTTAACATGGACGATGGCCATACGCTCAATGGCCTTGCTATCGAGTTCAATTCGGCATAATTCGATCATCCGATTCCAGGCCTTGCTGCGGGTTCGAACTTTTTCGAGCATATCCAGCCGGCCATCCCGAACTGTCAAGATTGGTTTTACATCCAAGAGCGAAGCCATACCGGCGGCGAGGTGGCCAACCCGACCGCTCATTGCCAAATATTTCAGTGTAGCCAGCGAAGCGAATAGACGTGTCCGTTGGCCAACCTCGACAGCCGCCGCGGCAACCTCAACGAGATTCGCTCCCGCCTGTGCAGCCTCGGCGGCCACGATCGCCATAAAGCCTTGCCCCATACTCAGGGTGCGGGTGTCTATAATCTCAATTGGATATCCCGCTAAAGTTTCAGCAGCAGTTTTTGCAGCAGCATACGTGGCGCTGACATCAGAGCTAACGGTCAGGCAGATGATGGCCTCAGCCCCACCATCGATGGCATGTTGAAAAGCAGCCAAAAATTTACCTGGCGTAGCCGCGGCGGTTTTTGGAAGACGTCCTTCTCGATCTATGCGTGGAAATAAAGTCGCGTCTGTAATTTGAAAATTTGACTCAAAAATTTCTTCATCGAACGAGATGCTGATGGGCACCTGGATGATTCTATAGCGGGCGGCTATGGTTTCGGGCAAGCTTGAATCAGTATCCGTGATGATGGCAATATTTGTCATCTTTTAGCTCATTTCTGCAGTCCCAATGATGAAAAATAAGTTAACCCAAAAACTAATTACGAATTGAGCAACTCGATTTTAAAGTACCTAATTGGACCGTTTCTCCGCCCAGAATGCTTCAGCTTCCAATTCAAGGCGATCCAGCCGAGTGTAATAATCTGGAAATTCCTTCAGGTGTGCCAGGGCGATTTTACCCGTCAAAATGAGATCATCACCGGTGACATTGGTTTGTGGATCCCGTGCACCGTGTTCGAGCTCTACCTCTAAACCGCGTCGAAATTCCTGTGGAATAACTGATTGCCAATCGATGCCTAACTGATTTCCGATTTCAAAGGATTCATCTAATGAGAATATTCGTTTTGGGTTCATTTGCCTTCTCCGTTCATTTTTTTATCAATTCATTTTGTGACTTAATTATATTCGATTGAACCTAAAAATAAACGCTATATTCGTTTTTTTTGGAAATCTAAGTACTAGAATCACATAAATATTTGTGATACACTTAAGTCAGGAAAAGGAAAGGAGGCCGATGATGTTTCTCAAATGGCGCCAATTTAAGGTTTTTAGAATTGTTGCGTTTGCTACTTTACTGCTCTTATTTGGGTTAGCCGTGGTGAGTTCAGCCAGTGCAACCCAGTCTCCAGTGATCAACACCAATGATAACTTAATTGATGGGGGCTGGGGGGCGCCAATTTATACCAGTACATGCTCGAGTGGTGTTCCCGACCAGAATGAAATCGAATCTGTCTGGGTACAAAGCTGGCAGTCCAATGGTGGGAATGACGGCGAAATCTATTTTCGGATGCAAACCTGCACTGGACCATCTTTTACAAGTGGTCTTGGGGGAGTTGCGATTTTGGATTGTGATCGTAATCAAACGACCAACTCGGTTTATGACCGGATCGCGATCTATAATGCCGCCCAGGATTTTGTACCGCTGCGGGATGGCACATTCTTCTACATGGGCACTCAATGCGAAAATGAAACCCCCGGGGCTGCACCGTGTTCTATTGGCGAACGTATAACCACCTCCAATGATACGAATGAATGGCGGATCAATTACTCTCTGCTCCCAAATTCGGCCGGCAGCGCTTTCCCACCTGGTTGCCGTGATGCTGTAAACGTTGGATTTGCTGTGGCGAATCTTACCAGTGGTGCGATTTCCGATCAGACTCCGTTGTTTGGTTGGAACGTACCGACCGCTGTTGAAGTAAAACAGATCAAAGCGTACAACCAGACCTGGTTTAATTATCTTGGCCTTGGCGCCCTGGTATTTTTCATTGTAATCGGGTCAGGTGCGGTGATCATCTACCGGCGTAAACAGGCTTGAGTTCCTGACAGGACCAGAATGCATTGCTTAACCGGGGGCGCCCAAGCGTGGGATGCCCCCGGTTCTTCATTTACTCAGATGGCATCAAGCAACCCAGAAAAATATAGGGGTCAGTCATGGAAGAATATATTAAGAAATTGCGGGCATTGAAAGCCTCAGCCGCCAATACGCCTAAAGAAATCGAAAATCAGCATGCCAAGAACCGCTTGACCGCGCGGGAGCGGATTGATCTGCTCATCGATCCTGGATCCTTTAATGAATTCGATGCACTGGTACAACCACGCTATGAGCATTACCTGGGTGGTAAGCAATCGCGTCTCGGGGATGGATTGATTACTGGTTTTGGTTTGATCAATGGGCGGCATGTCATCGTCGCCGCTCAGGATATCTCGGTCATGGGGGGAACTTTTGGCGAGATGCATTCAGAAAAGATAGTCAAAGGGCTGCGCATGGCCACCCGCTATGGGGTCCCGTTTGTTGGTTTGTATGATTCTGGCGGGGCGCGGATTCAGGAAGGAGTGGATAGCTTATCGGGAATTGCGCGGATATTTGACGCAAATTGTGAAGCATCAGGGGTCATCCCACAGATCTCGGCAATCCTTGGTACCTGTGCAGGCGGAGCAGTTTATTCACCAGCATTGACTGATTTCGTACTGATGACTGAAAACAGTTATATGTTTATTACCGGTCCTGATGTTGTCCGAGCGGTGATGCAGGAGGATCTAAGTTTCGAAGAATTAGGCGGCGGCACAGTCCATAATGTCGAAAGCGGGGTATCCCATTTTCTGGCCAAAGATGATCGGGAATGCCTGGGACGGATACGCGAGCTACTGAGTTACCTGCCGTCGAATAACCAGGATGACCCTCCTTATGTGCGTCCGATTGATGATCCCGAACGGAGCTGCCCCGAATTAGAGCAGATTGTCCCGACGGATGCCCATAAATCCTATGATGTCCATAAGGTAATTACGAGTATTGTCGACGATGGGCGTTTTCTCGAAGTACATGCCTTATGGGCGCAGAATATTGTCATTGGATTTGCCAGGTTGAATGGGTGGGTGGTGGGGATTGTCGCCAACCAACCCATGGTGCTGGCTGGGACGATAGACATAAATGCTGCGGTGAAGTCTTCGCACTTCATCCGGATCTGCGACACCTACAATATTCCAATCATTACCTTACAAGATGTACCGGGTTTCTTACCAGGAAGATCTCAGGAATATGGTGGGATCATACGTAACGGAGCTCGGATGATTTATGCGTATAGTGAAGCCACCGTCCCGAAACTCCTGGTGGTATTGCGCAAGAGTTATGGCGGCGCGTACTGTGTGATGAGCAGCCGAGGATTACGCGGCGATTTGCTCTATGCCTGGCCAAACGCCGAATTTGCAGTGATGGGGGCGGATGGGGCAGTCAATATATTATTTCGCAATGAATTAAAGAATAGCGACAATCCAACGCAGCGCCGCAGAGAAATTGTCGCAGACTTTGAAGAAAAGTTTAACTCGCCCTACGTCGCGGCTGCTCGGGGTCTGATTGATGATGTTATTGAACCTCGGGATACCCGCCGGATATTAATTCGGGGGTTGGAGTTGTGTCTTTCAAAACAAGAGCGGCATGTGCCAAAAAAACATGGAATTTCTCCATCTTGATCGTATCTACAAAGATCAAAAACCACCTGTCGCTCAACCAGGTGGTTTTTTGTTAATATTTATACAACGAAGAGCTAAATAATATGTAACAAAATTTAGATGATTATTATGGACAAATTCAATAACTTTCGGTTATACTGAATCACGAAAGGCTTAAATAATATTGAAATCCTGACCAGCCAGTTCATGTCGAATATCTGGTTTTTTTATGTATTTTTTACTGTTTTGACAATTTATTAATATGACAGCGGTTTGTTTCAAGTAAAATTTTACAATCGTGTTTAAATCATTGCAAACGCGTTAAATAACGGTAAATATTAAAAGATTGATTAGTCGATAAGCTTATTTGAATCTAAATTATCCTTGGAGCTTACATGGATGACATGTCACCTGGAAAATCCCCTTCTGAGGTTAAAAGTCAGGAGGAAATTCAAGCGTGGTTGGTAGGTCAAGTTGCTGCGCTAACTTTTGCAGAACCGAGCAAGATCGATATAAATGCCCCATTCAATAGCTATGGTCTCTCGTCGTGGGATGCCGTCATGCTATCGGGTGATTTGGAAGAATGGTTGAACTGCAGGCTTTCGCCTACCCTGGTATATGAATATCCAACGATAGCAGCCCTCGCTGAGCATCTCGGTAATCAATCTAACCAGCAGCCGGTGGGTAAGGATGTAGCGAACGTTCAGGCTGCCCGAGCAGAACATGACAATCTACACATTACCACACCCTCACCAAGCCGGGATGAACGTCTGGCAGACATCGAGCAGATATCGGATGATGAAGCCGAAGCGCTGTTATTAGACCAATTAAATAAACTTAACCAGAAGAAATAGATCGCCTCCGATTGGTGGTATGTAGATGGAGTATGCCTGTAGTTGTCAGAAATTTTCAAGCCAAGTCATCCTGATAACCAGGTTCTCCTTGTATACGTTTGAACTAGAACGCAACCACCTCATTAAAGCAATTACGATTGTACAAGGCCGCCGAGATTACATCGATAATGAACGAATTATCCGACAGGATTGGACAACTTTCTCCGCTAAAACGCGCTCTTCTTGCCATCGAAGAATTACAGGCGAAAGTAGAGTCGCTTGAAAAGCAGCAACACGAACCAATTGCAGTAATTGGTCTGGGCTGTCGCTTCCCTGGCGCCATCAACCCTTTAGAATTTTGGAAATTATTACAGAGTGGGGTAGATGCCATTCAAGAGGTTCCAGCGGATCGTTGGAGCAATGAAATTTTTTATGATCCAACCCCGGGAACCCCTGGAAAAGTAATTACGCGTTTCGGCGGATTCTTAGACCAGGTCGATCTATTCGATCCGCTATTTTTCGGAATTTCGCCCCGCGAAGCTGCAAGGATGGATCCCCAACAACGCTTGCTGCTCGAAGTTGCCTGGGAGGCATTCGAAAATGCTGGCCAGCCGGTGGATAAACTGTCTGGCAGCAAAACGGGTGTATTCATCGGTATTTCCAACAACGATTACTCGATTTTTCAGTATACGGATCTTAACCAGGTAGACGCCTATGCAGGCACCGGTAATGCCTTCAGCATTGCTGCAAATCGGTTGTCTTACACGTTCAACCTGCATGGTCCAAGCATCGCGATCGATACCGCTTGTTCTTCAGCCCTCGTCGCTGTACACCTGGCCGTTAAAAGCCTGCGCCAGAGGGAGACTAACCTGGCGGTGGCGGGCGGAGTTAATCTGATTTTATCCCCCGAATTGACGATAACATTTTCCCAGGCGCATATGATGTCCGCCGATGGCCGGTGTAAGTCATTTGATGCCTCGGCGGATGGTTATGGACGAGGGGAGGGGTGTGGAATTGTCGTTCTGAAGCGCCTGGAGGAAGCTCTCCAGGATGGGGATGAAATCTTGGCGGTGATCTACGGGACAGCAGTCAATCAGGATGGTAGAAGTAATGGTTTAACCGCCCCAAATAGCTTTACACAGCAAGCTGTCATCCAGGAAGCTTTCCAGGACGCTGGGGTATCAGCGGGGCAAATTGATTATATCGAGGCGCACGGCACCGGTACAATCTTGGGTGATCCAATTGAGGCACGCGCTTTAGGTTCTGCGCTGCATGGCAGACCGGTTGAGAAACCTTGTTTGGTTGGCTCGGTTAAGACGAACATTGGCCATCTCGAATCAGCCTCTGGGATTGCAGGTTTGATTAAAGTTATCTTAGCTCTTAATTATTCAGAAATTCCACCGAACCTAAATTTTAAGGAAATCAACCCTTACATCGATCTGAAAAACACATCACTGAGCATCCCGACTCAGCTTTCCAGTTGGGAGCGTATCCCCGGAAAAGCGCGATATGCGGGAGTAAACTCTTTTGGGTTTGGCGGCACAAATGCCCATATTATTCTCGGCGATGCGCCTCTGCCAGCTTCAGCGATACCTGCTAGGGTCGCCGTAGAAATTCCAGAAGAAAGTAACTTATACGAGCCGGCTACCACTGGTGACCAAGACCCCGATCCTACGCTGAAAAAAATCAAGATTTTGACGGTCTCAGCGAAATCTGAAGCAGCACTAGTGGAATTGGTCCGCAGATATATTGATCTGTTCATAGAATGGCAGCCAAAAATAGATCCAACCGAAGAGAGTTCGAGCCTTGGATCTAATTTGCCAAACCACCAATAAAAGACGCTCCCATCTGGATTACCGTTTAGCGGTGACGGTTGATACGTTCACAGATCTTATCGAGAAATTGGCGTTTTTCTTGTCCGAAAATACGCCACAAATCCAATCGATCATGCTTGGTGTCAGTCGTGCTGTCCTACCCAAACATGACGCACAAGTAGATGCGCATGTGCACGACGTTCCCATGACCCCAGAGCGTTCACTCTTTATCGGACTTCGCCAGGCTTCGGGTAAGCCCGCTCTTGCTTTCCTTTTTCCGGGTGAAGGGCAGGCGTATATAGGACAGGGTAATCGCCTTTATGAAACCCAACCCGTCTATCGGGCCGCTCTGGATCAATGTATAAAAATAATTGCTAGCAACAATCCGGATGGTTTGGTTAGCCTAGGCTCAGAAATAATTACAAACCACATGGATGTGCAAACAGGTGCGCCCCTGCTATCGCTTTTTGTTACTGAATACGCACTTGCGCAGATGTGGATCTCATTCGGCATCCGTCCAGATTATGTTTTCGGAAATGGCGTCGGAGAATACGTTGCTGCTTGTTTGGCTGGGATTTTCAGCCTGGAAGAGGCTCTAATACTTGTCGAAATCCGCGGCCGTTTGCAGCAGATCTCGGCGGATTTATCCAATGCGGCGAATCCAGTATTTACTGAATTTGTCGCCTATACCGAAAAGATCGATTACCAACCAGCGAAGATCGGATTTGTCTCCAGTATCACCGGTATATTAATGGATAGGGCACCCGATGCGCTTTACTGGCGAGAGCAGATCTCTGCCATTGGAATATTACATCAGGGGATGCAAACGCTGGGATCTGCTGGCGTTCGATACTTCCTGGAGTCCGGTCCGCAAGGGGATTGGTCAGATCTTGGCAAGATCAGCCTACCCGATACTCGTACTGCAAGGTTCGCCTCGCTAAACCGCAGCCAGCCCGATACGATTACTCTCGCGGAGAGTATTGCTGGTTTGTATGCAGCAGGATTTCCGTTAGATTGGCAGGCGATTACCCCTTCCCAGCCTGAAAAGTTGGTTAGCCGTTGGTTACAATCATCGCAAAGTGCCCTTGAAATGACGC
Source organism: uncultured Chloroflexia bacterium (assembly GCA_963770655.1). Classification (GTDB taxonomy): domain Bacteria; phylum Chloroflexota; class Anaerolineae; order Anaerolineales; family UBA4823; genus CAZAGA01. Next base: position 442,045 of record CAVYQO010000009.1, on the reverse strand, counting down.
TATTCGATTTTCCAACCTATCCTTTTCAACGCGAGCGTTATTGGTTTGACGGCATCGACTCACAAGATCGAATGCGGTTAAGATCTTCTGAGTGTGATGAAGATGCTCAAGATACGGATCCAGATAGAATGAATACTGTTGATTTGGAGCATCCGCGGGAAGATCCAAAAGATGAAATTTCAAGCGAGGTTATTCTAAACGCACCGCCTCAAGAACGGTCAGCATTGTTAGAAAAAATACTTCGGGAACAGCTTAGCCGGGTACTCCGCATGGACGCGGCACGAATTGATCGTGAACTTGGCCTGGATCGGCCCATTCAATACCTGGGTCTCGATTCGATAATGGCAATCGAATTGATGAACCTTATCGAACGAAGGCTAAAAATCCATCTCCCGATTGCCACCTTTTTGAAAGGACCGACGATTTCTTCACTCGCCATGCAGATCCTCGGCCAGATGGAGACACCACAAATAAAACCTGGCCAATTAGGCGCTCCCCAATTCTTGGGGAGTGAGGGGATCGATCTGGTTGAATTGATCGGCTCTGAGCAGGATCGGGAAAGCGGCGTAAAAATCTTCCCCCTCTCATATGGTCAGCGAGCGATGTGGTTCCAACATCAGATGGCGCCAGAAAGCGTCTTCAACCCGGTTAATGTCGTCAAAATCCATTCTCCCGTTGACGTCGTCAAGCTTAATCACACAATTCAATTGCTTGCTGACCGCCACCCGTCCTTAAGAACTACTTTCATCAGCCACGATGGTGAACCATACCAACGCGTCCGACCGAAAACTGATCCCTCTTCCACTATTCTATTTAATCAAATAGATGCCACAATGTGGAATGAAGATACCTTGCAGTCCTATATCCATCAAGAAGTTGATCAAAACTTCGATCTTGAAAATGGTCCACTTTTTCGGGTGAGGCTGTTCACTTTAGCCCCCGAAGAACACATTTTGCTTTTAGCGGCTCACCATATTATTACTGACTTATGGTCAATGGCGATCTTAATCAGTGAGTTAGCTGTTATTTATAATGACCCTGTAGTAAGTTATCAGGCGCTGAGAACTCAGGAATTAAATTATCAGGATTACGTGGCCTGGCAAAAAGATTTACTGAGTGGTCCGGCTGGCGAGCAATTATGGAATTATTGGTCAGAAAAACTAAAAGGTGAGCTGCCAGCCCTCGACCTACCCACAGACCGACCTCGTCCATCCATCCAAACATACCATGGGTCGTCCCGCTCGGTAATGTTCAGCGTGGAGTTGACCCAAAGGCTTCAGCAGCTCAGCGAAAATTCCGGGGTGACGCTTTATATGGCTTTACTCGCAGCCTTTAAAGTTCTCCTCTACCGCTATTCTGGTCAAGAAGATTTAATTGTCGGAGCACCGACAACCGGTCGTGATCATGCTGGTCTGGATGAGATCGTTGGGTACTTTGTTAACCCAATCGCACTTCGCACCAATCTCAAACCGGATCTGAAATTTAGTGAATATCTCCAGCAGGTGAGCCAGACCGTTGTGGAGGCGTTGGACCACCAGGATTATCCTTTTGCCTTACTCGTTGAAAAACTAAAGCCCGAGCGCGATCCAAGCCGCTTACCCATTTCTCAGGTAATGTTCATTCTCCAACGCGCACAGCAAGCCAGTCAACCCGGGGTTGTGGATCAGGCTGGCTTATCCCAGTTTGCTGTCAGCATGGACGGCTTGCATATGGATCTGGCTGGACTAAAGGTGGAGTCACTTTCGCTTGAAATCCAAAAAGCACAGATGGATCTGACATTGATCATGGCAGAGGTCCAGGGAGGTTTGGGCGCTTCGATAACGTATAACACCGATCTATATAATGCTGAGACCATTGAGAGGCTGCTGCGCCATTTTACAACCCTTCTCGAAGGAATTGTCGCCAATCCGGATCAAAAGCTTGGCTTTATCCCTTTACTGACTCAAAAAGAATACGAACAGATCGTCATCGAATTTAATCGTACGCAAGAAATCATCTGGCCCGAAATCCATGACCCTATTTCCGAAAATGGGTTAGGCCGCGATGCTGGCTTATGTGTTCATCGCATCTTTGAGGCCCAGGTCCAGAAAACCCCCCAAGCGTCTGCAGTGGTGTTTATGGATAATAAACAGCAGACTTCCCTGACTTATGACGAACTCAACCGTAAAGCCAACCGGTTAGCACATTATCTCCAAGCCCTTGGCGTTGGACCAGATACGATTGTCGGCGTTTGTGTGGAACGTTCTTTGGACATGATCATCGGATTATTGGCGATCCTAAAAGCGGGTGGCGCTTACCTGCCAATGGATCCTTCATCGCCAACCGATCGTTTAGCGTTCATGATCCAAGATGCGAAAATAGAAGTGCTATTATCGCAATCTCATCTTGTTGAAAAGCTGCCGACAATTTCAGCCCAATTAATCTACCTGGATCGTAACTGGGAAAATATGGTGCGAGAGATTCTCGCCCGTATCGAAAAAGATGCGCCACAAGGCTTGCTTGACGAAAACCCTATCAGCAATGTTCAGGCACATAACCTGGCATACGTCATCTATACTTCCGGTTCTACAGGTCGATCAAAGGGCGTTTTGTTGGAGCACCTTGGCCTTAGTAACCTGGTTTGGGCGCAGATACGTGCTTTTCGGATCACCCCGCTAAGCCGTGAATTGCAATTTGCATCGTTTAGTTTTGATGCTTCTCTCTCTGAGATATTTACTGCACTGCTTGGCGGTGCTCGTTTATACCTGACGCGCAGGGAAATATTACTTTCTATTCCCGATCTGATAAAATTTTTCCAGGACCAAGAGATCTCTGTAGTAACCTTGCCGCCCTCCGTCTTGGCCATGATGCCGACCATGGCGTCTGAAGAATTGCCTCATCTGAAAACGATCGTTTCCGCTGGGGAGGCGCTAACACCTGAAATTGCCTTGCGTTGGGCGCCAGGTCGCATCTTTTTAAATGCCTATGGCCCAACCGAGTCAACCATCGGTCCAACGTATTTCGAAATCGATGGAAGCAATACCGATCCGGAAGAGCTAAGCGAACAATTAAAAGTCCACTCGGGTTTAAGCCATCGCCAAGAATTTATCTCAAATACGGTTCCGATTGGCCGGCCAATTGCCAATGTTCGCATCTATCTTTTAGATAAACTGAAGCAACCTGTACCAATTGGTATGGCGGGTGAGATCTATATTGCTGGTTTTGGCGTAGCTCGCGGCTATCTCAACCGGCCAGAACTAACTGCGGAAAAGTTCCTTGAGAATCCGTTATCCGATCCGGAACGGAATTCGATCCCAGTTGGCGACCGCCTTTACCGCACTGGCGATTTGGCACGTTGGCTGCCCGATGGCAGTATAGAATTTCTTGGGCGGGTCGATTACCAGGTTAAATTACGCGGTTTTCGAATTGAATTAGAAGAAATCGAAACGATTCTAAGCCAGCATGAATACATCCAACAATCAGCTGTACTGGTGAGAGGCAATCAGCCGGAAAATCGGAGGCTTGTCGCCTATGTGGTTCCGGAGTCTGGTATGCCGTTGAGTTTTAACGATCTACGCGGCTATTTACGCCAATATCTACCGGATTACATGATTCCATCCATATTTGTAATTATGGATGCTTTCCCACTTACCACAAGCGGTAAGGTTGACCGTAAAGCCCTCCCTGATGTAAATGGGACTAGACCCGATCTGGAAGCGGCTTATGTGCCTCCGCAAACAGAAGTCGAACGAATAATCGCCAAGATTTGGCAGGAAGTCCTAAATGTTGAAAAAGTCGGTTTAAACGATAATTTCTTTGATTTAGGTGGTCATTCCTTATTGATGTTCAAGGCGCATACTCGTTTGCAAGAAGCCTTTTCCAGAACTTTTTCAATGGTTGAATTGTTCCGCTATCCAACGGTAAGCACATTATCGGAGTATCTCGGTAAAGACTCGCAAGCACAGCAAGAGGCGCAATCATTGCAGAAAACCCAGGAACGGGCTGAGCAGCAGAAAGATGCACTCAAACGACAAGTTGATCGAATGCGTGAGTTAGCTAACACCCGTGCGGCTGCCGCAAAGCAAGCCGCTATGAAGCGAGTCAATCAACCCGGGCGAGGCGGCCCAGGAAAACCGGGTGCCTCCCAATGACGGTAGGGGTGGACTTATCTGTCCGCCTGACCAAGGAAGCTCTATGCAAATTTTATCGAATGACCAGCCAGGTTCATCCTTTGAACCAGGCGTAACAGATCCAATCGGATGAGGCAGAAAGCAATCAAAGCCTGGAATCGATCGCCAGTGACACCGATGATAACCACTCCATGGAGTTGGCGATCATCGGAATGGCAGGCAGATTTCCCGGGGCTGCAAATATTGACGAATTTTGGCAGAACCTGGCCAACGGGGTGGAATCTATTTCCTTTTTTTCAGAAGAGGAGGTAGCTGCTACTGGGGTAGAACCAGCGATCTATCAAGATCCGCATTATGTCAAAGCTGGCGGTTATCTGGATGGTGTTGAAAATTTTGACGCCGACTTTTTCAATATTTATCCTCGTGAAGCTGCAATTATGGATCCTCAACACCGCATCTTTCTGGAGGTAGCCTGGGAAACATTAGAGAACGCCGGTTATAACCCAGAAGATTATCCGGGTTGGGTAGGCCTCTTCGCAGGAATGAGTATGAACACTTACCTGATGTTCAACCTCCTTCCAAACCGTGAAATTATGGATAGTGTTCATGGTTATCAATTAACCATCAGCAGCGATAAAGATTTTCTGCCGACTCGCGTTTCTTATAAACTCAATTTGCGTGGTCCGAGCATCAATGTTCAAACTGCGTGTTCAACCTCCCTTGTTGCTGTCCACCTGGCATGCCAGAGTTTGCTCAGTTACCAGTGTGATATGGCATTGGCAGGCGGCGTCTCCGTTCGTTTACCGCAAAGGACGGGGTACTTATATCAGGAGGGAGGAATTACTTCTCCAGATGGACACTGCCGCGCTTTTGATGCTCAAGCGGCTGGAACGGTGAGTGGAAACGGGGCTGGAGCGGTGCTCTTAAAGCGCCTGGCGGATGCGCTCCATGATGGTGATACCATTCATGCGATCATAAAAGGTTCAGCGATCAATAATGATGGCTCACTAAAAGTCGGCTACACTGCGCCAAGCGTCGACGGACAGGCTGAGGTGATCAGCATGGCTCAGGCAGTTGCTAATGTCCAACCTGAAACGATTAGTTATGTTGAAACACATGGTACTGGTACAGCGCTTGGCGATCCAATCGAAATTGCCGCGCTGACGCAAGTATTTCGATCTGGCGCTCAGGAAGAACTTCCTCCCGGTTCTTGTGCAATTGGATCGGTGAAGACAAATGTCGGTCATCTGGATGCAGCCGCAGGGATAACAAGTCTGATAAAGACCACCCTGGCTTTAGAAAAGCGTCAGATACCTCCTAGCCTCCATTTCATTCGACCAAACCCAAAAATTGATCTGGAGAAAAGTCCATTTTATGTAAATACACAATTAAAAGCCTGGGAAACCAATGGGATTGCGCGCCGCGCGGGAGTGAGCTCATTTGGGATTGGCGGCACAAATGTCCATCTTATCCTGGAAGAGGCGCCTGCACTGAACGAACCTCAATCTGAGCCGAAGCTTTCTTCTCAAAGCGCGCTCGCAATGACTGAAGCAGAAGCCGTGGAGAACCGCCCCTGGAAATTGTTATTGCTGTCCGCCCGTTCTCCAACCGCCTTGGATAATGTTACCGGAAACCTGGCCAGACACCTACGAAATCATCCGGAACTTTCTTTAGCTGATGTTGCTTTTACCCTCCAGGCGGGAAGAAAAGCGTTCAACTACCGCCGGATTTTGGTGTGTCGAAAAACGGAAGAAGCGGAACTGGCATTGGAGAGTCGAGATCCTCAGCGAGTATTTAGCGGGCGGCCTCGTGAAAGCAGGGGAAGATCATCCGGAAACAGCAGTGCGATCCGGGCGGTTGAATACAACCGGCCTCAGATTGTGTTCATGTTCTCAGGCCAGGGTGCCCAGTATGTAGATATGAGTCGAAACCTCTATGATACTGAGGAAATATTTCGGGCACATGTCGATCATTGTGCTGAATTATTGTTCGAAACCCTGGGTCGTGATATTCGTGAGGTAATCTTTGCGGGCGGCACCGAGCAGACGGATGAACGCCAATCCCCGAAATCGAGCACCAACCAGATAGACGAATCGGAATTGGCTCCCGGGCTACCTGCAACCAGCCAGGTTCTAATGCAAACTGCGATCACACAGCCAGCGCTATTCGTAGTTGAATACGCGCTTGCCCGATTATTAATGCACTGGGGGATTGAACCAGAGGCAATGATCGGCCACAGCATCGGTGAATATGTCGCAGGATGCCTGGCGGGAGTCTTTTCTTTGGAAGATGCCTTGGCGCTCGTTGCTGCGCGGGGTAGATTGATGCAACAAGTAGCACCAGGGGCCATGGTGAGCGTCCCACTCTCGGAGGCGGAAGTTCAAGTATATTTACACCCAGGTTTGTCGCTTTCAGCTATCAATGGACTTTCTTTATGTGTAATCTCTGGCAATTTGGAGCAGATCGAGGCGCTCACCTATCGCCTGGCTAATGATGCCATCGAATATCGCCGTTTACGAACTTCACATGCATTCCATTCTGAAATGATGGATGAAATCTTGGAGGAGTTCTATCGGGTAATAGCGAACGTAGAATTAAACAAGCCTGAAATTCCCTTTATCTCAAATGTCAGTGGAACCTGGATCACCCCCGAACAAGTGACAGATCCCCTCTATTGGGTGCGTCATCTCCGTCAGACTGTTCGCTTCGGTCAAGGTATTTCAGAATTATTGAAAGACCCAGCCTGGACTTTTGTTGAAGTTGGCCCTGGGCATACCCTTGTTCAGCTTGCGCGCGGAGTTCTAACGGATTGGGCAGCAGCCGAGGGTCGCCCGGTGGATGAGCGTGTTTTACTGCCAACTTTACGACCGCCCCGAAATAACCAACCCGATCAGGAGTTTCTCCTAAATACTCTAGGCAGACTTTGGTTAGCCGGAGTGGAAATAAATTGGAATGCATATCATGGAATGGAGGATACCACACCAGATTCCGGAAAGTTTCGGAGACGGATCCCATTGCCAACCTATCCATTCGAGAACAGGCGCTATTGGGTGGAACCTGATGTACCTTTAGGTAAACTTCTTGCCGGTGAAGGGGCAGACTTGCAGGACCGCACTAAAGACAAAGTCCACACCTCGGCAGGCTCTTCGGCCTGGTCTAAACGATTACTCAAAAAAAGCGTTCAACTTGAGACATGGTTTTATACACCTTCATGGAAACGATCGTTAGATCTGCACCGGATTACCCCGGTTCAAACACCTGAGAATGGTTTGGAACTGGGAAGCTGGTTGGTTTTCAGTCTACCGGAGGTAGGAGGGAGGCAGGTCAACGGCCTTTCAAGCGTGCTGCGTAATCGCCTTCCAGCTGGAACGAAGTTAATCGAAGTGCTTGCTGGTCCTGAATTTTTGCGTGTAGACGGAGAGTGCTACCAAATCAACCCCCTGAATCCCGATGACTATTTCAAATTGATTGAAGATCTTCGGAAATCTGGGCAAATCCCTACCCGAATTGTGAATTGGTGGAGCCTGGATGAGGGAGACCAAAAAGGATTTTTGGGATTATTATATTTCGTAAAAGCCTGCGATCGATTCAAGATCACCCAATCCATCCAAATGGAATTTGTCACCTCTGGCGCTTACGACGTGACGGGAGATGAAATTCTTCACCCAGATCAGTCACCTGGTATCGCTTTGTGCAAGGTAATCTCACAGGAATATCCAAATATAACCTGCCGCAATATCGATCTGGTTTTTTCGGCGGGAATGAGATCTATTGATACTGTTGCTGAGGCTGTTATTGCTGAACTCAGTTTACTACCACGGGATCGCTATGTGGCCTATCGGGGAAATCACCGTTGGGTCCAGGTTTACACAATCGAAGAAGGCGCTCCGGGCGGACAAGCAAGTCCGCCTGTGAAGCCGCTATTACGCCAGGGAGGGGTTTATCTGATAACTGGCGGTCTAGGCAGGATTGGATTAGAGCTAGCAGAATACCTGGCAAGAAAAGCTCAAGCCCGGTTGGTGCTGTTGGATCGCTTCGAATTTCCTCCCCGGTCAGATTGGCAAAATTGGTTGAGCGACCACGGTATGGACGATTCAATCTCTATCCGGATTTTACGATTATTGGCCATAGAAGAAATTGGCGCGCAAGTCTTAGTCATATCCGGTGATGTATCCAAATACTCAACCATCCAGTCGGCATTCCAAACGACTCAAGGTTACTTTGGAGCTTTAAATGGAGTAATCCATGCTGCAGGTATTGTCGGCGATGCAGCTATCAAGCCTCTGGCAGAGTCAATCGCAGAAGACTTCCTGATGCAATTTGCTCCAAAAGTAGAAGGGATAAAAGCCCTGCACGATGTTCTAAAATCGATAGATGCTTCTGAAAAACCAGATTTTGTTTTTATCCAATCTTCTCTGTCAACTGTGCTTGGGGGATTGGGCTTGGGTGCTTACGCGGCTGCAAATGCTGAAATGGACCTCCTTGCCGCTCAGTACAACCTCGAAGACGAGTTTGCTTTGCAGAAACCAGGCGATTTGACGGGGCATGCCACCGCCTGGATCAGTGTGGATTGGGATGGATGGCAGTTTGCGCCGACCGTCATCGTCAGTAATGATGGCGAAACAAACGCTCCCATGAGCGATCGTCCAAACCTGGGAATCAATCAGCGTAGTGTTTTGGACCTGACGATGACCCCGGCTGAAGGAGTAAAAATCTTTGAATATGCTCTAGAATTGGCTGCGGGAGGCGTTCACCATTTGGTGATTTCTGTTGCCGATTTATCCGCCAGGCTTGATCAGTGGATTTTTGGCATTTCTCAAGGATCTCCGAACCAATCAGGATTAACGGATCTTCAATATGACGAGTCAGAGGGAATAGCGGACGGCTCCAGCAGAGATACGGCGAGTGCGAGCGGTTTCACCCGTCCGAACTTGCAAACGACGTATGTCGCGCCTCGAAATGACCTAGAAAGCAGAGTTGTTCAAGTCTGGGAAAAGGTCCTTGGAATCACGCCGATCGGTATGTATGATGATTTTTTTGAGCTTGGTGGGCACTCCCTGCTCGCGACTCAGCTCGTCACTCGTCTGAGAGATACATTTCGCGTTGAACTCCCCTTGCGGCGCTTATTTGAAAGTCCGAATATTGCTAGTCTGGTGGTTCTCATTGAGGAATCCTACAGTTCGATCACCCAAAACGGCGATCAAAGTTTAGAAAGCCAGCAACCACAATCGGATAGCACCCGTATTGCTAAATCGCCGCGTGATGAGCTGATGCCGCTTTCCTTTGGGCAGCAGCGTCTGTGGTTTATCGATCAGTTTGAGCCTGGCAGCCCGCTGTATAACAACTTTGCCGCGCTGCGTCTCACTGGCCGGCTTGACCAGGAAGCTTTGATTTTTAGTCTGCAAAAAATTGTAGACCGGCATGAAAGCCTGAGGACAACCTTTGCCGAACACGATGGTCAACCTGCTCAAATCATCCACCCCATGATCGTTGGTGCGGATCTGAGTGATCACCCGGCCGAGATCCTCGTCGAGATAATCGATTTTCGCATGGATGCGAAGTCGCCATCTCCTGCAGAACGAGATGCTGAGATTTCCCGTTTAGCAATCCATGAAGCAAGCCAGCCGTTTAATCTTCAGACGGGACCGCTATTCAGAATTAAGTTATTGGAAATAAAACCCGATGAGCACATAATTTTCTTAACCATGCATCATATCGTCTCAGATGGTTGGTCAGTGGCTGTAATGATTGCCGAAGTGGGTGCATTGTACGCAGGTTACCTCGCTCAAAAATCGGGGGTGAACGATATCGATTTGGATGCCATCTTACCAGAACTGCCTATCCAGTATGTAGATTATGCAATATGGCAGCGGCAATGGTTGCAAGGCGAGGAACTCAACAGACAGATTGCATACTGGAAAGCGAAACTGGCAGGGATTCAACAGCTTGAATTGCTCACCGATTTTCCAAGACCAGCCATACAGACCTGGCATGGTGCATCCCATTGGTTTGAGCTTCCAGTCGAATTAAGCATGAGTTTAGTTGAGCTTAGCCAGCGTGAAGGCGTCACCTTATTTATGACTTTGCTCGCCGGGCTCCAAATCCTGCTGATGCGCTATTCAGGTCAGGAGGATATCAGCGTAGGCACGCCAATTGCTAACCGCACTCGCTCTGAAGTAGAAAGCTTGATCGGGTTCATTTTGAACACTCTGATCATGCGCACAGAGAGCACTGGAAATCCAAGTTTTCGGGAATATCTTGGACGAGTTCCGCGAAACCGCACTCGGTGCATATGCTCATCAGGACTTGCCATTTGAGATGTTGGTCGAGGCGCTGCAGCCGCAGCGAGATATGAGCCGAGCGCCATTCTTCCAGGTGATGTTTGATTTACAAGTTTCTCCACTGCAAGGGCTAAATCTCCCAGAATTAACCATCACACCGATTCCTATCGATAGTGGAACTGCAAAATTTGACCTGGCTCTGTCCATCGAAGAATCTACGATCGGGAAAGATCACATTCTTAGGGGTTATCTAAATTACAACACGGATCTTTTTGAAAATCAGACGATTGAACGGATGCTAGAACACTTCAAGGTGCTCCTCCAAAACATCGTTTCTTCCCCTGAACGATCTATTTGGCAGATGCCGATTATTGATCTGGAGGAGCAACGGACACTTTTGTCGACCCTTTGGAAGACAAGTGGTTCCTCCCGCGCTGCTGAACCGAGCAATTGGAGACCTGGACTGATTCATGAGCTAATCACTCGCCAGGCAATTCAATCACCCGACGCGCCAGCTCTCAGCTTAATTACTGGGTCGATTGAAGACCTGGATTCGCTCAAAAAAGTAACTTACAAGGAATTGGAAGATCGAGCGAACCAGGTAGCAAGCCGTCTGATAGATTTAGGTGTTGTTCCAGAAACCCTGGTGGGCTTGTGTATGGATCGCTCTATTGAGATGATCGTTGGCTTATTAGCAATTTTAAAGGCCGGTGGAGCTTTTCTACCCCTGGATCCTACTTACCCAGCCGAGCGAGTGGACTATATGCTGGCGGATAGCCAGGCGCCAATCGTTCTTACGCAGCATATTTTGTTGGATAGAAACCCAGAGTTGTTAAGAAGCTTCATCAAAAATGACCTGAAAATGGTTTTGATGGATGGCGAACACCTTGAAATAAAAAATCATTTTGAAGCGGAGGACAGTATTCGTGTTGTGACGGATTTGGCTGTCCACCTAAACAACTTAGCCTACGTGATCTATACCTCAGGTTCGACTGGGAAACCAAAAGGCGTCATGATCACCCACGAGGCAATCGCGGGTCACTGCCAGGATATGGTCCGGCATTTTGAACTGACCCCGGATGATCACATTTTGCAGTTCGCCTCCGTTAACTTTGACGCTGGTCTCGAACAAATCTTCACTGCTTTAATTTCTGGCGCCTGGTTGTTTTTACGGGATGATAATGTCTGGCCTGCAAATGAATTTCAAGAATATATCGAACGATTAGAGCTCACAAGTGTGAATATACCGCCAGCCTATTGGCGCCCTTGGGTTCAGTTCGTGGCAGAAAGAGAATTTCAGGCAACAGATTCACAAATACAGATTTCAGCGCCGACGCTGCGCTTGGTGATTATTGGTGGGGATATCATGTCCTTGGATACCCTTAAGCTGTGGCAGCAAACGAGTTTACATCGGGTGCGCTTGCTTAACGCCTACGGCCCAACGGAGACGACCATTACCGCAGCGACGTACCAGGTTCCAGATCGATCAGTCGTTGAATTATCAGGAAGCCATTATCCCCGAATTCCGATCGGGACGCCGCATAAGAATCGTGCAGCATATGTCTTAGATCAATATGGCGGCCTTGCTCCGTTGGGCTGCCCTGGTGAACTTCATCTTGGCGGGGCATATCTGAGCCGTGGCTACCTGCATCAACCGGCATTGACTGCGGAAAAGTTCATCGCAGATCCCTTCATTCCTGGTGGTTTGATGTATAAAACTGGCGATCTGGTGCGGTTGCTGCCAGATGGGAACCTGGATTTTCTGGGCAGGGTTGACCAACAAATAAAACTGCGCGGTTTCCGTATCGAGCTAGGTGAAATCGAAGCCGTGATTAGCTCCCATCCGAAGATTGCGGAGTGTACGGTCATTATCCATGCGAGTTCAATGAATGATGCCCTGGAAGAGAAGCGCCTGGTTGCTTTTATTAAGTTGACTCCGGATCAGTTATTTGATGCAAGTGAGCTTTACGATTACACAAAAGCCAGGCTACCCGGTTATATGATCCCGGCTGTTTTTGTCCCCGTTGGGAATTTGCCTGGTATTGCTGATAGCCAACCCACAGACCTACAATCATTTCCATTAACTCCCAGCGGGAAAGTGGATCGTAAAGCATTGTCTAAGATTGCATTACCAGAAGGAAGCTCTGCTCAGCGGAAAAAGGTAATTTTAGCGCCTCGTTCTCCACTCGAACAAGAAATCCTTGATATATGGCGTGAAGTTTTAAAACCTCAGGCTGGTAAGGATATCTTTGAAATCAGTATCGACGACAATTTTTTTGAGCTAGGCGGTCATTCTTTGCTGGCTACACAGATTGTCGCCCGTATTCGCCAGCAATATCATGTCGATCTGCCTTTACGCCAACTGTTCGAAAACCCTACCATTGTTGGAATAGCGTCCTTAATCGTTCAGAGCTTGACTGCAGTGGAGATTGAGAGAATGGCTGAGGATAATCAACAGGTCGATGACGAAGATGACATCGATGCGCTGTTAGCAGAATTAGAGCAAATGTCGGATGAAGACGTCCATGAAATCCTATCCAACCGCAAGCCCAGCCAGGATACGTAGGGCTAGAGCTCTGTGTCCAGCCGTGGATCCAGGTGTGGACACAACTGTCTGTCCAAGGAAGATACTTTATGAGTGATGGTAAAGAAAAAACTATTCAAAACGAGCGAATTGCAAGCCTTTCTCCTGAAAAACAAGCTTTATTAGCCAGGCGATTGCAGCAAAAGCGCAGCCTTCAAACCGCTGACGTGCCCGTTATTAAATCGCGATCCAACAAAAATGACTACCCACTATCTCATGCACAGCAGCGGATGTGGTTCTTAAGCCAATGGGAGCCGGAGAGCCCATTTTATAATATTGCTTCGATTGTGCAAATTGAGGGGGATCTCAACATATCCGCCTTAGAAAGAAGTTTTAACGAAATCATTCGCCGGCACGAAGTTCTCCAGGCTCGGTTTACCACCAGTAATGGTCAACCAGTTCAGCTTATCGATAACGAGATGCAGATCGAATTGCCAGTGTTTGATCTTACAAATTTGAGCACGGATGAACGCGAGCAGCAGTACAAGATTTTAGCAAACCAGGAGGCGCGCCAACCCTTTGACCTCAGGTCGGGTAAATTAGTCCGAGCTAGCCTGGTTAAGCTGGAAGTAAAGAAATATATCCTCTTCCTGACATTCCACCATATGGTTGCCGATGGTTGGTCGATTGGGTTATTTATCCGTGAAGCCGCGATTCTTTATGATGCTTATTCACAAGGCAAACCTTCACCGCTTAATAATTTAACGCTCCAATATGCAGATTATGCTGAATGGCAGCAGGAATGGCTGAAAGGCGATCAATTAAAAGAACAATTGGCTTTTTGGAAAGGTCAACTCGCTGGAGAAGACGTTTTCTTAGAGCTACCCACCGATCACCCTCGTCCGAATGTACAAACATTTAATGGTGCATATTATAAGTTTAGTATACCCGTTGACCTAAGTCTCAAGCTAAAAGAACTTGCGCTGCAAGAAGGCGTAACTTTATTTATGTTCTTGTTAGCTGCCTTTGAAGTCTTATTGCATCGCTATTCGGGTCAGGAGGATATCCGCATTGGGTCGCCGATTGCCAATCGAAAAATAGCAGAACTGGAAGGATTGATTGGCCTCTTTGTCAATACTCTTGTCATGCGCGGGGATTTCAGTGGCGACCCGACTTTCTTGGAGTTTCTAAAAAGAATTCGTGCGATGGCTTTGGGCGCGTACGCCCACCAGGATCTGCCGCTTGAATCGCTTCTCGACGAATTGAATGTTGTCAGGGATTTGAGCCGGACTCCTTTGTATCAGGTGATGTTTACTTTGCAAGAGTCGCCTTTACAATCGCTCGATTTGCCTGCTGCCAGGCTGACTATCCTGGAACCCGAAAGTGGAACAGCAAAATTTGACCTGACCCTATTCATGGAAGACCATTCCGCTCTTACAGGAATCACTGGAAATGGGAATACCCAGGCTGGTTTAGTAGGTGCGGTTGAATACAATACTGATTTATTCAGCGAGAGTACCATCGCCCAGATGATGCGCTGTCTGCAAACGATCTTGGAAAGGGTTGTCGATTTTCCGGACGAAAAAATATCCCGCATCCCCTTATTATCCGAACCGGAAAGAAGGCAAATAATCTGCTCCTGGAACGACACGATACGACCCTACCCGTATCAACAAAATTTGGGGTCGCTTTTTGAACAGCAGGTTCTTAGAACACCTGATCATATTGCTCTTCGTTTTCCGCACTTTGGCGATGTGTCTCAAGCAGGCGCCATGCCTGGTGAAGAGGTCGTGCTTTCGTATTTGCAGCTCAATGAACGCGCGAACCAATTAGCCAATTACCTGCGGTCATTAGGCGTTGGTCCAAACGTCCTGGTTGCGATTTATATGGAACGCTCACTGTTAATGGTGGTAGCAACACTGGCTGTTATAAAAGCGGGAGGTGCATATCTTCCCCTCGACCTGAACTACCCGGTGGAACGTCTGGCGTTTATGCTTGAAGACAGCCATGCGCCAGTACTCTTGACGATTTCGCCTAACTTAATGAGTTTGAACGAATTGGATCGTTTGGTCCCTCATGTGATTTGTTTGGACCGGGTTCAGGATCAGCAATCGATTGCTGCATATAGCACAGAAAATTCGCAAAACCTGGCTTCTGGAGAGGACCTGGCGTACGTTATGTACACCTCAGGCTCAACTGGGAAACCAAAAGGTGTGGCAATTCCCCAAAGGGCTGTCTCCAGATTAGTGATTAATACGAATTACATCGAGATTCAAGAAGGTGACCGGATTGCACACGCCTCAAATCCGAGCTTTGATGCGGCAACTTTTGAAATTTGGGGTGCATTGTTGAACGGCGCGGAATTGGTTGGGGTTGCCAGGGAGACAGCTCTAGCTCCGAAGGCTTATGCAGCATATTTAAAATCCAAAAAAATCAATATCCTCTTTTTAACCACGGCTTTGTTCAATCTACTGGCGCACGAAACCCCTGATGCATTTGCAGGGATAAAATATTTGCTTTTTGGCGGTGAAGAGGCGGATAGTAATTCGGTCCGCTTGGTGCTGGCAGCGGGAAAACCCGACCATTTCTTGAATGTATATGGGCCAACAGAGACAACGACCTTCGCGACCTGGTTTGAAATAACAGATGTAGCGGAGCGAGCCTCCTCAGTTCCGATCGGAAAGTCATTAGCTAATTCGCAAATTTATATCTTAGATCCAAATTTGCTACCTGTACCACTGGGGGTACCTGGTGAACTCTATCTAGGCGGTGACGGTTTGGCAATTGAATACATCAACCGCCCGGACATGACTGCTGAAAGGTTCATAACCAATCCATTTTCGGAGGAAATACAAGAATATTATCAGGAACAACATCCAGAGTTAAATCGTCAGATGCCGCTTGATCTTCGCCTCTACAAAACTGGCGATCGCGTAAGATTTGTACCCGGGAAACGGCAAGATGATCAAGATCGAGATATCGTTTTTATGGGGCGCTTTGACTTTCAAATTAAACTTACGCGGTCTACGGATCGAACTCGGAGAAATTGAGACAAATCTCAGCCAGTATCCCACGCTAAAGGATTCAGTTGTTCTACTTCGTGAAGATACTCCGGGTGACAAACGCCTCGTCGCTTATCTGGTTCCTAACCAGGGTCATTCGATAAATCAAAATGAGCTGCGCCGGTTCTTAAAAGAAAAACTACCCGATTTTATGATCCCGACCGCATTTGTGATTTTAGATCAAATGCCCATTAACCCGAATGGAAAGATCGATCGCCAAGCCCTACCAGCCCCAGATCAATCACGTCCTGATCTCGAGAAAGCCTATGTTCCGCCTTCCACCGCTGTGGAGAGATATTTGGTCAAGAATTGGCAGGCTGTTCTTGGCATCGATCGAATTGGCATCTATGATGATTTTTTTGAACTGGGCGGTGACTCCCTAAAAGCGGCAGTCCTGATGAATCGTCTGCAAGAGAATTTAGGCGCAATGGCGCATGTCAGAGCTCTTTTCATGGCGCCGACCATTGCAGATCTTTCGTTATATATGAATGAATACTTTCCAGAGGCTGTCAGACAGATCCAACTGGCAGACGCGGATAATCAAGATCCTGCCAGTAAAGATCTTGTCCAACATCGAAGCCGAACTGCCCAGCTCATCGGAGAAAGCGAATCTAACTTTACGCTCGATGAAACGAAAATCGACTTGATCCGGCGCATTATTAAACCGCTGCCAGCGCGGTCAGTGGGTCCGCAGACGAAGAACCCCGCGGCTGTTTTTGTTCTATCGCCGCCAAGATCGGGTTCAACCTTGCTTCGCACAATGTTGGCGGGAAATCCTTATTTGTTTTCTCCGCCCGAGCTTGATTTACTTTCCTTCAATTCGCTAATGGAGCGCCGGGATGCATTTTCTGGAGCGTATAGTTTCTGGCTTGAGGGGGTAGAGCGGGCGATTATGGAATTGCGCCATTGTGACGCAGAAGAAGCCCGCCAGGTTATGGCTGATTTCGAAAATGCAGGCATTTCGACGCAGCAGTTTTATCGTACCTTTCAGGATTGGATCAGCGCTTCGTTCTCGACCGGGCGCCGCCTCTTGGTAGATAAGACGCCGGTATATTCACTGGATTTAGAGATCCTGAGGCGAGCAGAAGAAGATTTTGATCAACCACTCTATATCCATTTGATGCGTCATCCCTTTGCTTCGATCTATTCATTCATCGAAGCAAAACTAGATGGCGTTTTCTTCCGTTATGATCATCCCTTTACGCAGCGCGAACTAGCTGAACTGGTATGGATTATCAGCCATCAAAATATTCTGGAATTCTTGAGCGATATTCCCGCAGAACGACAGCTTCAAATCCGTTTTGAAACCATGGTTAAAGAACCAGCGGATGAAATGGAAAGGATCTGTAAATTCCTGGGAATACCTTTTGAATCTGGGATGTTGAAACCATATGATGGAGATCGAATGACGTCAGGTGTCCGCCCTGGGGCACAGATGGTGGGTGATTTCAAATTTTATCTGCGAAAGGATATTGATCCGAAAGCAGCGGATCGTTGGAAGAAATTTCATGGCTCAGATACGTTGAGCGATCAAGGTTGGGAGATCGCAGCACGATTGGGCTATGAACTGCCTGCCCCTGACGAAAGCGAAAGCGGAGAATTAACCCAAAGTAAACATAGAACCACCTTACCGGCGATTACTCCAATCCTCAGGAATCAAGTGCTGCCGCTTTCGTATTCTCAACAACGGCTATGGTTCTTAGATCAATGGGAACCAGGAAGTCCATATTACAATGTTCCGGCCGCTGTACGAATGGAAGGCCGCTTAAACATTCAAGCAATGCAGCGAACGTTGAATGAGATCGTTAGACGCCACGAAGTGCTGCGAACACGTTTTACGTTAGTTGATGGGATCTGTGTTCTGGAAATTGATCCCCCTGAAGATTCACAAGCAGCAATCCCGTTGAACTATGTTGATCTGCAGAATATTTCTCCCTTGGAAGAGAGGGAGAATGAAGCCCGTCGTTTAGCAACGCTAGAGGCGCGCCGCCCATTCGATTTGTCCACCGGGCCGCTTATTCGCGCAACCTTATTTCAATTGGCTAAAGATGATTGTGTGGTTATTCTCAGCATGCATCACATCGTTTCGGACGGCTGGTCTGCGGGAGTGATCATACGAGAAATTGGGGCCTTATATAATGCTTATTTGCTTGGAAAGTCATCGCCGCTTTATGAATTACCAATTCAGTACGTAGATTATGCCGCCTGGCAGCGAAATTGGCTGCACGGCAGAAATTTGGAGGATCAATTATCCTATTGGAAGCGTAAATTAGCCCAGGCGCCAGGATTATTGGAGCTTCCCACTGACCGGCCTCGGCCGGCAGTACAAACAATCCGCGGCACAAGGCTTTTATTCGAATTCGAATCATCAGTATTTGAGAAATTAAAAAAACTCAGCCAACGTCACGAGACGACGATGTACATGACGCTCCTGGCTGCCTTTCAGGTTCTGTTATCTCGATACAGTGGCCAAACAGATATTTGTGTCGGGACGCCGATCGCTAATCGAAATCGGGCCGAGATTGAAGGTTTGATCGGTTTTTTTGTAAATACACTTGTTTTACACGCTGATCTCTCTGGAAATCCGACTTTTCAACAACTATTAGCCCAGGTTAAACAGGTTGCACTGGAAGCCTACGATCACCAAGATGTACCTTTTGAAAAATTGGTGGATGAGCTTCAACCCGAGCGCGACCAAAGTCACACTCCCCTATTTCAAGTGATGTTTACCTACCAGGAATCGTCAATACAATCGCTTAAACTTCCCGGTTTGACGTTGACCCCCGTACAAATGGATACAGGGGCGGCTAAATTTGACTTGATCTTGACCATGGTAGATCGTGGCGATGTCCTGAAAGGTGTACTGGAGTACAACACGGATTTATATGAAGAAGGGACGATCGAGCGGATGGTAAGGCACTACCGGGTGCTGTTGGAAGGGATTCTGACCGAGCCTGAGCGAGGGATTGAAGAGCTGGACCTGATCAGCGAGGCGGAAAAGCGGGAACTGCTGGTGGACTGGAACCAGACGAACGAAGAGGATGTGGAGAAAGATCGGCACGGAAAGGCGCCCAATATCGTCGATCTGTACCGGGAACAGGTGAAGCGGACGCCGGAAGAAACAGCGGTGACGTATCGAGACACCCGGCTGAGCTATGCCGAGCTAGACGAACGGAGCGAGCAGCTAGGGAAGTATCTGCGGGAAGCAGGAGTAGAACAGGAAGAGATCGTCGGGTTGTGCATGGAGCGCTCGCTGGAGATGGTGGTCGGGATACTGGGGATCCTGAAAGCGGGGGGAGCGTATCTACCGCTGGACCCAGAATATCCGCGAGAGCGGCTGAGTTATATCATAGGGGATGCGCGAGTGCGGGTGCTGCTGACGCAGGGGAAATTGGAAGCAGAGCTGGAGGAGATAGTAGGGACGGAGCTGGGGGTTCGCCTGATCTGCGTGGATCAAATGGGGGAGAAGGCGAGCGGAAGGGAAGAACTGTCGGGAAGTGAGCTGGTGATGACGAAAGGGGAGAGTCTGGCGTATGTGATCTACACCTCGGGATCGACAGGGAAGCCGAAAGGGATGATGATCGAACACCGCTCGGCGATCAACCTGTGGCGAGGCTTGGAGCGAGCGATCTATGCAACACTGCCAGGGTCAAACCAAGGTAGGAAACAACTGCGGGTGAGTCTGAATGCGCCGCTGCCATTCGACGCCTCGGTGCAGGAATGGCTGATGCTGTTATCGGGGCACACCCTGGTGGTGATACCCGGGGAAGAGCGGCAGGATGGGGAGCGGCTGCTGAAATATATACGTGAGGAGCAGGTGGAAGTGGTGGACTGTGTGCCATCGCAGTTGAAGATGCTGATCGGGGCGGGGATGTTAGCAGATGGAGGCTGGACGCCGCGGGCGATCCTACCGGGAGGGGAAGCGATCGATGGGAAGACCTGGGAGGTGATGGCGGAGTGCGAAGGGATCGAGTTCTACAACATGTATGGGCCGACAGAATGCACGGTGGACTCGACGATCTGCCAGGTGAGCAAGCACCCGAAGCAGGCCAGCATCGGGAGGCCGATCGTGAATGTGCAGGCGTATGTGCTGGATGGGAGGCAGAAACCGGCGCCGATCGGGGTAGCTGGGGAGTTGTACCTGGGAGGGCGAGGGGTAGGGCGAGGGTATTTGAACCGGGAAGAGCTGACAGCAGAGCGGTTCATAGCGAACCCGTTTGCGGGCTATCAGCGGGAGAATGGCTTGGAAGTGGGGGAAGGAGACCGGCTGTACAAGACAGGGGATCTGGTGCGCTACCTGGCGGATGGGAACCTGGAGTACCTGGGGCGGATGGATACGCAGGTGAAACTGCGCGGATTTCGGATCGAGCTGGGAGAGATCGAGAGTGAGCTGATGCAGGCGCCAGGGATCCGGGAAGCGGTGGTGGTGGTGCGAGAAGATGAGCCAGGGGAGAAGCAGTTGACAGCGTATGTGGTGATGGAAGGGGAAGGGGAGGTTCTGAATGTGAGTGAACTGCGCAACCGGCTGAAGAGCAGGTTGCCGGAGTATATGGTACCAGGGATCTATGTGAGGCTGGAAGCGCTGCCACTGACGCCGAACCGGAAGGTGGATCGGAAGGGATTGCCGAAGCCAGAAGGGATGAGGCCGGAGCTGGGAGCGGAGTACCAGGAGCCGCGTACGGAAGCGGAGCGAATATTGGTGGAGATCTGGAAGCAGGTGTTGAAATTGGATCGAGTGGGAGTGCGAGATAATTTCTTTGACCTGGGAGGCGATTCAATCTTGAGCATCCAGGTGGTGTCTCGGGCAAACCAGATGGGATTGAAATTGACCCCCAGACAGATCTTTGAAGCTCAATCGATTGAGGCTTTAGCTGCTGTTTCAGGAGTCATCCCTATTTTCCAGGCTGAACAAGGACCGGTGATTGGGCCAATAGACCTCACCCCAATCCAGCTTTCTTTTTTTGAACAGGGATTTATAAATCCACACCATTGGAATCAGGCGCTGTTATTTGAAGTTAGATCTGGTTTAGACCTCGAATCACTGCGTAAGGCAGTCCAACACGTGATAATTCATCATGACGCGCTGCGGACTCGTTTTTCTGCACAGGCCGGTAATGTCGATTCGACATCACCTAATTCCCACAGCGTGGTGGCAGCGATTGCAGATCTGGATGCAGCCGATCAAGTAGAGTTGTGCGTCAGCTTGATTAATCTCAGCACCGTAGATCATGCTGAACATCAAACGATAATAGAGACCGTTGCTGCTCAGGCGCAGAGTAGCCTGAATATTATCGAAGGCCCACTTTTACAGGTCCGCTACTTTGATTTGGGGGCAAATCATCATGGCCGATTATTAATAGTTATCCACCATCTGGTAATCGATGGCATATCCTGGCGGATTCTGCTTCAGGATTTGCTAACTGTGTACAGCCAAATCAGCCAGGGCATGCCCGTGCAGTTACCAATGAAAACGACCTCCCTTCAGGAATGGTCAAGGAGAATAGGAGAATACGCCCGTGGCTCGGAATTATTAAAAGATTTCGATTATTGGTTAACGCTGAGGAATTCGGCCCAATTAAATCAATATGCGAGAATACCAATTGATTTTCCTTCCGGAGAGAATATTGAATCTTCGCTCGGCAGTGTTCGCGCTTCCCTCGACCTTGAAGAGACAGAAGCATTACTTCGAATTGTTCCGACTGCGTACAATACGGAAATTACGGATACGCTCTTGACTGCGTTGATCAAGGCTTATAGTAATTGGAGTGGTAAACGTGGCTTGCTGATCGGATTAGAAGGACATGGTCGTGAAGACATTTTTACCGGTATCGACATTACCCGAACCGTAGGATGGTTCACCAGCTTATACCCTGTTGTCCTTACCCTCGGTCCTGGGAATGATCCAGGTGAGGATCTCATGGCGGTGAAGGAGCAATTGCGTCAAATTCCGCATAAAGGATTTGGATATGGATTGCTGCGATATTTGAATCCAACCGGTAAGGTCTTAGCAGAGATGCCAGAAGGAGCCATTAGTTTCAACTATCTGGGGCAAGTCGATCAAGATTTACCCATAGACGCTCTAATTGTTCCAGCGTCTGAGTCAACCGGACCAGTTCACGATCCACGGGAGAAACGTGCATACCTGATTGATATTGTTTCCAGTGTCAGCCAAGGGCAGTTGCGCATCGAGTGGTTGTTCAGTCAAAATATTCATCGACGCGGATCCATTGAGGCGTTATCGAAACTATATATGGAACACTTGCGTGGATTGATTGCTCACTGCACCTCAGCGGATATGACTCGATCTGGGGCTACAGCAGGTTATACCCCATCAGATTTCCCAGATGCAGACCTCAGCCAGGACGAGATCAAAGGCCTGATCGAAGAATTAGGAGCCGAGGACGAATGAGCGACAATAAAGCAAAGCGAAACATTGAGGCAGTTTACCCTCTTTCCCCGATGCAGCAGGGCATGCTGTTTCATAGCTTGTATGCCCCTGAATCAGGTGCATATTTTGAGCAATTTAGCTGTATTTTAAAGGGTAAACTGGATTTAGAGGCTTTTGAGGCAGCCTGGCGAGAGGTAGTTAAGCGGCAAACTGTCCTCCGGACAGCTTTTGTCTGGAAACGCCTGGATCGGATGCTCCAAGTGGTTCAGAAAGAAGTTGAATTACCGATAATCTATCAAGACTGGAGGGAGAAACCTTTACAAATTGAAGACAAACTCCTTGCATATCTTGAAGCCGATCGCGCCAAAGGTTTTGACCTGGCTAAGCCCCCGCTGATGCGGCTGGGTTTGTGTCAAATTGCGAATGACGCTCATTACTTTGTATGGAGCCATCATCACGCCCTCATGGATGGTTGGTCAATGCCTTTGCTGATTAAAGAGGTGTTGACCTATTATGAAGCATTCTCACAACAGAAGAACATTTATCTGACCCCGCCGCGTCCATATCGTGACTACATTGCCTGGCTCCAGGAGCAAGACACTCATGAGGCGGAGTTATATTGGCGAAAACTACTCGAAGGCATCAAGGCTCCCACGCCATTGATGGCCTCGCCATTAATGGTTGACCGGCCGAAAATCGAACGTCAACAAGCCAATAAAGGTCAGGATATACCCAATCGTTCCCCGAAGGATACAAAGAATCAAGAACAAGAAATCCATCTGTCTAAAGAGATAACCAGCGAGTTAAGCAACCTTGTTCGAAAAGAAAGGCTGACGTTGAGCACCCTGATCCAGGCAGCCTGGGCAATTTTGCTGAATCGTTATACCGGCGAAAAAAATATTCTTTTCGGTGCAACTGTTTCCGGACGTCCGGGAGAGTTAGCCGGGGCTGAAACAATGATTGGCCTGTTTATCAACACCTTGCCCATTTGTGTTTCTCTCGAACCGCAGGATTTGCTGGTGAATTGGCTTCAAGGCATCCAGAAACTAACTGTTGAAACTAGACAATATGAATACAGCGCTCTGGTTCAAATCCAAGAATGGAGCGAAATTCCACACGGTTTTCCGTTGTTCGAGAGCATCATCGTATTCGAAAATTATCCAGTCGAAGAAACCTTACGCCAAAATTTAGGCGCAGGACAACGCCTCCTGGTTGAGCAAGTCCGCTCTTATGAGCAAACGAATTACCCGTTGACGATAGTCTCTGGTCCCGGCGATGAACTTGGGATCAAAATTTCTTATGACCCCTCCCGCTTTGATTCTCTTACAATTAGCAGCGTTTTAGGCCATGTGAAGACGATTCTGGAGAGTATTCTTTCCAGTTACAAACAACCCGATTTTTCTAAGTTTCGATTAGCTGATATCAATATGCTCAGTCCAGGAGAGGAGAACCAGATCCTGGATTTCGTAAATCAACTTGCAATCCGCCAGGAGCAAATTGGAGACAGCAGCCGCGACCTTACTATTCATCAGTTGTTTGAAATGCAAGCGCGATTAACTCCTCAAGCTACGGCTGTCGTGTTGGATAATTCGGGGGGTTCAATGGATGACCACCTTGAATCTCTATCCTTGAACTATGGTGAATTGAACGACCGTGCTGATTTGTTGGCTGAGTACTTGAAAGGTCTTGGTGTTGGTCCGGAGGTGTTTGTCGGTCTATATGTCGAACGTTCTCTTGAAATGGTGATTGGGATCTTAGGTATCTTGAAAGCAGGTGGAGCTTATCTCCCACTAGACCCGAATTATCCAAAGGAACGGATTGCATTCATGCTTGAGGATACTCAGGCGCCAGTCGTGCTGACCCAGGCACATCTACAAGCATCATTGATTTCGATCAGCGCAGGGGGTACACACACAGCTACCGTACATATTGCGCTTGATTCAGACTGGGAGCAAATAACTTCAGCGTCGAAAAGTGAAGCCCCTCAGAATGATCAAGCCAAGGACAATAACTTAGCCTATGTAATTTATACATCTGGGTCAACGGGTAAACCGAAGGGTGTCCTTGTTGAGCACCATTCACTGGTAAATTTGGCGCAAAATTATGCTTCATTAACCGATTTAGGACCCAGAGATAGGGTTTTACAGTTTATATCGTTAGGATTCGATGCTTCCGCTGAAGAAATTTTCCCCACGCTCATAAGCGGGGCTGCTCTGATCTTGTCAAGATCGTCGCGAGAACTGACAACCGCTGATTTTATTCAATTAATCGAGCGCCAACGCGTCACATTCTTGCATCTTCCGGTAGCATTTTGGCATCGCTGTGTGGATGATTTGCAGTCAGCCTTTGAAATCCCAGGCGAAGCGCTCATGGTTCCGGCATGTGTGAGAGGTTTGGTGGTCGGCGGAGAGAGCCCTTCGGTGGAAAAACTGCGTTTCTGGCAAAAACTCAGCGGAGAGACCCCAGGTATATTTATTAATGCCTATGGTCCTACGGAAACGACGATCGCGGCGTCTTATTATAAAATCGATCTGCGGGAAACAGACCCCCTCGGCATTGAACGTCTACCAATCGGAAAGGGTTTGGTGAATAATCAAATATTCCTCTTAGATTCGGAATTTCGATTCGTACCGATAGGCGTACCCGGGGAAATTTGTATCGGCGGAGAAGGCGTAGCCCGAGGTTACCTTAACCATCCTGAAATTACCTCAGAAAAATTCATCCGACAACCGGATCAACTCGTTTCCGGGATGAAGGCTGGAAAATCAACACGCAAATCAAAGAATAGAATCTACAGGACGGGCGATCTTGGCCGCTACTGGCCGGATGGGAACATTGAATTTCTTGGGAGGGTTGACCAACAAGTTAAAAATCCGAGGTTTTCGAGTGGAGCTAGGGGAAATCGAGGCTGTACTTGAACAATATCCTGATGTCACCTCGGCGGCTGTCTTGGCCAGAGAAGATCCCAGCACAAGAGAGCGACGATTGGTGGCTTACGTTGTCTTGAAAAAGGGAGAAATTACTCAAATGGAAATGCCAGCTACTTCAGCTGGTATGAGTGCATCCATACTCGATTCTGGCGACCTTCGCGGCTATTTGCATGAGAATTTGCCAGACTACATGATTCCTGCTGTTACTGTGTTCCTAGAGTCAATGCCTTTGACGCCAAATGGAAAAATCGATCGCCTTGCGCTTCCAATCCCAGACAGCGAGGCTGTTGCTTTCGATCGAGTTTATGTTGCTCCCAGGACGCCTGTCGAAGCGCTGCTATGTGGTTCGTGGGAACAAATCCTGGGTTTATCAAGAATTGGGGTATACGATAACTTTTTTGATTTAGGAGGGCATTCCCTGATCGCAACGCAAGTGATCTCTCGCTTAAGAAATATCTTCCAGGTTGATATACCCCTGCGC
Organism: uncultured Chloroflexia bacterium; assembly: GCA_963770655.1. Classification (GTDB taxonomy): domain Bacteria; phylum Chloroflexota; class Anaerolineae; order Anaerolineales; family UBA4823; genus CAZAGA01. Next base: position 416,270 of record CAVYQO010000009.1, on the reverse strand, counting down.
GAACTTTTCGAAACCCCTACAGTTGCTGGTTTAGCCGAACAAATCGAAAAAAATCTCCGCGGAGATGCTGGAACAGGGCAACCCCCACTTCTGCAAATTCCTCGCGAAATCGAAAGCGGCGTGCCAACCGTTCCCCCTCAGTTATCCTTCTCCCAACAGCGTTTATGGTTCTTGGATCAGCTCGCCCCAGGCAATTTGTTCTATAATATCCCGCTTGCTGTAGAAATCGATGGCGGATTAGATCCAGCCGCCCTGAAGAAAACACTCAATGAAATAATCGCTCGCCACGCGATCCTGCGCACAAATTTTAAATCGATCGGCGGTATACCACTCCAGATCGTTCGACCGGAGTTAACCATCGATTTACCAGTGGTTGACTTAACCGATCTCGCCGAGGAGACCAGAAAGGTTGAATCTGAAAAGGTTGCTCAGCAGGAAGCGCAGCTTGCATTTAACTTGGAAAGCGATCCACTGATTCGTGCTCGCTTAATCTATTTAGGTAAAGATCCTGACCAGGCATTTGAACGCTACGTTTTTATGCTTACAATGCACCATATCATTTCAGATGGATGGTCAATGCGGATCTTCTTGAACGAGATGGCGGATTTGTACCGCGCTTTTTCTGCAGGTAAGCCATCCCCACTGCCAGATTTGAAATACCAATATTTTGATTATTCGACCTGGCAACGGAACTGGCTGCAGGGTGAACAACTCGAGCGCCAGTTGAGTTATTGGAAAAAGCAGCTAGCCAATCAGCCGCGGATACTTGACCTGCCCACAGATCGGCCACGTCCAGCCGTGCAAAGTTCTCGCGGCGCCACGCTGCCATTTCAAATACCCGCAAGGTTGACTGAAAAAATCTCGGCGCTGGGTCGGGAAGAAGGCGCAACGCTATTTATGACGTTACTAGCAGTGTTTCAAGTCCTGCTATCGCGGTACTCAGGGCAGGAGGATATCAGCGTTGGAACAGCAATCGCCAATCGCAATAAGGCGGAGATCGAATCGCTTATTGGTTTTTTTGTAAATACACTTGTCTTTCGCACCGATCTTTCCGGTGAGCCCACATTCAAAGAACTATTGAAGAGGGTTCGCGAAGTTTCTCTAGATGCCTATGCACACCAGGATTTACCTTTCGAAATGCTGGTAGAAGCCCTGCAGCCCGATCGTGATCTCAGTCACACTCCTTTATTTCAGGTGGCGTTTGCCCTCCAAAACGCACAAGTGGCTGATTCGATGCGCTTTGGAAATTCAGAACCGGCTGTCTCCTCGATAAAAAAAGACGATCTGGACTTTAAGCTGATTCAGGTAGATAGCGGTTCCTCCAAGTTTGATCTCACAATGACTCTTGCTGAAACCGCAGATGGCCTGGTAGGGGGCATTGAATATAACCTGGATCTTTTTGACCCCGAAACAATTCAGCGAATGGTCGCCCATTTTTCGATCTTAGTTGAAAGTTTTATAAGTGATCCTGATCAAGCGATCACAAAGGCGCCGATTCTCAGCCCGTCTGAACGACAGACCATGTTGATCGATTGGAATTCGACTGAGCTTGAAACACCGATTGACAAGTGCGCTCACCAGCTTGTTGAATCCTGGGCGAAGAAAACGCCTGATGCCTTGGCTGTTTGTTTCGAAAATCAATCCCTTACCTATCACGAGCTGGATCGCCTGGCTGAAAAATTGGCGAAAACCCTGCGCAATATGGGCGTAGGGACAGGTACGCTTGTGGGTATCTCAACCGAGCGATCGCTTAATATGGTCGTTGGGATTATTGGTGTTATGAAGTCCGGCGCGGCGTATGTGCCCCTTGATCCAACGTACCCGACTGAACGCTTGGCTTACATGATCCAGGATTCACAGATCTCTGTATTACTAACCCAGGAGAAATTAATTAAACAGCTTCCCGTGTCCCAGCAGAAGGATTTTCAGACTGGGCCGAGGATTATATGCCTGGATACAGACCAGGAGGATATTGCTGAAATACGAAGCGTTGAAAAACCGAATGCGCCTCTTTTTGACAGCGGAGAGGAAGGTCCGCCCCAACTGGCGTACATGATCTATACCTCTGGATCAACCGGGCGGCCAAAAGGTACCATGCTCCGCCATCCGGGGCTTAGCAACCTGACGAAGAGCCCAACAAATCGCATTTGAGATCACCTCGAACAGTCGGGTTCTACAGTTTTCTCCGCTTAGCTTTGATGCTTCGGTATGGGAAACTTTTATGGCTCTGGCGAATGGCGCAACGCTGATTCTAGCTGCCCAGGAGACACTGGCCTCAGCCCCTGATTTGTTAAATTTACTAAAAGATCAAAAAGTAACTACAGTCACCTTGCCGCCTTCAGTTCTCCGATTATTCACTGCTGAGCAGGTCTCGGTTGACGCCTTGCCCGCTTTGAAAACTGTGATTTCAGCGGGCGAGGCTTGCACCCCGGATCTAATTGCTATTTGGGGAACCGGGCGAGATTTCTTCAACGCATACGGTCCAACTGAAACGACGGTGTGCGCGACGATGTACCTGTGCAGCGGTGTAGAAGTCGAACAGCCGCCGATTGGCAAACCCATTCCGAACTTAAAAACGTATATTCTGGATCGCTACCTGCAGCCGGTCCCGATCGGAGTAAGTGGCGAGCTTCATGTCTCAGGGGTTAGTTTAGCTGTTGGTTATTTTAATCAACCAGAAATGACCTCAGCAAAGTTTATTGAGAACCCCTTTGTAATCGCTCCTGAAAACGGTGTTTGGAACGAGCGAATTCTACCGAAGATGTACAAGACCGGTGATTTAGCTCGCTATCGATCCGATGGAAATATTGAGTATCTCGGTCGGATCGACCAGCAGGTCAAAATTCGCGGTTTTCGAATTGAATTGGGCGAAATCGAGTCTGCTCTCGGAAAGTATCCCAAGATCAAGGAAGCTGTTGTCGTCGTACAGGAAAACGAGGGAGACGAAAAACGGTTAGCTTCTTTCTTAACCATCCATTCTGATTTGGGTTTTGAAATCAATGAATTGAGAAGCTATCTGCGCCAGTCTCTACCCGAGTACATGGTTCCTTCGAGTTTCATCGTTCTGGATGAGTTTCCGTTAACTCCTAATGGAAAGATCGATCGGAAGGCATTAGCCGTACTCCAATCCAGCGATCGACCTGATTTAACCAATGCCTATATTGCCCCCCGAGACGCAATCGAAGAACGATTGGTCGAGATTTGTAAGGAACTTCTACACCTGGAAAAAGTTGGTATCGAGGACAATTTCTTCGAGCTCGGTGGGCATTCGTTGCTAGCAACGCAATTTGTATCGCGAGTGCGGGATGAATATGCTGTAGACCTTCCCCTGCGCAAGTTGTTTGAAAATCCAACAATCGCCGCAATCGCTGAAGTAATCCGCCTGGAGCAGCAAGTCATCTCTCGTCAGGAAAAAGATGGGGCTGGCGCTCAAACGGCGGGACGATCAGTAGATCGTTCTAAACTATTGGAAATGCTGCAGAGGGTGGGCGATTTATCGGAAGATGAGGTTCGGGCCCTTTTGGAACAGAAGAAACGGCTTAGCAAATGAATTCGCTTCCACAGGCGTATGAAGGAGAGATTTGTTGAACGCTGATGAGTCAAGCCAATCAATAGAGGAGACTACCAACTTTCCAGACGAGTTGGCAGGTTTGGTTGGCGATTTATCTGCAGAACAGCGGGAGTTGTTAAGCCTGTTAATGGAAGAACAAGCACTAGATCAAGATAACGTTACGATCTTTCCTCAAAAACGTTCGCAAAGTGAAGATGGCATCGAGTGGCTCATGCCTCTATCGTTTGCACAACAGCGCTTATGGTTTTTAGATCAACTTGATCCAGAGAGCTTGCTTTACAACCTGTTGACGATAGTCCGCCTAACCGGGCATTTAAATATTCCAGTACTAAAGCAGTGCATCGAAGAAATTATCCTACGCCACGAAATTCTAAGGACGACTTTCCACGACAAAGATGGCCAGCCGTACCAGAGCATTGCTCCAGCAGGTGTTTTCGATCTGCCTGAGATCGATTTGCGGAAATTACCGGAAAGCGACCAGCATAGTGAGGTGATGCAACTGGCAGCCCAGGAAGCGAGAAAATCGTTTGATTTAGCCAATGGTCCGCTGCTAAGAGTGACCTTAATCAGATTAGGCGATTCCAGAAATGTGGTTATTGTCAATGTTCACCATATCATCGCTGATGGATGGTCAGTGAATGTCTTGATTTTTGAAATGGCTTCTTTATATGAAGCCTATGCAGCCGGAAAACCTTCTCCCTTACCGCCATTACCTGTCCAATATGCTGATTTTGCTGCCTGGCAGCGAAACTATCTGCAAGGGCCGATATTGGAAAAACAGCTCGATTATTGGCTTGAGAGACTGTCTAACAGCCAGCCTGTTTTGAGTTTGCCATACGATTTCTCTGCCGGAGCCGCCTCGGGTCTGACTGAAAAGAATGCTGGAAAGAGTTTCCATTTCGAAATCCCGGCATCGATCTATCAAAAACTACTTGATTTCAGCCAACGGGAGGGCGTGACTTTGTTCATGACCCTACTAGCGAGTTTTCAGGTATTGTTGTATCGGTATTCGGGTCAGGAAGATTTCAATGTCGGCGTTCCGATGGCAAATCGAACCCGAGCAGAAATTGAAACATTAATCGGTTTCTTCGTGAACACGCTCGTCCTTCGGGCAGAAATTTCGCCTGAGCAGTCTTTTCGAGATTTTCTTACCCAAGTGAAAGAACATGCCCTCGAGGCTTTTGCTAATCAAGACCTACCATTCGAGGTTTTGGTTGAAAAACTGGATCTAGACCGTAACACCGGGACAAGTCCTCTGTTTCAAGTGGTGTTTGCCCTTCAAAATGCTACCAGGCAGAACAAAAGAATTCCTGGTTTAACACTTAACGTACTGCCTTTGGAAAGCGAAACGGCAAAATTTGATCTCAGCCTGATTATGGTTGAAGATGCCGGCCAACTTACTGGCGCGATCGAATATCGCACAAATCTGTTTACACCCTTCACGATTGAGCAGTTTTCGAGGCATTTCCTGATCTTGCTGTCCAGCATCGTTGACCTCCCCGACGAAATGGTTTCTAAACTTCAAATCCTGAGTAATCAAGAATTCAGACAGATCACGATTGGATGGAACAATACGGAAAACCTGTTTGAATCGGGGTGCTGCATACATGAATTATTCGAAGAACAAGCGAGAATTCACCCTGAAACTACTGCCTTAACATTTTATGATGGATCGGATAGCGATGTTCAACAAATTTCCTACGCCGAGCTCGATGAAAGAGCGAATATTCTGGCCAGGTATCTGAGTTTGCATGGAGTTGGACCTGAAGTCCTGGTTGGCGTGCTTGTGCATCGCTCTATCGAGATGATCGTGGCCATATTGGCAATTCTGAAGAGCGGTGGGGCTTATTTGCCATTAGATCCGAATTATCCTTTAGAGCGATTGCAGTTCATGTTGGAAGATTCTCAGGTTAAATATTTAATTGCGCAGGAACCTCCGCTGAAGAACCTGACAAATAATTTTCCTGGGATCAGCATCATTCTTATCGATCGGGATTGGCAGGAGATTGCTAGCGGATGGGTACAACTGTCGCAAAGTGCGCTAGAAGATCAGGGCGGACAAGTAGTTCCGCGCTCCACACCTGAAAACCCATTACATCCCGATAATCTTGCCTATGTCATCTATACCTCCGGCTCAACTGGCAGACCGAAAGGTGTATTACTACAACATCGTGGTATTTCAAATCTTGTTACCTGGCAGAAGGAGACATTTGGAATCGGTCGTGAAAGCCGAATCTTGCAATTTTCTCCGTTGAGTTTTGACGCCTCTGTCTGGGAAATCTTTATGGCTTTAGCCAACGGGGCGATGCTTTGTCTAACCACTCAAGATATTCTGGCCGATGGCCTCCTGCTGCTCAAGCTCCTCGCCGAGATGGAAATTACGACAGTAACGTTACCCCCATCTATACTGAATGTCCTGGCAACGCTGCCGGGTAAGGAATTAGAGCCTGTAAGTATTGGCGCACTACCTGCCTTAAATACGGTAATTGCTGCAGGAGAAGCTTGCCCTAAGGAAATCGTGACTCGCTGGGCTCCAGGTCGTAATTTTTTCAATGCCTATGGCCCAACAGAAACCACAGTATGCGCCTCGGCCACTTTGTGCAGTGAAGCTGAACAAGGAGCGCCCTCTATTGGTCGTCCAATCTCAAATACTCATTTATACATCTTAGACCCTAATCAACAGGTCCTACCTATTAGTGTACCAGGTGAACTGTATATAGGGGGGGTGGGGGTTGCCCGCGGATATTTGCGTCGACCAGATCTTAACCCAACCAAGTTTTGCAAAAACCCACTCTATGAATACTTAAGCCTAGAAGGCGAGAGTGAACTGGCTGAAGAGACTTTATATCGGAGCGGCGATCTGGTTCGCTACCGATCCGATGGGGATATTGAATTTCTCGGTAGAATTGACCAACAGGTTAAACTCCGTGGGTTCCGGATTGAGCTAGGTGAGATTGAGGCAGTAATTCGTCAATATGGTGAAGATGTTGTTGGGCGTCCATTTATTCGTGACGCCGCGGCTGTGATTCACGAAAATGAAATGGGACATAAACGCTTAGTCGCGTACATGGTGGGAGAGGTTGAGAGTATCTCCGATTTAAGAAACTATCTGCAATCATTGCTGCCTGATTATATGATTCCATCGCTGTTTATACCGCTGGAATCATTACCGATCGGTCCAAGTGGAAAGGTTGATCGGAACAACTTATCTCACAGACCACTCCCAGATCCGCATCGGACAAATCAAGCAGACTTGCTGAACCAAGATAATCTTATTGTAGCAAACCGACAGGATTCCCCACGAACTCCAGAAGAGCAGATTGTGGTGGATGTATTCTGTCAGACTTTGCAAATTCCGCAAGTTGCCATTTTTGATAACTTTTTTGATCTTGGAGGTCATTCTTTACTGGCGACGCAGCTCGTTGCTCGCCTGAGAGCAATATTTCAGATTGACATTCCGTTACGAACCGTATTCGAATCGCCGACCCCAGCCAGTTTAGCTGAGGTTATTACAAATAGACGGACTCCATTTGCCGCAGCCAACGACTCGCACAAAATATCTGTTATTACCGCGATTGGCCCGAGATCTAGTGACAGGCATCCCCCTGACCCCGCCGTCGCTATCATTCGCCCAACAACGCTTATGGTTCTTGGAGCAGTTCGATCCTGGAACGCCAAACTACAATATTCCCACGGTACTACGTGTAAGCGGAAACCTGAATGTCCAAGCGTTCGAACAAAGTCTAAATGAAATTATTCGCCGGCACGAGGTTTTGCGGACATCATTTGTTGCAATTCATGGCCAAGCGATCCAGATTATCCAGCCGGAAGTATCTCTCAGAATTCAACAGGAAGATCTGCGATACCTCACAAACTCTAGCGGTTCTGATGGCAGCGGGACTATAGAAAGTCAGGCAGCTATTCATAGCAGGGCACTCGCCATTGCCGCCGGTGAAGTTATATCGCCCTTTGATATTACCAAAGCTCCTCTTATAAAAGTGAAATTAATAAGAATGACTGAGGAGGAGTGGTTAGTTGTATTTTCGATGCACCATTTGATTTCTGATGGCTGGTCGATCGGGGTCTTGATTCGAGAATTGGCGGTCTTATACACCGCGATATTGGAATTCGGGTCGTTACATCCATCAACCGCTACGAGCAATGACAGAAGCTCGAATGCAGAGAGCGCCAAATTGCTCTCGCTGCCAGTATTGCCGATTCAATATGCTGATTTTGCTACCTGGCAGAGAAATTGGCTGCAAGGCGAACTTTTGGAAGAACAATTGGATTACTGGCTAAAGGAGCTAAAAGATTCACCGTCATTATTGAATCTGCCTACGGACCGTCCCAGAACTCAAATTATTTCGATGAAAGGAGGTCAGGTAAGTTTCCAAATTGATGGCGTTCTGGCTGGAAAGCTCGCTGAAATAAGCCGGGAGGCTGGGGCGACCCTTTTCATGACACTTTTAGGTTCACTACAGGTCCTCTTGATGCGCCTGAGTGGGCAGGACGATATTTGCGTGGGCACGCCGATCGCAGGGCGGGTTCATAATGATCTTGAAAATCTGATCGGTTTTTTTGTAAATACGCTGGTGCTGAGGACACGATTCGTTGACAACCCGAATTTTCGAGAGGTTTTAGATCAGGTTCGAGATGTCTGCCTTGGCGCATACACCCACCAGGATCTGCCCTTCGAAAACCTGGTTAATGAAATAAATCCGCAGCGTGAGTTAGGCCATAGTCCACTTTTTCAAGTTATGTTTGTCATGCAGAACATACCATTCCATAGCCTGGAATTACCGGAGTTAGCCATCGCGGTTGAGGATGTCGACGCCGGTATATCTCGATTCGATTTAACGTTTACGATCGCAAATGGTTCCGATGGCCTGAGTGGCGCGGTCGAATATCGCCAGGATTTATTTGACCAGGTTACGATTGAAAGTTTTATTGAACTTTGGAAGGGTTTGTTAATGATCCTGGTAATCGATCTCAATACACCCGTCAAACATCTGAAAGTGGACGGCTTAATAGTTAGGGAGGGCGACCAGATTGAGAGCCCAAGCGTAGCTGCGCACGGATACGAGGGGAGAGGGAGGTCGCAAAAAGAACTACCATCAACCGTTGTTCCTCCGCGCACGCATCCGCGCACGCCACCGCGCACGCCAGAAGAAGTGCAGCTCGTAGAAATATGGAAGAAAGTGCTTGGCAAAAAAGAGATAGGGATCTTCGATAATTTTTTTGAACTCGGCGGCGATTCCATTCTTAGCATTCAGGTGACCGCTTTGGCAAGCGAAGCAGGTCTCCAAATTTCACCGCGTCACATATTTGAGGGACAAACGATTGCTGAATTAGCAAGCATCGCTGGGCATGCGCCTTCAACGATTATAGGCAACAGCGCCAGCGAACAAGGAACAATCAGCGGCGAGCTCCCATTAACCCCTATCCAGCATTGGTTTTTTAATTTAGATCACTCGAACCCATCCCACTTTAATCAGAGTATGTTATTCGCCGTGAATCATACCCTCGAACCGGATTTGTTAGAAACGACAATCCGTTTAATGCTCATTCACCACGATGCGCTCCGGCTGCGTTTCCGGAAAGATGAATCCGGCTGGCAGCAGACCAATGCAGAACCAGGTGATCAAATTCCTTTTGATCAGTACGATATCTCGAATCTGGATCCTCAGGTTCGAAAACAGACCATAGAGACAGTTTCAAATCAAGTTCAATTAAGTTTGAATATCGAGGAGGGTCCTTTGCTGCGGGTGGTGTACTTCAACGCTGGCATTGGGGATTCCGGTAGATTATTGCTGATTGCTCACCATCTTAGCATAGATGCAATTTCGTGGAGAATTATCCTGGAAGATTTTCAGTCAATTTACACGCAGTTGCTCATGAATCGCAGTCATGGCTCGCATATTGAACCTCGCTTCCCATTAAAAACAAGTTCTTATCAGACTTGGGCTCGTCGACTGACGGATTACGCACATTCGCCGACGATTGAAAATGAATTGGGTTACTGGTTAAATGTTTTGGAGATCCCAACGCAAGATATCGTGCGTGAGTCAGATCTAGTTGAAAGCTTTGAAGTTGCTTCAAACCTGTCAGATAAGCCAGTAGCTTTTGGAACCGTTCACCTTGCCCTCGAAAAAGATGAAACCAGAGTATTGCTGCAAGAGGTTTCAGCCAGACTTTCAAACGAAATTCAGGCAATACTCCTGGCCGCGATGGCTAGCGCTTACGCCGATTGGTATGACTTAAGCGCGTCAGATGAGGTTAATTTACTGCTTAGCATTGAGAGTCACGGTCGCCATGTATTATGGCAAGATGTTGATATTTCGCGGACAGTAGGCTGGTTTACCAATTTTTATCCGGTGGTTCTCACCAAAAACCGAGACGATGATCCTGGAAAAGTTGTTAAGAAAGTCAAAAAATTGCTTCAGGAAATCCCCCAGCATGGGATTGGATATGGTATCCTTCGATACTTAAGGCCAGATTATGCCGATCAATTTCTATCGAGAAACCAACCGCAAATATTATTTAATTATTTGGGAGTTATTGATCGGGCTTTACTTAATGCAAATGAGGGCGCTCAATATACTCCCGGTATGAGTTCAGTTGCCTCCATGTTTGCTCCAGCGCAGGAATCAAGTGGAATGCCATTTGATCCCCAAATGGAACGACCATTTTTACTGGAAATCAATTGTGCAGTAATAAGCGATCAATTTGTCATCGATTGGATCTTCAATCAACGCAAATTAAAGCCGGACAGGGTCGAGAGGTTGGCAGAAGCTTACCTGGCAGCACTTCGGCGCCTGATCGAGTTTGGGATAGATCCCAGTCAGCCAACCGAGGCCCCAGATGCCTATTCGGCTACCGATTTCCCACTCGCTGGCGTTGACCAGGCCGATTTAGATAAAGTGATTTCTAGAATCAACCAGACAAAGAAGAAAAATCAACCTTAAGGTGTCTTTTATGCCCGATCCACAGAATAATCACCCAGCAGAATCTAGTCATCTAACAGCCGAAGATCTGGCTCTACTGCTTGGCGATTTGTCAGAAGATCAACGTGAGCTGGTCGAACTATTGCTGAAAGAACAAGGCATTGACCTGGCAGATTCGGTGATCGTACCGAAGAAACGCAGCCACTTACCCGGCAGCCAGGAAAGCTATATGCCCGTGTCTTTTTCACAGCAGCGAATGTGGTTTTTGGATCAATTCGAACCCGGTAGTCCATATTACAATATTCCGACCGCAGTTCGGTTAACTGGCAGCGTAAATGTGGAAGTATTGACAAAATGTCTGAATGAAATTGTTCAACGTCACGAATCTCTGCGAACAACTTTTTCCACCTTGAACAATCTGCCAATACAGGTAATTCATCCGAACTTAACCCTATCGATCCCGGTTACCAACCTGGAAAATCTCGATTTCTCGCAGCGCCAGGTAGAAGCTATGCATCTGGCAAACCTGGAAGCTCGCCAACCCTTTGATCTTTCGAAAGGCCCGTTACTCCGCGTCTCTCTGCTTCGGCTTGCCGAACATGAACACCTCTTCTTGTTGACCATGCACCATATCATCTCCGATGGCTGGTCAATGGGTGTCTTTATCCATGAGATGGCATCTCGATATGAAGGCTATATAACGGGTAAGCCAGCTCGATTAGCAGAATTACCAATCCAATATGGAGATTTTTCCCACTGGCAAAGAGAATGGCTGCAGGGAGAAATTCTCGACAAACAGCTAGATTATTGGTTGAAACAATTCTCCGTACCGCAGAATATCCTGGAGCTTCCCACAGATCATCAGAGACCTGCAGTTCTTTCGTCGCACGGCGCCGCTTATTCATTTAGTATCCCAAAAACCGTCACTGATTCGCTGCGAAAATTGAGCCAACAGAACAACGCCACGCTCTTTATGACCCTTTTAGCCGCCTTTCAAGTATTGCTCTATCGATATACGGGTGTAGAAGATCTCACTGTAGGTACTCCGATCGCAAATCGTAGCCGGCCAGAACTTGAAAACTTGATTGGCATTTTCATCAATACCCTGGCCCTACGAACAGATCTTTCTGGAGAGCCAACCTTCAAAGAACTATTGGCTCGGACACGCGAAGCAGCTTTGGGCGCATACGCTCATCAGGATGTACCATTCGAGGTCATTGTTGAAAAGCTGCAGGTTGAGCGTGACTTGAGTCATAACCCGTTATTCCAGGTTATGCTCATATTACAAAATGCGCCTCAGCAGACGATTCGATTATCGGGGATGACTCTGGAGACCCTTGAAGTCCATAGTGGGACATCCACTTTTGATCTTACCCTTACCTTGACTGAGATACCTGATGGTTTGCATGCTTCGATAGAATATAACTCTGACTTGTTCGGTCAAAGCACGATTGAAAGAATGTTCGCAAATTGGCAGAGTGATCTTAAAATCGGTCATAAAGAACGCTGATCAGAAGATTGGGACCATACCGGTATTAACTCGTGAAGAAGAGCAGCAAATATTAGAAGTCTTCAATCCTGGCCAGGTGGATCCTGAACCCAAGAAATATGTTCATCAGGCGATTCAAGCACAGACCATCGCCAACCCAGATGCGATTGCGCTCGTACATAATAATCAGGAAGTAACGTATATAGAATTGCGTGAACGAGTCCTGGCTTTAGGCGTAAAGCTTCGCCAGATTGGCGTCAATCAGGGAAGTTTGGTCGGGTTGTGTCTTCCTCGCTCGATTGACCTGGTGGCGGCGATGTTGGCGACTTTAGAGATTGGCGGAGCTTTTCTTCCCCTCGATCCAAACTACCCATGGCAAAGATTACAAACGATGTTGGCAGATAGTCAAGCCTCCACTGTCATTTCGCTGCAGAGCTTGCTAAACGAGAAACCCGAACTGGTTGGCGTTTTTACTGGACGGAGCATCACCCTGGTCTGTTTGGATGTAGATATGGAAGCCCAGAACTTGGCTGGTTTTGATAATTCAGGATTGCAATCTGCAGCCCCCATTGAATCGATCGATATTCTACCTGATGACCTGGCCTATGTGATTTATACCTCTGGATCTACTGGTCGGCCAAAAGGTGTACAAATTAGCCACAAAGCAGTTGCAAATTTCGTCGCTTGGGCGGTCGGAGCATATGGCATCCATTCAAGCGATAGAGTATTGCAATTTGCTTCAGTAAGTTTTGATACTGCCGTCGAGGAAATTTTCCCGACGCTGCTCTCCGGTGCCGCTCTGATTCTACGTCCGGATCCTTTAATGAGCTTCCATGATTTTCAGGATTGGATAGCGACTCAAAAGTTAACCGTTTTAGACCTACCCACCGCATATTGGCATGCTTGGGTAAGCGACCTGGAACGTAATGAACAAAAGCTCCCTGAGTGTATTCGTATCGTTATCGTCGGCGGTGAACGGGCGTTACCCGAACAATATTCAACGTGGCTGAAAATTGCCCCACGGTCAATTCGTTGGATCAATACCTACGGGCCAACCGAGTCCACGGTTGTCTGCCTGGCGTATGAGCCACCGCTAGACTGGCAAGAAAATGTTGCTCCACTTCTTCCAGTAGGTAGACCGATTACCAATATGCAGGTTTTAGTCGTCGATGCCAATCAGCAATTAGTTCCGATCGGTGTGCGCGGAGAGCTCTGGGTGGCGGGAGATGATCTTGCCCTGGGATATCTTAACCAATCGGAAATGACAGCTGAAAAATTTATTTCTCCGCCTCATTGGAAATCTGAGATAACGAGGGACGGGTATGCGGTCAAGATGCCAACCCGTTATTACCGTACTGGCGATCAAGTTCGCTTTCTCCCCGATGGAAATCTCGACTTCCTAGGGAGAGTGGATGAGCAGATAAAACTGCGTGGTTTCCGGATCGAACTAGGCGAAATCGAGACGACCCTGGTCGAGCACCCCGCTGTGCGTGAAGCAGCAGTCATTGCGGTTGAAGTTGGTGATTCCTCCTGGCGGTGGTCATGTTGAAAAACTATTAGCAGCATTTATCACTCTGGTCCACGAAAGCGCTCTAATCGATATAACAGAATTGCAAGCTTTCGTTAAGGCGAAGCTGCCTGAATATATGGTCCCAGCAGTTTACGAGGTGTTACCTGAATTGCCATTGACCCCAAGCGGTAAAATCGATCGGAAAGTCCTGGCAGCAATCCCAATCGATACTATCGGTATTAATCGAGTGGATGGGCTTGGGCTAGGCGATGCTAGCTATGTCGCTCCCAGGACTTCTATGGAAGAAAAATTGGCAGAACTATGGGCGCAACTCCTTGGCGTCCGCCAGGTTGGAATTCATGCCAACTTCTTCGAATTGGGTGGACATTCCTTGCTTGCTACTCAGTTCATATCGCGCCTTCGGGAAGAGCTTGCCGTGGATATGCCGCTTCGAGAACTTTTTGAATCGCCAACCGTTGCTGGCTTCGCTGAAAAAATTGAAGCTGCCGAGAAAAATTCACAGGTTGAGACGGAAAGCGGTCCACGATTACAAACAGTCTGGGTAACTAATCCCATCCGATCCGTTGAACGTGATCCAATCAATGGTTTACCGCTTCACCCTGCCCAGCTTTCTTTTGCCCAGCAGCGACTATGGTTTTTGGAACAGTTCGAGCCGGGTACGCCTGGATATTTAATCCCCTCGGCAATTCGATTAAAAGGCAAACTTAACATTGCCGCATTGGAAGCCAGTCTAAATGAGATCGTCCGTCGGCACGAAACTTTACGCACCAGCATAATTACCATCGATGGTCGGCCAGCCCAGATTGTTCAGCCGCCCGAATTATTCGCGATTGCTCAAGAAGATCTCAGATATTTGCCAGAAGCAACCAGGGAACAAGCAGCTCTGGAAATAGCTACCCAAGAACTGCGCAATCCATTTGACCTAACCAAAGCGCCATTATTTAGGGCGCGCTTGCTCAAGTTGGCGGATGAAGAGCACCTGGCTTTACTCAGTATGCATCACATCATTTCAGATGGATGGTCAACGACGGTTTTGATTCGAGAATTGACTCTTTTTTATCATTCGTATATTGAACGTGGTGAAGTAAACCGAGAAAATCTTTTACAAGCAGCCGATGGCCTGGCAAACCTCCAGGGATTGGATGCTTTACCTGCACTTCCAATTCAATATGTAGATTTTGCTGAATGGCAGCGTGATTGGTTGCGAGGCGAAGTTTTACAAAGCCAAATCGATTATTGGAAAGCTACCCTTACTGGGGCTTTGCCGCTATTGGAGCTTCCTACAGATCGCCCACGGCCGGCAGTACAAACGATGCGCGGCTCCCTCGTGACATTCGAATTGGGTCCGTCGATCTCGCAAGCAGTGGAAAAGTTTTGCCAGGGGGCAGATGTGACCCAGTTTATGTTTTTGCTAGCAGTTTTCCAGGTTCTCTTATCTCGATACAGCGGGCAAACGGATATCTGCGTTGGAACACCAATTGCCAATCGAAATCGAGTTGAGATTGAGCCATTGATCGGATTTTTTGTAAACACCCTGGTACTTCGGTCTAATCTCTCGGAAAACCCCTCATTTAGGGACTTATTGAAAAGGGTACGCGAATCAGCCCTGGGCGCGTTTGCCAACCAGGATGTGCCATTTGAAACTTTGGTTAACGAACTGCAATTGGTACGAGATACCAGTTATTCCCCGTTGTTTCAGGTGATGTTTGTTTTACAAAATTTGCCAACTTCATCGATCCAGTTGCCAGATTTGACGCTCTCTGCGCTCGACTTTTCCATGGGTGTGGCAAAATTCGATCTCACCCTCACGATGGAGTTTGGTGAGAATGGCCTGGCAGGGGCGTTTGAATACAACACGGATTTATATGAAGAAGGGACGATCGAGCGGATGGTAAGGCACTACCGGGTGCTGTTGGAAGGGATTCTGACCGAGCCTGAGCGAGGGATAGAAGAGCTGGACCTGATCAGCGAGGCGGAAAAGCGGGAACTGCTGGTGGACTGGAACCAGACGAACGAAGCGGAAGGAGAGAGAGATTGGCACGGAAAGGCGCCCAATATCGTCGATCTGTACCGGGAACAGGTGAAGCGGACGCCGGAAGAAACAGCGGTGACGTATCGAGACACCCGGCTGAGCTATGCCGAGCTAGACGAACGGAGCGAGCAGCTAGGGAAGTATCTGCGGGAAGCAGGAGTAGAACAGGAAGAGATCGTCGGGTTGTGCATGGAGCGCTCGCTGGAGATGGTGGTCGGGATACTGGGGATCCTGAAAGCGGGGGGAGCGTATCTACCGCTGGACCCAGAATATCCGCGAGAGCGGCTGAGTTATATCATAGGGGATGCGCGAGTGCGGGTGCTGCTGACGCAGGGGAAATTGGAAGCAGAACTGGAGGAGATAGCTAGGGACGGAGCTGGGGGTTCGCCTGATCTGCGTGGATCAAATGGGGGAGAAGGCGAGCGGAAGGGAAGAACTGTCGGGAAGTGAGCTGGTGATGACGAAAGGGGAGAGTCTGGCGTATGTGATCTACACCTCGGGATCGACAGGGAAGCCGAAAGGGATGATGATCGAACACCGCTCGGCGATCAACCTGTGGCGAGGCTTGGAGCGAGCGATCTATGCAACGCTGCCAGGGTCAAACCAAGGCAGGAAACAACTGCGGGTGAGTTTGAATGCGCCGCTGCCATTCGACGCCTCGGTGCAGGAATGGCTGATGCTGTTATCGGGGCACACCCTGGTGGTGATACCCGGGGAAGAGCGGCAGGATGGGGAGCGGCTGCTGAAATATATACGTGAGGAGCAGGTGGAAGTGGTGGACTGTGTGCCATCGCAGTTGAAGATGCTGATCGGGGCGGGGATGTTAGCAGATGGAGGCTGGACGCCGCGGGCGATCCTACCGGGAGGGGAAGCGATCGATGGGAAGACCTGGGAGGTGATGGCGGAGTGCGAAGGGATCGAGTTCTACAACATGTATGGGCCGACAGAATGCACGGTGGACTCGACGATCTGCCAGGTGAGCAAGCACCCGAAGCAGGCCAGCATCGGGAGGCCGATCGTGAATGTGCAGGCGTATGTGCTGGATGGGAGGCAGAAACCGGCGCCGATCGGGGTAGCTGGGGAGTTGTACCTGGGAGGGCGAGGGGTAGGGCGAGGGTATTTGAACCGGGAAGAGCTGACAGCAGAGCGGTTCATAGCGAACCCGTTTGCGGGATATCAGGGGGAGAATGGCTTGGAAGTGGGGGAAGGAGACCGGCTGTACAAGACTGGGGATCTGGTGCGCTACCTGGCGGATGGGAACCTGGAGTACCTGGGGCGGATGGATACGCAGGTGAAACTGCGCGGATTTCGGATCGAGCTGGGAGAGATCGAGAGTGAGCTGATGCAGGCGCCAGGGATCCGGGAAGCGGTGGTGGTGGTGCGAGAAGATGAGCCAGGGGAGAAGCAGTTGACAGCGTATGTGGTGATGGAAGGGGAAGTTCTGAATGTGAGTGAACTGCGCAACCGGCTGAAGAGCAGGTTGCCGGAGTATATGGTACCAGGGATCTATGTGAGGCTGGAAGCGCTGCCACTGACGCCGAACCGGAAGGTGGATCGGAAGGGATTGCCGAAGCCAGAAGGGATGAGGCCGGAGCTGGGAGCGGAGTACCAGGAGCCGCGTACGGAAGCGGAGCGAATATTGGTGGAGATCTGGAAGCAGGTGTTGAAATTGGATCGAGTGGGAGTGCGAGATAATTTCTTTGACCTGGGAGGCGATTCAATCTTGAGCATCCAGGTGGTGTCTCGGGCAAACCAGATGGGATTGAAATTGACCCCCAGACAGATCTTTGAAGCTCAATCGATTGCTGAATTGGCTGCATTGGCTGGCACCGGGATAGCAGTTGAGGCAGAACAAGGGTTGGTAATCGGGTCTTTACCGCTCACCCCAATCGAATACTGGTTTTTTGATTTAGCCCTGCCCAATCCAAGCTATTTTAATCAAGCCTTGATGTTGGAAGTCGACCAACGTTTAGATCCGCATACTCTAAAGTTAGCTTTGATCGAATTAATAAAACATCACGATGCTCTCCGCCTTCGGTTTAAGTCTGACGAGGGCGTGCAATCGCGATCGAACTGGCAGCAAACGATTGTAGGTATGGAAGAATTTACACCGGATAATGATCTGGCAGATAAGACCAGCAATTTCTTCGAATATGTGGATCTGTCTGAATTAAAAAGAGAAGAACAAACCATAATTATCGAACGTTACTCAGGACAAATTCAAGCCGGATTGAATATCAATCATGGACCGCTTTTCCGAATGGTATACTTCGAACCTGGATCCGGGCAGAAAGGGCGGATATTAATCGTAATTCATCACTTGGCCATTGATGGGGTTTCCTGGAGAATTCTCCTTGAGGATTTACAATCGAGCTATCTCCAACTGGTGGAAATCCTGAAAACTGAGAACCTAGAGCTGATTGAAAATGAGGTAAAGCTCCCCCCGAAAACGACTTCATATCTGTCTTGGGCGCGCATGCTCAGCGATTACGCGCAGGATGAAAAAGTGCTTTCTGAGCTGGATTATTGGGTTCAGATAACCGAAAAATCCTCCGATCCAATCGTGCTTGACGATCCGGATGGCAAGAATGTCGAAGCATCAGGGCATGACGTACGGCGTACCTTGGATGAAGAAGAGACCCGGGTGCTTCTTCAAGAAGTACCTGCTGCCTACAAAACTGAAATCAATGATATCCTTCTCGCTGCCCTGGTTATGGCTTATCGAGACTGGCTTTCCAGGAAAGGCTCGTGGCCGCAAATATCCGGTGAAATCAGTATGCTCCTGGCATTAGAAGGCCATGGTCGCGAGGAATTGATCCCAGAAATGGATTTGACTCGCACGGTGGGTTGGTTCACAAGCATCTACCCTGTCCGGTTGACGATCAAAGATTTCGATAGTCCTGGAGAAATCATTAAGAAGGTAAAAGAACAACTCCGTGCGATTCCAAATCGAGGGGTCGGGTACGGCCTTTTGCGATATCTGAATCCAGAAAGCAGTCTGGTCTTAAGTCCGATGAATAAACCGCAGCTCAGCTTTAATTACCTGGGACAATTCGATCGACCAGGACAAGTCGATCAGATGTCATCTTCAGAGCAACAATCGTCTACTGGGCCAGGTTTGTTTGGAATCGCAACTGAATCAACTGGATCACCACATGACCCCACTGCAGAACGAGCCTACTTACTTGAAGTAAATGGTGGTATTGCTGCAGGGCGGCTAGGATTGGAATGGTCGTATAGCTCAGAACAATTTAATTTGGAAAGCATAGAGCTATTTGCTGACCAATATCTCAAATCTTTACGTGAATTGATCGCTCATTGCTTATCGCCCGAAGCTGGAGGATTTACGACTTCAGACTTCCCGCTAGCTGGGCTCGAGCAAACCACCCTGGATAAAGTTATTTCGAAGGTCGCATTAAAAAAAAGAGTAGCCAAGAATGAATAATCGAGAAATTGAAGATATTTACCCGCTGTCGCCGATGCAGCAGGGCATGTTATATCATAGTATCTATTCGCCTGAAACGGCGATTTATTTGGAACAGCTAAACTGCCGATTGATTGGCCCATTGAATATTGAGGCATTTCAACGCTCCTGGCAGGAAGTGGTGCGGAGACACACAATCCTTCGCACAAGCTTTATGTGGGAAGATCTAGATGAACCCCTTCAAATAGTCCATCGTCAAGTGGATCTACCGCTATCCTTCAAGGATATTAGCAACCTTAAGCCTGATTCTCAGCAGGAGACCCTGGACGGCCTTTTAGCTGACGACTTACAGACTGGCTTCGATTTAATCGAAGCGCCTTTGATGCGTCTTATGCTTGTAAAGCTTGAAATGGACCAATTCTTTCTGGTCTGGACGCATCACCACCTGCTTTTGGATGGCTGGTCGATGCCGATCCTTCTGAAAGAGGTATTTACTTTATACGAAGCATACACTCAAGGTAAAGATCTATACATCCGCCCTGGTCGTCCATATCGCGATTATATTGGTTGGCTAAAACAGCAAGACCTTGCCAAAGTCGAAACCTATTGGCGGAAATATTTAAAAGGATTTTCAGCACCAACATCGGTCGGAATAAAAACCAAGTTTTCAAGTCAATCTTCTGGAGTTGCGATCGAAAAGGCTTCATTTGGAATTGAGCTGACCGGACAACTCAGAAAATCCAGCCAGCAGGTGGGAGTGACCCTGAATACATGGTTCCAGTGCGCCTGGGGATTACTGCTGAGTAGATACAGCCATGAAAATGACGTCGTATTTGGAGCAACCGTTGCTGGTCGACCAGCATCTCTGCCCGGTATTGATACGATGTTGGGATTATTTATCAATACGCTTCCAGTTCGAATTAGCATCCAGCCTGATCAGATTGTGAAAGATTGGCTTAAAACTCATCAAGTTCAACAGGCTGAGACCCGCCAATATGAATATTCTCCGCTTGTCCAAATCCAAACCTGGAGCGAGATTCCCCCTGGACAGCCGCTCTTCGATAGTATCCTGGTGTTCGAGAATTATCCAGTGGAGGAATCCCTAAAGGAACAACGCGGCAGTTTGCAAATTCAAGATGTCCGTCATTATGGGAAGACAAATTATCCTTTAACAATTGTCATTGCTCCAGGATCGGTCGTGGAAGTTCACATTGTTTATGATCCTGGTTTGTTCAATCAAGAAACCATCCAACGCTTGTTGGGTCATTTAAAGCAGATCCTGGCAAGTATGGTAGGTGATCCAGAACAGATGCTTGGCCAATTGGAAATGTTGTCGCCGGCCGAGAAAGAATTGATATTATTCACCTGGAACCACGTAGGAGCGGACATTGCCTCCGCAGTGCTGGCTGACCACCCGGGCCCACGGGCAGCGACGCTTAGCCCTAGCATTATCCAATTATTCGAGGCTCAGACAGCGCTTACACCACAGGCGGATGCAGTCCTTCTGACGGAAAATGGTAGAGTCGTTAGCAGTTTGACTTACATCGAACTCAAAGCCCGTATCGATGATCTTGCCGATTATTTGATACAGCTTGGGGTGGTGGCAGAGGTGTTGGTTGGCCTAAGTATGGAGCGTTCAATCGAAATGATCGTTGCCTTGCTTGCTGTTCTAAAGGCGGGCGGTGCCTATGTTCCCCTTGATCCCAAATATCCGCCAGATCGTCTTGCGTTTATGTTGGCAGATTCTGATATTCAGATCCTCTTGACACAAACTAATGTATTGACTGGTTTGGCTGATAGCCTCAGTGCAAGTCTTGAAAAACTGCAAGTTTTGTGTCTTGACGAGAATCTAGTCCAA
This sequence comes from uncultured Chloroflexia bacterium, assembly GCA_963770655.1. Classification (GTDB taxonomy): domain Bacteria; phylum Chloroflexota; class Anaerolineae; order Anaerolineales; family UBA4823; genus CAZAGA01. Next base: position 395,421 of record CAVYQO010000009.1, on the reverse strand, counting down.
AAACCAGATTCGGGACTACGAATTTCGACCCCTATCGAACCTTCAAACGCAGCCTATGTTATCTACACCTCAGGATCGACCGGACAACCCAAAGGCGTTGTAATTCCACACCAAGCGCTGGCAAACCATGCAGTGAGTATGAGGGAAGCGCTTGAACTTGGACCTGGGCAACGGATGATGCAGTTGATCTCGTTGAGCTTTGATGCTGCCGCAGAAGAGATATACCCTACATTGATCTCCGGCGCCGCTTTAATTTTACCCGAGCCAGCTTTAGAAATATCTGGATCGAGCATCCTGGAGTTTATGGAAATCCACCAGGTCAGTGTTTTACACATGCCCGTTCCGCTTTGGAACACCCTCGTCGATGAATTAGCAGTCAATCCAGGCGCAATGCCAACCAATTTGAGGGTGGTATTGGTAGGCGGCGAATCCCCAACATTGGACCGTTTAGCGAAATGGGGCGAGGCGGCACACCAACCGATGAGCTTCATTAATGCGTATGGCCCAACTGAAGCCACGATTACGACAACTTACTTCAAATCGACGATAAGTCCGGGAAATAGTCCCGCAAGTGACCTTGCCCTGGTTGCGCCCGAGCTTCAAATACCGATTGGAAGACCGATTCCGAATGCTTTGATTTATATCCTGGATAGCGATTTGCGACCCACACCGATCGGCGTTAACGGGGAAATTTATATCAGCGGGATAGGATTGGCGCGCGGCTACTTCAAATCGCCCCGAGCTGACCCGAGAGAAATTTATATCTAATCCTTTTGAGCCCAAAAATAACGTGGAAATTCCCCACCTGGCCGACCGGTTGTATCGGACTGGGGATCTTGGCAAGTATTTACCAGATGGCAGTATTCTTTTTGGTGGCCGTGTGGATAATCAGGTCAAACTGAGGGGTTTCCGGATCGAATTAGAAGAAATAGATACTGTGCTGGCCCAGGCGCCTGGAATAAGAGATGGTGTGGCGATCGTACGTGAGGACCAACCTGGAGATAAACGTCTGGTTGCTTATCTTGAGGGCCTGAGTACTGAGGAAGTAGATCTTGAAGCAGTGCGCTTATTTATGAAAAAGCGCCTCCCAGATTTTATGATCCCGGGTTGGTATATCCGCATCCCAGTTCTACCGCGCCTGCCAAATGGGAAAATTGATCGCCGTGCTGTCGCTCGGCTGCCTGGCCCAGATACTTCAAGCATCGATCTAACGTTCCCAACCAACCCTAGCGATGCGATCGAAGAGATTATTGCCGGGTTGTGGGTTGAAGTCTTGGCGATAGAGTTTCCAGGAACCCAGGCAAACTTTTTCGAGTTGGGGGGTCATTCCCTTAAGGCTACTCAGCTTCTGTCGCGGATCCGGCAAACTTTTTCCGTGGAGTTGCCGTTACGCAGTTTATTTGAAGCTCCAACCATCGCCGGGATGGCCTCGGTCGTCCGCGCCGCTTTGAGCGGTGACCACGAAGTAGATCAACCCATCTGCGTTCTCGAGCGCGACCCGGTAAGCGGAATTCCACTGGTCGAACCGCCATTATCGTTTTCGCAGCAGCGATTATGGTTCTTAGATCAACTAGATCCAGGAAACCTATCCTATAACATCCCTGCAGCAGTGAATATCGTTGGGAAGTTGAATATTTCCGCTTTAGAACAAAGCCTCAATCAGATCATTCACAGGCACGAGTCGCTTAGAACTGTCTTCGTGATGAGGGCTGAGCATCCGGTCCAAATTATCCTACCAGATGTTCAGATCAAGGTTGAAAAGACTGGCAGCGTGATCACTGAAAGCCTGGCCGCTGAATTCACCCCCGACCAGCTAGAGCAATTACCCGTTGAAATCCAAAATTGGATTGCAGGGCAGGTGCAGATCCCATTCGATTTATCGAAGGGTCCATTGATCCGCGCAGCAATCCTACAAATCAATGAGCAAAACCAAATCCTAATCGTAACGATCCACCATATCGTCGCTGATGGATGGTCGATGGGAGTGCTCATTCAAGAAGTGATGGAGCTTTATGCTGCCAATGATCAGGCAAGAGATTTAGGACAGCCAACGACGACCCTCAAGCCGCTGGAATTACAATACGCTGATTTTGCCGCCTGGCAGCGTTCCTGGTTAAGTGGCGCAGAATTAGATCGCCAATTATCTTATTGGAAGGAACGCCTGGAAGGCGCTCCTCCTCTGTTGGATTTACCCACCGACCGGCCTCGTCCAGCGGTGAAAACCTCGCATGGTTCATTACTGTCGTTTAATCTATCTGAAGATCTCTCTAAAACGATCCAGTCAATGGCGCGTCAGGAAGGGGTAACGGTTTACATGTTTCTCCTGGCAGCCTTCCAGACCTTGTTATATCGCTATACGGGACAGGATGATATCTGTCTAGGATCAGCAATTGCGAACCGTACTCGGCCAGAAGTTCAAGGTTTGATCGGATTTTTTGTCAATACACTGGTTCTGCGCACGGATCTTTCTGGCGATCCGGCCTTCCGCGAGCTGCTTCAACGCGTCCGCGAGACCGCCCTCGGCGCTTTTGCGCATCAGGATTTGCCGTTCGAAATGCTGGTCGAGACCCTCCAACCTCAACGAAACCTGAGCTACACACCAATCTTCCAGGTCGGTTTTGACTTGCAGGAAGTTCCCATTCGAAATTTCGAATTAACCGAACTGAAACTAATGCCGGTGCATGCACATGCCGGGACTGCTGCATTCGATATGTTGGTGTCGATAAACCAATCTCCTGGCAAGTTGAGTGGTTCGATCGAATACAACACGGATCTCTTTGATGCGCTTACGATTGAGCGTCTACTGGACCATTTTGAAAGATTGTTGGTTTCTATCACTGTCGATCCCGATCAAGCCATCTCGAGCCTGGCAATCTTTTCGGATGCCGAGCTAAACCAGGTTCTGATCGATTGGAATACCACCGAAAAACCATTTTCCAAGGAGCGCTGCATCCACAATTTATTTGAGGAACAGGCAGCTCAACATCCGGAAAACCCCGCTTTGTTTTACTTTGCCACGGAAGGGGTCGGAAGTCAGTCTAGCTTCTCTGTCCGAGAAGTCACTTATGTAGAATTGGACCGCCAGGCAAACCTCCTGGCAAGGCGGTTGAACTCGCTTGGAGTTGGCCCTGAAGTGCTTGTGGGTATTTCGACTGACCGTTCAATCGAAATGATCGTAGGAATCCTTGGCATCCTGAAAGCAGGCGGGGCTTTTCTACCGTTAGATCCAAATTACCCAAAGGATCGACTGACTTTTATGCTTCAGGATTCTCAAGTAAAGATCATTCTCACCCAGGAATCCGTAAGGTCTCGTATAGGTCTGTTATTCGATGGCTTTGAGGTCATCAGCCTGGATCGGACAATGGATTTTGGGAACGGAGATAGCCATCTGAGGAACAACGATTCGATTGAATCGGTAGATGGAAACGATAACAGTCAGGTAATGCCAGAAAACCTGGCCTATATGATTTACACATCAGGCTCCACCGGGAAACCAAAAGGGACATTGCTTCAGCACCGGGGTTTGTGCAATTTGGTCGAATGGCAGCGTCAAACCTTTGAAATCGATTATTCTAGCCGTGTCTTGCAATTTTCTCCATTTAGTTTTGATGCATCGGTGTGGGAGATCTTTATGGCGCTTGCCAATGGGGCAGCTCTATGCCTGGCCATGCAAGACATCCTCGCCAATGGGATTGATCTTGCTCGGTTGATGAAGCAAGCCGGGATTACCACGGTGACCTTGCCGCCATCGGTGCTAGCGGTCGTGCCAGAAGAATCAGTGACAATCGAAGCATTGCCAGATTTACGAACAGTGATTGCTGCTGGTGAAGCCTGTTCCCGTGAAATTGTAGCCCGTTGGGCGCCAGGAAGGCGTTTCTTCAATGCCTATGGGCCTACAGAGACAACAGTATGTGCTTCAGCGGCTTTGATCAATCCAATCCAGGATCGCAATCCTCCGATAGGTAGACCAATCGCTAACTTCCACCTGTACGTCGTTGATAAGCAGTTACAACCTGTCCCTATTGGCGTACCCGGTGAATTGCTGATCGGTGGGGTTGGGTTGGCGCGCGATTATCACAATCGCCCCGAAATCAGCAGGGAGAAATTTATTCCCAATCCGCTGTCAGTTTTCCTGCGGAAAGCCGGGTTTTCGGATCGTGCCAGAGACCGGGTTTATCGTACCGGAGATCTGGTCCGCTATCGAAGCGATGGTAACCTTGACTTTCTTGGCCGGATCGATCAGCAGGTGAAAGTGCGCGGTTATCGCATCGAGCTTGGTGAAATTGAAACCGTGCTGCGTCAGTTCAATCTCTCCATTCTTCATGGATCAGAAGTCGAGCAAGAGCCAAAAATTAGTGCTGACCTAAACCTCCGCGAGGTTGCTGTTGTCGTTCGTGAAGACCAACCTGGTGATAAAAGAATTATTGCATTCATCGTTCCCGAGAGAAAGCCATCAGGGATATCTGACAACGGTGTTTTGGAGCAGATTAGTTTTGAAGATCAGCAGATAAACGAAGCGGATTTGGTTAGTAAATTGCGTACATTTTTACGTAATTCGCTGCCGGAATATATGATTCCTTCTGGTTTTGTTGTTTTAGAGACCTTGCCGCTATCACCGAGTGGCAAGATTGATCGCAAGCTGCTGGAAACCCAGTTAGTCGGAACGATTGGACGTGAACAAACCGGTAAAGCCTATGAAGCTCCGCGAAACGAAGTAGAACGACAGCTTTGTCACATCTGTGCGGATTTGCTGGGAATTCCGTGGGATGAAGAAAAGTCTCCGATTGGGATTCGGGATAATTTCTTCGAATTAGGTGGTCATTCACTCATGGCTACTCAATTTATTTCACGTATCCGGAATTCTTTCCAGGTAGAACTTCCACTTAGAACACTTTTTGAGCATCCCATGGTGGCTGAATTGAGTGAAAAAATTGAAGAGCTGAAACAAATTGGAGGAGGACGTCAGACGCCAGTGATCCAATCGGTTTCACGGGAGACACGCAGAATGAAACAAACCACAGCAGGTTTCTCGTCTGTTGCGGCGCATCCGCCGGTGAACCCCTCCACTGCCAGCCATGAAACGCCGGTTCCCGATGATGAGTAATTACGATATGGATCAACCGTTTATAGAATTACCCCAAGGACAACCCGAGGAAGATGTGTTTGTCTTCCCAGCTTCGTTCGCTCAGCAAAGATTATGGTTCCTGGATCAATTTGAGCCTGGCAGCCCTTTTTATAATATTCCCTCCGCTGTTCATCTGACTGGGGATCTGGATCGAGAGGTGTTGACTCGCTGTGTCAATGAAATTATCTACCGCCATGAAACTCTGAGGACAACATTTTCGACCTTAGATGGCCAACCGGTGCAAGTGATCCATCCGGAGCTAATTTTATCAATCCCAGTAATTGATTTGAAAAATCTGCCAGAAAGTGAACGCAGCTCAGAAGCCATCCGCCTGGCGAATCAGGAGGCGCGACTCCCATTTGACCTGAACAAAGGTCCTCTTATCCGGATTACACTGCTCCAGCAAGCTGATTTGGATCATATTATCCTGGTTACCATGCACCACATCATCTCGGATGGCTGGTCGATTGGTGTTTTTATCTATGAGCTTTCCATGCTTTATGAGGCGTTTGTTTCAGGAAAGCCGTCGCCGTTGCCGGATTTAGCTATCCAATATGCAGATTTTTCCGAATGGCAGCGCAATTGGCTGCAAGGGGATGTTCTGGAGGAGCAAATCAACTATTGGCTAAAGGCACTGGGAGGGGATGTCCCGGTGTTGGAATTGCCAACGGATCGACCGAGACCTCCTGTGCTGACCTCGCGTGGAAGTGCATATTCAGCGAACCTACCCAAATCGATTTTGGATGGTTTAAAGATCCTCAACCAACAAACTGGCACGACAATCTTTATGACCCTTATGGCGGCATTTCAAACGCTGCTATTTCGCTACACGGGTCAGGCTGACATTGCAATCGGGTCGCCGATTGCAAATCGCCGCCAGGCAGAATTAGAGGGGTTAATCGGGATCTTTATTAACACCATTGTTTTGCGCTCGAATCTCTCGGGTGATCCCACGTTCCGCGAACTCCTAGCCCAGGTGAAAGAAATGACACTGGGTACCTATGCAAATCAAGATGTGCCCTTTGAAGTGATCGTTGACCGTTTGGGACTGGCTCGGGATATGAGTCATACCCCATTATTCCAGGTGATGTTTATCCTGCAGAATGCGCCAATCCATGCACGGCGTTTACCAGGGATCATGATCGAGCCGATCGAGGTTCACAGCGGCACGTCGACGTTTGATTTAACCTTGGTGGCGAGCGAAATGCCGGAGGGGATTAACCTATCCGTCGAATATAACTCGGATCTATTCAATTCCGATACGATCGAACGTCTGGTTTCCCATTATCAAAGGTTGTTAGAGGGTATTTTAGCCAATCCCGACTTATCTATCAGCCGGCTGCCGCTCTTGTTCACAGCAGAATGGGAACAAGTTGTCTACGGCTGGAATCAAACGACTGATGAATTTTTTACCCCGGATTTTCCAGGCCTGGATCGAAGGAATCTGACGATTGATGAGTTGTTTGACCTCCAGGTGCAGAAATCTCCTGAGGCACTGGCTGTCGTAGTACCAGGCATCGAAATGTCTCGCCAGTCTGGTCTGAATATTTCTCGCCAGGCCACGTTGAGCTACAAGGAACTCGATCGCTTTGCTTCCTTGATTGCAGCTGCGTTATGTGAGCTAGAGATTCGACCGGATCAGATCGTGGGAGTGTGTTTGGAAAGGACAGTGGGGCTTATCGCCGCACTGCTTGGGGTTTTGAAAGCCGGCGGTGCTTATTTACCCCTCGATCCAGAAGCGCCACAAGATCGCCTTGCTTTTATTATTTCAGATGCCGCCCTTTTATCGCCAGAACGGCCTCCGATTATTTTAACCGAGGCGAACCTGGTTGGACGCCTACCCGATACACCCTCCCAGATCATCTTGCTGGATGATCTATTGAATAGTCCAGGAGAATTTCACAGGGATCCACAGGATCTAAGCCGTCTGGATGAGCCCAAAACAAATGATCGACCGCCAAGATCCATATCGAATCTGGTTTATTTGACTTATACCTCGGGATCGACAGGGCAATCCAAGGGTGTGATGGTAGAACATCGCAACCTGGTAAATTCTTACCTGGCCTGGGAGAAGACGTACGTTTTACACGAAAATTCAGCGCACTTGCAGATGGCGAACTTCACCTTTGATGTGTTTTCCGGCGATTTAGTGCGCGCCTTGTGTTCGGGGGGAAAGTTGGTGCTTTGCCCAAGAGATTGGCTGCTGAATGCCGAACAACTCTATGCCTTGATGTTGGCCGAGCAAATCGATATAGCTGAATTCGTCCCAGCAGTCTTACGAAATCTCATCCAATATTTGGACAAAACTAACCAACGTCTGGATTTTATGAATCTGGTGGCTTGCGGCTCTGACAGTTGGTTCGTTAGTGAATATCGTAAATTTACCTACTTCCTGGGGCGACATACCCGATTGATTAATTCGTTTGGGCTGACCGAAGCTACGATTGATAGCACCTACTTTGAGGGATCAACAGATCATTTATCATCAGATCAATTGGTTCCAATTGGACGCCCATTTGCAAACACGAAAATCTATGTTTTGGATGGTTTGCTGCAGCCGCGTCCGATCGGTGTTCCGGGTGAGATCTTTGTGGGTGGTGGAGGGGTGGCTCGAGGCTACCATAACCGTGCAGAGCTAAGCGCGGAGAGATTTATCCGTAATCCCTTTATCGAAACCAGGAAATCGGATGGCGGTGAGTGGGGGTCGGTTCCTTTGGGTGATCGTTTATACCGCACAGGAGACCAGGCCCGTTTTCTACCGGATGGAAATGTCGAATTCCTGGGGCGTCTGGATGACCAATTAAAAATTCGAGGATACCGGATCGAACCTGGTGAAATCGAATCGATTCTCAGTGCGCATCCGATGATTAAAGATGCGGTAGTGGTAGCAGTGGAAGTCAGCCTGGATGATAAGCGTTTAGTAGCCTATCTTGTCCCGACTTATCCCTATGACGCTCCAACTTCTGGTGATCTGCGCCGGTACGTGCAGGAGCATTTACCCGACTATATGGCGCCTTCGGTCTTTATTATGATCGAAGCGCTCCCGTTAAACCCAAGCGGAAAGATCGATCGAAGATCACTTGCAGAAAGACAGGGGATAGATTGGTCTGAACGGCAATTATCGAATGAATATATCCCGCCTCGGACGCCTGCCGAAGAAATATTGGTTGATATATGGATCCAATTATTGGGTGTCCAAAAAATTGGTGTCCTGGATAATTTCTTTGAATCTGGTGGGCACTCCCTCCTCGCGACGCAGTTGATATCGAGAATTCGTGAAGTTTTCAAGGTCGACCTGCCGTTAAGGAATATTTTTGAATCGCCGACGATTGCTACACTTGCCGAACAAATAGACGCAGCTCTTCAGAAGATGGAAGGACTGGGTTCTGGAGAGCGCACTGCTGGAGTGCTGGGAATTGAGAGTGCAATTCACGCTGACCAGCCACTTGAACGGTTAGCACGTGAGGCTCAAACCGGTTTACCGATCCTGCCTGTGCCGCTGTCGTTTGCGCAGCAGCGTCTTTGGTTCCTGGATCAACTTGAACCGGAAAGTGCATTCTATAATCTCCCCGAGGTTTTTCGGCTGAGCGGTAATTTGGATGAACGAATCCTGGAATCCTCTTTGCTTGAAGTAATCCAACGACATGAAAGTCTTCGAACGACATTTCAAATCACCAACGACCAACCGATTCAGGTGATTCAAGGGGATTTACCCCTGGGCGCGACCGGACGAGTTTTGGAAAGAAGCGATCTAAGCAATCTGCCCATCCATGAAAGAGAAGGCGCGGCTTTGCGCATAGCAAGACGGGAAGCCGAAAAACCCTTCAATCTGTCCGGCGGTCCATTATTTAGAGCTCATCTCATTAAACTTGGAACAGAAGACCATCTTGTCGTAATAATCATGCACCATATTATTGGGGACAACTGGTCTTCGAACATCCTCATCCAGGAAGTGGCGATTTTATACGATGCTTTCAGCAATGGACGCCCTTCTCCTTTACCTGCGCTCTCAATTCAGTACCCAGATTATGCCGCCTGGCAGCGGAGTTGGCTGCAAGGCGAAGTGCTACAAAGCCAGGTAGATTATTGGAAACGGCAGCTTTCCGGGCTACCACCACTCTTAGAGCTTCCCACCGATCGGCCGCGACCGCCAGTCCAAACTTTTGTTGGCGATTTTCGGACCCTTACCCTGCCAGAAATCCTATCCCAAAAAATACGAAATCTCAGCCAGGCTGAGAATGCAACACTTTTTATGACACTTCTGGCTGCATTTGACGTCCTTTTATTTCGTTATACTGGTCAGGAGGATATCAGTATCGGCTCTCCAGTTGCTAACCGGTCCCGAGCGGAATTGGAAAGTTTGATCGGCTTTTTTGTGAATACCCTCGTTTTCCGCAGCAATCTGGCTGGCCAACCTGGATTCCGAGATTTGCTCCGCAGAACAAGAGAAATGTCTATCCAGGCATATACCAATCAAGACATTCCTTTTGAGATGGTTGTGGATAAATTACAACCTGAACGAAATCTTAGCCACAGCCCACTCTTTCAAGTCATGTTTGCTTTGCAAAGCTCGGCCCGAACAGCAGTGACACTGCCAAGCTCGGGTGTGAGGCTTGCGCCCGTGGAGAGCCATAGCGGTACTTCAAAATTTGATTTGACTCTTTTCATGCTTGATGACGGCAAAAACATCAGCGGTGCTTTGGAATTTAATACGGATTTGTTTAATTCCGACACGATTGAACGCATGTTAGCCCATTTCGAAATCCTGCTGAACAGCTTGATTGAACACCCTGACCAGCCAATCGGGATGCTTGAAATGTTAAGCAGTGCTGAGCGACATCAACTTTTGGTTGAATGGAACCAGACGACTGCACCCTATCCTGATAGCCTTTGTGTGCATCAATTGTTTGAAAACCAGGTCACCGAGACGCCAGACGCCGATGCACTGGTGGTTCTGGTCCAAAATGATGATAGGTTTCAAGAATCTCGGATCAGTTATAAAGAGCTCAACCGACGCGCTAATATTCTAGGTAATTCTCTACAAAGCCTGGGGGTGGGACCTGATAGCCTGGTCGGACTCTGCGTAGAACGATCAGTCGAGATGGTGGTCGGACTTTTAGGCATCTTAAAAGCGGGTGGTGCTTACGTGCCTTTGGACCCGACTTATCCGCAGGACCGTCTTCAGTTCATGCTGCGTGATTCTGGAGCGAGGGTATTGTTAACACAGCGCCATCTGTTAGATCGATTGTCATTCGATGAGCCAAGCATAGGCTCGAACCTGGATGCGATGCTTACCAGGCCAACGATCTTGTGTTTAGATGATGTTCTGCCAACGGATTTTGGTAACGGATTGATTGGATTAGACCGCCCTAAAAATGAGGCTGCAGCTATGGCGGCGAAGGAAAATCTGAGAAGTGAGGTAAATCCGGAAAATCTGGCATATGTGATTTACACCTCTGGGTCAACAGGTTTACCAAAAGGGGCGATGATCACCCATCGCGGCGTGGTTAATTACCTGACTTGGTGTCAAGGCGCCTATCCACTGCAAGAAGGCCAAGGATCGCCAGTTCATTCATCGATCTCATTCGATTTAACCGTAACCAGCCTGCTATCCCCGCTGATGAACGGGAAGCGTGCGGTGCTGCTGCCAGAAGGATTGGGCGTTGAACTACTCAGCAGCGCCTTGCGAAATGAGGCACAGTTAACGCGACCTCCCTTTAGCCTGATCAAGATCACCCCCGCACATTTGCAACTGCTTGGGGAACAGCTTCACCCCGAGGAAGCTGTTAATCGGACAAGGGCTTTCATCATCGGCGGCGAGAACCTGACCATTGATCATGTCCGCGCCTGGTTAGAGCATGCCCCCGATACCGCCCTGGTAAATGAATACGGCCCTACTGAAACTGTTGTTGGGTGTTGTGTTTTTTGGACCCCCTCCGAATCTGCCGAACGATTACTCGAAAAATATCGAAGCGGTATTATTCCAATTGGCCGGCCGATCATCAATACCCAATTGTATATTCTGGATCCAAACATGCAGCCTGTACCAGTCGGGGTATCGGGTGAATTGTATATTGGCGGCGACGGCGTCGGGCGTGGATATCTTAACCGGCCTGAATTGACCGCCGAAAAATTTGTATCGAATCCATTTGAGGGAGAGCTCGTAAGTCTACACAAAGGTGCATCCGTGTACGGGGCCAGCAGACTGTATCGAACTGGAGATCTAGCCAGGTATCTACCCGACGGGAATATTGAATGTCTCGGTAGAGTTGATTTTCAGGTAAAGATACGTGGTTTTAGAGTTGAGCTTGGTGAGATCGAGGCCGTCCTCAACCAACATCCACAAGTGAAGGATGTTGTAGTTTGGTTTTGGGAAGAAAATGGAATAAAGAATCTGGCAGCCTATATCGTTACGAGCGATGGGGCGCAAATAAGCGCGTCTATACTGCGCCAATACCTGCAGGAAAAATTACCGGACTATATGGTGCCCGGAGCTTTTGTTTTCCTCGATTTACTACCATTAACCGTTAACGGAAAGGTTGATCGGAAAGCGCTGCCAAAGCCTGATTTTTCCCGGCAGAGTCAGCAGATCGGGTATCTTGCACCGCGCACTCCCCAGGAGGAAATAACAGCTGAAATATTTGCAGACATCCTTGGTCTGGATCGAGTCGGCGCTCTCGATAATTTCTTTGATCTGGGAGGCCATTCCTTACTAGCAACCCAGGTTATCTCGCGCATCCGAGATACTTTCCTACTTGAGCTTCCCTTGCGAATCCTTTTTGAAGCGCCCACCCCGGCTGGGTTGGCTGCAAGAGTTGAAGAATTCCGCCGCTTAAGCAGTGAAATTCCAATTCCCCCTATCACTGCCCTGGATAGAGATCCCAATACGAGTTTGCCATTACTAGCTGTCCCACTGTCGTTTTCCCAGCAGCGCTTATGGATTTTAGATCAATTAATGCCCGGCGCGCCGCTCTATAATATCCCTACCTTTGTGCAGGTCGAGGGCAGCCTGGATCCAAGAATTCTGGAGAAAAGTCTTAACCAAGTCATTCGCCGTCACGAAGCCTTGCGCACAGTTTTTTCTCAGACGGATGGCAAACCAGTCCAGATTGTGCTGCCTGAATTTGCCATTTCGATCTCACAAAGCGACCTGACTCAATTGACTGAAGAAGATCGTCAAGAACAGGCAATGGAGCTTGCGAGACGAGAAGCATTGCTGCCTTTTGACCTGGCAAAAGGTCCTTTAATTCGGCTGCGCCTGGTTCGTCTGGAATCTAAGCACTACTATATTCTCCTGAATACCCACCATATTGTCTCTGATGATTGGTCATTGAGCATTTTTATCAATGAAATCCTGGTATTTTACAATCTGTACCAACAAGCGGAGCAGGACATTGAATCTGGTTCCCTTGCTGCGGAAGATCAGCCGAGTTTCGAGTCAATCCTTCCAAAACTTCCAATTCAATATCCGGATTTTGCAGCATGGCAGCGAAATTGGCTGCAGGGGACAGTTCTCGAACAACAATTGGATTATTGGAAAGGACAATTGTCTGGACTACCTCCAATTCTAGAACTCCCCTTGGATCGACCGAGACCCGCCGTTCAAACATTCAATGGAGCACAGGTTACTTTTGACCTCGACCCTGAACAACTTGCGGCCTTGAAGGAGTTATGCCGCCAGGAGGGCGTTACATTATTTATGACGCTGCTGGCAGCATTTCAAGTTTTATTATTTCGTTACACTGGCCAGGAGGATTTTGGTATTGGAACGCCAATAGCGAACCGTACTCGGTCTGAAGTCGAGGGGCTGATCGGGTTTTTTGTCAACACGTTGGTAATGCGCGGTCACATGTCTGGTTCGCCGAGTTTCCGGACACTCTTAAAACGAACTCGGGATGTCGCCCTGGGAGCATATGCCCATCAGGATATTCCATTTGAAATGCTTGTCGATGAGCTTAATCCCACCCGGGATATGAGCCATCATCCTCTGTTTCAGGTAATGTTTGTTCATCAAAACGCTCCGCGCCAAATACGAACGCAGGTTAGCGATCTGAGCATGGCTCCGCTCGGTCTGCATGAAGGTATTGCTCGTTTTGACATTACTTTAACAACGGTTGAATCGACTGGTCTGAATTGTTCTTTGGAGTACAACCGAGATTTATTTGACCAAACAACCATCGAAGCTATGGCGGACCATCTCATTTCCTTGGTTAATGGGATCATTCAGGATCCAGAACTAGCCATTACCCATCTGCCGCTTCTCTCAGACCAAGAAAAAACGACGATCTTGAACCACTGGGTAAAGGTTGAAGGCGACCCGGTACCAGAACGGTGTGTGTTTACCTATTTTGAGGAATTGGCCGAGCAGCAGCCGGACGCTGAGGCTGTCGTGTTCGTTGGACCAGATCACAACATATCCACGCTGACGTATGCTGAGCTAAATGATCGCGCAGAATTTCTCGCAAATTATTTACGGCGCAACGGCGTTGGCCCGGAGGTGTTGGTAGGTATCTGTGTAGAGCGCTCAATCGACATGGTTGTCGGCTTGCTAGGAATTATGAAAGCGGGTGGTGCATACCTACCGCTAGATCCGGCTTATCCTCAAGATCGCCTGGGGTACATGGTAGGGGACTCTCAAGTCAGAATATTACTGACGCAAGAAAAGCTCCTTGCAAGGTTGCCAGAAAATGCTCGTTCTAAAGAAAAACTGGTCGTCTGCATGGATACAAACTGGGATGAGATTATCGATCATCACTCGTCTGAACCATTTGCAGGTTCTGCTCTGCAAGGCGCGCAAGGCAATAATCTCCAACCCGATCACCTGGCATACGTTATCTATACATCGGGTTCAACTGGGCGACCGAAGGGAGTGTTACTGCGCCATCGGGGACTGACAAATCTTGTTCAACAGCAGGTGAAGGGTTTTAGGGTTGATGCGCATAGCCGTGTTCTACAATTTGCCTCATTTAGTTTTGATGCGTCTGTCTCTGAAATCTTTATGGCGTTATATTCTGGCGGTTGTCTTATCCTGGCCCCCCAGGATTCCCTGACGAATATCCCAGAACTATTACAAATCATGCAAGAGCAGTCGGTTACCACGATCACATTGCCTCCTTCATTACTGAGGTTGCTTGATGCCAACCTGGCTACTCAAATGTTACCGACTTTTAAGACCTTAATCTCCGCGGGTGAGACCCTGCCCCTCGATGTTGGAGCACGCTGGGCTATCGGAAGAAATCTGTTCAACGCCTATGGCCCAACCGAAGCGACGATCGGACCAACTTACTATCCGGTGCAGGCCGTGTTAAGTGAGGAGAATCAGGAACCGAAACTGAACGACGTTCCCGACCGCTGTCAGACAGTGCCAGTTGGACGGCCTATCCCCAATATGGATGTTTATCTACTTGACAGGTATCTACAACTCGTACCGATCGGCGTCACCGGAGAAATTTTTCTCGGAGGAGTTGGGTTGGCTCGAGGTTACCTAAATCAACCAGAGTTAACCGATGAGAAATTCATCAATAATCCGTTCGATTCAACCAGCACAAGCCGCTTATATCGAACCGGAGATCTGGGTCGTTACTTACCCGATGGGAATATCGAATTTCTCGGTAGGGCGGATTTTCAGGTAAAAGTACGTGGTTTCCGCATCGAGCTTGGGGAGATTGAGGCCCGGTTGAACGCTATTCCTGGAATCCAGACCGCTATCGTTATAGTTCGCGAAGATCGCCGGGATGATCGACGATTAGTTGCGTATATCCTACCAGAGTCGGATATCCCCGAAAACGTTCTCGCCTCAGAGCAGATAAAAGGCTATCTAAGAGAACATCTACCAGAATATATGGTTCCGTCTGCCTTTGTCACGATTAGCAAACTACCATTGACGCCAAATGGCAAAGTGGATCGGAAAGCGTTACCGGCTCCAGAAGCGCAGTTTATTTTATCTGCGCCGTATCAGCCGCCCGCGACAGAAATTGAACGGACCCTGGTAGAGATTTGGAGCGGAGTGATCGGCTTTCAACCGAGCGCAGAACGACCGACAATCGGGATTGGCGATAATTTCTTTGAGTTAGGCGGCGATTTAATCCTCAGTATCCAGGTTGCCGCTCGGGCAAACCAGGCGGGAATCCATTTGACGCCTCGACAGTTATTTGAAACCCCGACAATAGCCCAATTGGCGGCAACGACTGAGAGAAATCGCGCGGATGAACTGGCTGCCGGTGATCTGGCTAAGATTTCTGCTGAGAATGAACAAGCGTCTGAGGGTGGGAGCGCGGTTCAGCTCAAGGATAACGATCGTTTTGGTTGGAGCGACGACGACATCAGCGACATTCTTGGAGCGATCGAAAATACGCTGGATGATTAAGAATCGTCTTGACCAGATGAATTTAATCCACAGAGGGCGCACACTTCGTCACGCCCATACAAAGGTATTGGTATGATAAACGAACCGAAGAGTAAGCCACAAATCGAGAGCTTTTATCCCCTCTCGCCGATGCAAGCTGGAATGTTGTTCCATACCCTGTTCGATCCAGGCTCGGGGATGTATGTTGAACTCTTCAGCGTCCAATTTCGCGGGAACCTGGATATCCCGGCCTTCCAATTGGCCTGGCAGAAGGCTTTGGAACGGCATCCCATTTTGCGAACTTCCTTTGTTTGGGAAGGGGTAAAAGAACCGATCCAGGTGGTGCATCAAACGGTAAAATTGCCATTTTCATTTCAGGATTGGAGAGACATCCCCGCCTCAGAACTTCCCGAAGCGTTAATGAAATTCATGATCGCTGAACAGAGACAGGGTTTTGACCTATCTCGTCCACCATTAATGCGCATGGCTTTGATCCAAACTGCCCCAGACCAGTATACGTTCGTGTGGACCCATCATCATATTCTTCTAGATGGTTGGTCGGTTCCAATCTTACTAAAAGGCGTAATGTCCCAATATCAAGCGATCCGCGAAGGTCGTAGTGAAGAATTACCTGCGGGTAGACCCTTTCGGGATTATATCGTGTGGTTAAAAGGCCAAGACCTGACAAAAAGCGAGAGTTATTGGCGGGCAAAACTGGCGGGTTTTACGAATGCAACCCCATTACCGGTTAAACGATCAGGAGCACTCAATCCGAACGATGTCGGCGAATTTCGGGGTTTTGAAATCGAAATGAACAGGAATACTACTCAGGCGCTTCAGAACCAGGCCAGGCGAAATGGTCTGACGCTGAATACCGTGATCCAGGGAGCCTGGTCAATCTTACTCAGCAGGTATAGCGGTGAAGAGGATGTTGTTTTTGGCACGACGATCTCGGGTCGACCAGCGGACTTACCCGGCTCGGAATGGATGTTGGGTTTGTTCATTAATACCTTACCGGTCCGAGTTCAAGTTCCTGATAACGAAAAACTGTCGACCTGGTTAAAAAATCTCCAGGCTTCACAATCGGAAATGCGCCAATATGAATTCACACCATTGGTACAAATCCAATCCTGGAGCGACGTTCCCCGTGGTCTTCCTTTGTTTGAAACCCTCTATGTTTTTGAGAATATTCCTCTAAGCGGATTGGAAAATCAACAGTCTGGTGAAGTAAAGATTGAAACCGGGCATGCGGAGAGCCATAGTAATTTTCCTGTATCGGTAGTTGCAGTTCCGGGAAATCAAATTTCAATTAAATTTACGTTTGACGCCCAATTGTTCGAGGCTGATGTGATTTGCCAGATGGCTGGCCACTTGGCGACGCTGCTCGAAAATATGTCCTCCGATCTAGACCAGCAGCTCGGGAATATCACATTGCTCAATGATGGTGAGAAAAAACAAATCCTGGTGGATTGGAATCAAACAGCAAAGGAGCTTCCGGATATCGATTGCGCGCAGCACATGTTTGAAGCGCAAGTTCGAAATAATCCTCATCGGGAGGCTGTTCGTTTTGAAAACATCTCCTTAAGTTATGCTGAATTGGATGAGCGCGCAAACAAGTTAGCGGTAATGCTGCGATCGCTTGGAGTTGGACCTGGCATCCTGGTTGGTATCGCAACAGAAAGGTCGCCAGATCTAGTAATCGGAATTTTGGGGGTGCTAAAAGCCGGCGGGGCATATGTTCCAATGGACCCGACCTATCCACGCGAGCGCTTGGAATATATGATCGAGGATTCTAAAATCCCAATTTTGTTAACACAGCAGCACCTGTTAGTTCGTCTACCGATTTCAATGATCCCCGAACCAGACAATTCTCAAATGAGTGGGCCAAGAATTATTTGCCTGGATGCCGATTGGTCGGAAATTGAGAAAAATTTCCACCAGCAGGGCGGATATACAGGTTCACCCATACAAACGGGGCCGAACAACCTGGCTTACTTGATCTATACATCTGGCTCAACTGGAAAACCGAAAGGCGTAATGCTTCGTCATCTCGGCTTGATCAATTTGATCCTAGCTTCGGATCGAAATTTCGATATTTCCCCAACCAGTCGGGTGCTCCAGTTTTCTCCGTTCAGTTTTGATGCTTCCGTGTGGGAAATATTCGTTACCCTGTCTAACGGAGGCTGTATCATATTGGCTCGCAAAGAAATCCTGGCTTCGAAGGTAGACCTGCTTCAACTATTAAAAGATGAGGCAATAACGAAGGTCTTATTGCCGCCTTCTGTTCTGCGTTTATATCATGCTGACGAGGTATCGCGCCAGGCTCTTCCTGCTCTCGAGACGGTTATATCGGGGGGAGAGGCCTGTGGAGCAGATATCGTCGCGGTTTGGGCGCCCGGTAGAAAATTTTTCAATGGCTACGGACCCACAGAAATTACGGTGTGTGCATCTGATTATTTGTGTACCAATTTTGAAACCGAACAACCACCAATTGGCAAACCGCTTGCCAACACAAAGTTTTACGTATTAGATCAAAGGCTTCAACCGGTCCCGATCGGTGTACCTGGGGAACTGCATATCTCCGGGATTGGCCTCGCAGCTGGTTATCTGAACCGGCCTGAATTAACGCAAGAGAAGTTCATTCCAAACCCATTCATTCAATCTGCGGATGCACTTTATCTTGAAAATCAATACAATCTGCATCCAGAGTATTATAGATTAATGTATAAAACAGGGGATTTGGTACGCTACCAAGCTGACGGGAACGTCGAGTATATTGGGCGAATCGATCATCAAGTAAAACTACGTGGAATCCGGATCGAATTAGGTGAAATCGAGAATGTTTTGCTGGGGTCGCCAGGAATTATGGATGCAGTAGTCATTATGCGCGAAGATACGCCTGGTGAAAAACAGTTGGTGGCCTATATTGTGCCTGAATTGGGAGAGCATTCGGAGAGGCAGGAATCTTTAGAGCTGAATGTCAGCGCACTGAGAGGTTATTTGAAGGAGAAACTCCCCGAAGCGCTAATTCCGGCGATTTTCATAACCATGAAGAACCTGCCACTTACGCCTAGTTTAAAGGTCGATCGAAAAGCGCTCCCCAGACCACAGGGTTTTCGACCCAAATTGGAGGCGGACTATATCGCTCCTCAAACTGAAAAGGAAATTGAGTTAGCAGAAATTTGGAAACGGGCGCTTAAATTAGAAAAAGTTGGGATAAATGATAACTTTTTCGAATTGGGCGGCGATTCGATCCTATCTCTCCAGATCATTTCGCTTGCTAAAAAAGCCGGAATCGATATCTCTTATCGCCAACTTTTTGAAACCCCCACCATTAGAGAATTAGCCAGTCAGGAGGCCCTTCCGAATGAAATTCTTGCTGAACAGGGAATGGTTACCGGGCATGCTCCCCTGACCGCAATCCAGCATTGGTTTTTTAACCATCATCCTGCTGCACCACACCACTTTAATACATCAATCATGGTGGAGGTAACCTTTGGAATTCTTCCAGAGGTGCTCGAAGAATCCGTCCGGCAGATGTTAATCCACCATGACAGTTTACGTCTGCACTTCGAGAAGGCAGACAATGGTTGGCGACAATTCGTGGATGATTTACCTACCCAACTGCCGATCTATTATGTTGACCTGACTCAAGAACTCGATTCAATACCGGTGAATAGTTCAGCCCAACTTCCACAGGATGATCTACAACAGCAATTCATAAAAAAAATCATAAAGCAAAAAGCAGATCATTTCCAAGCGAGCATTGAGTTGGAAAAATCGCCTTTAATCAAGGTGGTGCTATTTCGTCTCGGCCAGGGACGACCCGATCAACTCCTGTTCATCTTTCATCACCTGGTTTTTGACGGAGTTTCGGCGAGGATTTTTGTTGACGATTTCCTCAGCCTATATCTTCACCAGTTGAGTGGGGAAGCAAGCGCTCTCCCAATGAAGACGACATCCTATAAGCTTTGGGCAGAAAAGTTGGTCGATGCAGCCCAAGAGGAAGTGCTGCGAAATCAAATTAATTATTGGAAGCGGCTGTGCGATCAACACTTCGCCAAACTGCCGGTTGATTTCCCGGAAGGACCGAATACCTACGGGACAACCAGGCAGGTTACTGTGTCTCTCGATCCATTCGAAACCGATGCGTTGCTGCATCTTTTGCCTGCGAAGATTGGAGTAAAAACCTATCCAATTTTGCTTGTCGGATTGGCGCGGCTGTTTTGTCGCATAAGTCACACCCCGGAATTCCTGGTTGAGTTGGAGGGGCATGGTCGAGAAGAAATCGCTGGGACCGCCTTAGACAATTTAGATGTGTCAAGGACGATTGGCTGGTTTACATCTATATACCCATTCCTATTGAATCTCGGTTCTGTACCGGAAAATGATTCCAGCGGAGCTGGAGCCCGATCTCCTGGCCAGGGCGAAATCCTACAGCAATTAAATGCTGCGCAAGCGCAGCTTGACCAAATTCCGAATCGAGGGGCTGGTTTCGGTCTCCTGAAATATCTTTCGAATGATGCCAAGATACGCCAGGTTATTGAGCGAATACCAGAGCCGGAGATCAACTTTAATTACCTTGGCCAATTCGACCAGGGAAATTCCGATCCGACATTGGTTCCTGAAAAATTGCCGGAAGACAAATCCTTATCTCAGGATATTATGAATATCTCCCCAATTCGTATCATTTCGGAATCAGTGGGCGATGAACAGGATCCAGGCAGTAAGCGCAGCGCCAAACTATATATTGTCGCCATAATTAATGGCGGTCAATTAGGCGTACGTTGGCTTTACAGCGAAGGATTACAGTCTCATACAACAATTGTAAATCTGGCCGAAGCTTACCTCGAAGAGCTTCGCTCCATCATTTCTGCGATTATTTGAGCAGATCATAGCTTGAGTTTTGTATTGATGAAAGGAAAAATTATATGACCGCGCCTACTGGATTTCTATGGTCCGATTGGTTTCATTTGCTGAGAGAGGTAAACTATAACATTCAGTCCAAATACCTCTATAGTGCATTTCAGGTAACGGTCTTGAGCCGGCTCAATTCTCGTTATGCTCGTCAGGAACAGGAAGAATATGGGGATAGAATAAATAATACGAAAATAAAATCCCCACTTTTTATCCTGGGTCATTGGAGAAATGGCACAACTCTGCTCCATGAGCTGCTGGCTTATGATGATCAGTTTGCATTTCCAAATCTCTTCGAAATATCGCGGCCGAATACATTCCTGACCCGCGAACCAATTATCGAACAGCAGAATGCTGAGCTAGAATTGAAGAAGCGCCCGATGGATAATATGATCGTAACCTACCGCAGCCCGGGTGAGGATGAAGCTGCCTTAGCGGTTATGAGTTTACGATCACCCGTGGTCAGCTGGCTCTTCCCGCGTTATGAAGTGAAATTCGATCGCTATTTGACCTTCAGAGGTTGCCCGCAAGAAGATTTAGAGCGCTGGAAAACTGCCCTGGTTCTTTTTATGAAAAAGCTTACAGTCCGTTACGATAGACCATTGGTGATGAAATCTCCGACACATACCGCCAAGATCAAAATACTATTAGATCTATTTCCAGATGCACGCTTTGTTCATATCCATCGTGATCCGTATACGGTGTTTCAATCCACGGTTAAGCTTTACAATACCGCCGCGGCTGATGTTCGCTTGCATGACCCTGTTGAAGGAAGCATCAATCCTGGAATTATCCGTAGATATAAAGATATGTACGATTCGTTTTTTGAGGAGCGTGCGCTTATTCCGAATGGTCAGTTTGTCGAAATCGCTTTTGAAGAGTTCGAAAATGATAAATTGGGCGTGCTGCGCAGAATTTATGCGGATCTTGGTCTAAACGGTTTTGACGCTGCATTACCAGGATTTGAGGATTACTTGAAAAAGACAGCAGGATATACTAAAAATAAATTTGTCCAGATTGCTGAGCCGTTGAAGTCTGAAATTGCTCAGACCTGGCAACGCAGCTTTGAAGAGTGGGACTATCCAATATAAAGCGCTATGTTTAAATCGACATGGGTGTCTACGCCCAAACAAAATCTGCAAGCAAGTCTGCGCCTGTTCTGTTTTCCGTATTCAGGCGCGGCAGCCTCCATTTTCTATTCTTGGTCGAGCGTCCTACCCGGATATATTGAGGTTCTACCGATTCAATATCCAGGTCATGGTACCCGGGTCGGGGAACGCCTGATTTCAAATATCACTGAAATGGTTGAGCAATCATCACAAGCATTAATGCCATATTTCGATAAGCCTTTTGCGTTCTTCGGGCATAGTATGGGAGCGCAGCTATGTTTTGAGCTCGCCAGGTGGTTGCGAGATTCAGGACATCCTCAGCCAAAATATCTTTTCGTTTCCGGACATAACGCCCCACAAATTCCGGATGCTTATGAGCCTTCCTATAATTTACCTGATTCGGAATTTATTGAACGACTGCGGAGCTTAAATGGCACACCAGAAGACGTCTTGCAAAACGAGGAGCTGCGCGAATTGATCTTACCGATTCTGAGAGCGGATTTTGAATGCAGCGAAAAATATGTTTACAGCCCTTCACCGCCGCTAGAGATCCCTTTATGTGCATGCGGTGGATTGCAGGATCAGTACGTTACGCGAAGTGGTTTGGAAGCATGGCGAGAACATACCATAAGTAAATTTTCAGCAAGGATGTTTCCTGGCGATCACTTCTACTTGAACACTTCACGCCACCTACTCCTGCAAGTTGTTGCCCGGGAATTAACGCTCGAAGCCTCGCTGTAGATTTAAAAATACAAGTCAAAACTTGACCATTAAGATTGGGTTGTCTGTCTCGGGATTTATCTCCTGAGACAGTTTTTTATTAATTTGGATTAAGACATTACAGAATCGTTGCGTATTGATATTCGCCTCGTTATAAATTATGTAGAAAAAAATTAAAATCCATTGGATTTGTAATTCATTTAAGTATGGAGGTTATATGATTACCAACAAACATTCAAGACAACACTCGATGATTTTAGCGCTTGCGTTGTGCTTGGCTCTGCTTTTAGGCAATGGTTTCACGTTGCAATCCCTGGCCGCCCAAGGATCAGGGTTGTCTTATATTGCTGCCTCGCCAACCACCCTGGCAGCAGGTGAAACACTGACCTATTCAATTCATGTCATCAACAACAGCGCCACCCCGGCCAAGGCCAATGTCTCAGATAAAGTTCCAGCAGAACTGGCTTACGTAATCGGTTCTGCAAGCCATGGTGGGATGTACGATCCTAATTCACATCTGCTCACCTGGGATACTGTCCCTGTACCCGCCCAAAGCGAGGTGGTAATTACGTTCAAGGTGATGTCAGCCGTTGTAGTAGAAACGGAAACCGAGGTCATTAATAAGGCCTCCATCCAGGTGATCGCTCAGGATGACTTAGGTCAAATCGTAACCTCAGCGGTTGCGATAAAAATTCTCCCAGGAACGCCTCCACCAGCCCCGCTGGTGAATGCTTTCAAACTAGCCTCCCAACCAACGCTAGCACCAGGAGCAAGTTTAACTTATACAATCATGATCACCAATAGCGGGGTTGATCCGGTTGTGGTCAGTGTGACAGATCGCATACCGGCTGAACTTGCTTTTATTGAAGGAACGCAGAGCGGGGATGGGATTTACGACCCGACGCTGCACATGATTTCGTGGCGATCAGTCAACGTAGGGGCAATGGCAGAAACATGGTTGACATTTAATGTGAGAACTGCTCAGGATTCAATCAACAACCCGGATGAGGTGACAAATATTGCCTCTGTCATTTGGGGAGATGTGGAATTGAATCCCGAAGTAACGATCACCCTTGTTTCGGCGCCTTTGATCTATAGTGAAGTCATTCCAGTGGTTAACCAGGTGACTATCGGTACTCAAGACGTCGTGGATAATCCCAACGTTCAGTTGAGTATTGATGCCAGCGCGGATGCACGCTGGATGTTCATCCGGGAATACTATGTCGCCGATGTCAGCGGATCTCCAAGATGGGCAGCTCATCGCTCCAGCGGTTGGATACCCTTCGAGCCACAGTTCAATTGGACTCTGGGTAACGCAAGCGGCGTACATTACATTGGCGTTGTGGTTGCCAATGCTGATGAAAGTGTCTCTGCAATAACGCATCAATCCTTTGACTTTGTAAGTCTTAACCTACCCAATACCCAAACCACGAAACCAGGCTTAACCCCGTATCTCGTTTATTACGATGCAGGGATCGATGTCAACATTCAGCTTGCCCCGGTCTCAGGGAATGCAGACTTGTATGTATGGTATCCAGGGAATCGTTCGCTTCCAGACAAAACAAGCCTGCTGCCGGGTACAGCAGTCGACCAGGTGAGCTTTACGACGCCTGCTGCCGGGATTTATATCATCTTGGCGGCTGCTCTCGATCCGGTAACCTTTAATCTTTCAATCCAACCCGCTGGCGGACCAAATGCACCGGTGACTGGTCTTGCTTCACAATTAAGTCCGCAGAATCCCACTGCAGGCCAATTCTTAGTTGAGCCTATCTTTACCAATGGTGTTAATATCGGGTTGGATCCACTGGGCAGCGCTCAGCCAATCAGTTTCGTCAATATTCGTTTACCGATGATTCAACGCTAAAGTGAAGTTTTTCTATGAGGTATTTGAAGTATAGCGAGGTAAAAACAAAAGGCGGCGCATAAGTTTTCGGCGGCAGCAGTCACTCCTGGTCAATCTTGGGATGAGCTGCTGCTGCCGTACAGATCTTCTCGCATCCAAGTTTGGATCGTTTATAATGGAGTGAGGAGATCAGGTTCGGATGGTGTTGCCTCCACAAAGTGAAAAGATTCTGATCGATAGAGCGATAGCTGGTGACGCCAACGCTTTTGGTGAGTTATATTCACGCTACCTGGATCCTATCTACCGCTATATCTTTTTCCGAGTCGGCGAGCAAGAGGAGGCGGAAGATCTAACGGAAACGGTATTTCTAAAAGCTTGGGAGGCCATCCCTGGTTACAAGGACTTTGGCAATCCATTTTCGAGTTGGTTATACCGAATCGCTCACAACATGGTTGTCGATTTTCATCGCAAAATCAAAACCGTACCGAACCGATTGGAAGCTGATGAACCCATTGAGATCGTGGATGAAAGCCTAAACACATTAGGCATGGTTATTGAAGCCGAACAATTCGTTGAACTAGGAAAAGCTATCGCTCAATTAACAGCCGAACAGCAGCAAGTCATTGTTCTGAGGTTTATCGAAGACATGAGCCATGCTGAAATTGCTAAAATTATTGGTAAAAACGAAGGAACCTGCCGCATGATTCAACATCGTGCATTGGTAGCGTTATCCAAATTATTGGGTGAAAACGCCCGGATTATAGATAATGACTAGGTATTTGGAAGAATTAGACGATATATTGGATTACTGTTTGACTGAGATTCAAAGCGGTAGGATGAGCGTTGAGGAATGTCTCGCCTCCTACCCTGATTATCAGCCTGATCTGGGATCTTTGCTTAATCTCGCTCAACGGCTATCGGCTGCCAATGAAATTACAGCGGCGCCAGCTTTTCGCGAGCGGGCATTGGCGAATTTCTATTCGATGGCTGGCGGTTCCAACCAGGGAAAAATATCGCCATATCCTTTACAGGCAGTCTCTGATCCGTTTGGAAATCCTTCGAACCATCGGGCGCCTTCAAAAGCCAACCAAAGCAGGAAAGCCCAACGCCCACATTTTTCTTTTTCATTGGGAGCCGTCGGATTAATTCTTGTTATCCTATCCCTGTTCACTTTTAGCCTTGCTTTTGCAGCAAATCAATCTAAGCCAGGCAGCGCGATATATCCAATTAAAATCACTTTGGAAGACATGGCATTGCGTCTTTCAACAACCCAGACAGGTGATCAACAGCTTCACTTAAAATTTGCCGCTCGCCGTTTAGCTGAGGTTGATCTGCTCCTTCAGGATGAAAAGAGCTACTTAATCGATGAGGCGATTTCTAATTATTCTAGTCACCTGGCAAGCGCAATTTCTTTGTTGACCTCCAGCGATATCCAAGATCAAGAACGGTTACAGATTGCCGAAGCAATACTTAACAGCCAAAGTATTAATGAGGTAAATCTTGAAGTTTTATCCCAGCGAATATCTGCCGAACAACGCGCCACGATCATCGCAGCAATCCAATCCGCGCGTGAAGCTAGAGACCAAGCATCTCAGGTGTTAGATCGGCTTCCCGAAATCCGCGATCAAATTCGGCAAATACTGATTAATACGCTGACTGCGCCGAGCGCCACCCCAACCGCCCAAGAAATTGCCGCCGGATCGATTGTGTCAGCCAGCATGACGCCTACCCCAAGCCCTTCCGTTCGAGCATTGCCAACGGATGACTGGCTCGTGGTTCTGCCTGAGGACCTGCCAGATTGGTTGAACAACACACCAGACTGGCCATATCTAGCTACCCAGTATCCCACGCTTTACCCGACATTAGCGTCCTTGGCAACTCGATTCCCAGAATATTCGCTCCACCCCACGACCCTATGTCAACCCAACTAGGGTACGGCCTTCTCAAATAAATCCAACCCGGCAGTGGCCCACGATTTGGCCCACGCTGCCGATTATCCCAACCCGGTGATCATTGATGTGCAAATGGATGGATCGACAGAAAACCAACGAACGAAGACCGACCTAAAACAAGAGAAACGCCCCAGATCATCAGTACCCGCTTTAATCGAGCTGCGCAACGTCGTTAAAATTTACGAAAACGCGGCTGGAAAATATCCTGCTTTAAATGGCGTTAATTTAAAAATCAATGTGGGAGATTTTGTCGCGGTTATTGGAAAATCAGGCAGCGGTAAGACAACTCTGATGAACATGATAACGGGAATCGATAGGCCAACGATCGGAGAGGTCTCCATTGGCGGAACGCCTATTCATTCTTTGAACGAAGGCCAGATTGCTGTCTGGAGGGGAAATACGGTTGGCGTTGTTTTTCAATTCTTTCAGCTACTACCGACCCTCACTGTAGTTGAGAACGTCATGCTGCCAATGGATTTTTGTCACCGCTACACCCTTAAAGAACGGCAGCGGCGGGCGTTGTTCTTGTTAGATCAAGTCGAGCTAAGCGAATATGCCAGCCGGCTCCCCGCCGCGCTCTCAGGTGGCCAACAACAGCGGGTGGCAATTGCCCGGGCATTAGCAAACGATCCACCTATCTTGGTTGCAGATGAACCTACTGGCAACTTGGATTCCAATACTGCTACTGCAGTGTTTAACTTATTTGCTAAGCTCGTTCGCCAGGGAAAGACAATTGTGATGGTTACGCATGATCAAGATTTATTCAAACAAGTGGGCCGGACGATCTATATAAAAGATGGACGCATTACCGGAGACCAGGTTCAACCTCGGACTAGTTTCGGACAAGACGAGTCGAAAGCCGGGAAATCTGAACACCCGCGTAACCCAATTCGGGTAATGGTTTCGGATATCATAGATGACCGGCCAAACGCTTCAAGGCGTCTCTGTGATGCACTGAGCGAGGTTGCTAAAGATAATAGGGAACGAGAGGTCCTTTACCAGGCGATTTACGAAGAGATAAAATCCAGAGCGGACGAAGCTGAAAAAGCCGGTGATTTGGAAGAAGCTCGCGAGCTCTGGAGTATATTAATTGAAGCAACCGGTAAGTAAATCCTATTAGATCTGGTTTATAATAAGGGGGATTATTTGCGTTTTAAGGAATATATTTAATAGGAATTGTTATGGATTCTATCTCAGGAACAGCCTCGGAAGAGACGTCATCACGTTATCAAGCAAGCTGCCCCTATATTGGCATGGTCAGTGACCCGCAAACACACGTTGGGACTCCTGATTCACGTAATTTTTGCCATTTGGTAAACCCACCTAAAGAAGTCAGCATCGGTCATCAGCAAGGCTTTTGTCTAGGGCAGCATTTTTCAGAATGCCCGATCTATAAGAGTTCAGGTGAGGATGATTCATCTGATGGTGTATTTGAATATGGCGAAAAGGCCGGACGAGGTTTTGGCCTGTTTCACTTTGGGCGTAAGTCGCAAGGAAAACCGGGGAAACCTGAAGGAAATGGACCACCGCCAGTTGTTGTCCCGGTCGCTGCAGCCGTAATTGGAGCTGAAGCAATATCCGAGCCGGTCGCAAAGCCGGTGACACAGCCAGAGTCCAAGCCAGTAACGCAGTCGGAACCCAAGCCAGTAACACAGCCAGAGCCCAAACCTACGATGGATCCTGTTCGGGTTGCCCAATCAGAGCCAATCCCGAACTCTTCTGCCGAACTCGATTCCATTGAAAGTGCTGTTCCTGTAGACGAAGATGAAGAGCTACGGATACGTCTCTACAACGAGGCCTTGAGTCGTTACGAACAGGTAAACAACTCCAAAAAGGATCGAAAAGGATTATGGATAATCCTGATGATCGCTGCGATTTTTGTTTTACTGGTTAGTGTATGGGGAATTTACACACGTTCGCAAAATCTCCTGCGTCAATCCCAAGTCGAAGCTGAAATGGGATACACTCGGTCGCTAGCGACAGCAGTGCAGGATATGGGTGCTGCCTCCGACGCCTGGGGAACGGCTGCCAGTATCATCGAGTCGCGTGACATGACTGGCACGGCAGTCCTGTTTGGAACTTCGACTGCGTTACAAGCGGGAGGTGTAATCGAGCAAACTGCACAGGCCGCGACGGCGATCGCTTTAGCTGCAGCGCCTTCTTCGCAAGTTGGAATTTGTCAGAGCATTACAGATGCTAAAATCAAAGTAATTTCTGGTCCAACATTGCTGCCTGCAGAGAGGACTTTGTATCAACCTGGATTGCAAACACCACAGGCTACCTGGGTAATCCAAAACGATGGCGTTTGTGGCTGGGGGCAAATTTTGTTGTGGTCGGTAACGGATAATCTCATTACCCAACCGATCGTAAAGCGCAACGGTCAGCTCGTTATTTTGAGCCAGATAAATGAACAATCTTTGATAGCTCCTGGCGAGCAGATTGAGCTCATCTTACAATTTCCTGCATCGCAAGCGCAGCGGGTATTTGGCGAATGGGTACTGGTTGCTGATGGGCTCTCCCTGGTGTCACAGCCTCACCTTTCTTTAAAAGTGGATAACTGGATAACTTTGGAACAGTATACTCGGCCCACCTCAACGCGGCTGGCAAGAAAAACCCCAGGCAGCGGAGGCGGATCCAGTCCTGGAACGAACCCCACTGACGTACCGCCAAATCGAGAGACATCGACGCCAGCTCCACCACCTATACCTAATCCGTGATTATTCTGTATCCCATACCCGGGTAATTCAAAAATGGTTTCTCCACGCTGGCGGAAGGTTCTTCGCGACTTGTGGAATAATAAAGCGCGAACTGCATTGGTTATATTATCCATTGCGGTTGGCGTTGCTGCAATTGGGGTTGTTAGCAGCACATATGTAATTATTACTCGGGAGCTTCCAGGTACGTATGCACGAGTCAATCCGACGAGCGCTAATCTATTTGCAGCGCCTTTCGGCGACGATATGATTCAGGTAATTCGCAATATGGGGATATTGCGCGAGGTGGAGGGTCGCTTCACCTTTCGAGCGAGCGTAATCACCGGAACCGATTCAAACCAGGATATATTAATCAACGTTATCCCTGATTTTAATAATATCCGGATTAATAAAATTTCGTCGCAATCTGGCGCCTGGCCTCCGGGTAAGGGGGAAATCTTAATCGAAAGATCTGCACTTCCGTTA
Organism: uncultured Chloroflexia bacterium; assembly: GCA_963770655.1. Classification (GTDB taxonomy): domain Bacteria; phylum Chloroflexota; class Anaerolineae; order Anaerolineales; family UBA4823; genus CAZAGA01. The sequence continues at coordinate 366,231 of CAVYQO010000009.1, read as the reverse complement.
GTTAAATCAGGTGTCGGCGATACGATTACAATTCAAACAACGAATGGCCAGCAGCGCGGCCTGAAAATCACCGGTTTGGCCCACGATTTAAACAGACCCTCTGCAACCTTTACCAATCAGCCAACGGGGTATATAACCTTCGAAACTCTGGAGATGTTGGGGTATCCAAAAGCATATAATGAGCTTCTGATAACTGTTGCCGGTAACCCTCCGGACCCAGCTAAGGTGAAAGAAATCGCAAACCAGGTTGGGAATAAGATCATCAAGGGGGGACGCACTGTTTATTCGACTGTTTTGGCTAACCCTGGCCGGCTTTGGTTTGAGTCGTTTATGACCCCGATGGCTTCGATCCTGGGAATCCTCGGAATAATCATTTTAGTCATGAGCGCTCTGCTCGTCGTTAATACGATTGCCGCTTTAATGGCTCAGCAAATTCGGCAGATTGGAATTATGAAAGCTGTTGGGGGAAGGACCAGCCAAATTGTTTGGATGTATATGTTTTCGATGTTGATCATCGGTTTTGCGGCGTTGGTGGTCGCGGTTCCGCTTGGTAATTTATGGACGCGCGCCAGTGTCAGGTTATTGGCCGGAATTATTAATTTTGACATCACTAACCTGGATACACCCAGACAGGTTTTATACATTCAATTTACGCTGAGTATCCTGGTACCCCTGGCGGCTGCTTCTTTCCCGATCTTTGCCGGCGCGACGAATTACAGTAAGAGAAGCAATTAATGATTATGGGTTATCAAAAGTCAATTTTGGCCGAAGTTTATTTGATCGCGTCATTGGAACAATTCGCGGTTTACCCCGTCCACTGCTGCTTTCCTTACGCAACACCTTCCGCCAAAAAGGAAGACTTGGATTAACGCTAGCAACCCTATCCATTGCCAGCGCCATCTTTATTGCCGTAATTAGTGTTTATGCTTCCCTTACAACGACTATGAACCGGGCTTTAAGTTATTACGGTTTTGACCTGGCTGTTCAATTTAGCCGCGCGTACCGGATTGAGCAGATTTCGAATGTTGTGAAGAGCCTCCCAGGCGTTGTTACCGCTGAAACCTGGGATTCTACAAGTGGACGGATTATATTAGCGGATGGCAATGAATCCGATCCAATTACGGTGATCGCGCCAACAGAAAATACGACTTTGTTAAAACCAACGATCCTTGCCGGACGGTGGCTGAAATCAAGCGACGAAAATGCAATTGTTATAAATACCGATGTGCTGCGAGTTGCCCCAGATGTGCGCGTAGGTGATCAAATAACGCTTAAACTTGATGAAAAAGAGACCGAGTGGACCGTTGTTGGAATCATCCGCTCGGTGTTAACTGGCCCAACAGCTTACGCGAATTATCCATATTTTTCAAGAACCCTGGGTCGATATGGCGAGGCAGCCTCGACTTATGTGAAAGTTCAGAACCCCGATAGTCAATACCAAACCTTAATGGCTCACCTCTTAGAAGATCATTTTGAGCATGCAGGGATAAGGGTTGGTTCAACCACCACCGTCGCTGATCTAAGACGAACTGCAGTCAGTCAATATAATGTGATTTTTGTCTTCTTATTATTAATGGTAGTTTTACTGACAATTGTCGGTGGCCTTGGTTTAACTGGTACAATGAGCCTGAATGTATTGGAGCGAACGAGAGAAATCGGCGTATTGAGGGCAGTTGGTGCTTCCAATTCTTCGGTATTACAAATAATTATTTTTGAAGGTATCTTAATTGGATTAATGAGCTGGCTTATCGGGATTTTCCTTGCTTTACCGTTGGCCTGGATACTCAGCGGGGTAGTAGGAACCGGTTTCTTACGAGAACCACTACCGTTGACATATTCATTTACTGGAGTATTCTTATGGTTTCTTGCGGTTTTGATACTGTCTACGATTGCAAGTTATCTTCCTGCTCGAAGGGCAGTAAAATTGACTGTACGAGATATCTTGGCATATGAATAACCAGCATTAAGGAGTGTAGTAATGAAACGGATCGCAATCATTGTATCGATAGTAGCGCTGTTGGCGCTTGTTGTATTTGTAGTATTAAGTAATATGCGTGTTTCTGGGGCGCAGTCCAACAAACCCAACCAGGCTACCCAACAACTCCAATCAAGCCCAGGTGCTTTGGTGCAGCCGACTAGCCGGCCAGTTGTTACTCGAAACGATCAGGTAACATCGGCCTGTAAACTCGTTCCGGTAAGTTCGGTAAATTTGAGCTTTAATTCCCCGGGGATTGTTGCGAAGGTTTTGGTAAACGAGGGGGATGAGGTGACTCAAGGGCAGTTGATCGCCCAATTAAGTAATCAGGAACAATCACAGGCTTCAGTAGCATCTGCGCAACTAGATTTGGTCAATGCCCAGCTTGCCTTGAAAACCTTGTACGATGAAGCGCCGCTAAAGGCTGCTGAAGCTTTACAGACTTTAGCGAACGCGCCTGAAAAAGTTAAAGATGCAGAAGGCAAGATTACGGGTTTGCAGCGAGGTATTTACAACCAGGCGGAAATTGACGCCGCTGAAGCCAACCTTATCTTTGCTGAAAATAAGCTAAAAGATGCCCAGGATGCTTATCGACCCTTTGAAAATAAAAACGATAATAACCTTATCCGCGCAAAACTTCTTAGCGATTTATCCCAGGCTCAGAAGGACTACGAGACATCACTCCGAAAATATAATTCTTTCTTTGGCTCCCCCAGCCAGTCATCTATCAGTCAAGCTGAAGCAGATTTAGCCCTGGCGAGGGTGGAACAGGAAGAAGCGCAGCGTAAGTATGAGCTGCTAAAGGGCGGTCCAGATCCTGATGAAGTGTCCCTTGCCCAGGCGAGGATTGCAAACGCCGATGCACAGCTTGCTGCTGCTAAGGCTTCTTTAGCCGCTCTAGAGCTGCGCGCACCTTTTACGGGTACGATCGTCACTATGGATTTGAAACCCGGCGCCTATGTTACCCCGGGTCAAGAAATTTTACTCCTTGTGGATAATTCGGATTGGCGTGTTGAAACGACAGACCTAACTGAATTGAATGTTGTTCGGGTTCGAGAGGGTAACAGCGTTGAAATATCCTTCGATGCACTTCCAGGGTCTAAATACTCAGGGAATGTGCTTAAGATTAATTCATTAGGGGAAAATCGTCAGGGTGACATAACCTATAAAATCCTAACCAGCATCAAAGACCTGGATCAACGTTTGCGCTGGAATATGACTTGCGCTGTGGTCATTAAGACGCAGTAATGGTGAGTGTCCTTTTTTTGTTGAATAAATTATCTATTTCCGCAACCAGTATTGACATTTACTGTAGGCGCGAATATAATTGAATAAATAGATATAAAATATCCAGATTTCAAGGCAAACAACCAGATATATGGCTTCAACCAAGCTATATGTCTGGTATTTTTGCCAAAGCGAAAAAAGCTCCTTAGGGCTCGAATTTTCACAATTGCGCTTTCCTTACCGGTAATATGAAGTAAATGTTCATTTTACTTAGCCACCTATAAGTTTTCTAACGATTAAACTCGGGTGGAGGTTGTCATTTTCCGTCAGCTTGAATGGTAAATTGACATCTCTGGTCGTAAAAACAAAATACCTTTCTCAAATGGTTTTTTCTTCCAGGTGAGAAATCTACCGCTCATAAACGGGTGACGCTGTTGAGTGGGCGGAGCGCGGCTTGACTCCATGGTAGAAACCATCAATATTCTTCCGCAGCAAGTTCAAGTTAAGATCTCAGTAATTGTGCCGCTGTATAACGCACAAAAAACAATCGCAGCCTGCCTGGGAGGGATTACTGCTTCAGCCTATTCGAATTATGAACTAATTGTTGTGGATGATGGTTCCACAGATGGTTCGCAGCAGATTGCACAAACGTTCTCCCCCATTTTTATACAATTAACCGCAGGTCCACTTGGCCCAGCGTTTGCGCGCAATCGAGGTGCGGAGGCAGCAGCAGGGGAAATATTATTATTTGTTGATTCTGACGTCGTCATTTATCCTGATACACTGAAGGTGATCGTAGCTGCATTTGAGAATCGGCCTGAATTCGATGCATTGTTTGGCTCGTATGATGATGAACCAGGGGATCCAAGTTTTTTGTCCCAATATAAGAACCTGACCCATGCTTTTGTACATCGTAAGGCCCGAGAAGATGGGAGCACGTTTTGGTCGGGTTGTGGCGCAATAAAAAGAAGCGCTTTTATGCAACTCGGTGGGTTCGATGCCAAAAAATATCCCCGCCCAAGCATTGAAGATATCGAACTAGGCTGCCGGATTAAAGCGAGCGGGGGCAGGATTTGGGTAAATAAACAGATTGAAGCAAAGCATCTGAAAAAGTGGACCTTGCGAGGATTGGTCCGAACCGATATTGTCGATCGTGCCATTCCGTGGACTTTATTGATCCTGCGTAACCGAGATCTTCCGAATGACTTAAACCTTGGTGCTTCTCAACGGTTTAGCGCAGTTTTTACAGCAGCTTTGTTCCTCATTACCCTGTTGTTATTTTTCCGGGGTGGTCTGCTCATAACCAGCTTATTGGTTGCCGCGCTTCTATTGTCTGCCAATAACTGGGAATGGAAAGGCAAAGATTTAAATATTTCGCTGACACTCTCGAAATTATTTTTTTCAAGCATCTGCCTGGTTGTCTGCATTTCGATTGCATGGTTTGACGAAATGAGATTCTTGATCCCGGGGTTGAGCCTGTGGCTCTTGTTTACACTTGGACTGCCAATCATAAATAGGTTTTTACCAGCGGTCCAACGACTGGCGATGATTGTCATTCTTACCGCCATAGCCCTGAGCTTTATCGGTTTATTGATTTCGTTACCATTCCTTTATTCCATCCCGGCAGTCTTCCTCTTGTCTGGAGTGGTTTTATTGAATCAAGACCTCTATCAATATCTTTTCCGTAAAAGAGGGGTCCTGTTTGCTGGTGCGGCCTTGCCAATGCAATTGTTCTATTACCTCTATAGCCTGGCGGCTTTCTTTGCCGGGATAACGATTCATCTCTGGGTGGATGTGCTCAAACCAAAACTTTCATTTTTAAATAATGAACAATCAACGTAAAGTAATCCTTGGTCTATTTACCCTCGTTGTGTTGGTATCGACCGGGCTGCGTTTGTACCAGTTAAACACAGGTCTCTGGCTAGATGAAATTACAACCTATGTAAAATATGCTCGGTTGCCCTTTAGTCAAATTGCGACATCATTTGAATCGGAAAACCAACATTTCTTGTATTCACTAATGGCTCATGCGTCTTTCTTACTTTTTGGCGAAAGTAATTGGGCGCTGCGCTTACCTGCGGTGATCTTCGGTATTGGCAGTATTATCACATTATTTGTCATCGGTCTCCATGTTACCAATGATCTAGAAGCGCTTCTAGCAGCCTCTCTGATGGCTTTTTCATATCATCACCTATGGTTCAGTCAGAATGGTCGTGGATACACGGGTATGCTCTTCTGGACTCTGCTTTCGAGCTGGTTTTTGCTTGGAGCGCTGCGTGATAAAAAGACACGGCTGTGGATCTTATTTGGGCTTTCAGCAGCTCTTGGGGTTTATACGCATCTTACGATGCTGTTCGTGATCGCTGGCCAATTTATAGTGGCTGGGGCTGCATTTCTTTTCCGACCCGAGAATCACCAGCGAAAATTTCTTATTCAGGTCCTTATAGGATTTGGTTTGGCGGGATTGCTTTCTCTATTGCTGCATGCGCCGGTGTTAGGAGAGATGCGCTCCGTAATCGGAGGTTCTCAAGTAAGCCTGGTGAGTGAATGGAAGAGTCCTTTATGGACTGCCCGTGAGATCCTCCTGGGGTTAGAAGTTGGTTTTTCGGGTGTGATCGCTGCTGGTCTGGTGATGATATTATTTACGATTGGACTGATTAGTTATTGGCGATCATACCCTGAAGTCGTTGGTTTGTTTATCATTCCGCCAGTTATTGGCGCTGGATTTACAATTGCAATCGGCCATCATCTTTGGCCGCGCTTCTTCTTTTTTGCGTTTGGTTTCGGCGCGCTCATTTTGATTCGGGGTCTGTTGGTTTCTGCAAAATGGTTCAGTGTTAGGCTTCGTATACCAAAAAGTAAACAAGTATGGGTGGGGACGATTTTGGCTTCCTCATTAATCATCGTTTCTGCACTCTCAATGCGCTACGCTTATGGACCAAAACAGGATTATGATGGTGCATTATCTTATGTCGAATCACAGCAAACCCCTGGCGACCAGATTGCAACGATTTCAATCGCTTCTTCTGTTTACAATGATTTCTATAAGACTGGCTGGGTAACGCTTACCTCATTGGATCAATTAAACGAACTTCGCTCAAAATCAGGCCGTATTTGGCTGATTTATACGTTTCCTGAAGTGATGTCAGCAGTCTATCCTGATATCGCCGAGGTTATTGATAATGAGTTTGTACTGGCGAACGAATTTCCTGGAACAGTTCGATCCGGTACGATATATATTTACTTGAAAGATCTGCAGCCAGGAACAAGCGGGAAACTTCCCGGAAACAGGGAACGAGGCTACCGACAGTGAAACATTTTGTAAAACCTCCAATTTCAGTGGTTATCCCAGCCTATAATGAGGGCGAAGCTGTTAGCGACCAGATCGAAACAGTTCGCACGACTCTTTTAAATAATGGGTTTGAGTTTGAAATCATCGTCGTGGACGATGGCTCCAGCGATAACACTGCCGAAATGGCTATCCAGGCTCAAGCCCGAGTTCTCCGTCACCCAGAAAATTGTGGTTATGGTTCAGCGCTAAAAACTGGGATACGAGAAGCAAGTCACGATATTATTGTCATTATCGATGCGGATGGTACATATCCTTCCAGCGAAATCCCCGCGATCGTTGAAGAACTCGAACACGCCGATATGGTGGTAGGCGCACGGACAGGGGATCAGGTGCATACTTCCATGATGCGCCAACCGGCAAAATGGGTTTTGCGACGCCTGGCGGAAAGGATCGCCGAACAAACCATCCCAGATCTGAATTCAGGACTGCGCGCATTTCGAAAAGAATGCGCTAGCCAGTATTTTTCAATTTTGTCGAATAGATTTTCATTCACCACGACGATTACCCTGGCTTATTTGGCAGATGGGTATCGAGTCCTGTATCACCCAATCAATTATTATGTTCGCATCGGACGTTCAAAAATAGTTCCCTGGCATTTCATGGATTTCACTATCCTTATCATTCGCATGTCGATGATGTTCAATCCATTGAAAGTATTTGTCCCTTTGTCGTTTACTTTTGGGTTCCTAGGGATCGCAAAAATGATCTATGACATTTTTGCCCTTTTCGCCCGCTCTCCAGGATCCGGATGGGTATTGCTCCTCCAGCCAGTCTTATCAACCTCAGCCGTATTGTTATTATTTGTGGGCTTGCAATTGCTAATCTTGGGTATGGTTGCAGATGGCGTTATCCGGCGAATTGGTCAATTGAATCGTGGACAAGTACCTTCTCACAGCTACACCAGTTTTGAAGTGACAAAAGAAGAGGTAGTTAATCCATGAGCCGTAACAATCGCATCTTTAAAAATTTTTGAGGTCCTGATGATTGAAATCTTTCGATTGTATTTATTTTTTGGGATGGTAATCCATAAGCTAGTGTGGGAAATGCTGAAAAAGAAAGATGCGGCCCACCCGGTGGCTGGTTCAAAACCACAATCGACATTCAAGTTTCTGGTTAAAACGGTAAAAGTTATATTTTTGATATTTTTAATCATCCAAACACTATTTCTTCCAGTAATTCTACCAATATCGGCTGATCCGCTAGTCTTGCGTTGGGTGGGGTTAATCCTCTATACAGCCGGACTGGCGATTGCCATAATCGGTCGAATTGAATTGGGAAAAAACTGGGCTAATATCGAAGATTACCAGGTTCTTCACGAGCAAAAACTTGTAAATAAAGGCGTCTATAGATTAATCCGTCACCCAATTTATAGCGGAGATATCCTTTTGATTTTCGGATTAGAGTTAGCTTTAAATTCCTGGCTTGTTCTTATTGTGGTACCCCTGGCTGTTTATGTCTACCGGCAAGCAAGGTCAGAGGAGCTGATTCTTGCGCAGGCTTTTAGTGGGTATGCTACGTATCAAAACGCTACGAAAATGTTTGTTCCTTATTTGTTTTGAAGCGAGAGAAAAAAGGAGTAGAAATGCATATTAGGTTGCTTCGTTTTACAATGATTGTTGGAATCTTGTATGGTCTGGTTGGAATTACTGGATCAGCTAAAGCAGCCCAGTTCGATACAGTTCCTGAAAGGGTTCATGTCTCCGATCCTATCTATATCCCACCGTCGCCAGAAAAAAGTTATCCGGAAGATATTACCCCAACTGCTTTCCTGCCATTGGTGAATAAGGCCAATCGAATGTATCCAACCTTACCCTTGGGGGGAGTGCAGCTGAATAATGGCCCTTATGTTTGCGATCCAACCACGAATCAGTCATGTTACGATCTAACGGTAACTTGCAACCAGCTCACCCAGCCACTCGGCGTGTCTCTAAAAGTTGGTGATCCATCGTCAGGCGCCATATTAAAGGGCACAATCATGTTTTTTTCCGGTTATACGGGAACCTATTTTTGGGAAGTTACCGCCAAGGTGAAGATTGAGAATGGCGTGTACGTACCAGATGAGCAGCCTGGCATCATCGCAGGAGGCAATAGCCCAGACGCGGTTAATTATCCTCAGATCATCCAAGATTTACGCGATGATGGTTTTCGCACTGTTCAGGTAGATTGGGCAGATAATTGGTTTAAGGCAGAATCGGGTGTTGAGGAAGGCATGGTCGATCTTGCTTGTCGTCCGGCGAGCCTGATTCGCTGGGTTTATAACAATCTCCATGGCAGCCGGCCAGATCAACCGTTCTGCGCCGATGGACATTCAAACGGCGCTTCCCAACTTGCGTATAGTCTAACTCGGTATGGAATGGCGAAATACTTAGACCTGGCGGTTTTCGAGAGTGGACCGAATTGGACCTATCTAGATCAAAGCTGCATTCAGGATGACCCAGCCTATCAGGATATCTGGACCCCTCAAGATGGTCGCCAAAATTTAGATTTATCGTATGGATACCCCGCCAATGGATCTGGTCCCTGCGGGCAGAAACTCAAGAGATATCGGACGACTTTTCAAAACGATAGCGTTGGCTATGGCAATGGGCAGTTTTTTTATCCCCGGACGATGATGGCATTTTTATTTGGTGATTTGGATGCCACCCCGACGACCCGAAATTCCGGACGCCGGTTTTCGGACTTGCTCGTGGCGAATTCCAACCCATACTGGAGTAGGCAGGATTTGCCAAACACAGCTCATAGTATTGGCGCCAGCCCGGAGGGTCTAATTGCCCTGGGAACAACGCTAAGTGCAGAATGTAAACTGCGCTGATCTCTACATATCCTGTAATAGAATCCCCCGATTAGAATTTCATGGACAACGATCAGAAACATATTGTAATCCTGGGCGGTGGACCGGCTGGCTTAGGTGCAGCCAGCCGGCTAGCCCGAAAAACAAACCTGAAGGTAACCTTAGTCGAGCAGCAGGGTCGTCTTGGTGGAAATGCAGGGAGTTTCCAGATAGATGGTGTATGGGTAGATTACGGCAGCCATCGATTACATCCGTCGTGTGATCCTCTCGTTCTCGCAGATATTCGTTCCTTACTTGGCGAGGATTTACTTGACCGGCCTCGCCATGGAAGAATTCGATTGAAAGGCCGTTGGATCCATTTTCCTCTCAAACCGCTCGACTTGGGGTTCCGTTTACCGCTATCTTTCAGTTTCGGTGTTGCTTACGACAGTATTAAGAAACTAGTTCCTTCTTCAAGAGACTCCAGCCAGGACGAAAGCTTTACTTCGGTGATGGAACAGGGCCTGGGTAAGACGATTACGCGGGATTTTTACTTTCCTTATGCGCTGAAGATCTGGGGGTATCCGCCGGAGCAATTATCGGCAATTCAGGCGCGTAAAAGGGTTTCAGCAGGCTCGATTACGAAGATTGCCAAAAAGATCCTGAGTGCAGTTCCAGGTTTAAAACCGCCCGGCAGTGGGCGTTTTTTTTATCCCAAAAAAGGATTTGGCCAAATTTCTGAAGCGTTTGCCAGGGATGCCGAAGCAAATGGGGCAAAGATCCTGCTCGATGCAAGAGTGATCTCAATCGAACGCCAGCTCGATGGGAAGCTTCTGGTTCAGTATAATCGCAATGGCTCGCCGTCTGAATTACAAGCTGACCAGGTTTGGTCTACGATCCCGATTACAATCCTGGCGCGATGCTTAAAACCTGGTCCCTCAGCTGAAATCTTGCAGGCTGCTCAATCTATCGATTATCGAGCGATGATCCTAATTTACCTGGTTGTTGGGACTGGTCAATTTAGCGAATATGACGCCCATTATTTTCCCGAACTTGAAATCCCCATCTCGCGTCTGTCAGAGGTAAAAAATTACAGCGCCGTGCACGAGCCAGCGGATCGGACAATACTCTGTGCTGAGTTACCTTGCAGTCCTGAGGATGACTATTGGCAGATGGATGATGAGCTCCTGGGACGGGTAGTCAGTGAATCGCTGAACAAGGCAGGTTTGCCTCTTCAGGCCCCTGTTCTCGAGGTTGTAACGCGCAGGCTGCGAAACGCGTACCCGATTTATTTGCAAGGTTATGAAGCATTCCTAAACCAAATTGATGATTGGATCGAAGAACAGGAAGGTATTTTAACCTTTGGGCGACAGGGACTGTTTGCGCACGATAATACCCATCATGCTTTGTTCATGGCTTATGCAGCAGCGGATTGTCTGGACGAATCAGGTAATTTTATAGATCAGAAATGGAAAGAATATCGCAAGATATTTGAAACTCATGTGGTTGAAGATTAAAACAAACTCGGAGGGAAAATGCGTTACGGAATAATTGGTTGTGGTGGGATAGGTCAGTTGAGGGCGCGTGCTTTGGCTCAGATGCCGGGCAACCAGATCGTTGCGATAAACGATGTGGATCAGGAACGCGCAGATGGCCTGGCGGGCAGCGTCCAGAGCCAGGTAGTTAAGGATTGGCGAGATTTAATAGTCCGAGAAGACATCGACACAGTGATTGTTTCGACGCCGCCTTCACTGCACGCCGAGATGACTGTGGCGGCTCTGCGAGCTAGAAAGCATGTGTTGTGCGAAAAGCCGTTGGCGCGGAATGTGGATGAAGCGAACGACATGATTTCGGCTTCGCAGGCATCAGGAAAATTCCTGGCAACCGGTTTCAATTATCGTTTTTATCCATCGATTCAAAAAGCAAAAGAATGGTTGGATGAAGGCCTCATCGGTGAGCTGGATCACATCCGCAGTTATGCCGGTTATACAGCAGCCGATCACAGCCAGGCCTGGCTGCACGATCAAAACATCATGGGCGGGGGGGCGTTGCGTGATAATGGTATCCATTTAATCGATCTGACCGCCTATTTCTTAGGGGATGTTGTTGAAACAACTGGATTTGCTTCTGGGCGTGTCTGGAAATTTCCTGGTATCGAAGATAACGGTTTTGCCTTGCTGCGCAGCAGCCAGGGAAAACTGGCTACTCTTCAGGCAAGCTGGACTGAATGGCGAGGATATAAGTTTTTAATCGATATTTATGGAACCATGGGCTGTATCCGAGCTTCTTGTTTTCCGATGCAGACAGAGTTATTTTGGGCGCATAAAACTGGCGGACGGCTAACCCATAAAACTGAAAAATTTTATAAAACCTTTATTATGGAACATTTGCGTTCTTATCGTTGGGTTGTTGAACAGAGTTTCATCCGTGAAATTTCGGCGTTCGAGGCGGCGGTCGAAGGAAAGCCCTCCGATATTGCTACGGGTGAGGATGGTTTGAAAACTCTGGAGATTGCGACAACAGCTTCGAGTACTTTTGCCAGGGGTTGAAATGAATTCTAAACAGTGGCGCGTATTTCATAAATGGTTGGCAATCCTTGTTGGCGTTTTTCTTTTGGTCTGGACGATCAGTGGGATCGTCATGGTCTTGCCAAATGAATGGTTCGATCCCGCGCCGGTGATTCAATCTGGCCCGATTGATTATGAAGCGATGCCAATATCCCCTCAGGAGGCAATAACGGCGCTTAAGTCAATTCTTGGCACACAAATCCAGGTCTCTAATCTAAGTTTGAAGAAACTTCAAGGAAAGTTATATTATGGGATTAACTTAGCAGGCGGCGGTTTTCATCTAATCGATGCTTCTACCGGAACAGAATTTAAAGTAACCGAGAAAACCGCTGAGGAATTAGTCCGTTCGATCACCGGAAAAGAAGGCGTCCCCCTTGAGATTGAACCTCTACTCGACCACGATCTGCTCTATCCATTTGGCTCCTTGCCAGTATTTCGGGTCAAGTTTAAGGATCAGAGCGGAGACTTGTATTATGTATCGATGATCAATAGCGATGTGACCCACAGCACAATCGCCACCCGTACAAGAGCCGTAATCACCAGCCTGCACACATTCGAGCCATTAACCTTACTAACTCAGCGTGATTCGATCCGGAAGCTTCTCCTGGTGGGCAGTGCTGCTATCGCTGTTTTCGTCGCATTAACTGGTTATATCCTGGCGATCCAACCTATTTTACGCCAGCGGGCAAAAACAAAACGGAATAGCTAACGAATGAGAAAATATAATGAATAATCAACCGCCACCCGTATTGTCAATTGTGATCGTCATCGTTCAGGATCGCGCTTGCTTAATGCGCGCCATGGGTGCGCTTCACCCACAGGCCCACCCAACAGAGATCGAGGTCATTATCCCTGTTGATGATAGCCGCCAGGATGTGCTTGATTTGGCAGCCGAATTTCCCGAAATACACTTTGAGCGTGTTCAAGGGAAGCACACCTTTGCAGAGCTGCGCAGTGCTGCCGTCCATCAGGCTAGAGGGGATATTATCGCGATTACGGAAGATCACTGTATACCCAACCCAAATTGGTGCAACCAAATCATTACAGCCCACCAACGGCCAGTCGCTGCAGTAGGGGGCAGCGTTGAAAAGAAACACCCAGACACGCTGCTCAATTGGGCAGTTTATTTTGCGGATTATTTGCGGTATATGAATCCAATCGGCGAAGGCGCTACTAACTCATTAACCGACTTAAATGTTAGCTATAAAAGAGCTCATCTGGAGAAAATCGCCGAGATTTGGCAGGTTGAATTTCACGAAAATCAGGTAAATGAAGCCCTGCAGAAAGATATGCTCTGGTTGCTGCCTGAAATGATGGTATCTCAGCAGCGTGAGTTCAGTCTGCGCCAGGCCCTGATCGATCGGTATGCCTTTGGCAGACTATTCGCAAGCACACGTCTGGAGAATACCCCCGCTTCCAGAAGGCTCATCTTTTCGGCTTTCGCTGTCCTGGTTCCCTTTTTACAAGTTATCCGAACGACTCGCTTGATCATTCAAAAAAAACGATTTCTTGGAAAATATTGTATTGCTTTTCCCTTCTTATTTTTATTATGTACATTCTGGGGGATTGGAGAATTTTTGGGTTATTTAACCGGAAAACCAGCAACGATGCTGGACAATTCAGCACAGCCAAGCTGAGCATGTCCGATGTATTTTAAAGGCATCGAGCTGGTTTGCCCCCGGTGTAAGGGGGAATTGGCGTATGACTTGGTTCTACCGGATAGGCTGTGTTGTTCAGAATGCGCTTCCAGTTACCCAATCATTCTTGGTATTCCCGATTTAAGGGTTTTTCCAGACCCCTATATCGATCCTGCTGCCGATATTGCCAAGGGTGAACAGCTTGCTAGTCACTTTCAAGAGTTTGATTTTCCTGGGTTGGTTCATTATTACTACCTGAACACTCAGGTAGTTCCAGCCCAGCACGCTGAGCTATACACTCGTAGTGTCTTAACCGGGGAAGCTCGTTCGCAAACCTCCTTCCGGATCTGGGAAGGCGATCAACCTCAGCAAGAGACGAGATTGCTGAGGTTGGTCGAAATTGGGTGTGGGACAGGGCCGCTCTTGCGGGTAGCTGCAGCGCATTATGCACTGGTCGTTGGCGTGGACATTGCTTTTCGTTGGTTGATTGTTGCCAAGAAACGCCTCCAGGAGGCAGGTCTGGATATTCCCCTGATATGCGCTTGCGCAGAGGCGCTGCCATTTCCAGACGACACGTTTGACCGGATGGCAGCGGAGTCCACTATAGAACATGTTAAGAATCAGCCTGCGACCATTTCTGAAGCCTGGCGGGTATTATCACCAGGCGCTCAGTTGTGGATCGCTGCCCCAAATCGCTTAAGTCTTGGGCCTGATCCGCAGCTTGGGATATTGGCTGGTGGTTACCTGCCCGCGTCATGGATTGGGAGGATTTGCGCGCCGGAAAGGGGCAATCCCTCCCAAACGCCGACTGCTCAGCGCGGCAGAATTGGTTTCGCTTTTACAGGGTGAGGGATTTGATCCCCCGAACCTATTTCTGATGGACATTCCCACTCAGCAGCGCGAACAATTTAACGCACGGATGCGTATGATGATTGACCTGTATACTGCCGCCAGACAAAAACCTGTCTTTTATAAGCTGCTCTTGCGCTTCGGGCCGCTTTTTTATGCAGTTGCCCGGAAGGGAGCCGTGGCCAGGTAAGATGAATCCCTTCCGAAACACACTCTGGCTTTCCTTGGGGGATGTTATTGCTAAGACTTTAAACTTCCTGGCGATAGTCTATCTGGCTCGAACCCTCGGAGTGGCCGGTTATGGAGAGCTTGAGTTTGCGATTACGATTATTACATACTTCGCCTTGTTGGCCGATGGGGGCCTAGAGATCTGGTCAACGCGCGAGACGAGCGCGTGGGGTTAACATTCCACAGTTGGTTGTGAATACAACCACCCTACGACTCGTTTTGTCTAGCCTGGCTCTGGTAATTATTATCCTACTGCTGCCAGCCTTACCGGACTATCCCAATTTGCAGCCGGTTTTAATCCTATTAGGATGACATTGGTAATCCAGGCGCTTAATCCAAAATGGGTATTCCTTGGACAGGAGAAAATGCGTCTCCTGGCAGTCGGTCTTGTACTGGCGCAGATTTTTTTTGCGGGAGGGATGATCCTGTTGATCCATTCGCCCGAGCAGATTATCTGGGTTTCAGTAATATGGCTAATTAGCGAAGTTATTTCCACAATTTATTTCATTAGTTTATATTTTTCTTTTTACTGGGATGGGTTCGTTTTTCCAAAGTTGCCTGAAATGCGTGGAGCAGTCAAGCCAGCAATAACAATTGGCTTGATGCAGGCGCTTGGAATTATGAACTATAACTTCGATAGTCTTTTGTTAGGGTTCTTGGCCGGGGTAGAACCAGTCGGATGGTATAGAGCAGGTTATAAACCTATAACCGCTGCCTTAGGCGTGCCGCTGACGTATTTTGCCGGTTTACTGCCAGCCTTTACACGGGAGGCTTCGCATAGTCGGGATGCGTTTCTTGAATTAATCCAAAGAGCCTTCCGTTTAACTGTTATTTTAGCGCTTCCATTAGGATTTGGAGGGATTTTTATTGCCAGACCAATTATCCTTTTTTTGTATAGGGAAGAATATGCTCAATCTATCCTGGTGATGCAGATTCTTTCGTGGTCAGCGGTCATCGTTCTTATAAGAGCGACCTTGCGTCACGGTCTATTGGCAGTGGGGAGGCAAGATTTGGCTCTGCGCTCAGCGTTGATCGCAGTTAGCTTAAATATTGTGCTTAATCTCATCTTGATCCCAACATACGGCATGATAGGTGCGGCGCTGACGACAGTTTTTTCAGATCTGGTCTGGTTAATGTTGGTCATTTTTGACTTCTCTCGAGTGATCGAACGGCTGCATTGGATTAGTTTCTTTATCCGTCCGACTCTAGCAGGGATTGCAATGGCGGGAGTCCTTTACCTATCTCATAATCTGCTTTGGCCATACCAACTCATCCTTGCTGGGACAACCTATTTTTGCGTTCTGGCTTTGGTTGGAGAGAAGGAAGTGCTCTCGATCTTCCACCTGGTCAAACAAAAATTAACTTGAAAAACGAAGTAAAGCGTTCATTCTATGTTTACTAAAGAGGGTCAGTCCAGGCGATTCACCTCCAAAGGAATCGCAGTTCGACTATTCATTTCTTGTTGGCTGATCTACGGCTTGCACTTTGCTACAAATATCGTACGCGAAATTTACCCAGCGATTGCTCTGGGGGATGCATTCACATTCAGGTTAGATGAGTATGCTCAACTCCACCCGGATATCTTCGAAAAACCTGGATATGGCTGGCATATTAATAATAATCCTGGAGTATCTTTTTTTGCGGCGATCCCTTATGCCGTAACGCGCCCATTGATCGATCAGGTAGTTAATCTAGTAAATAAATCTCGAGCAGCGTCAGGACAAACCGAACCTCCAGCATATGATTCTCCCTGGCCATTGGCTCGTCAATTTTATGCAGAGGCATGGAAAAAAGGATTTGATGTCAAATTCGTGTTAGCCGCTTTCGTAATGCAATTCTTTTTCATGGCTCCACTTACCGCGGCGAGTGCAGTAGCAATATTCGCTGTCCTGCGCCGGATGTTTCATTCTGATAGGACCGGTCTTGGATTGGCGCTTTTATATGCCTTTGGCACACCGGTGTTCTTTCGAACCGGAACCTTAAATCAAAACCTTGCCTTGGGGATTCTGGCTTTTTTTAGTTTTCTCCTGCTTTGGAATTATGCAGAAAACTTTGGACTAAAGATGGAAACCCGCTATTTAATGGCAGGGAGCCTGGCTGGGGCAGCCGTATTATTTGATTATAGCGGGGTAATTTTTTTGATTGGACTGGGCATATATGCACTGATCAAAACTCGGAATGTGAAACCGCAAGAAGATACAATAAAATCGAAAACTGCCAGCCTTATGGGATTGTTTTTCCTTGGCAGTTTGGCTCCGTTGTGTTTGCTATGGTTTTATCAGTGGAAGAGCTTTGGCAACCCATTCCTGCCCGCCCAACATTGGATGAACAAGACGAGCTACAGCGGTTTTGGTTATAACGGGATCGGCTTTCCTCAATTAGATCTAATCCTGGCTTTGCTGTTTGATCTTCGTTACGGTTTGTTAGTTTCTTCGCCAATCCTGGCGCTTGCTTTTTTTGCGCCCTTCCTGAACCGGGGGAACAAGCAAATCCTTCCAGGTCCTGAAACTGCGTTTATCTTGCTGCTCTTTGCTGGACTGTGGTTGTTTTTAGCGGGAAATAACTACTCGCGCCTGCAGTTTAATACTGGAGTACGTTATCTTACTGGGGTGATTCCTTTTCTATTTTTGCTTGTTTCGATAACCTTGATGCGTCTACCCTGGTTAGTACGCTGCCTCGTGGCTGTCCTAGCCATATACCAATCCTGGTCGCTAGCCATGTACCGCGATGTTGAAAATTCCCTTGGAGTTTTGAGCCCCCCAATAAAGTTAGCCCTAGGCGGTTTTAGCCTGCCAGTCATTGAAACCGCGTCTCGCCTCCAAACCCCTTTTTCTGGAATACTATCGTCGCCCTTCACTCCGATCGGGATCTTCATTTTCCTAGCCGCTGTTTTATGGATCTTATGGCGACAGCCAAAGAAGTATAAGATTAATTTATAAGAAGAAACTAGACAAAATAGACGAAAGTTGTGGTAAACTTCAGCGACCCCAACGATATCTTTGACATGATCCAGTCGATAATCTAATTCTAGGAAAACTTCCGAGAAGTAATTGGTTTTTTTGCCTAAAGTACTAGTATTTTTCTAACAAGGAGAAATGGATAATGTTTGGAATCAATCTCTCTTGGATACTTAATATTTCCCTAGTTCGCGTTGGCCTGGCATCGACGCTATACCTGGGACCAGAAACGCTTATGCCCCTCGCTTCGATCTTGGCGGCTGTAATTGGTTTTTTGCTGATCTTTGGACGAGCTTTCCTCAAAAGTGTGAAGAAAGTGTTGGGTAAGGGTGGTCCAACTCAGGATGTGACAGCCTATGTCGAACCCGAGGAGGACGAGGACGGGGGAGAATCGAACGGATGAAAAAGGTAATTGTCCTTGGACTCGATGGTTTAGAGCCAAAAATCGTCGAGATGTTGCAGCAGTCTGGACAATTACCTAACCTTAACCGTCTTCAACAGGCGGGAGGATACAGCCGAGTTCGGACAACTTTTCCTGCTCAGACCCCAGTTGCCTGGTCCACTTTTGCTACCGGGGTAAACCCTGGCGGGCACGGGATTTTTGACTTCTTAAGTCGTGATCCCAAAACCTACCTTCCTGTTCTCGCTTTAAGTCGATACGAGCAGAAGAATGCTTTTACGCCGCCAAAGGTGGTAAATAGCCGCCGGGGAACAGCGATTTGGAATATACTCACCCAGGAAGGAATTCCATCGACTGTCATCCGCTGTCCGTGCACTTATCCACCTGAAAAGATAAAAGGGCGAATGCTTTCCGGTGTGGGAGTGCCAGATCTACGCGGGGGGTTGGGCACTTCTTTTTTTTATACATCTGCTCATGACATAAGCGCCGAGAATAGTGAAAAAATTATTCAAGTCACCCCGGCAGCAAACCTGGTTAAGACAGTTGTGATTGGACCGCGCGATCCAAAATCGCGCAGCGATTTACATTTTGAAATTACCCTTGAGCTCGATATACCCAACCAGCAGGCCATTCTTCATTCAGACGGCGCGCCATCTCGGCTGCTACTGCCTTTAGGCCGCTGGAGCGACTGGCTTAAAGTAAAATTTAAATCAGGCGCGTTTCAGTCAGTACGGGGAATGACTCGGTTCAACTTGCGTCAGCTAGAACCTACTTTTGAATTGTATGCAGAACCGATTAACTTTGACCCGGAGGTTCCACTTTTTCCAATCAGCTCGCCGCCTGAATATGCCGGAGAGCTGCAAGCGCGCTTAGGCGAATACTATACGATTGGAATGGCAGAGGACCATGATGGATTGATTAATGGCCGTTTCGACGAATTCGCTTACCTGGAACAGTGTGCCTCCGTAGTTCGTGACCGAAGACGGATGATGTTATCCGAGCTGGATCGCTTTACCGAAGGTTTGTTCTTCTGTCTTTTCGATACCCCGGATCGCCTCCAACATATGTTCTGGCGATTTCGTGAACCAGGACATCCTGCTAATCACCACGGCGTGCATCCAGACCTGGTCCAGACTATAGAAGAACATTACCGCGAGCTCGACGGAATCGTTGGCAAGGCCATGAAATATTCCGATGATGAGACATTATTCATCGTCTTAAGTGATCATGGCATGAATAGTTTTCAGCGTGGTTTGAATCTGAACACCTGGCTTTGCGAAAATGGGTTCCTGGCGCTCAAAGATGGAATCCAACCCGGCGATGATCCCCATGACGATTTCTTCCGGAATGTGGATTGGGATCGCACCAAAGCTTATGCCTTGGGTCTTGGTGGTATATATCTCAACCAACGCGGCCGAGAGGCGAATGGCATTTTGAACGATGAAGAATCAGAGACCGTGAAGCGCATGTTGACGGTGGGGCTGGGTGGTTTGATCGATCCAGACCACGGACGAGTTGCAATACAACGGGTCACAAACCGAGAAGAGATGTACAAAGGCGCGTATGTCGGTGAGGCGCCCGATTTATTAGTCAATTTTTCTCAGGGGTATCGCGTGTCCTGGGGCACACCTTTAGGTAATGTTCCCGCAGGGCTTTTCGAGAACAACACTAAACGTTGGGGCGGCGACCATGTGATCGACCCTTCGCTCGTGCCCGGCGTCTTATTCATGAACCGGCCTATTAAAATGGAAGACCCTTCTTTGGTGGATCTCGCTCCGACGATTTTAGCTTCTCTTGGAATAGCAAAACCTGCAATTATGGAAGGTAAGGACTTATTGCGATGAAAATCCTGGTTATCGGACTTGATTGTGCAGCGCCTGAGATCTTACTAAACAATGAACATTTGGTAAATATACGCCGGCTGATGAACATGGGCTGTTACGGAAAGCTGGAGAGCATCATTCCCCCGATTACGATACCCGCCTGGATGTGCATGGCAACCAGCCAAGATCCAGGCTCGCTTGGGGTGTACGGGTTTCGAAACCGCGCCGACCACTCCTATGAAAAATTGAGTATTGTTAATTCGAAATCTATTCAAGAATTGGCCATCTGGGACCAGGTCGCGAGAGAGGGCGGTCGCTCGATTATTATCGGTGTACCCCCTTCTTACCCTCCTCGAAAAATAAATGGCATTTGTGTGGGCTGCTTCATGACCCCGGATTCTACCCAGGATGTTTTCACTCACCCGGCTAAGGTTAGTGAGCAAATTCGTTCTTTGTTTGGGGAATATCCGGTAGATGTAAAAGGATTTCGCACAGACAATAAAACCTGGCTTAAAGAGCAAATTTTTGCGATGAGTCGCCGCCAATTTGAGTTGGTGCGTCACTTTCTGCAAACCGAAGATTGGGATTATTTCCAGTTTGTTGATATTGGCCTGGATCGCGTTCATCATGGCTTTTGGCAGTATTACGATCCACGACATAAGCAATACGAACCCAATAACCCTTTTCAGAATGTGATCCCAGATTATTACCAGCATCTTGATGATCAAATCGGCGAGGTTCTTGAATTGATCGATGATGATACCGTGGTGTTAGTTGTTTCAGATCATGGGGCGCAACGACTTGACGGTGGCTTTTGTGTAAACGAGTGGTTGGTGCGCGAAGGATTATTAGTATTGAACAGCTACCCTGAGCAGATTACGCCTTTCGATCAACTCGATGTGAATTGGGAGCAGACGAAGGTCTGGAGCGAAGGCGGCTATTATGCTCGAGTATTTCTTAATGTTAAGGGCAGAGAACCGCAAGGTCCTATCGAAGAAGCGGATTATGAAGCATTTCGGGATGAGATTCTGCTGAAATTTGAGGGGATCACCGATGACAATGGACAACCGATGGGAACTTTAGTATACAAACCTGATGAAATCTATCAAAATGTCAGAAATGTTGCTCCAGATTTGATCGTCCATTTTGGCGGGCTGCTTTGGCGCTCCATTGGCGGGGTCGGATATCCCAGTCTTTATACCCAGGAGAATGATACCGGACCAGATGGTTGTAATCATGCCCAATTTGGGTCTTTTATCCTGGCTGCGCCGAATAACCCAATCCAGGGTGAAATTCAAGGATTTCACTTACTGGATATTGCCCCGACATTACTCGAATTAGCTGGTTACGAAATCGCAAGCTCAATGCAGGGGAAATCATTGGTGGCTGGTTTAGATCTGCTGCTCAAATCGGCTGCTGAATTAACCGAAGAGGAGCAAGCAATTCTCAAGGAGCGTTTGAGTGGTTTGGGGTATATTTCCTGATGCCGGCACAACTGAGCCGTCGTGATTTTCTAAAAATTAGTTCAGCGACGATTCTTGGCGCTGGTTTGGCGGGGATTGGCTTGAATCGTCTGCAGGAACGGCTCGAACCATCCCAGGTTTTTGCTCAAGGCGCTCAGGAAAGTGATATTAATGTTCTTTGGATCGTTTTGGATACTGTCCGGGCAAGCAGTTTAAGTTTGTATGGTTATTACCGGGCGACCTCACCTAACCTGGAGCGACTTGCCCAGCTTGGAGCGAACTTTGCGAAGGCGATTGCGCCGGCAAGCTGGACTTTACAATCGCACGCTAGTATGTTTACCGGGCGTTACCCATTTGACTTAAGCGCAGAATGGGATGTCCCCCTCGATAACACTTATCTGACCCTGGCTGAGGTTTTTCGTCACTCGGGTTATGAAACGGCTGGTTTTGTTGCCAATTATTACTTTCTCTCGCCTAGTTTTGGGATTAACCGTGGTTTCGATCATTATGAGAGTTTTCGCCTCACCCCTGGGCGAGCGTTTCGAAGTACAGCCATTGGTGAAGAAGCCTATAGTAAATGGCGCTTTTTTGACAAGATCGAAAAAAATAACAGCTTTGGAAACAAAAATGCCGAGATATTGCGCATCGAATTCCTTCGTTGGTTGGATCGACGCTCGCAAACCAAGCCGTATTTTGCTTTTATGAATTTTATTGATGCTCATGCGCCGTATCTACCGCCGGCTCGATACGTTTCTCGTTTTACCGATGACAAGCCCATTGCAAATATCCCCGCCAAGGCCGAATTACGAAAGGATCCAGATCTCATCCATGGGTTACAGGATGCCTATGATGGCGAGATTGCTTACCTGGATGAGCAGATTGGGAAATTGTACGATGAATTGGCGCAGCGCGGCCAGGCAAACAATACCCTGCTGGTGATTTCCTCAGATCATGGAGAGCATTTCGGTGAACATGGGCTGCTCGACCATGGAACAAGTAATTACCTTCCCTTATTGCATGTTCCTCTGCTGCTGATATGCCCTGGCAAGATCCCAAAATCTGTGATCAGGAAACCGGTTGCCATTCGCAATGTCGCTGCGACACTTATCGACGTTGCCAAAGTGATTCCAGCGGGTGCATTTCCGGGTCAAACATTAGCTCCATATTGGTCCAACCCTGATCATCCGAGCGAGCTCATCCGCTCAGAAACGACGCTCGAGGTCATTCGAAAAAATTCGACAATAGCCTATATGCGCTCGACATCCCTGGTAAAGGATAATTTTCATTACCTTCACCACCAGGATGGAGGCGAAGAATTATATGATCTTGATCACGATTTAGGCGAAAACGAAAATCTCACTAACGATCTTTCTCGAATACCAGATCTCGAATATTTTCAGACAGCCTTTAAAGATCGATCTTACGATTAAGGAATTATGGCTTGAAAAAGGCAATCGACTGGTCAGGTTATGGCATAATCATCATCGGGGTGGTGGTGATTCTATTCGCGATCGCTTCGGATTTAATCAATCTTGGCGGCGAAGCCGGGATTGGAGCCAAGCAAAAAGCCCTTTTAGGTGTTGGGACAATTTTAGCCCTGCTTGGAATAGTTTTTTGGACCAAATCAGGTCGAAATTTCTTGTCCGTGTGGATTGACCCAAGCCTTGCGGACTGCCAATCCGTCCCTATGGACACGTTTCGCCAAAAAGCCCTGGTGACCCTTGTGATTGCGGCATGGTTTGGTCTCCTTACGGGTTTTTTAGAAATTCTCTATCGGATCTTTAATCGAATTACAGCGAATACGATAATTAACTTAAGCCAACACTTTTATTGGATGGCGCCTCTCGCATACCTTGTTCTGTTCCTCATGGTCGGGTTTTTCATTTTGGCGATTGGGTTTATCCTTCCGAAAATAACAAATATTGCAGTTATCATTTTCATTTTTACATTTATCAGTGTGATGTGTATCTATTACACATCCCCAAAATTGTATTTGGTAGCTATCTTAAGTCTTGCCCTGGGAATAAGTATTCAGCTTTCCAGGCATCTTTCCAAACGATCTTGCCTATTCGTTCGATCCGTTAACCATTCACTCCCGTGGATGATCACCGGCGTCTTAGCGGTTGCGGCGTTCTCAATAGGTTATTTGAGCTAACTCCAGGTTTGTTTTTCTATGAACGACACAAATAAAAATTCTAAAGAAATTGCGCTAAACGTCCTAACGATTGCAGTCTGGATGGGAATCTTGGCTGGGATCGGTGAGGGGCTGCTCTACTTGCTGTTACAACAAACAGGCAGGTTGGTTTTTGCAAATGAGCAGCTTTTATGGATTGCGCCACTATTTGATCTTGGCTTATTTTTATTGATTGGGTTTGCAATTATTCTCTTAGGTTTAATCTTTCGAAAGTTACCACTACAAGCGGTTGCCGTGTTTTTATTTAGTTTTCTGGTTGTCTTGGATTGGATTGGTCTTGTATTTTACGAACGATTATATCCATGGGCAATTGTGATCTTTGCGGTCGGATTGGCGATAACAGTTCTGCGAAGTTATCGTAGAAGACCTGTGAATTGGATGCGTTTCTGGAAAAAAAGCTTACCTTATAGCCTGGGCTTGGTCGTAATACTTATATTGGTTTTAAGAGGCGGGAACTGGCTGAAGGAACAAATAATCGCAGCTAATCTCCCCTCAGTTCCATCGGGCGCGCCAAACGTACTCTTTGTGGTGGTCGATACACTCCGCAGCGATCACCTGTCTTCGAATGGTTATCCGCGTAAGACATCGCCAAACCTGGACCGCCTCGCTGCCACCGGGACCTCCTTTACTCATGCGTACTCGACTAGCTCGTATTCGCTGACTTCGCATGTTTCGCTAATGACGGGAAAAAATAATTTTGAGCATGGCATCGAATGGGACAACCCGACAGCCCTAAAAGACGCCTCCTTTCCGACGCTTGCTGAGGTCATGAAGAAGAATGGCTATCGGACAGGTGGCTTCTCGGCAAACAATTTTTGGGTGACTAACGAAGAAGGATTTGATCGAGGGTTTATCCATTTTGAAGATTTTTTTCAAACGCCTGGTGAATACTTAATCCGCCCGTTTTTTGGTCGTGTTTTCGATAAGATTTACCATAGGGTTTTCAAATACAATGATTTTATTGGCCGCCGTTCTGCTGCCGATGAGACACAATCCGTAATTAACTGGATTGGTCAGAAGCCTGAGAACCCCTTCTTTGTTTTCGTTAATTACATTGATACACATGATCCATATCTGCCGCCTCAACCGTATCGAAGCATGTTTTCAACCCAAACCAATCCAGGTGGTATATTAAATAACGAATTGGGACGTAAAGATCCACAATTAACGCCGGAACAAGCACAAGGGGAAATGGACGCATATGATGGCGCAATTAATTATGTTGATAAAAATATAGGCGACCTGGTCAGGGAAGCAGAAAAAGTTACAGATGGAAACTTGCTGGTGATCATCACCTCTGACCATGGTGAGGGTTTCAATGAGCACAGTACCTACTTACACGGTAGATCGTTATACCGAGAAGAAATCCAAGTCCCCTTAATCATCAACGGCCCGATGGGTATCCCGGTTGATCAAATAATTGACCAACCTGTTTCACTCATTTCAATTCCTGCAACCATCTTGGATATCGTCGGAATTGATCCGCCCAAGGAATTTACTGGAAAGTCCCTAAGCGAACTATGGAATACCCAGGCGGTTCCAACCGGATGGGATGATCCCTTGGCCGAGATTGCGCAACATGATTGGGATCCAGAAAAATCCCCGGTTTTTTTTGGTTGGATCAAGTCTTTGATCAGTCCAGCATGGCAATATATAGAATATGAGAATAGGACCCCAGAAATATTCTCAGTCCAAGATGATCCAAACCAATCGCTCAATCTCGCCGGAGAGGGCGACATGAGCAGCATCCTAAAACAATTCCAAGAAAAAATGACAAGTTTGCTTCAAGGAAGTAACCAGCCGTAGCTCAAAGTATGGGGATGTATATTTTCCCACTTGCCCTTGGGCTATCGATATTTATCGTTGGTCTGACGGCTCGCGGCAATTACAAAAATGCCGGGCTCTGGTTTGCCTTAGCCGTGATTGGCCAGGCGGCTGCGCTAGAGATCATCAACGCAGGGACGGCGATTCATTACCAACATTACCGGTTATTCCCTGAGCTCGTCAGTTCACCTTACCGGTATTTTCTTGTAATTTTAATTATTCAAGCGCTAATCGTCGTCTGGTCCTTGCGAAATAGATGGCGGGTGATTTGGACTAGCATCACGGCTGCGTTAAACTATTGGCAGCTTGGATTACTTGCCTGTGTTTTTTTGTTCTCGAGTGCTGCGCTTTCCCGGGTATTTTTCGATTATGTCTTCGAAATCTTTTTCGCCTCTCTGATACAGCTAATCAGCCTGGCAACCATATTGCTCGCTGCGTTTGCTATCCCCAAACCTGAGATGGCAAAGATAAACCAAAAGTTGGATGGATTTCTTGGAAATCCGCAAGACAACCATAGAGCGATCAAACCGCAGGTTGGGAAATTTGGTTTCATTCTGGCAATAATGGTTTTTGGAATCACTGCGTGTTTCAGTTGGTTTGTTTACCAACGTCACCCGCATGTTCAAGATGAAGTGCTTTATCTCTACCAGGCCAGGTATCTTAGCCAAGGGATGTTTAATACACCTGCGCCTCCCGTCCCAGAGGGATTTTCCATTTATTTGATCCCATATAAAAGCGAGCGGTGGTATTCACCTTTTCCACCAGGCTGGCCGGCCTTGTTGGCGATTGGAACACTGCTAAAGGCACCCTGGTTGGTAAATCCTATCCTGGCGGGAGTTAATATTCTCTTAGCCTTTCTGTTATTTCAGTTTGTTTTGCCAATTCGATATGCAAAACTTTCTGCTTTATTATTAAGTTTTTCGCCCTGGTTTTTGTTTATGGGGATGAACTTTATGTCCCACACTTTCATGCTCACCTGTACCCTGGCGGCTGGTAGCCTGGCGGCTCTGGCAATAATCCGCAAAAAGCCTGCTTGGGGGATTTTAGCGGGTGTCTTCATCGGCGTTTTATCTCTGATCCGCCCGATGGATGGTCTGGTCGTTGGTGCATTGCTTGGGATCCTCCTTTTATTTTTTAATAACCGTGCTTTCAAGGCTAAGACCCTGATCGGATATCTTACTGGTGCGATATTAGTCGGCGCACTCGTTTTCCCTTATAACCAACGCGTGACCGGGGATCCGCTCAAAATGCCATTGAGCAGTTATTATCAAGAATATTATGGGCCGAATACTTATGCCTTGGGGTTTGGTCCGGATCGGGGAATAACCTGGCCGATCGATCCGCTGCCTGGTTATAGTCCGCTAGAGGCGGTTCTCAATGCCGTCCTCAATACATTTTCAGTGAATATCGAATTGTTTGGCTGGGCTACAGGTTCGATTTTCTTGATTGCTTTATTCTTGATTGGGCGTTTTCGACATTTCACGAGACTTGATTATTTCTTTTTGGCCTCGTTAGTTCTAACTATCGGAGCGTATGCCTTGTTCTGGTTCGGGGGAGGGCCAGATTTTGGGGCGCGCTACTGGTACTTGCTCATATTCCCACTTTTATACTTTACCGGTCGGGCAGTTCAATCGATCGAAGAGCCTAAGGAATCATTCTTTAATCGTGATTGGGGCACTCGGATTGCTTTTACGGTTCTCTTTTTAAGCGTTTGTGCGGCAGCAATCTATATCCCTTGGAGAAGTCTTGGATAAATATTCTAATTATTTGGAAATGAATCCAGATATTCTAAATATATCCAAGCAGTATCAATTCGGAAACAGCCTGGTGCTCATCCAGGGAAATTCGCACCCGGATTACGAATCCGCCTGGACTTATAATCCTTTGGATTTGCAAGCGAGGGAAACAATTTATGCCTATGATCGCAATCCAGATGTCCGCGCAGCGCTTCTAAAATCCTACGCTGACCGCCCGATCTGGATACTTCAGGGACCCTCGATAACCGGAAATTCTTATCGGGTAGTTGCCGGGCCGTTATCAGCCCAGCAAGCGGCGAAGTTGCCGCGATAAACTGAAAATGTCTATTTACTCCAACGCGAACGAGAGATAAAGTTGGCTGTCAATTCACAAAACCGCGCGCAATCAATAATAGGAAAAACTCATTTATTGAGTTTAGGTCTGGTTGCAGTCCTTTCCTGGGTGATTCTATCATTCGGGCGTACATTCGTTACTGGGGTAGTTTCGGACTATTACTTTGAATTACCCTCAACGCCGTACTTCGTGCTAAACGATGTATTCCGGCTTTATCTGATTACTCCGCTGGTGATTGCTGCTGGAATACTCACCTGGTTACTTCCTGGGATTTATTTGACTTTGATTTTTGGAAAGACCAGGCGATTTACCGAGTTAGTCGTATGGGCTTTCGGATTTTCAACAATCCTTTATCTGCTGAATACCCAGGTGGTTAAGCTGCTATCACCAGGGTTGGCGCCGCCGGGTAATTTTATAGCTGGATTCATTCTTGCTGGCGCCATTGCATGGTCAGGGCTGGCAGCGTCTGTGTTCAAGGGAAAGGAATTATTGTGGCCTTTAGCAGGTCCGGCTGAAAGGCGCCGCTTGTACTGGGCGATAAGCATTCCACTCTTAGCCTTGCTCTTGCTCTTTCCGATCATCTTCTGGCAGGACATGCATGGCGACGCCGTGGAAGCATTCGAGCTTGGCCGGTCTTTATCCCAATTTCTATGGCCTAGATTTCCTTCGCCTCAGGGCGTCGCCGGCCTGGGAATTGGAATGCTGCCGATGGCCTATCCGGTGCATTGGTTTATTGTACTTTTTGGCGAAATTGAAGCCGCGGCCAGGCTGCCCGTCATCCTCTATCTCCCCGTCATTTTTTGTTTGCTCGTGGAGATGATCGAATGGCAGGCTCCACGCAGGTTGGGTATTGTTGAAGAGAGCTTGTTGGTTTTGACCCTGGCAATTGTTACGGTAACGCTCAGCTACAACGCCAGTTACGACCCCTATTTTTCCGATATTGCCTCCCCGATGGCCATCGATCTTTTCGAAATAATTGCCATCATGGCTGCGATTTATTTCTTGTGGCGCCAGAATTGGTTTTTTTTGACAATGTGGAGCCTGTTGGCGTTTCTTGGCCGCCCGACTGGCATACTCGTCATGGGTCTGTTAACCGTTGGTGTGTTGGTTCTATTTCCGGAAAAGCGCAAAGTATGGGGGTCCGTCCTTATCGGTTTAATCGTTAGTTTCCTCTTTCTAGGTGTACTGTATGATAAGGTGTTTACTACCTGCGCTCAGTGGGGCAACCGATTTTGGGTTCCAGTCTGATAGCATCATCGAACGGATCCGGTATATCCGCCTTTTTGAATTCCTTCGCTTGGATTTCGGCATCTTCCCGGTCGGCGTATTGCCTTTCCTGGCTCTTTTCTATTTCAATTGGCAGGATAACTATTCGAGGCTGATTTCCTTTATAACCTTGGGATATTATCTGATCTTCCTGTTTGTTGCCTTTACTGCCTTACACCATTTTATACCGGTGATGATCCTGCCTTTGGTCGTGTTCTGGAGGATGGTATTGTTTCATCGTGCGTGGAATAAAAAGGTACTTTATGCTGCCGTGGCAATTGCCGGAATTGCCTCCCTATTTCTATCCCTGCCCAGAAGTTTTACAATTAATCGAACTGCACGGATGCTCGGTCAGAAAATTAAAATTGAAATCAGCGATTACAATACAGACTACAAAAATTTAATCTCTCATGCAGATTTATTTACCAAAATTGTCCGTCCGGATTGGTTCGTTAATGACCCTGCGGTGGAGTTGGTCAGCACCCCATTGGCTTTGATTTTTTACGGCACACGTCCGAAACAAGAAGGAACGCCAGTGAATTATCTAATTCAAGATATTTCCAAAATAGCGCCTCCAGGGTTTACTTTAATTGCCTCGGATAAAACCGCAGGTTTATTCGTAAACAACCAGGAGGAGTGGCATGCCGATCGATTTCAAGAATGGAATACTGCTTATCGTAGCCCGCTCTATGCAATCTCAAGAGGTACTCTCTATTACTATCGAGTGGTGACCAAGGGCACGGTGGTGATCGATTTAATTGAAATCTTCGGTAAATTAAAGCATCGTTTCTTCGATGCCTAGCAATCATCATTTACAATCATGAAGATCGGTGTGGACGCGACCGTTTGGTTCAATCAGCGTGGGTATGGGCGCCATGCTCGGGCATTGCTGAGCGAGCTGGTTAAACTTGACTCGGCTAACCAATATAATTTTGTGTTCGATGGGCCTGTTCAGTCCGGGGATCTACCAGATGGCGTCGATATACAGAATATCCATGTGTCTCGCCCGGCGATTAATTCGGCTACTTCGGAATCCCGACGCTCATTTCCAGACCTGTTTCGTGTTGGTCGGGCGATGTCCTCCAGGGAATTTGATCTCGTGCTTTTTCCGACAGTCTATACATATGTCCCCGTTTGGAGCCGGGCGAAAAAGATCGTAATGATCCACGATATTATTCCGGAAATCTATCCGGAGTTAACCTTACCAAAACGATCGGCCCGAATCTTCTGGACGACAAAATCTGCTATAGCGCGATACCAGGCAGATGCGGTAGTTACGGTTTCAGAATATTCGAAAGAGCTAATTTGTAGTCATTTCCAAATCTCATCAGATCGCGTTTTTGTAGTAGGCGAAGCGGCTGACCCCATCTTCCACAAAATAACTCCAACTGAGAGAATTCAACTGAATTCTAATTTGGAGACGTTAAACCTAACTAAATTTTTGATTTTTATTGGCGGATTTGGACCCCACAAAAACCTGGAAACCCTGATCAGCGTATTTTCCAAGATTAGCTCGCAGCCCGAATTTTCCGATCTGAAACTCGTATTGGTGGGCGAGTATCGAAAAGAAGCATTTTACAGCACGTATAAAACCCTCCAGCAGCAGATAAACTCCTTGGATCTTAGTGAGAAGGTGATATTTACTGGATATCTGTCGGATGAACAGGTGAACAGTTTGTTGAACCTTGCCCTGTGCCTGGTATTACCTTCCTTCATGGAGGGTTTTGGATTGCCCGCAGTGGAAGCGGCTGCCTGTGGTTGTCCAGTGATTGCTACCAGTGAAAGCCCGCTCCCTAAGCTATTGGGACACGCAGGCATCTTTTTCGATCCGCACTGCCCAGATGAGTTAGAGGCCGCACTCCTATCGATATTGGGTTCAGCGGTGGAGCGCCAAAAGATGGGCAAAGCCGGGTTGGCGGCTGCTGGCCATCTAACCTGGGAAAATGCTGCGATTGAGCTAAAAAACGTAATCAACCAAGTTATCAAAAAGTGAACAGACCCCTCAATTTTTTGCACTTGACGACTTTTTACCCGCCATATAGTTTCGGCGGCGATGCTATGTATATTTATCGTCTGGCCCACGCATTAGGCGATCAGGGCCACCATGTGGATGTGATCCACTGTATCGAACTCTTATCATCTTCAACATCCTGCCGAACCAGAAATCCAGTTTACGGAGCATCCAAATGTCAAGCGCCATGGATTGGTCAGTGGGTTTGGATGGCTTTCGCCCCTCCTGACCCAACAGACGGGTCGTCCATATCTAAAAAGAGATAAGATTCGATCTATTCTAGAAAGCAAGACGTATGATGTCATTCATTTTCATAACATTTCCTTGCTAGGCCCAGAGATAATGACTATCAAACCTTCAGCCGCACAGGTTTTGAAACTTTACACTACCCATGAACATTGGCTAGTTTGCCCGATGCATGTGCTCTGGAAGTTCAATTCACGCGCGTGCGAAAAACCCGAATGTTTAAAATGCATAATATTGGGAAAGCGGCCGCCTCAAGCATGGCGATATACTGGAATGCTTGCCCGGACAAGCAGTCAGGTTGATCGCTTCCTTTCCCCAAGCAGGTTCACAGCAAAAATGCATGCTGATCGCGGTTTTAGCGAGCCGGTGCGCTATTTTCCTTATTTTATCGATCGGGCCGATCAAGACTGGCAAAATCCTGCTCCGCGCCCACAGGTAGAACCCTATTTCCTTTTCGTCGGCCGGCTGGAAAAGATCAAGGGCTTGCAAACGCTTATCGAAAATTGGAAGAATGTTCTTGATTACGATTTACTCATCGTTGGCGCTGGGAATCAAGCCCAAGAGCTGCAGACAATGGCGGCGGATAATCCCCGAATTAAATTCCTGGGTCCAAAATCACAGCGGGATTTAGGGAATTACTATTTCCATGCTCAGGCAACTTTGGTCCCCTCGATTACCTATGAGACATTTGGAATTATTATTGTAGAATCTTTTGCCCGCAAGACTCCGGTGATTGTGCGCAATCTGGGGGCGCTCCCGGAAATAGTCGCTGAGAGTGGGGGTGGTTTCATATTTGATACCGACGAACAATTACTAAGTGCGATTACTCAGCTTGGGGAATCAAAAGCACTTCGTGACCGGCTTGGAGAGCAAGGGTACACGACATTTTTGCGAATCTGGACACGTGAGGCGCATTTGGAAATGTATTATAAAATGTTGGAATCCCTCGCCCTCGAAAAATTTGGATCCATTCCATGGAATTAAGGCGCACACTGCTGTGCACCTGTTCCCGTTTTAGGGTTTTTCCAAGAAGTGATCGATAATAATATTGGAGCAGAATGGAAAAAATGAAATACGATAATTCTGATCGGCGAGTGGTTATTATCGGCGGCGGTCCGGCAGGCCTTACCGCAGGCTACGAATTGACCCGGAATCAAGTCACCCCACTCGTTTTGGAAAAGAGCGATAAAGTTGGTGGAATTGCCCGTACCGAAGTTTATCAGGGGTATTATTTTGACATGGGCGGCCACCGGTTTTTTACGAAGTCAGCAGAAGTCAATCAATTTTGGAATGAAATTTTAGGCGACGAATTTCTTTTAAGGCCTCGCCTTTCGCGAATTTATTACAATCGAAAATTCTTCAACTACCCATTAAAACCGCTCAATGCCTTATCGGGTTTAGGTTTTTGGCAAAGCTTGTTGGTCGGGATGAGTTACCTGCGCTGGAGGGTATTTCCACATCGCCGCGAGGATACATTCGAACAATGGGTAACCAATCGATTTGGGCGGAGGCTTTTTGAGATATTCTTCAAATCCTACACGGAGAAAGTTTGGGGTATTTCAACCTCTGAGTTAAGTGCTGAATGGGCTGCCCAGAGGATTAAGGATCTCGATCTTAAAGCGGCGGTTTTGAGCATGTTCATCAAGCCGCAGAAAACCATAAAAACCTTAATCGAAGAATTTCACTATCCAGCCCAGGGCCCAGGTATGTTGTGGCATAGGGTGAAAGAAGGCATCGAGCGCCGCGGAGGTGAGGTGCGTTTCAACACACCCGTCATCGGTTATCATCGTGATGGCGCCAGAATAGTCAGCGTCGATGTACTCAGGGATGGAAAAGTTGAACAGATTGAAGGGACGGATTTCATTTCGAGCGCTCCGGTTACAGAGTTTATTAAGAATTTAATACCAGCTCCACCCTCAGACGTGCTCGTCGCCGCTGGGAAACTTAGTTATCGCGATTTCCTAACCGTGTGTTTGATTGTCAGGCGAGAACAATTATTTGATGACAATTGGATATACGTTCATGATCCTGAAGTCAAAGTCGGTCGGATCCAAAACTTCAAAAATTGGAGCCCTTACATGGTTCCCGACCCTGCTATGTCCAGCCTTGGTTTGGAATATTTTTGCAATGAAGGCGATGATTTATGGAATGCGAGCGATGCGGATTTGATTGAATTAGGCAAACGGGAATTGGACAAGATCGGTTTAGCAAAGTATGAAGATATCATCGACGGCGTCGTATTTCGGGTGGAGAAATCTTACCCTGTCTATGATTCAAATTATCGGGAGCACCTGGCCATTGTGCGTGGTTACGTTGATAGCCTGGAGAATTTTCAAACAATCGGCAGAAATGGATTGCATCGATACAATAACCAGGATCATGCCATGCTCACTGGTATGTACGCTGTGCGAAACTTACTGTTTGAAGAAGATTATGATTTGTGGATCGTGAATGCTGAACAGGAGTATCATGAAGAGATTCGCGAAGGTAAAGCGCCCGATTATGAGCGTATAGCCGATGAAGTATTTGCTGAAGCCTTCAAGAGAATGGATCCATCAGCCTTTGGGATTGCGATGGGCTTAGCGCTTGGCGCCAGCTTATTTGCCCTTACGCTATACCTGGTCTTTCATGAAGAACTTCAAATATCGCGCTATTTCTGGTTGTTGGGTCAGTTTTTGCCGAACTATGGTCTGCGTCTTTCGACGAGCTGGCTTGGTCTGGTTTATGGATTAGCAATCGGGTTTAGTGTTGGATGGCTCACGGCAACAATTCGAAATGCGGTAACCCGGCTACAGGTGGCAAATTTACGCCGCAAAGCTGAATTAAAACTGATTGGAAATAAAGGCTACTTTTTGGACACACAATCGAATTCATCAGTAGATATCATCGATGAAATATCAGGAGATATGAAATGACGTCAAGTTTTTCGGATGAAGAAAAAAAGATAAAAGATGCAGCGCTATCTCGGGTGATGAAGCTGAACGCCCCGGTGAATGGGATTGTTTTCGGTATTGTGTTTGGCCTGATTATATTTATCGCTACCAATTGGCTCGTCTTGAAGGGCGGTCGGGTGATCGGACCGAATCTGTCCTTGCTTGGACAGTTTTTCATCGGTTATCAGGTTACCTTTTTAGGAAGTTTGGTTGGATTTCTATACGGTTTTCTTACTGGGTTCATCTTTGGCTTTTTTATTGCGGCCGTGTATAACTGGATTGTCGGTTTGAGAGAACGTAAACCTCAACCTAAAGGGTAAGCTGGTTTATGCCGTATCGTCCAATGATTCCAATTTTGATGTATCATGCAATTGATCCAAAACCGAGCCTGATTTCGCTTGATCCAACGATCTTCGCCAGGCAGATGTCATGGCTGTACGAGAATGGTTATACACCAATTTCTCAAGGGAAGTTAGCAAAATCGCTCATCCAAAATACACCGCTGCCCGAAAAATCTATTGTATTAACCTTCGATGATGGTTATCAAAGTGTTTATGATTATGCGTTTACGGTCCTGAAGAAATATGGTTTCACGGCAACCGTTTTTTTAGTGTCTGGGTATTGTGGTAAGAAAAACGATTGGTATGGCCAACCGGCCGAGGTCCCCCATTGGCCGCTTTTAAATTGGCAGCAAATCAAGGAAATGGACGGCTCAGGTATTGAGTTTGGTGCACATGGGGTAAATCATGCCCAATTAGACCTGTTAGGACCACAGGCTATGGAGGACGAAATATTAAATTCGAAGCTAATGATCCAGGATCAATTAGGGCACGAGATTATTGATTTTGCTTATCCTTATGGTAAATACAATCCCACAGTCAAAAAGTTCGTCAGCGAGGTGTTTAGCTCTGCCTGCAGTACCAGGGTAGGGCTGTCAACCGCTGCAAGTGATCGATACGAATTGGAACGTGTCGAGATAACCTATCTCAAAACCCCCTGGTTATTTCATGGCCTGGATCAAAATTGGTTTCCTGGTTACCTGAAATCTCGGAAAGTTATTCGCAAGGTTGGTGGTATATTTTTACACCGAAAATGGGATTGATCGATAATAATGGATTGTTTGGATCAAAAAGCGACCTTCTAGATGGTCGCTTTTAGCTTTAAATCGGAAGACTTATACGAAATGTACCCCCGATATCCAGAAGCAAATTACAGCCGTAATAAATTATTATACGAAACGGTTATAATGATAACGATTTTGTTATTCTTTCGCATTAAATCGAGGTAGAAGATATGGATCTTTTTGACAACGATGTATTGACCGTTGATGTGGGGAACCGGCTGCGACAGCTTCGCCAGGAGCGCGGAATGTCTATCCGCGCCCTGGCACGAAGCAGCGGTCTATCGACGAATGCCTTAAGTATGATTGAGCGTTCACGCACCTCGCCGTCTGTCAGTACGCTGTATAAAATTGCTGAGGCCCTTGAGGTCCCGATCACCGCATTTTTCCGTCTTGAACCGCCCAAACAATCGATTGTTTTCCGCAAGGAAAAAGAACGCAAGAATGTGCGCTTTCCTAATGGGATTTGGGAAGGTCTGGGCGGCGAAGCTTTCTCAGGACACCTTGAACCTTTCATGTTGACCTTAGAAAGTCAAGCTGGCAGTGGTCCTTATGGAATGCTGCACAGCGGAAATGAATTTGTGCTTTGCTTGAGTGGCCAATTGGAATACGAAATCGAAGACCAAAAATACCTGCTCGAAGCAGGCGACAGTTTGATATTTGCTGCACAACTCCGCCACCGCTGGATCAACCCGGGAGCAACAACCACTCAGGCAGTGATTATCCTTGCCGGTTTTGAGCAAGGAGATCGCCCGAGCGAGTTTCATCTATCCTCAGGGGCAAAAACTCCCCTTGATGAAGAAGAAGAGATTTAATTGATGTATGCTATAATTTATGTGGTTATAGGAAAATACAGAAAGATTTTTCAAATGAACCTGAAACTACCCACCCTTCAGCATAATCCGTATCGTATAATTGGCAATTACTTGAATGATGCCGATGATAATAATTCGTTTTTAGCCCGTCGGGTGGTCGGATCGAGGCTCTGTCAATGTTGATCCAACTTTATTCTGAGCGATCGCCCGACGCATAAAGCGAAGGGCGATTTTTTATGGAGGCTATATATGTATAAAACTCAAACCTGCGGAGAGCTGCGGACCTCAGATGTCGGAAAAACGGTACTGCTGGCTGGTTGGGTTTACCGCCGGCGTGATCATGGTGGGATTACTTTCATAGATTTGCGTGACCGGTTTGGATTAATTCAGATTGTCGCCGATCCACAAATATCTCCCGACGCCCACCAGGATTTACACCCGGTGCGGATGGAATGGGTTCTTCAAGTAAGCGGCGTTGTCCGGCCCAGGCTGCCGGGGATGGAAAATCCGCGGCTGCCAACCGGTGAGATTGAAGTTGAAGTTCATTCGATCCGGGTATTAAATGCTGCTAAACCGCTGCCATTCTTGATTAATAGTGACGAAGAAGTAGATGAGTCCACTCGCTTGAAGTATCGTTACCTTGACTTACGACGTGAACGGATGCGAAGAAACCTGGAAATGCGCCACCGTGTCGTTAAATTGATCCGAGATTTTCTCGATGGGCGAGGGTTTCTGGAGGTCGAGACGCCTATACTGTTTAAAACCACCCCTGAAGGGGCGCGTGATTATTTAGTGCCTTCTCGAGTGCATCCAGGAGAATTTTATGCACTGCCTCAGTCTCCTCAACAGTTGAAACAGCTCTTGATGGTCGCAGGCGTCGAGCGCTATTTTCAAATCGCTCGCTGTTTCGCGATGAAGACCAGCGCGGCGATCGCCAACCCGAGTTCACCCAATTAGATATGGAATTATCGTTTGTTGAGCGTGATGATGTCATGCAGCTTGCAGAAGAGCTCTTCACAAAAATAGCTGCAGAAATTGTCCCCCATAAGCGTCTGCTAAGCAGTCCCTGGCCTCGGATCACCTATCAAGAGGCAATGGATCGTTTTGGGAAAGACAACCCTGATTTGCGTTATGGTCTGGAATTAAAAAATGTTTCTGACCTCGCTGGGCGCAGCGGGTTCAAGGTTTTCGAGGTCAGCGGTTAACGAAGGCGGTCATGTTCGCGGTTTGAACGCAAAAGGACTGGGTGGGTACAGTCGAAAACAGCTCGATGAACTGTCAGAATATGTGCAGAAGTTTGGCGCAAAGGGGCTGGCTTACCTGGCGGTTTCTGCAGATGGTGATCATCGTTCTTCCTTTTCGAAGTTTTTGCCTGAGGATGTCCGTCGAGAGCTCTTGGAGCGGCTGGAAGCTGAACCTGGTGATCTCCTCCTCTTTGTAGCAGATCGTCCAGTGGTCGTCTATGAGGCTTTGGGAAGGCTAAGGGTCCTGTTAGGCGAACGGATGGGATTGACTGATCCCAATTTATTGGCTTTTTGCTGGGTCGTGGATTTTCCCTTTGTCAATTGGAACGAAGAAGAACAGCGTTGGGATCCCAGCCACCATCTTTTCACCGCGCCCATGGTCGAAGATCTGCCGCTCCTGGACATAGATCCTGGGAAAGCGCGCGGTCAGCAGTACGACATGGTCTTGAACAACTATGAAGTTGGTGGTGGGTCTATCCGAATCCATAACCGCAGCCTGCAGGAGAAAGTATTCAGTCTAATTGGTTTGGAACCTGAGGTTGCCCAAGAACGGTTTGGACATATGTTAGAAGCTTTTGAATATGGCACGCCGCCGCATGGTGGGATTGCGCCGGGTATCGATCGAGTTGTCATGATCTTAGCCGATGAGCCCAATATTCGTGAGGTGATTGCTTTTCCGAAGAACCAAAATGCACGGGATATGATGGCCGATGCCCCATCTCCGGTGGAACCCCAGCAGTTAAGAGATCTGCATATTAAAATTGTTGAGTAAAAAGGAGATCTATATGGATCCTGTGATCAGAGTTGAAAAAATTGGCGAGTATGTTGGCCAGGAAGTTACTGTCCATGGTTGGGTCTACAACCGTACGGATAAGGGCAAATTGGTCTTTTTATTAGTTCGGGATGGGACTGGTTTTGTTCAGTGCGTGGCGTTTAAGAATGACCTTTCCCCAGAATCGTTTGAACAGGTCACCCATCTTCCCCAGGAAAGTTCGGTCATTATCAGTGGGACTGTCCGAGCGGATCCTCGTGCACCAGGTATCCCGGGTGGTTTTGAAGTTGGGGTTAAGAGATTTGAGGTTGTCCAACAAGCCGTTGACGATTATCCGATGTCTCTAAAAGAGCACGGCGTTGATTTTGCACTAGATAACCGCCACTTGTGGATTCGAATGCCGAGCCAATGGGCGATTTTGCGCATTCGGGCAACGGTCATCAGCGCGATTCGTGAATGGTTTGACACGAATGGTTTTATTAATATGGATACCCCAATCTTGACCCCGGCAGCCTGCGAAGGCACCACGACGCTCTTCGAAACGCCGTATTTTGACGAGGGCCTGGCTTATCTGGCTCAAAGCGGTCAGCTCTATAACGAGGCGAATATATACTCCTTTGGGAAAGTGTACTGCTTTGGTCCTACGTTTCGAGCGGAGAAATCAAAAACCAGGCGCCATCTGACAGAGTTCTGGATGGTAGAGCCTGAGGTGGCTTTCTGTGATCTCGATGGTTTAATGGAAATTGAAGAGCAGTTTATTACCCACATTGTCAAACGGGTCTTGCGCGATCGAATGCCGGAATTAAAGTCCTTGGGAAGGGACATTACAAAGTTAGAAAAGATTGAACCACCATTCCCGCGCATTTCTTATGACGATGCTTTCGAGATCCTGCGTGAAATCCAAGCCGGAATCGAAGATCAAGAACAAAAGGAACTGCTAAAGATCGATTGGGGGATGGACTTTGGCTCTCCGCATGAAACTGAACTAACCGCCCGGTTTGAAAAACCAGTCTTTGTCTACGGTTATCCGACTCAGGTGAAAGCATTTTATATGGAACCATGGCCAGGTCGCCCAGAAGTCTGTAAGAGCGTGGATTTACTGGCGCCGGAGGGGTATGGCGAAATAATAGGCGGTAGTGAACGGATCTCTGATTACGATTTATTGTTACAGCGTCTGATCGAACATGACCTGCCGGTCGATGCATTCAAATGGTACTTGGACTTACGGAAATACGGCAGCGTCCCCCACTCAGGCTTTGGATTGGGAGTTGAGCGCACCGTTTCATGGCTGTGTGGAATCAGCCACATCCGTGAAACGATCGCTTATCCGCGGACGATTAAACGGGTATACCCGTAGCCTGACCGCAGGAAATCACCTACTCATCAGGCGGTTTTTATGGTATAAAAAGGACACCCTACTGTGCACGTGATGATGCACCCCCGGTTTTGAGCCAACACCCATAAACTGGGTCTCAATCTTATCAGAATTACGCGATAGGCTTCGGCCAAGGCGGAGTCTTGAAGGAGAGACCCAACCTGCGAAGGCAGGTTCAAAACTTAGCAGCACACGGCATGGTGGGGTTTTCCCATCTAGGGAATGAAAAAACGGTGTGTATCAACCTATATACACACCGTTTCGTTTTAACGAGCAATATTGCTAATTTAGAAAAGCACAGACGCAAGTTCCTTACGATACTCGCGACTGGTTGCAGAGTCCTCGCCAAGTAATTCGAAAATCGCCAGGATGATTTTTCTCGGTAAACCATCCCGATAGTTTTTATCCTGGCGTAAGATGTCGAGCAGACCATCCAATGCCGCTTCCAGGTTTCCTCGTTTGATCAAGTATATGCTATTCGAAAAAGCCGCTTCCAATGGGTTATCAAGGTCCGTGGTTGGTTCGTCGAAAAGCTTAAGCGTGTGGGCGAGCGGCTTGATGATTTCTGCTTTAGTGTACTCTCGGCTGGCCGGTATTTTTTGTAAAACATTCAGGCTTTCCGTAGAACGATCCTGCAGCAGCAGACTCTCGCCTAACCCGAGAAGCGCGCCAGGGTGATCTGGAGATTTTTGCAATGCCTGGCGAAAGGCTGTTTCTGCCTGGATAGGCATATTCGTTTGCAGCAAGCTGTACCCTTTTTCGATGACCAGATCATCTTGACTGGGAATGACATTTCGTAAAAAGTCTCGCACTTGCTGTTCCGGCTTGATACCGCTAAATTCGGCGATTAGCTTGCCATCACGAATGACTTTCACGGAGGGTATGCCGTGAATTTGAAAGCGCTTGGCGAGGTTTGGATTTTCGTCAACATTTAATTTTGCTAATCGAAAGCCGCCCTGTGCTTCGATTGTTAATTTTTCGATGACCGGACCGAGAATTCGACACGGCGCACACCATTCTGCCCAGAAATCAATCACAACTGGGGTTTCGTGGGAGTACGCGATCACCTGTATCTCGAAATCCGCTTCCGTTACATCGATAATAAACTCGGAGCCCATTACCAGTTTCTCCTGTTGCTTAAAGATCGGTTATTCATCATTTGGATCAATCATACCAGGTTGTTTTATTTCCACAACCTCACCGTGAATGTTGATTCGAATTTGCAAGCCAGCCATACCCATGTATGCCAGGGTTTCTTCAGGAATCCCGGTTTCTAGCAACGCAGCAAATTGCTGATCGATATTTTTTAGCTGAGATTCGATTAAAGCTCGTGAAAAGATATCATCCTGACCAAGCATTTTTGCAGTTTGCTCGCTGATGATTTCTTCGTGTCCCTCAATTTGTTCTCCAATCGAATGCAGTACTTGCAAGTCGACTAGTTCTGATGGAATATGCCGGCGAAACCCATTGTCATCCACCACATAGCAAGGCTCATCGCCGACAAAAGCAACCTCCGCAACGCGGTCGTTTTCGTCAACGACCAGGCCAGCAAACAATGCTTTCCTAGTCATATTATATTATCTCCTCAACGGTGAACGTAAACGATTGTTCCAACGGATGCCCAATTGAAAAGCCAGCGGGCTTCTTTTGTTTTTAGATTGACGCAGCCATGGCTCATTGGATGTCCAAAATTGGAGTGCCAGTAGGTTCCGTGTAAACCATAGCTCTTAAAGAAATACATCACATAAGGCACTTCAGGCAAGAAATAGCCCGGGCCGGACATGTTAGCAGCTCGAAGTTTGACATAGATATGATATTTCCCTGTAACCGTAGGCGTTTGAGCTGTGCCTGTTGAAACAAGGAATGATTCCACAATCTGATTGCCTTCATATGCATAGATTCTTTGTTGGGACAGATCCACGTCAATCCAATGCTCGCCTGCTTCTACGTCTGGCATCTCCCCTTGCCCATTTGGGCCCCGTGTGGGTTCCGGAGGTTCAGTGGTCACTTCTGGAGGTACCTCGGGTTCTTCAGTGGGAGATGGCTCGGGCGTGTTGCTTGGCGCCAGAGTCGGGGTATCAGATGGCTTTGGAACTTCTGTAGGCTGATTCGTAGCTGTCGGAAATATTGTTTCGGTTGGCGCTTCAGTTGGCAGCGAGGTCGAAGTCTGGGTCGGGTCTGGCGTCCTCGTCGCCTTCTCAAGGATCTGTGCTTGGGCGCGTGGTTGGCTGTCACTTAGCAATGGGTAAAATGCTGGGAAGCTGACCCAACCTGCAATACCCAAAAACAGCGCAAGGAGGATGAGCAGCCAGGGAGTCACAGCAGCGCGTTTTCTTACCAAGGTCTTTGGAGTGATTGGCGTGATAAGGATTGGTTGTGGTGGGGGAGCATCTTGGGCGGGCGCTTCTGCAGCGCGGTAGCGCTTTATAGCCCACTGCATGCCCTGGCGGGCGCGCGGACTGGTCGGATTAATTTGCAGAGCGTGGTTGAGATATTCGATGCTTGCGCGTGGGCTGGCGACTGCCGCCAGGACGAGCCAGGGATCTTCTTTCTCCGGAGCTAAATCAGCGGCAGTTTGCGCCCAGTGCCGCGCGGCAGTTTTATCGCCAGCCTTCAAAGCTTTCTGGGCTTCGTGTATTGCGTGTAGGTAATCTTTCGGCGCCGGGGATGTCATCGAAACTAGGGATTAGCGTTGGATATGCTTTCGTTATTTAAAAAGCATAAAATGCCATTGGCAATTCCCTGGGCAGCAATATCTGGGCTCTGGGTTAGAAATTGCCGATCCAAATTTAAAAAGCCTGTTTCTATAATAGCTGCAGGAGTAAGATCACTAATTTCCCCGAAGGCATGGTAATCGGTCATATCTGCCGTAACGCTTGTGCTGTGCAGCGGTAAGCCGGTTGCCTGGGCATAACGTGAGCGCAGGCAGGCTGTCAGGCGGGTAGCTCTTTCAGGATTAGGGCTGGCAAGCGCTGCGGCGACTTTGAATCCAGTTGCAAGTTCATTAATATAGTCGCAGGAATCGGCGTGAATAGATACCAGGGCCAGCGCTTTGTAACCATTTAGCTTTGGATCGAATTCTTTCAGAAGATCAACATCGAACCCTTTTTCGTTCAAATGCTTCTGAACCAGGGTGGCGATATTTTGATTGATTTCTGCCTCAGTCAGGCCATCGCCGCAAACAGCGCCTGAATCATGTCCCCAGTGACCCGAAACAAGCCCAATTAACGGACGTGTGTGCGCCGTAGAAGTTGCCTCCAGGGTGGGAAATGGAGTCGATAAACTGGCGATTGGTGAAATCTCCCAGGATGACTGTGTAGGGGTTTCACCGGGCGTCCAGGCAGTATACAGTGTGGCTAAGATAAAGGCGACGCCAACGACAACCTGGAGATTTAGGAAGGTTTTCCAGCCTATGCCTGTTCTCTTGTTTGTGGGATTTGGCGGAGGATTGGGTTCTGGTGTCATTGAATATTGGTTTTATACAACGCTCGGTTGCAGGATTGGCTCACTCTAGAGTGTGATTTAGTCAATTATTCGTTACAACAATTGTGCCAGAAGATCCGAGGATTGGCAATACTAAAACAACAGAAAAGTCCTTGTCATCCCGCAGGGACTTTTTGACGAGGCTTTATTAGTAAATCCCCCAATCGGCTCCTACACCTTCCTCCATCATTGAAAAATCCCACATTTCCATGCCCATCTCGATTGCAGTAGGTAAGTTCAGAAATGTCTCAGCCTTTTGACGGGTAACTTCCAGCATCGCCGGACCGTATGGGCAGAAAGGTGTGGTTAAGATCATCGTTATCTCAGCGGAATGTTCTTCAATTTTTAGGTCTCGAACGAGTCCAAGCTCAATAATGTTTAACCCGATTTCCGGATCGACCACTTCGCGCATTTTATCCTTGAATGGTTCGACCAAATCAGGATGGGTGCTCTCAGCATGCCAATTAATTTTAGATTGGTTAGCTTGTTCCATTTTTATCTCAACTCCGTTATTGCTGCAACTGGGACGACGAATGTGCAGTGGGCGTCGCCATATAACATGCATTGTATTTTTTCAGCAGGGACAGAAAGAACTGTTGAGATCAGGGTTTGATCGACAGAGCAAACTTCGGGATGGTTTTGTCCAACGTGGAAGTATGGGCAATTCGATTCGCGAAATCTGGAAAAACTCCCCCTGGCGTTCCCATTCTACGGTAAACCCCTCGCTTGTCAAAACCTTTTTAACCAGGTCCAACCGTTCCTCTGGAGAGAGACCTGCCAATTCGCGTGTATGCTCGGCTGCGAGATCCACAGCGATCTGGGTAAATAATTGGTTAACCATTGGTTGAGGCACAGTCTCTTTCAATTGTTCTAATATCCGCAGGGTCAGGCGCAGGTATCGGGAGGGAAAATGTTCACGACCGTTTTCCGTCAAAAAGTAAATGCGGCGCGGTCTGCCGACCCCGTGCCGCTCTTCCGCAGAACTAACCAATCCATCCGCCTGGAGCTTTGTAATGTGATGGCGGACTGAAATTGGATTGATCTCTACTGCATCGGCAATTTCGTTTATCGTACAGTGCTGATGGGTGAGCAGGGTCTGCATGACCCGTTCACGTGTACTTTTTGCGTTTTCGCTAGATTCGTAATCAAACATACGGTAACCCTTACTTTCTCCTACGCTCGGTGACGAATCAGTATAGCATGGCGAATATATTTTGTCAATATTTAAGATTATTATCCTAAATATTATTGTCCACATTCTCCCTTCTAGAAAGATCAATAATTTATTAGATATTTATGCTAAATATTGACAGTAATACTAATTATTGCTATAATTGCTGGCGCTTGAGAAAATTATCGCTAACAATTTCGATCACCGCTACGGTTGAAAAAATGGATTAAGGAGTTTGTTCGATGTCCGAAATAGAAATTCGCAATTTGCATGTAAGCATTGAAGGC
The DNA here is from genome assembly GCA_963770655.1 of uncultured Chloroflexia bacterium. Taxonomy (GTDB): domain Bacteria; phylum Chloroflexota; class Anaerolineae; order Anaerolineales; family UBA4823; genus CAZAGA01. Next base: position 322,151 of record CAVYQO010000009.1, on the reverse strand, counting down.
CGAGAAATCTTAAAGGGTGTGAACCTGGTGGTTAATCAGGGAGAGGTCCATGCGATTATGGGGCCAAATGGAACCGGAAAATCAACCCTGGCATACACATTAATGGGACATCCGCATTATGAGGTCACCGAAGGTGAGGTTCTGTTCAAAGGACAGAATTTAGTCGAACTTGAGCCTGATGTGCGTTCCCATCTCGGACTATTCCTGGCCTTTCAATACCCGGTATCCATTCCTGGGGTGACAGTTGCAAATTTCCTGCGCACAGCCTTAAATTCAAGGCGAAAAATCGAAAATCGTGACGACAAAGGAATTCCAATCCCAGAATTTCGCCGTTTGCTAAAAGAAAAGATGGATCTATTAAAAATGGATCACGCGTTTGCTGGACGTTACTTGAATGAAGGATTTTCTGGAGGGGAAAAGAAACGCGCCGAAGTACTTCAGATGGCTGTGCTGCGTCCAGAAATCGCGGTCATGGATGAAACAGATTCTGGTCTCGATATCGATGCCCTGCGGATTGTATCCGAAGGCGTGAATACTCTTCGTGGACCGGACCTGGGCGTGCTTTTAATCACCCACTACCAGAGGATGTTGAATTACATCAAACCAGATTATGTTCATATCATGCTAGATGGTCGAATTGTAGAGACTGGCGGTGCCGAGCTAGCATTGCACCTTGAAGAGCACGGTTACGATTGGCTGCGCGAAAAGGCAGGGGAAGTCATCACAGCTTGAATTGTGCTGAAGTAAATTTTCCATGTTTCTCCAAGTACGTCCTGGAGGTTGGTGGAGGTAGATAATGAGTGACGCAAAACTTTTAGAAGGTATTGGTGAATATCAGTTTGGCTTTCGGGACCTAGAAGCCCCGGTGTTCAAATCGCAAAAAGGAATTAATCGAGAGGTAGTCGAGCAAATATCGGCGATGAAAGGCGAGCCGCAGTGGATGTTGGATTTTCGATTGAAAGCCCTCGATCACTTCATGAAACGTCCTATGCCAAATTGGGGCGGTGACCTGACAAAACTAAATCTGGATGAAATTTATTATTATGTCAAACCGATGGATTCTGAAGCAGGTTCCTGGGATGACGTACCTGACACGATCAAAAACACTTTTGACAGACTCGGCATTCCGGAAGCCGAGCGAAAATTCCTGGCTGGCGTTGGCGCGCAATACGAATCCGAGATGGTTTATCACAAGATCCAGGATCATCTCGAAAAACAAGGCGTGATCTTCCTCAGTATTGAAGAGGGTTTACGTCAGCACCCAGATCTCTTCCGGGAATATTTTAGCACCGTCATTCCCATTGAAGATAATAAATTTGCAGCCTTGAATAGCGCTGTGTGGTCGGGAGGATCATTCATTTACCTCCCCAAAGGTGTGAAAGTAGATTTACCCCTGCAGGCTTATTTCCGCCTGAATATGGCGAATATTGGCCAGTTCGAACGCACTCTGATCATTGCGGATGAAGGCGCTCAGGTCCATTATGTGGAGGGCTGTACTGCTCCAATCTATACCACCGATTCTTTCCATAGTGGCGTGATCGAAATTGTCGTCAAGCGTGGAGCGCGTGTTCGCTATACAACAATCCAAAACTGGTCGACGAATGTTTATAACCTGGTAACGCAGCGGGCAATAGTCCACGAAGGCGCAACGATGGAATGGGTGGATGCCAATCTCGGTTCCAAGTTGACTATGAAGTACCCTTCGTGCTATTTGGTTGGTTCTGGTGCGCATGGTGAAATTCTCTCCATGGCTTTTGCTGGTCCTGGCCAACATCAGGATGCCGGCGGTAAAATGATCCATTCGGCCCCGAACACCAGCAGCAAGATAACCTCCAAGTCGATTAGCCGGGGAACCGGGCGGGCCTCGTATCGCGGATTGCTAAAAGTTTACAAAGGCGCTCACAATGTGAAATCAAACGTCGTGTGTGATGCCCTCTTGTTGGATGATCGCGCTCGCTCGGATACCTATCCTTACATTGAAATCGACGAGCAAGATGTAACGGTTGGTCATGAAGCGTCTGTATCCAAAGTGGGTGAAGAGCAGCTCTTTTACCTGATGAGCCGCGGGCTGAGTAAGGAGGAGGCTACGACGATGGTAGTCTCAGGATTTATCGAGCCTTTGGTAAAAGAACTACCTATGGAATATGCCATAGAAATGAACCGGCTGATTCAACTTCAAATGGAAGGATCGATAGGCTAATTTATGACAACGACAACCCGCAAGGTAATCACCCGCAGCCAGCGTATCGATCAGGCCGCAGTAAATGATTTTATCTTCACCAGAGAAATGCGCCCGGCGAATCAAGACGATACGCCGACGCCGCAATTTCTTCAAGATTATCGGGAGCGCGCCTGGGATGCCTATGAACGCCTGCCGATCCCAACAATCACCGAAGAAGATTGGCGCCGGACCGACTTGCGATCATTGCGCGCCGCTTCCTTTCGCTTCGCCGAGCAATTGGAAAATTCCACTCATAATGCTGCTGGGATTCCGGATGACCTTCTTATTCCCTTAGCCGGTGAACAACACGGGGGTCAGATTGTGCTCGGACCGGTTAGCTCCAAAATAGAATTAAATCCAGAGTTAGCCGCCAAAGGGGTCATCTTTACTGACATGGCGACAGCCGTGTATAAATATCCAGCTCTTGTTGAGCGAATTCTGGGTAAAGTTGTCCGTCCAGATGAAGGCAAATTCAGTGCAATGGCCGCGGCCCTGGCGCGCAGTGGGGTATTTGTATATATTCCCCAAGGCGTAAATGTAGAACAACCGCTGCACAGTGTCTTGTGGGGGCCGGGAGTGGATGCAGCTCACTTCTCGCACATTTTGGTCCTTGTTGATCAAGACGCCTCGCTCACGTATGTACACGAGGCTGCTTCTCCTACTGAATCTCATGGCCAATCGCTGCATGTTGGGATTGTGGAGATCATCGTTGAGGCCAACGCCAACCTGCGCTTCGTCGAGCTGCAATCTTGGGGTGACCACGTTTGGAATTTTACGCATGAAAGAGCGCGCGTCGCCAGAGATGCAAACATCGATTGGATTTTCGGGGCGTTGGGCAGTCATCTTTCCAAAAATTACTCGGATCTTGATCTTGTTGGTCAAGGCGCAACCGGGCGAATGTCGGGGTTCTATTTTGCAGACGGTGAGCAGCATATGGATCTTGATACTCAGCAAAATCACCTGGCTCCCCACGCCACAAGCGACCTGCTCTACAAAGGGGCGCTGCGTGATAAGAGCCGCTCCGTCTGGCATGGTATGATTTATGTCGCCCCCGGGGCGCAAAAAACAGATGGCTATCAGGCAAATCGCAACCTGGTATTGAGCCCACAGGCGCGGGCAGATTCGATCCCTGGCCTTGAAATATTAGCCGATGATGTACGCTGTACACACGGGGCAACGGTTGGTAAAATTGATGCAGACCAGGTCTTTTATTTACGCAGTCGCGGTATTCCCTATGCGGATGCTGAACGTTTAATCGTCGAAGGATTCTTCGATCCAATTATGCAGCGTATCCCCTTTGAAGGAGTTCGCTCTCGGTTTCAGGAGGCGATCACGACAAAGATGGGTTAGTTGACTTTTAGGTTAAGTGAAAATAAAAATTGGTATTTCCAAATGTCTTTGGCGAGGCGAAAAATTACCGGCTCGCCTTTGATATTTTCAAAAGAAAAAAGAATTGGAGGGAGCTTTGCCAGGATTGTATTTTACCAGTGCTCCTAACCGGGATGAAGCTTTCCAGGTCGGGGATCGAATCGAGGTCTATTGTGACCATGATCATAGCGGCAATCGAATTCGGGATTGGCTGGAGGGCACCGTCGTTCAGGTTGATGCGAAAATGATCGCTGTTCAATTCCAAGAAAACGTATATCTGACAGATGGTTGGATGGTTCCTGACCACGTGCTGTGGTGCCCAAAAGATTCACATAATATTCGGCGGGCAATTCGCCGCAGACGAAAACCACGACCTCGACCAGTTCCGCATTCCGAAAATGGCAGCCCGGAAGAATGATCGGTTTGTAGGGAAATAATCTTTATGACCGACTCCACTTTGACTTCCAATTATTTTGATGTTCAAAAAATAAGGGGCGATTTTCCGATTCTTGAAAGGCAAACGAAACCTGGGCGGCGCTTAGTCTATTTGGATTCGACAGCTACCAGCCAGAAGCCGCTAGAAGTAATCCAGGCGATGGATAATTTCTATTTTCACTCGAATGCAAACATCCATCGCGGGATCCATACGCTGGCAGAGGAAGCAACTGCCCTCTATGAAAATGGACGCGAAAAAATAGCGAAGTTTATTTGCGCTGCCTCGCCGCGCCAGGTGATTTTCACCCGCAATGCCACTGAATCGCTCAACCTTGTGGCTTACACCTGGGCGAGAGCTAATTTGCAGCCTGGGGATGTTATTGTTCTGACGGAAATGGAGCATCATTCGAACCTGGTCCCTTGGCAGATCCTGGCTGGCGAGCGCAATTTACGTCTGGAATTTATCCCGGTTACCCCAGATGGGTATCTCGACCTGGATACTTATTACAGCTTGCTTGAGCTGCAACCTCGGTTAGTAAGTTTTACCCACATGTCGAATGTCCTGGGAACGATCAATCCAGCGGCTCAGATGATTAAAATGGCCCATGATGCTGGGGCTATCACTGTGGTGGATGGGGCGCAATCGGTTCCCCATTTTCGGGTCGATGTGCAAGAATTGCAGGCGGATTTCCTGGCTTTTTCGGCTCATAAAATGCTGGGTCCGACAGGTATCGGGGTTCTCTACGGGCGAAAAGACCTGCTTGAATCAATGCCGCCCTTTTTAGGCGGCGGTGACATGATCAAGCGAGTGCACCTGAGGACTTTTTCTCCCAATGAGATTCCATATAAATTTGAAGCTGGCACTCCTGCAATCGCCGAAGCGGTTGGCTTTGGTGCAGCAGTCGATTATCTTGCTCGGATTGGTCTCGATCAGATCGCCCAGCATGAGCATGAGGTTGTAGAATATGCCATGGACCGCCTGGAAGAGATTCCCGGAGTCAAAGTATTTGGTCCGCCAGCAGTAGATCGGGGCGGAGTGGTCTCTTTTACACTTAAGGGCGTGCACCCGCACGATATTTCCCAAATATTGGATAGTGACGGAATTGCCATACGCGCTGGTCATCACTGTGCAATGCCGCTGCATGAGAAATTAAATCTTCCAGCTACTGCTCGGGCCAGTTTCTACCTCTATAACACTCTCGAAGAAGTTGATCAATTAGCAGAATCCCTTTATAGAGTAAAAAAGATCTTCGATTCGTAAACAATATGGATGATTTCTATAGAGAAGTAATCATTGATCATTATAAAAATCCGATCTATCGCGGCCGGCTTGACCCGCATGATATTTCGTTCGAGGATGATAACCCGCTGTGTGGTGATCACATAAGAATCGAATTACGCATAAATGAATCCGGTCGGGTGACTGAGGCAGCATTTGATGGTCACGGCTGTGCGATTTCTCAAGCCTCGGCTGATCTTTTGCTTGAGTCGATTATCGGGAAATCACTAGAAGAAATAAAATCTTTGGCGAAGGATGATCTATTAGACTTGCTAGGGATTGAATTGGGTCCCGTCAGGATGAAATGCGCCCTTCTGTCACTGAAAGTGCTAAAAGCCGGCGTGTACGGGCTTGGGGAAGCCACTGACGATTTGATCGAATGATAAAAAATGGATAACTATCTAAAAATTGATCCAGAAAAATGTGAATTTCTCGATGTTGCTTCCGTGGATGAGCTAAAAAACGGCGAGCGAATGTTTCTTGAAATCGATGAGATCCCGATCGTCGTGTTTAACATCGGCGATCGATATTTCGCCATCGGCGATGTTTGCTCGCATGATGAGGGACCATTGGGCGAGGGCGAATTAAATAATTTTGAGCTTGGCTGTCCAAGACATGGGGCTACATTCGATGTGCGCAGCGGTAAGGTGTTGTCGCTTCCCGCAATCGTCGATATTCCAGCATATCCAACTCGCGTGGTGGATGGGCAACTGCAGGTCGGTCTACCAAAGTAGTCCAAACTTCTGGGTAGGGAGAATGAAACAGATCAGATTGTACTTATAATGGTTTATGCCCCCAGGCATAAAAAGTTGGTACGTACAGCATTCTCTCGCCTTCTTGCCTGGCAGCGGCATCGTCGATTTGATATTGGTTCATTTCTTGGGGTGTTATAAAACCATCCAGGTCGGCGCGTAGAATTTTCCATTCCGAATTTGATTCTTCCACCGATAAAGGATATCTCCACTGTCCTCCAAGCACGCCGACCTCAAGATCAACGACCCCACTTTGTGAAAATAACCCTGCCAGCCGCCGTCCTAGCGCGGGCTCGGCTCCCTGGCGGCGCAGTGCTTCGGTTTGCAGTCGCCCAAGATGTTCCAGGTTTTGTGGATAATCGATCCTGCCTGGATAATCCGGCTCGGCAATCGCCATAATTGTTCCACCAGGGTTTGCTACTCGCTTCATCTCCGCGATTACTAGGGCCGGATCCTTCGTCCACAACAGGACAAAGTGGCACAAGACCACGTCAAAACTATTGCTGTGATACGGAATGGAATGTGCGTCTCCCAGTACCAAACTAGCATGGCTGAATTTTTTTCCTGCTTCTGCTAGAGCTTGGAAATCGATATCTACTCCAAATATCCCCGCCTCAGAACGATCAAATAATTCTGTCAGCAGTGCGCCTGTTCCGCACCCCACATCAAGGATTTTTTTGGCTTCCTGAATTTTCACCTGACGATATAAGTATTGGCGAAGCGGGTAGGTCCAACTGGCTTGTTGGAGGTATCGTTGGCCCCAATCCGAGATAGATAGCATGGTCAGGTAGTTAGCGCTTCCAAACCTTTTCCCATGGGTCGTTGAGGAGGTTTCCTAATACTTGGTTCAACCCTTGGGCGGGTAAAACGTCGCCATCCGGCTCGACATATAACCAATCGCGGCCGGCTCCAGGCACCTGCTCCCACGCCACTGTTTCCAAAGCGACCGGATGCAGGGCTGAATAAGGGACTGGCAAATTCCAAACCAGCTCCATATGGTGAGCCGCGACCAGGTTGCGTGCAGCTTCGAGCGCCTCGCCCAATTCAGGCTGATCTGTGCTGAGCGATATTGCCTTAATCCCAATATTTGCGAGTCGGCTCAGTAGTTCGGAGATTTGATCGTTCATTTCTGTGCGAATGGTTAGATGTACGGCGAGGAATATATCCGCAGCTAATAGATTTTCTAATGCAGACCAAATCTGTTCACGGTCGGGATCAAGAACAATCATGATATGATCTAAGCCTAATCCTAGGATTTGATCTAAATACGCTTTGTTGGTAAAACAAAGACCATCGCTTATTAATCCGCTAACCTGGTCATTGCTTTCTGCGTGACCGATCAACTCGGCTAGATCCGGGCGCAGTGTAGGCTCGCCGCCGGTGAAGACGATATGTGGGATGCCTGCAGCAAGGGCAGTATCCATTAATTTCTTCCACTCAGCAGTGGTTAATTCCTGGCTAACTCGATCGGTTGGGGCATCTTCGGCAGCGCCACTGGAGAGCCGGTATGTTAATGCGCAGTCTAAGCGGTATGGAGCAGAGATTTTTCGCGTATGGGCTTCGACGCGGTTAAAATCCAGGAAGGTTTCCGGGTCGAGGTCAGGGGTGTTAATCAGCATCTGAAACCGATCAACCAGGTTTTGGTAATCTTCCTGGGCTTGTTCTTTGGTTACGTGATAACGCGCAGCAATCTTCTCGGCAGCATCCTTCGGCGATAAATTCTTAATTATATAATAAGTAATCTCAGTTGCAGTTTCATTCAGATGGAGAATTGTCCCGGCATTTAAGATTAATACACCGGTGCCATCTTCTTCAACCCGCAAGTGTAGGCGGTAATTCCTTGGATCTTCTGCAGGAGAAATGTAGTGATACATGCCGGCCGGTAGAGGCCGAACCGGTGAAAACCATGCTTGTAGGGTTTCGAATAATTTCGCCATCGGTTATCCTCTTTGCCTCTTTATAAAACTGTGATCAGATTTTCAGAATCTTCGAGTCCGAAGGGGACATCCACCGCCACATTCAACCAATAAAGCGCACTCTTTGCATTTCTCGGCGATGTACTCCCGATCACGTAAACTGGCTGAGAGCGGATGATTCCAAATCTGTTCCCATGGTTCTTTTAAGAAATTTCCCAGAGATCGATAATAAGATTGGCAGGGCAAAACGCTACCGTCGGGTTCAATGCACATGTTATACAATGCGGCGGTACATCCTTTTACGCCAAGCTCTAGCTGCATCGGATCAAAATGGCAGTACTCGGTCGGGGTGTACCAAATTAAGCGCTGACCATGGTGATCGGTTATCTCTCTGGCTATGGTTAAAATCGGCTGCAAATCGTGCTCTGGAAGACCCGTGCCAACTTTCTTACCACGTCCTGAGTAAATCAGTGCGTTGAGACCGACAGTAGGCACGCCAAGCTCGGCTAAAAATTCTAATGTCTCACGGATTCCAGGGCTGTTTTCCTGGAGCATTGTTGTATTGGTCATGACGTACAAAGAGCTCTCCAATGCATTCCGGATTCCCTGGATCGTTTGTTTCCAGGCCCCTGGAGCACTTACCATCGCATCATGGATCGCAGAATCATGCGATTCGAGGGTGACTTGTACATGATCTAAGCCGGCTTGAACCAATTTTTCGAGATAGGCAGAGGAATTTATTCGCCTACCATTGGTGTTGAGACCGGTAATTTGGCCATTTTGCTGAGCATGGGCAATTAACTCTGGCAAATCCTCGCGTAAGGTGGGTTCACCGCCTGTGAAAACAACATGAGGGATGCCGATATCCCAGAGCCTGTCCAGGACAAGTTTCCAATCGCTGGTGCACATCTCGGGAAATTGGCGCGTGCGGCCATTGTAACAGTGGGCGCAGTCGTTATTACAGCGATAGGTAATCGCAAGATCCATGCGATACGGGGCCAAAGGGCGAGAGCTGAAAGGAGCGCGGATTTCGAGATCAAGCTCATGGATTGGGCAAGCGCCATCAGGTCGGACGAGTTCAGCAAGTTGGTTGCTGAAATTCGCATAGTCGAGCCGAGCCTGTTTTGCCGAAACTCTGAAATGACGCCGGACCGAATCCAACGCTGTAGATTGGGAAATGTCTTCGAGGATTAAGCGAGCCATGAAAGCCGCTGTGGAGTTAAGATGGATAATCCGGTTGGCGTTGATGAATAACAAGCCACTTTGATCTGGATCTACGCGTAGATGAATCCGGCTTTTCTCGAGATTTCCCTGGTAGGTGTAATGATACAGCCCTGGTTGGGCAGGATCAAATGACACTGGGGTGGAGCGGTTGAACAATTTAAAGCTCATCGACCGCCACCAGCACATGCACAAGCGCAGCCAGCGCACGCACAAGCGCATGCACAGCCACCGCTCCGCCCGCCGCCCCCAGAGCGCGTTCCGGACGAAACCGGAACCGGATTCGTCCGGTTCGTGATTGCCCCGGTAAAGTCGGAGACATTTCCGACTACTCCTTTGGAGAAATTCTGCACACCTGTGACAATCGAACCTGCAAAAGCAGAACCGGGAAGCGTTGGCATCGTCACACCACCTCCCCCGGAACTTCCCCCAGGAAGTGATGGCGCGCTAGAGACGCTGCGCCCATAACCGGGATCGTATCGTGACCACCAGATGGGGACGAAGACTGGACTCGGACCGAACACCCGCCGTGTTCTATCGTCATAATCCTTATCCATCATGGTCCATTCAAGATTTTCAGAGAATTTCTCACTCTTTACCTCAGGGGTTCCAGCTGCCTCGACCTGCGCCCAGGCTTTTTGAACGATATCTTTATAATAAGCAATCGTCTCTTTCCGGCTAAACCCCTTCATTTTTGCAGCCAGGCTGTTGATCAAATCAACCATCATATTTTGTAATTCTTTCTTCCTCGAACTCGCTGGCGCTTTAAAAGCCTGGATAAATGCAAGTTCATATTCTTGCAGCCCCTCAGGCACCGGATCGCTGATCTTCAATTCAAGAGGCTCTTGCTTGACCACACTTGCTGCCCCTTTCTTGATAACCGCGAAAAGGATCATCGTCAAGATCTTGTCAAGCGGTTGCTCAAGTAATAAGGCGGCTTCTACGGCTGTGAGACCTCGTTTGATCCCATGTCCCTCAATGGCAATTTTTGGGGGAAGATACTGCATTTTACGGCGGGAACTTCCACGGATGGAGGCGAAAATGATCAAGCTAAAAAAGCCGATGCAGCAGGTCCAAATTCCCACGTTGACAAGACTATCCCAATTTGTTCCTAAAGATTGAGCCAGGTCTGGCTGGCGGACGATCCCTTGGATGACTGCGCTCGATGGAAAGGATGCGCCAAATCGATATTCTTTATTTCCCTGGGCATTCTCATTTACCCAGGAATAAGTAACCCGTCCCTCTTCATCTAAGAAAGCTTCTGGTTGTTCAGGAAAACCGCTCGGGGCGCTGTGCCAACGGGGCTGCTCTGAGGTGACACCAGGCGGAAGATGGAAGTTCACTGTCCATTTTGTCGTTCCATAAGCCGTCTCAAAATATGCTGGTGAAAATTCGACGCTCGCATATGCTTCATCCTGGCTGTCTTGAAAGATCAAACCTCCGACCTCCTCTAAAACCACATTCACGCTGCCTGTCCCGCCGGGTGGGATCGAACCAGCGCCTAAAGCGATGGCAACCCCATCACCACTCCCCTCATATTCGCTTGAAGAAATATAACTGACCGGTTGGCCATCCACTGAAGCAGTGATCTTACCTTCGTTTACCGTAGTATAGGATGGGAACGAAACGTCAACATATTCGATCGGCGATGCGCCTGGACTGTTTCGGAATAGATAGGTATATACTATTTTGCTTGAACCATCTTCATTCAGGTAAACGTCTGCAGTTCCTTCTTGCAGGTTAAAGGAATAGGATTGTGCAGCCGCCGCGCTAACGCTGATCAGGCAGATGATAACAACGAAACTAAATAAAAAAAATATTCTTTTCACTGAATACCTCCCGATCAGAAAGACATTACCATTTGGGTTCTTCGCTAAGTTGATATGTTGTATTGCAGTATGGACAAGTTACGACAGGCGCGCCGGCGACTAACTTAACATTATCAGTCGTTAATGCCCCGCCACAATTCTTACATTGAAAGGAATCAAGGCTTATATTCGCAGGAAGGTCGATCTTCACCGTTACATTATCCGCTTGATCGGCAGGCTTCCGCCGGCTGCCTAGCCAAACAAGAGCGAGTCCGATAATTACGGTAATCAAACCGACAATGAACCAACCAGCATTAAAGGCAGGACCGAACGCCGCCCAGATGAATAAAACCCCAAAGAAGATCAGGATTGCCGCCAGGATATATGCAAGTACTTTCATCGTTACAAGCTCCTTTCGTCTATATTAGTTTACTGGTAATTTGTAGTCCAGACAAATGATATTTTTCCTGTTTTTGTCATATCTTTAAATTAAAAACGAGGTTAACTAATGACACATTTCTTAGTTAACCTCGTTATTTGTAGAAAAATGGTGAATTACGTAGTTTCGTCGTCTGTTCTGTCCATCTCGACCAAATGACCAGTGGCGATATACATAGTTCTTTCACAAATGTTGGTTACCCGATCTGCCATTCGTTCGAGATTATGGGCTACCCATAGTAAATGATTGGCGCGATCGATTGTCGATGGGTCGGCAAACATGATTGTCACTAATTCACGGTAAACCTGATTATACAGGTTATCGACCAGATCATCCTCGCCGGGAATCGACTGAGCAGTTTCTATATCTCCGTTGATAAATGCTAAAACCGCTCGGTTCAGCATACTCACCGCCAGGTCTGCCATCCGTGGTATGTCGATTAAGGGTTTCACCGGCGGCTGGTTACCGATAATCATGGCTATTTTTGCGATACCTTTAGCGTAGTCCCCGATACGTTCTAGCTCGCCAACGACTTCATAAATTGAGGCTAATAAGCGCAGGTCATGCGCCATGATCGGCTGCTGGGTGGCGATGGTGATAATCAGATCATTCTCTAACTCAAAACGCTTAGCATTGATATCGTTATCAGCAATATAGATCCGTTGAGCTGCCTCCAGGTCACGTTTCTTCAATGCTTCAACGGCCTCAAACGTGGCATTTTCAACCATACTGTCTAAAACCAGGATTTCATCGTATAGATGGCGTATTTTTCGATCAAGTGTTTCTCTTGGCATGGGAATTTCCTTATAATGAAACCAAGGTTGTTTTTGCGGGACTAACCAAACCGACCAGTAATATAATCCTCGGTTAATCGTTCTTTCGGGTTGGTAAATATTTGATCCGTTTGACCGAACTCCATCAAGAAACCTGCTCGATCAATGTCCATGGTAAAGAAGGCTGTGAAATCTGAAACCCGTGCTGCCTGTTGCATATTATGAGTTACAATAATAATTGTATAATCTTTTGTTAGCTCGTGCATTAATTCTTCGATTTTTAATGTGGCAATCGGGTCCAACGCCGAACAAGGCTCATCCATCAATATAATATCAGGTTTTATCGAGATTGTGCGTGCAATACATAAGCGCTGCTGCTGACCACCAGAAAGCGACAAACCACTTTGCTGAAGTTTGTCCTTTACATCTTCCCATAGAGCTGCACCGCGTAATGATCTTTCGACCAATTCATCCATTGCAGATTTTTTACCCTTGAAACCATTTATTTTTGCCCCCCAGGCGATATTCTCATAGATGCTTTTAGGAAATGGATTTGGTTTTTGGAATACCATACCAATACGGCGACGGACCTGGACTGAGTTTACATCTGCATCATAGATATTCTTTCCATGAAAGAGTACCTCACCGCTGGCATGGGCAGTGGGAACGAGCTCATTCATTCGATTAAATGCACGAAGCATCGTGCTCTTTCCACAACCCGAAGGTCCAATGATCGCGGTTATTCTTTGTTTTTCTACCTGTAAGTCCACATTTTTGACAGCTAGAAAATCACCATAGTAGATATTTAAAGATCTCGCTTCGATTGCGGAGGTGATACCATGAATTTCTTCCTCCCGAATCTGCCCACTAATTCGATTTGTTTCAATCATGATTACGCATACTTCCTTGTGTATTTATTGCGCAGAATGATGGCGATTGTATTCAAAGATATGAGGAGAATCAGCAAAATGATAATCGCTGCAGCAGCTAAATTACGCCATTCGGCCTGTGGTCGGGCTGTCCATTGGTAAATTTGAGCCGGCAGTGTTGTAAACTTAGAGAAGACGCTGCTGGGACTGACCGTAATGTAGGTAGATACCCCGACAACAATTAATGGAGCGGTTTCACCAAACGCGCGCGATAGCGCCAGAATTGTACCGGTGAGAATCCCTGGAATTGAATTCGGCAGGACATGATGCCAGATCGTTTGCCATTGTGTTGCGCCTATCCCGTAACTGGCTTGGCGTAATGAAGAAGGGACAGCCCGGATTGCTTCTTGAGCATTGATAATAATGATAGGAAGTACCAGGATTGCCAGGGTGAAACCGCCGGATAAAATTGTCCTTCCATTGGTAGTTGAAGGGTCTCCATAACCAAAGATAGCACCGCTCGTCAGGGGTTCTAAGATGCGTACAAAAATAGTCAGCCCAAGAATTCCATAAATAATCGATGGCACTGCAGCTAAATTATTAATATTCGTTTGAATCACCCGATTGATCCAACGATTCCCGTTGGCATATTCCTCCAGGTAAATTGCCGCCCCGACGCCGATTGGAAAGGCAATCACAATCGTGATAAAGATTACCCAGATGGAACCTAAAATTGCTGTCTTTACGCCGGCAATTAATGGGTCGCTGGATTGCGGTAAAGTCAAGAAATCTTTTGACATCCACACGCGGAATTGGAGATAAGCGCCCGGATAATCGGTTTGAACAGTTCGGATGATTTCATCCTTATTCAGGAGTGATTCCATTAAACCCCAGGTTTGTTCAATTGTGGGTTTTATGATTTCAAGACTGATAATGCCTGTTAATTCGCTGCGACTGCGCTCAGAAAAAGGTTTTTCATTCTCCAAGGTGCGATAGCGGTTCGTCGTAAGGTTTTCTTGTAAAATGTTGATCATTTGATCCTGGGTAAGGTCAGCTAATGGTATGCCACCTGTTACCGTGTTTGGATCCTTTTTCGTCTTGAAGGCGACGTAACCGGATGAATCATTGATGATATTAGCCAGAAGGGCTGACAAAGCTAATATTCCAACAAATGTAGCAAGCTGGAAGAACATTAGCCATGCTTTGCCGATTGTACGGCGTTTATGCAGATTGTTCGAAAAACTGCTATCTGCGTCTTGGACCAGGATATTATTTGTAGGCGATGAGTTTTTGTGCATAGTGCTTATTCATATGTCTCGCGCAGCCGGCGAACGACCCTCTGGCTGATCAGATTTAGCCCTAAAGTAAGCATGAACAAAACCAGGGCAAGTGCATAAATACTGTTGTAATCGAGCGAGTTATAGGATAAATCTCCACCGCTGATTCGCACGATGTAACCAGTCATCGTTTCAGCAGATTTAAATGGATTAATGGTCAGGTTTGGGCCAGCGCCGGCTGCAATTGCGACGATCATGGTTTCGCCGATGGCACGGGACAACCCGATCAAAACAGCCGCAGCAATTCCTGAGATCGCAGCCGGGACAACAATCTTTATCGCGACCTCCAATTGTGTGGCTCCTATGCCGTAACCTGCCTCTCTCAGAGAACGAGGAACCGCGCTTAAGGCATCTTCGGTCATGGTGCTAATCAGAGGTAAGATCAGAATCCCCATTGCTAATCCTGCAGCGGCAGTGTTATAAATTCCAACATTATTTTCGCCAAATGTGGTTCTAAGAATGGGGGTAATAAAGGTTAAGGCAAAGTAACCATAAACGACAGTAGGAATGCCCGCAAGGATTTCTAGGATCGGTTTTAACCTTGCCCGAGAACGCGGGCTGGCATATTCACTTAAATAGATCGCTACAGCCAGCCCAAATGGTAAAGCAACGAGCATGGCAATAAAGGTGGTCATTAAAGTGGCCGATAACAAGGGCAGCACACCGTATTGACCAATTTTGGGCTGCCAGGTGGTGCCAGTGAAAAAGTTCAATAGAGTTACTTCTGGCGAGCCAAAAAACTTTAAAGCCTCCTCGACCAGGATAAAAACAATCCCAAGCGTAGTGAGGATCGATAATGCCCCGCAGAAAAACAAAACAGCCTGGATGATTGATTCCCCAATTCGTGGCCTGCGCAACAAAATAGAGGTCTGCTCATTTGTGAATTCATTGTTATTGAGGGGCACGGTAGACATAGTTTCTCTAAGATATCAATTTCGGGAAAAAATATAAAAGTAAATTTACAAGTTGAATGGTTTGCAGGTAATAGCCTGCAAACCATCCAGTTCAAGCTTCAGGAAACGAACAACTAACGAATTATTTCATTGCATCGAGCCAATTTTGTTTGGCAGCATCAAGGGCTTCGGTCGAGGCTGGAAAGTAGCCAACATCGCCAATGATGTCATTCACTCGGGAAAGGTAGAAGCTGATGAAGTCGGCGACTTGAGGTTTTGCCTTCATAATTGCCTGGTCTGAGTAAATGAACAGAGGGCGAGCAAGCGGATAGGTGCCGTCTTCAGCAGTCTGTGCATCTGGGGTAATGCCGCCAATCGACAGGGCTTTGAGCTTGCCTTGTTCTTCGGTGAAGTATGCAAAGCCAAAGTAGCCAATAGCATAAGGGCTGCCTTCGACGCCCTGGACAAGTACGTTGTCATCCTCTGATAACTGCAAGTTGGCAGCGCTTAATATTGCTTCCTCGCCCTTACCTGCATCGGCTTTGCTATCGACAACGTATACCGGATTCATCACTGCCTCGACAAAGTAGTCAAAGGTGCCAGAGTCGGTGCCGGGAGAGTAACGCAGGATATCCTCCGCTGGCCACTCAGGACGGATGTCGGACCACTTTGTGGCATCCTTGGAGAAGATCTTGGCGAGCTCCTCTTTGGTGACATCAGTCAGAAAATCATTCTTTTGAGAGATGACGACTGCGAGCGCGTCCGTGCCGACCCGGAATTGAAGCGGTGTACGGGCAGGGTTGAGTGCAGAGCAATTTTCTTTCTCGCTGTCCTTTATCGCTCGAGAGGCATTGGCGATGTCAGTTTCGCCTGTCTTGCAAAAGCGTTCGAAGCCGCCCCCTGTGCCAATTGAATCAATCGTGATCTGTCCTTGGTAACCTTCGCTCTCAAAGAGGCTGGCAACAGCTTCAGATAGAGGAAAGACTGTCGATGAACCCGCGCTGATAATATCGCCCTGAACGGAAGCGGGGTCAATTGCTGGCAGATCTACCATGCTTGTTTGGTTTTCTTCCATAGCAGGAGTTACTGTGGGTTGAGCTACTTGGGTATCAGCTGGTTTTGGCTGCTGAGTTGGAACGCTAACTGCTTCTGTCTGGACTGGCGCTTCGGTCGCGCTCGGTTGAAAGGGCGTTGACTGTGCGCAGGCAGATAACAAAAATGCTAGAACAACAAAGGCAGACAATACTACAAATACTTTTCGATTCATATTGATATCCTCCAATAGATCATTTATTATATATTATTTTGCAGAAAGGAGGATACCAATTGTTCGTTAACCCCTTGGAAAGGGGTTGTTATCATACCTTAAAGAAATTGTTAACGTTATGTTAAAAAGGGAAGTGGGTGATGACATACCCGGCTGCTGCACCCCCAATCACGATCCAGGTTGAGCTGAGCCTGAATTTTATCAATAAGATTGAAGCGCAGACCGCTATCAGGATTGTGTATGGATCGATAAGAGCAGCCCTGGCAATCTGCCAGGTTGCCGCGGCCATCAATCCCAAGGAAGCAGCATTGACACCATCCAAAAAACCGCCTGCCCAGGATGATTTTCGCAGACGAGGGATCAACGGACTACTTATTGCCACAAAAATAAAGGCTGGAAGAAAGATACCAATTGTGGCCAGGATGCCGCCAAGCGGTCCGCCAAGGATAAAACCGATAAAAGTTGCTGTTGTCAGCACCGGGCCGGGGGTAATTTGACCAATTGCGATTGCGTCAAGGACCTGGCTTTGGGTAAGCCAGCCTAGTTTTTGCACAAATTCAGCTTGCAAATATGCGATTAATACATAACCGCTCCCGTATAGAACGGATCCAATTTTCAAGAAAGTGAAGAATAAAGCCGATGAGCTGTAAGGCGTCGTCAGCAGTGGTGCGGCGACTGGCAATAAAATCAGCAAATTTAAGTGTGGTTTCGAGCCAATTTTTCGGTAATTATATGCGACCATGACAACCAACCCCGCCACGATTAAGAGCAGCACCTCGCTGCGTAAAAGGAAGAAGAAGATCAGGACAGAAATACAGGAAGCTGCTGTCCAAACATCTTTAATCGCTTTTTGCCCTAATCCGACAATTGCTTGTAGGATGATCGCAATAACGACCGGCTTCACACCATAAAGCAACCAACCAGCATCCGGTCGTGTTCCATACTTTAAGTACATCCAGGCAAGCCCGCTTACAATCAGCGTCGCTGGCAAAATAAAACAAACGCCTGCCAATAAAAAACCGGGCCACCCAGCGCGTACATAGCCGAGATGGATAGCCATTTCTGTAGAATTTGGGCCGGGAATCAGGTTTGTGGCGCCATTCAAGTCTAGGAATTGCTCATCGCTAAGCCATCTTTTGCGCCTGACGACTTCTTCACGCATCATTGCCAGGTGGGCTGCTGGGCCTCCGAATCCGATAATTCCTAATTTTAGAAAATACAGGCTGACTTCTACAAGCCTGGAACAATAGGACTTGTCCTTGTTCGTGGACATTGGGAAGCTAAGCTAATCAAGCAGCAAGTGCGATGCTGAAGAAGAAAACACTCCCCCGTCCCTCTTCACTCTTTGCCCAAATTTGGCCTCCATGCGCTTCGACCAGGTGTTTTGAGATCGCCAGACCTAAGCCAGTCCCACCGCTTGATCGGGCACGATCTGTTTTGTAAAAGCGTTCGAAGATGCGCTGTAAGTCGTCTGCAGGGATGCCAATTCCATTGTCTCTAACAGAAAACAGTACTTTTTCACCATCCAAAGCGCAGCCAATCTCAATGATCCCACCGCTTTGGGTAAATTTGATGGCGTTATGGAGCAGATTGACCAAGACCTGCTCCAGGCGAGTTGGATCTGCCAATACCGGAGGAATATCAGGCTGGCAATTCGTGATTACAGTTAAGTTTGCCCGCTCTGCTTGCAGCGCTAATCTTTCGACAGCCTGGTCAATAAGTACAGTGGGTGGGAATGGCTCCATTTTTAACGGTACTCGTCCAGACTCGATCCGAGAAAGTTCAAGCAGCTCCAACACGATCAGACTCAGCGCGTCGACTTCTGTTTCCATTTGCTGCAGAAATCGCTTAGCGGCTGGAGGATCGTCTAAGGCTGTCTCTTGAAGCGTTTCTGTCAGAGCCTTTAACGACGCCAAGGGGGTGCGTAGCTCATGCGAGATATTGCTCATAAAATCCTGACGGACAGTTTCTAAATGACGCAATCGAGTCAGGTTTTGAATTAATAGCAATGTACTGCCCGGTAATGCCTTGCCTAGGTTTGTAGCAACACACTGCAAGTAACGGCGACTGAATGGAATTTCAATCAATACAGCTTGCAGTTCGCCAGTTTCCAGACATTTTCTCCATAATTCCACCAATTGATACTGTCTCAGCGCTTCAATAAGCGATCGTCCCATCGCATCGGTGTGGGAAACTTCAAAAAGGGTTTCAGCGGCTGGGTTAATCAATTGGATATGACCTGCCTGGTCCAAAATCAGGACCCCATCACTCATTTCGCTCAAGACAGCAGATAACTTACTTTGTTCGGATTCCAGCGCCTCGATTTCTGAACGAAGTTTCGCACCCATAACATTAAACGCCTTCGTAAGCTGGCCGACTTCATCAGAGGTTGTTTGAAGAATATGCATCGACATGTCGCCGGATGAGATCCGGTTGGCTGCCTGGGTCAGTTCCCGTAAAGGCCTGGTGGTCTGATTTGCCAACCAAAACGCCAAGAGTATGGCTGTTCCTGCCGCAAGGAGGGAAATCAAAACGATAGTTTGTTGGATCTGACGTAGTTCGCCTTGAATTTCTTGAAGCGGTACGGCTAGGCGCACAAATCCAATAACGCCAGAAGCGCTTGTGACAGGCAACGCCGCATAGAGCATGTCATAACCTTCGGTATGGCTGAAGCGGATGCTCGAACCGCTACCGACGTTTTTTGCTTGAATAATTTCTTCGCGGTTGGCGTGGTTATCCATACGCGTGAGGTCATCGTGCGATTCACCAATAACTGTACCGTCGGCGGCGATCAAAGTGATCCGCGCGTTGATCAGATCCGCCAACTCTTTTGCCTGAGAATCCAGGTTTAAATTACTCGAACCGTTAATAAAACTAGATTGGAGGTCATTTACTATCAATCTTGCTTGCGATAGCAACTGATTTTCAAGATTTTCGATGGTAGTCTGGCGAACTATTCGAGATAGAAATATATTGATTCCTACCATCAGAACCAAGATCAAGAAGACGTACGGTATGGCGATGCGCCAGCGGATGCTATGGAACATTATCCCTCGAATCGATAACCTGTACCCCGAACCGTGACGATCCGGGTTGGATTGGCAGGGTCAATTTCAATCTTTTCCCGCAGCCAGCGCACGTGTACATCTACAGTCCGGCTGCCGCCGCTAAATTCCCATCCCCAAACTCGCTCCAAAATCAGATCCCTGGTTAATACCTGGCCACGATGTTTAGCCAGGAAAATCAGCAGATCAAATTCTTTGGGTTTGAGAGCGGCGGGTTTTCCTTCAAGGAGAACTTCCCTGCGAATTAAAATCTAGCGTGAGATTGGAAAAAGTCATGGTTTCCTTGCCCAACCTGGTCTCTCCATCCAGGTCTTCGCGGACCATGCGCACCCGCCGGAGTTGAGCTTTAACCCGAGCCAGAAATTCACGCATGCTGAATGGCTTGGTAAGGTAATCATCAGCGCCCATCTCCAAACCGATCACCCGGTCGATCTCATCATCTCGGGCGGTTAGGATCAGGATGGGTGTGTTCATTTCTTGGCGTAGAATCCGGCAAACCTCGAACCCATCCAGGAAAGGCAGCATGACATCCAAGACTATCAGATCCGGCATAAACTCGCGCGCCGCTTTTATCGCCGCCTGTCCATCCCCTGCGGTCTCCACCCGATAGCCTTGTCTTCACCAGGTTATAAACCAGGGTTTCTTGTAGCGTTTTTTCGTCTTCTACTACCAGAATTATTTCGCTCATTTTATGCACGCCTTAATTGGTTATCCAAATCGTCCTTCGACGTAATCCTCGGTGCGCTTATCTTGAGGAGTCGTAAATAATAATCTGCCAATTCCATATTCGATCAGCTCACCTTGCAAGAAGAATGCTGCATAGTCGGCGGTGCGAGCAGCTTGCTGGACAGAATGTGGTACCAGGATGATGGTATATTCCTGTTTCAGTTGTTCAAGTGTAGCTTCGACTTTGTTCGTAGAAATCGGGTCTAATCCCGATGTGGGTTCATCCAGCAGGATTACTTCGGGTTCAAGCACAAGGCTGCGCGCCAGGCAAAGCCGCTGCTGCTGTCCACCGGATAGGGCAATTGCCGGGTCATCCAGGCGGTCCCTTACTTCCTCCCATAAAGCCGCCTGTTTCAAACTTCGTTCGACTGCTTCGTCCAGTTTCGTCTTATTTTTTTCACCAGTCAGCTCCAAAGAATAGGTAAGATTTCCACGAATTGATAGAGGCAGCACGATCGGTCGGGCAAAAACCATACCGATCCGGCGGCGCAGTGCAATCACGTCAATTTTTGGATCTAGAATGTTTTGGTAGTTATTATCCCTTTCATGGAGTAGGACAGTTCCACTGATGCTCTTAACATCTGCCAAATCATTTAGCCGGTTGAGGGTGCGCAGTAAACTTGATTTTCCTCCGCCTGCCGGTCCAAACAAAACAGTCACCGCCCGTTCAGGTACATTCAGTGAGACATTTTTCAGGGATTCTGTCCCGTCAGTGTAATAAAGTGAGAGCTGTTCTATAATGAATTTATCCATCTTATTTTAGTGAGACGAAAACGAAAGGCTGACAGGTTTACCACTGTCGCCGGGCGCGGGCCCGAGAGCGAATCACCGTGGCGATAATGTTCATACCCAAAACAAAAACGAGCAGAACCAGTGCAGTGCCATATTGGATGGATACCGGCATTCCTGGAACCTGCGTGGAAATCACAAATAAGTGATAAGGAAGCGCCATCGTGGCATCGAATGGCGAGGTAGGGAGGCGAGGGAGATAAAAAGCTGCGCCGGTGAATAATATCGGTGCTGTCTCGCCAGCCGCTCTTTCGAGACCTAAAATGACGCCGGTCAGGATACCCGGAATGGCTTGGGGGAGTACGATTTGGCGGATCGTTTGCCACTGTGTAGCCCCAAGCGACCTGCTGACTACCCGGAATTCCTGCGGCACTGCGCGGAGTGCCTCTTCAGCTGTGCTGATAATCACCGGCAAAGTCATAATTCCCAGGGTCAGAGAAGCTGCCACAATGCTCACACCTAACTGCATGGCGATGACAAACAAGCCTAAACCAAACAAACCGTAAACTACCGAAGGGATACCAGCTAAATTAATAATAGCCAGGCGGATCAGCTTTGTTAAGCGATTTTCCTTGGCATACTCGGACAGAAAAACAGCTGCGCCAATTCCGATCGGGACACAAAAGATTGCAGTCCCAATAGTCAATAAAATTGTGCCAACGATTGCTGGGAAAATGCCTCCTGAACGCATGCCATTGCTTGGGAAACCAAAAATAAAATCAGTTGAAATGGCCGACAACCCCTGTTTGAAAATAAACAAGATCACAGCCAGGATTAGCGCAACGGTTGCCAAAGCCAGCACGGTTAAGCCAGCAAACCCAATGCGTTGGATGGTGTACCGTTTGGTAGAATTTGATTTCATAAATAACTAGATATGTTATAAATCGGCTTAGGAAAGAATTTTTTCGGAGCGTTTCTTTTTTCGGAAGACGATAGCAGACGCAGTGATATTAATAATCAACGAGATCATGAATAAAATGATCCCGATGAAGAATAAAACATTGTAATGCGTACTGCCTTTGGCAACTTCGCCCATCTCTGCGGCAATCGTCGCGGTCATCGTACGGACTGGCGAGAAAAGTGAACCCAATCCATGTGGCATCACTGGGGCATTCCCAGTGACCATCATGACGATAATCGTCTCTCCAATAATACGACCAATTCCTAACATCACCGCCATTAGGACCCCTGAACGGGCTGCAGGCAGGGTAACTATCCAAATAGTCTGCCATTCGGTGGCGCCCAGTGCCAGGGCAGCATCGCGATAGGAGCGGGGAACTGCGTCCAAAGCATCTTCGGCAACCGAAACGATCGTGGGGACTGCAATCACGCCCAGGATAAGCGAGCCAGTGAATGCTGCCAGGCCAGTCGGCAATTCCAACAATTTGCGCAGGAAAGGAGCTAACACAAGGATCCCGATAAAACCGAGTACAACAGACGGGACGCCGGCAAGCACTTCGATAAAAGGCTTTAGTATTTCTCTGGCCCATCGTGGGGCTATCTCGGCGATATAAATTGCTGTTCCGATACCTACGGGTACAGCGATCATTGCTGCTCCCAAGGTAATGACCAACGAACCGCCCAACAAAGGTAGGATCCCATAAAAGTTTTCAATCGGATACCATCGCGTAGAAAATAATTGTGAGAGAGGCACCTCTCGCAATGCCGCAATGCCCGCGCTAAGTAAAAAATAAAATATCAGGGTAACAAATAGAACTGCAGAGTAACCAGAAACGACAATCAACAGGGTAATGATCTTTTCCTGCCATGAGGTCCCTGATTTTCGTTCCGGAACTATGACTTCGATAATCCTGGTTGATTCAGTCACAGACATTGTTCTGTCATCCTATTTAGCGAGCTATTGGAACGAATCCTAGATCCGAGACAATTTGTTGGGCATCGATACTGGTTATCCATTCCAGATATGCCTTTATGGCTCCGGTTGGCTCGCCGGCGGTGTACATATACAGGTCTCGAGCAATTGGGTAACTATTATTATTCACAGATTCGATAGAAGGAAATATAAACGGACCATTTGGTTCCCGGCTCACACCGATGACTTTTAGGTCTGGGGTCACATAGCCCAAGCCATCATAACCGATTGCATTGGGGTTATCGCTAATTTCAGAAACGATTCCTTGAGATGAAGGCAGTAAGAGTGTATCTTGAGAAAAATAGGTTTTATCCTCTTTTTTCCCCTGGCGTAGCACCTGCTCTAGAAAATAGACATGGGTTCCTGAATTTGTCTCGCGCGATACCCTAACAATAGGACGGTCTTCGCCGCCTAATTCCCGCCAATTATTTATTTTACCGCTGTAGATATCTGATATTTGCTGCAGGGTAAGCTGGTTCACAGGATTGTTAGGATTGACGATGACTGCAATGGCATCCCTTGCTATCACAAATTCTTTTGGGTCAACCTGGTTTTTCTTGGCTGTCTCAAGCTCTTCTGCTTTGATTTTACGTGAGGCATTGGCGATATCAACTGTTTTGTTAATTAATGCTGCTATGCCAGTGCCAGTCCCGCCACCGGACACTGAGATACGTACTTCTGGACGAAGGACTTGATATTCTTCAGCCCAGGCCAGAGCGAGATTGACAATCGTGTCTGATCCGGAATTTTGTATGTAGGTATTGGGGGAATTAGAAGAAGGTTTATTTGAACTTGTTGAGGATCCCGAACACGCTGAACTCAAAGAAAGAAGCAGAGCGAGGAATAACAGGGTCAAATGTTGGGTGGTCTTCATCAAAAAGATTATAGCCCTAAAGATTGACCTGGACAAGGTGAGTAGCGAGTGAATAAGCTTGTTAGGGGGTTTGAATATCGAGTAAAATCATGCTTATGAGCGATGGCATAGCACTTCCGATCTTTCAAGTAAACAAATTGAACATGTATTATGGCGTCAGCCGGGCGTTGAATGAGATCAACATGGAGATTGCCCCGAGACGTGTCACTGCGTTGATCGGCCCATCAGGCTGCGGTAAATCGACGTTTTTACGCTGTCTCAACCGCATGAATGATCGGATTAAAGGCGCAAGCGTTCAAGGCGAAGTCCTGTTAGATGGTGAAAATATTTATACCCAAGATTATGACCTGGCTCTTCTGCGTCAGCGAGTGGGGATGGTCTTTCAGAAGCCAAACCCTTTCCCAAAATCGGTCTTTGATAATGTCGCTTTCGGGCCACGCGTCCTCGGAATGGTACAAAGCAAAGTTCAATTGAGTGATATTGTTGAAAAGAGTTTGGTGCAAGCTGCGCTCTGGGAGGATGTCAAAGACCACCTTGCTGATGATGCCCTTAACCTTTCTCTTGGTCAACAACAGCGCTTGTGCATCGCTCGTGTGCTGGCGGTTCAACCGGATGTAATTTTGATGGATGAACCTGCGTCGGCGCTGGATCCAATCGCGACCACCAAAATCGAAGATCTCATCGATGAATTGAAGGTGTTTTATACAATTGTAATTGTGACCCACAATATGCAGCAAGCCGCACGGGTTTCAGATTTCACGGGATTTTTCTGGTTGGGTGAACTGATTGAGTTTTCTGAAACGCCAGAAATGTTTACCCATCCGAAAATGGAACTAACAGAAACTTATATTACCGGGCGAATGGGTTAGGTTTTTTGTCTAATCTAGGATCGGCTGGTTAAGTTTCAACTGTTGAATTAAATGAGCATTGGTTGGTTCCACCAATATCGTTCCATCAGGAAATACGATTGTCGGTACGCTGCGCATCCCCCGGTTGGTCTTCACGACAAATTGTTCTGCAGTTTTATCTTGATCGATATTAATATAGGTAAAAGGTATCGCATTTTCTTTTAGGATTCTAATTGCACGCCGGCAGTCGCTGCACCAGGTGACGCCATAAAAAATTATACAATCATCCGCCATCGAAAACCTCAGGTGTTTGGAATGAGTAACCTTTGCGAAATCCCCTTCAATATCGGTACAATGGGGTTTAGCTATAAAGATTGGATCGGTCCATTTTATCCCAACGAAGTGACCGCGCAAAATTTTCTTGTTTATTATAGCCGGATTTTTAACAGCGTGGAAATCGATTCCACTTTTTATGGCACGCCGAAGCTCTCAACCATACAAAGATGGATTGCCGCAACCCCACCGCAATTTTCTTTCTCATTAAAAGTGCCAAAATCGATTACGCATGCACCGGAAATCATGGATACGTGGGGGTTAATGGATGAGTTTCTGCAGACAATTGGCAACCTTGGACAACGTCTCGGGATAATCCTTTTCCAATTTCCCCCATCTTTCACCTCTCAGAAGCTAGATAAACTGGCAGATTTCCTGACCCGATTACCTCGTGAATTTCGATTTGCAATCGAAGTAAGGCATCTCTCATGGTACACTGCAAGCGTTCGTTTCGAGAATATTTTAAATCCTCTAGCAATCGCCTGGGCTGCGACACAGTATCCTAAATTGCCAGAGACGATCCAATTAACCACTAATTTTTTATACATTCGTTGGATTGGTCAACACGGAGCATTTGATCATCATAATGAAGAACGTATTGACCGGGTCGAAGATATGCACAGATGGTTGCAGCAAATGGCTGCCCTTTGCGACAAGGTTACAACCGTGTTTGGCTATTTTAACAACGATTATGCTGGCTTCGGAGCAGGTTCTGCATTGAAATTTAAAACCATAATCGGTGAGCCAGTAAATCCTTTGCGGCAACCGACACAGAAAAGATTATTTTAAGGAGGGATCTTAATGGCGTTTAAATTATCCAAATTTGCAATTTATACCTGGGTTGTTTTAGGAGTCAATATTTTTGTTATCCTTTGGGGCGCTTATGTTCGCGCCAGCGGCTCTGGAGCTGGTTGCGGTAGCCATTGGCCTTCCTGCAACGGAGCGATCATTCCACTTAACCCGCGGATAGAAACGGTTATAGAATTTACGCATCGCCTATCAAGCGGTTTAGCTTTACTTCTGGTCATTGGACTGCTCATTTGGGCCTATCGCAGTTATCCACGTAAAAACATCATTCGTTTGGGGGCAACATTATCGATGATTTTTATCACAACGGAGGCGCTTGTCGGTGCAGGCCTGGTCTTATTTGAATGGGTAGCGCAGGATGCATCAACCGGCCGAGTGATCTCGATGGCTGTTCATCTAATCAATACATTCCTTCTGTTAGCCGCACTAACTTTAACAGCCTGGTGGGCTTCCAGCGGGGAGACAATCTCATTGACCAAAAAAGGCGTCGCGCTTTGGGTATTTGCGATTGGATTTATTGGTGTACTAGTTATTGGAGTGAGCGGGGCAATCACAGCCCTAGGGGATACTCTGTTTCCAGCTTCATCGCTGGCTGAAGGAATGCAGCAGGACTTCTCGGCTACAGCCCATTTTGTCGTGCGTTTGCGTATTTGGCATCCTATCATTGCCATTATCACTGGCGCATATCTATTTTTGGTCAGTGGTTTGATTGCAATGTATGCAAACGACGAACTTCGCGCCATTCGAGATGGGAAGAACCAAAACAGCCCTAAAATCGAACGACATTATCGATTCGTGCGCATGTTTGCTTTTCTGCTGATTGGCGGTTTAGCGCTGCAGCTTCTGGCTGGTTTGATAAATTTAGTATTGCTTGCACCGGTATGGATGCAGCTTGTGCATTTGTTTCTCGCCGATACCGTATGGATCTTTTTAGTCTTGCTCTTTGCAAATACATTTGCAAAGATTGGTCTGGTTGAGCCGGTTACCGAGACCCAGGAAGGCATTCCGGAGCCGAACCGATCATCGCTGCGCACCGGCAGTGCACTTTCTCATTACACGAGCCCAAATGTGGAGTGAATCCTTCACCAAATGATATCACTCAAGATTTGTGAGACGTATGGAGCACCTCAAAATGTCGACCTCCCCACCAGATGAGATGAAACGACTGGAAGCATTGCGCAGCGAGCTGAATTATCATAATTATCGGTATCACGTTCTGGATGATCCGATTATTAGCGATTATGAATTTGACCGATTATTACAGGAATTGCGCCAAATCGAAGCAGTCCACCCTGAGTGGATAACATTGGATTCGCCGTCCCAGCGCGCCGGCGGAGCGCCTTCCGAAAAGTTTAGTAAGGTTCGCCACCCCGGGCCAGTACTAAGCCTCCCAAACGCCTTCAGTGCCGTTGATGTCCACGCCTGGTATGAGCGAATTTTGAAACTCGACGACCGCGTTGCTAAAGCCAGTTTCGTAGTTGAGCCCAAAATAGATGGATTATCCGTGGTTTTACATTATCGAGAGGGGGCTTTTGTCCAGGGTGCCACGCGAGGCGATGGGGAAATAGGTGAGGAGATTACACCAAACTTGCGCACTGTGCGCAGCCTACCATTGCGGATACCAACCGATAAGGATAAGCCGGCGGCGCCCTCTTATTTTGTCGTGCGTGGTGAAATATATATGAATGTCTTGGATTTTGAGGCTTTGAACCACAGGCTTGAAGAAGCAGGTGAGAAAACTTATCTCAACCCGCGCAATACCGCGGCAGGATCTTTGCGTCAATTGGATCCTGGATTAACCGCCCAGCGTCCGTTGAATTTACTGGCCTATGCAGTTGTCGCCTATGAAGGCATCATTCCTTCAACACAATGGGAGCGATTGAATTACCTTCGTTCACTTGGCTTCTCCGTAACAGGCGAGGCACGCTTGTTCCAGAATATAGAGGAAACAATTGCCTGGTGCGAATCGTGGACGGATCGACGCTCCGAATTGCCTTATGAAGTGGATGGCATGGTGATAAAAGTCAATGAACTTCAACTTGCCGACGATCTGGGATCTGTAGGCAAAGACCCGCGCGGCGCAATCGCTTATAAATTCCCTGCCCAGGTTGTAACAACCACTCTGTGGAATATCGGTGTTAATGTGGGTCGAACTGGCGTATTGACGCCTTATGCGATGCTTGAGCCCGTCGAGATTGGCGGGGTGGTGGTCAAGCAAGCTACCCTGCACAACTTTGATTACATTAGCGAAAAAGACATCCGCATTGGCGATCGAGTGCAGGTCAAACGCGCTGGAGAAGTTATTCCGTATATCATTGGACCCGTCATAACGGCTCGAACAGGGACGGAGGCGACGTACCAACCTCCAACCACATGTCCGACTTGCGGTGAGGCGGTAGAGCACTTGGCGGAAGAAGTGGCCTGGTACTGCGTTAATTCGGCTTGCCCAGCGCAAGTTATCCGCAACCTGGAACATTTTGTATCCCGTGGAGCAATGGATATTGTTGGGCTTGGAATCAAGATTGTCGAGCAGCTTGTCGATGCCGGGCTGGTCCATGATGTCGCTGACCTGTATACTCTTGAAAAAAGTGACTTACTCAAACTCGAGAGTTTTGCTGAAAAAAAGACGGACAATCTCCTTTTCGCAATTGAAGAATCTCGCAGCCGGCCACTGGCGCGTCTGCTCACTGCACTGGGGATCCGCGGTGTGGGAGAGGTGCTTGCGAACGACCTCGCCAGGCATTTCCCGGACCTTGATACTCTGAGCCACACAACCGGGTCCGAGCTGCAGTTAATCGAGGGAATTGGACCGAACATCGCTCAAGCGATCGAGGATTGGTTTTTGCGTCCAGCCAACCTGAATTTATTGCATAAGCTAAAGGCCGCAGGCGTCTGGCCGGTATCTGCTGCTTCAAATCTAATGAGCGAACGAAGCGCCCAACCATTCGCCGGATTTACCTTTGTGATCACGGGTACGCTGCCAACGTTGTCGAGGGATGAAGCAAAGGCCTTAATCGAATCGGTAGGTGGTAAGGTGACTGACTCAGTCAGTAAAAAGACCAGTTATCTTGTCCTTGGTGAAAATCCTGGATCAAAACTAGCTAAGGCGCAATCTCTAAACGTGCCGATCTTGGATGAAGCGAACTTGCGTATCTTGGTCTCAAGATAGGAAGCCTAAAGCGTTGACATTCTTGATCGCTTGGACTAAACTAACCAAATATTGTGTGTCAGGAGAGTAATCATGGATCATTTTGACCAGGAAGATGCTGTATTAGAACGAATTAATGCGATGAATAAACGCGTCAAAGATGCACAAGACGCAGACTTGTATTATTACAATCAGCCAATCGAAGAAATGCTTGGCGGGGCGCGCGTCCTGGTTCGTGGACGAGAGATGGGTATGTTTGCCTCTTATAGTTATCTGGGATTGATCGGCCATCCAAAGATTAATGCTGCTGCAAAAGAAGCAGTAGATCATTATGGAACGGGCACCCATGGAGTGCGTACCTTAGCTGGGACCCTTTCTTTGCACCAGGAACTTGAGGAAACAATAGCCCATTTCCGTGGCGCCGAAGCCGCAGTCACCTACACTTCAGGGTATGTCACAAACTTAACTGTTGTTTCTACATTACTGGGGCGCGGTGATTATGTGATTTCCGACAAACTTAACCATGCCAGTATTGTCGATGGCTGCTTGATGTCTGGTGCTAAATTCCTGCGCTTCAGTCATAATGACATGGAGGCCTTGGAAATTCGCCTCAAACAAGTTCCAAGTGGAGTGGCCAAGCTGGTGGTAACTGATTCCGTTTTCAGTATGGATGGTGATGTCATTAATCTTCCCAAAGTAGTTGAACTATGCAAAAAATATAATGCCTGGTTAATGGTAGACGAAGCGCACTCTGTTGGCGTACTTGGCGAAACGGGCCGGGGTATAGAAGAGCATTTTGGGATGAATGGAACAATCGACATTAAGATGGGAACGCTTAGCAAGACGATACCATCCGTTGGGGGGTATATCGCTGGCAAGAAAGAATTAATCGGATATCTTCGCCATGCCAGTCGCGCATATATATTCTCTGCTGCATTGCCGCCTGCACAGGCTGCAGCCGCAAAAGCTGCCTTTGAGGTCATCCTCGAAGAACCCTGGCGGGTCGAAAAGCTGAGAAAAAATTCCACTCAATTTATCCAGGGGATCAAATCACGTGGTTTTGATACGCTTTACACCCAGACTGCCATTGTCCCAGTGATCTGCGGCAGCGACGAATCAGCGTATCGGATGACCAGAGAAGTACAGCATCACGATACTTTTGTGCTGCCGGTTGTCTCGCCGGCCGTTCCACCTGGCCTGGCCCGATTGCGTGCGACGGTTACCGCTGCGCATGAAACCAAAGATATTGAACACGCAATGGACGTGATTTACGAAGCTGGAAAACTTGTAGGGGTAATTTAGGCGAAAGCGGTGATGGTTAGCGTCCGGTTAAAACCCGGTAGAGAAAAATCCGTGCTCCGGCGACACCCATGGGTGTTTGCCGGTGCGATTCAGCAAGTGACAGGTTCTCCTGGTATGGGAGAACCTGTTCAAATTCAATCTGCTCAAGGGGATTTTTTGGCCTGGGGGGCTTTTAGTCCATTCTCTCAAATAAGGGTGCGGGTATGGTCGTGGGAGCTGAAAGACCTGGTCTCCCCGGAATTCATTGAACAAAAATTATCGCGAGCTTTCGCACTCCGGAAATTGTTACGCTTGACTGAATGTACGAATGCTCAGCGTTTGGTCTATGCCGAATCGGACGGAATGCCTGGGTTGATCGTTGACCAATACGGGGAAGTATTGGCAATTCAAATCCTTAGCTGTGGAGCAGAATATTGGCGAGATGCGATCATCCAATGTTTGATTAGACTTTCAGGCGCTTCAATAATTATCGAACGTTCCGATGCCGATGTACGCCAACTTGAAGGTTTACCGTCCCGAACGGGTGTCGTTTACGGGTCGCCTACCTTCGATCAGGTTTTTGTTGAGGAGAATGGGATTAAGTATCTTGTAGACATCCAAGCAGGTCAAAAAACGGGTTTTTACCTGGATCAAAGAGCTAATCGTAAATTTGTTAAGACCTTGGTCACAGGCAGGGACGTTTTGGATTGTTTTTCTTATACGGGTGGTTTTGCCCTCAATGCCCAGGCAGGTGAGGCGCGCTCTGTGCTGGCAGTTGATTCATCTCCGGAAGCATTGAAACTTTGTCGGCAAAATCATGAATTGAATGGCTTTGCTGCTGGAAAAATGGAGTGGTTAGAAGGTGATGTTTTTCAAGTATTGCGCACCTTCCGCGACCAGGGTCGCTCGTTCGACATGATTATTCTTGACCCGCCTAAATTTGCCCCGACGGTTGCACAGGTTGAGCGGGCTGCCCGTGGCTATAAAGATATAAATCTTCTGGCCTTCAAACTGCTGCGGTCAGGCGGGATCCTGGCCACTTTCTCTTGCTCAGGTGGGGTTAGCCCCGAATTATTTCAGAAAATCGTCGCCGGAGCGGCTCAGGATGCAAAAGTTGATTCGCAAATTCTTGCGCACTTACATCAGGATTTAGATCATCCCATTGGAATGAATTTTCCTGAAGGGGAATATTTGAAAGGGTTGGTCATCCGCTGCACTTAATGCCCTCATAAGAAAAGAATCACCTTGGAGGTGATTCTTTTACAGGTGGAGATGTCGGGATTCGAACCCGAGTCCGAAAGATTCGTCCCACGAACGTCTACGAGCATAGCCAGTTTATTGATTTCGCCAGACAGTCCCCAACTGGCAGGGAAGGCTGTCCGGCTAACCGCCAGGACCCGAAAGCCCCTCTTTCGCACTGTTAGCGGTGTGGCAAGTGCGGCACTCCAGCTTTATGACGCCTGGTCTTACCATCGGCGGGAGAGCGAGGTAAGCAGACGTGGTCCAGTTTAAGGGACCATGGGCTCTGTCCTTAGCTTATGCAGCTAAAGGCATTGCCGAGTAGTTCGTGCGATTGGCACTTAATTTTTGCGCTGATTTTGCGATTTCGGCGCCTATCGGCTCGCAGTCCGGGGCCAGCCTCCCCCGTCGAGACCTGTCATCCCCGTGCCCAATGATTATACCAGCTTTCATTAGCTCATGTTATACTGCAAGCAACGTTTATTTACTTTCGGGGTTGTTATGGTTGAGGGCAAGTCCTACCAGCAGCCCCGTCTTTAGTCTGAGGTGTTCTGTGCAATTGAAAGATGAAGAACTGCTGGTGCTAGCCGCTCAAGGCGATTTGGAAGCCTTTGGTTCGTTGTACGAACGATATGTAGAACGAATTTATAACTATATCTATTATCGAACTGGCAACACCTATGATGCCGAAGATCTGACTGAGCGGGTGTTTATGCGTGCGATGAGACATATCAGTAATTATCATGATCGAGGCTTACCGTTTTCAGCCTGGCTATACCGGATCGCTCATAACCTGGTAGCCAATTGGCACCGAGACAATAATCGGCGCAAGGAAATCCCATTGGACGAAGGTATTTATGGGCTTCATCAAGGGGAGCATCCTGAAACGGAATTGCTCAAGCTCGAGGAAAGAGATCGCCTGCTGCGTGCAATCCGCTGCCTGCCTGCAGAAAGGCAGCAGCTCCTGATTTTAAAATTTGTTGAGCATCTTTCTAACATGGAAATTGGTCAAATCATGGGCCGGACAGAGGGAGCCGTGAAAAGTCTTTACCATCGAACGTTGTTGGCAATGCGCAATGAATTTGGGGTAAATTTACTCGAGCCGCAACCTGCAGAGCGAGCTATTGGCGATGATGCTGATTGTATTGAATGAAAACCGATCGGTCTTCGACAAAAAATAAACCTGAACGATTGTAGAGGAGCTAATGTTCGTTAAACCCCGAAAAACTACGGCCAGCGCCAATGATCCAGAACTCCAAGATTTGGAGGCCATTTTCGTCCGAACTTTTGAACCAGTCAGGCCGCGTCAGGATTTTGTTCAAGGCTTAAGGGGAAAACTCTCAAATCCGCCGTCTCAAAAAGGAGCGGATGGAAATATTTTTCAAACTACGCTTCTAATTGGGGCGGGAATTCTCGGCAGTATTTTAATTGTTGCGGCTAGCGTAAAAACCGTTTTGTCTTTGTTGCATGCCGTTCGGGTACTGCGTCAATCCAAAGCCTGATTTCCAAATAAAGCTTGATATAGACGCTCAGTATCTTCCACCAGGTCAATTCCGACCGGGAGTTGGTGTTCGAGACCCACGCGCAAGAGTAAATTGTGCGCTGACTGATATACATTTTCGGGTAGGTCCGGTACAGAAATTATATAGCGCAGGTAATCGTACGCGCTTCGTGTCTCGAGACCAAGGCCAGTCCGTGAAAGATATTCCCTAACGATTTCTCCCGCTGCTCGCCGGGCGCACACACGTGCTTTGCCTTCATTTCCATGAGCGCGCGCAATTTTAGCTTGATTTATTTCTTGCTGATATTTTATCTGCCAGTTTTCCATACACTTGTGATCACATTGAAATTGAATAATTCTTTACCATGGTCCGGTTGGTGATTTTATCATGGTATATTTGAGATAAGAATGATGAAAGCGAATGCTAGCCTGATGCGAATTAATGACTGGTTCTTCAGAGTGCGCATGCCGGAAGGGGACGGACCTTTTCCAGTAATTATTTTGCTGCATGGTTTGACCGGGGATGAAAATTCAATGTGGGTTTTCAGTTCTCGGCTTCCAGAGCGCACGCTGTTAATAGCCCCAAGGGGATTATATCCATTACCATCCGGTGGTTATAGCTGGGTTTCCACAACGACTCAAGCAAGACAAGATGTTAACGAATATTTTCAGGCTTTCGAACAACTATCTGGGGCACTCATTCCCGCGCACTTTCCAAAGGCAGATTTCACAAAATTAAATTTTGTTGGGTTTAGCCAGGGAGCAGCGCTGGCTTTGATATTTTTATTGAAGGCGCCTGGTAGGGTAAATCTGGCAGCCGCTCTATCTGGATATTTACCAGCAGGTGCGGCGGCGTTTACGGATTCCAATGCTTTGGCAGGAAAGCATGTTTTTCTGGCGCATGGTACTAAGGACAACCAAATACCGGTTGAAATGGCGCGGCAGGCGGTGGATTTGTTAGAAGGCGCCGGCGCCAGGGTGATCTACTGCGAAGACGAAATCGGCCATAAATTAAGCGCCTCCTGCTTTAAAGGGCTGGAGGCGTTTTTTGAGACAATTTAAAGGGGTATCGGTGATTTATTCGCGGCGTTCTATGTCGTAATTCCTTTAAAATTCATCATCAACGGCTCTCAGACGCATAACCATATAAACAATATCGCGGAGCTCTCCGTCGGGAAGCATAAAGTGATCGTCGAAGGAGCATTTAATTTCAAACCCTGCTTTTTGCATGGCTTTGATATCATGCACTAGTTCCGTAACAGTCTGGACTTCTAGTATATACAAACTCCGCCTTTTTGCGATCTCTACCACCGCCTGGATTAATTTAGAACCAAGCCCACGCCTCCGAAAATCCTTTGCCAAGAAGATGCGCATTTCAGCGCGGTGTCGTGCTGGCCCTAGTCCGAAGTGAAGCGTGGCATTTCCGACGATTCGATCGCCGATGACTGCGACTAAAGGGAAGACCTTATCGTATTCCGGGTTCAGCGCCCAATTCGAAACGATTTCGGGATCGTTAATATTATGGCGCATAAACCGGCGATCTTCGTAGGTTACGGGTAGGAAGAAATCAAGTAATGCCGATTTGTCATCGGGGGTGAGTGGACGGAGTAACACCCGCGCCCCATCCCGCAGTGTCACAACTTGCCGATAGATTAAATCTTCTTTTGTAACCATAACTAATCGCCTCCGGATTTAGCTCAGGCCCAAGCTGCTGCTAATTGGACCCGAGTTGAGTATAGCCGCTGCATCAGCGATATTGCGGTCAGGTGCATCATCTGATAGGCAAAGTGTATATCTACTTGGGACAATGCTTGCAGGGCAGCGCCATCGAACTCAATTATTGTACTGCCTTCTGCGCACTGAGCGGTTAATTTGAAAGCAGTTGGATCGAGGATTGTACTGAGACCAAAAACCTCACCAGGATTGATTTCACCTGCAGAGAAGTAACGCCGAGACGTTGGACGATTCTCTTCTTCTGATTTCATTAACAAATCGATGTTGCCTTTCACCAACAGGTAGCATTTTAGGGCGCGGGCACCTTCCTCAAAAACAATCGCACTGGTTTCGAGATCGTGTTCGTCAGCGATCATTGCCAAGGCTTTTAATTGGTTATCGTCAAATCCAGCAAAAACGGGGAAGCGGCGTAAGAGTTCAGGGGATATCATGTGATCAGCTCCATTATTCTATTTACAGCCTCGGGAATCGCCTCAAGAATGCCAGGGCTTAATTCTGTGGTGAAATCAAAGACCTGGTGCGCTTCGATGCCAACCACTACGATTTTTGGGGGTAAGTTTGCGCCTAAGCGTTGCCCAAGCTCTAGCGCATTTTGAAGGGTTGTATCATGTGCTGAGCATAGATGGCCCAGCGCTCTCGAGGGCAAATCCGCTAAATAAGAGATTGTCACTGCGCCAGGTGGATAATTGCCGGTGTACATTGCATCAATGATAATCGCTTGCTCGTAACCAATCATCCGTTCCATCAAGCTCAATCCCCCAAGCGAAAGGCAGTCAACTTCCACTGCTTGGGTATCCAAGGGCATTCCCGAAGTAGAATCCAGTTGACCGGCGGGTGGCAGTGAGAACCGTTCAGCAACCTTCTCAGCCACCCTCCAGCCGACGCCATCATCCCCTAAAATGGGGTTGCCCAGACCGATTATTAATATGGGAGGGCAATTGACGTTCGTAGGCACAACCGGAACTATCGACATCATAATAATCGGTGTTCGTTCAGCAGTTCTGTTTCAAAACATCCAATATTTGACCATCTGCATCCTGAATGGATATTTCCAGTGGCATTTGGCCGGGTAAACTGTGCGTTGCGCATCCAAAACAAGGATCGTAGGCCCTGAATGCCATTTCGACCATATTAAGCAATCCCTCGGTAACCACGGTGCCTTTCTTAATCAAACTCGAGGATGCTTTTTGGATCGACATCGTAATTGGGGCATAATTGTTGGTTGTTCCAACAATCAGGTTAACCTCTGTCAGTATGCCACGCTCATCCGTCTTATAGTGATGGGTCAATGTGCCGCGCGGGGCTTCGACGATCCCAACGCCTTCAGTAGGTTTCTCGGTAGGCACTTTGTGGAAATTATCCGAGGTGATTTCGGGGTCGGTT
The DNA here is from genome assembly GCA_963770655.1 of uncultured Chloroflexia bacterium. Lineage (GTDB taxonomy): Bacteria > Chloroflexota > Anaerolineae > Anaerolineales > UBA4823 > CAZAGA01. The sequence goes on along the minus strand of CAVYQO010000009.1, from coordinate 285,972 downwards.
GCCAGTTCGACGATTCTTTCGGCTGCGTATAACAATTCAATCAGGCGTGCCCAGTGAATTGCAAGGCGTTGGTGTACCGGCTTTCCACCTAGGGTAGTGTAGAACTTTTCGTAATGTTCTTGGGCCAGCGGAGTAGCCATTCCATCGGCGGCGTTTAACCGTGAAAGGGGAGTAGCAAAATAAACGCCAGAATCTTTACCGTCGACAAATCCCTTCCAACCAACCTTACGAAGGTACGGGAATTTGAGGTAAGTCCAGGGTTCGACATGCTCGGCTATCCATTCCGTGTATTCTTGCGGCGCGTACTTGCCAAATCTTTCGCCGTCGGGGGCAACGATACTGACCATACCATCGTAGAAATTGACTCGGTTATTCTGATCAACCATTCCCATCGAATATGTTCGATGCGTATAGATGTCGCCAAGAACCAATTCCACATACTGCGGATTTCCCAAGACGATATCATTGAAAAGCTGCAGACTAAACTGGGCGAAATCAATTCCCCATCGACCGATCTGCTCAATTTCCTGGCGTTGTTCTTCGGTAATTCCTTTTGTCAATCCGCCGGGGATGGATGTGCAAGGATGAACTTTGCGGCCGCCGATAATCTCGACGATATGATGTCCATATTTGCGTGCCTGGATTACCTTCCCGCCAATCTCTAGCCCAACCTTGTGGATCACGCCTAAAATATTCCGTTCGGCCACCGGAGCCGTTGGCCCCATAACAAAGTCAGGACCTCCCAAGGCATAAAAATGGGTAGTATGATCCGTGAAGTAAAATCCTGAATAGAGTAATTCACGTAGTTTCTTTGCGGCAGGAGGGGGGTCTACATGATAGACTGCATCGGCAGCCTTAGCGGCAGCCATATGATGCGCTTCGGGGCACACGCCACAGATGCGATTGGTGAGCAGCGGCATCTCCTCCACGGGGCGGCCAACGCAGAATCGCTCAAAACCCCGCAGCTCTGGGATCTGGAAATAGGTATTGGCAACGTCCCCGTCTTCATTTAGAAAAATGGTAATCTTGCCATGGCCTTCCAGTCGGGTGATCGGGTCAATCGTGATTCGTTGCATTATTGGCCTCCTAATTATTCCCGTTGCCTTTCCAGGCAGCTTTGCTGGCTCGTAACAGTGAGCCAGCCAGGTTAAATCGGTAGAATTGCCCCGTTGGATCAGGGATTCCATCCAGAATGGCTTCGATTTCGGCGGGACTGTTGCTTCCTATCACCGAGGCAAAAGCCGTGATCAACCTGGATCCGTAATCTAAAACGCCTTCCGCTGGGCCGTAGCAGCCGATACACTGGGCGTTGGCGCTCGGACATAGCGCGCCGCAGCCATTTCGCGTTGCCGGTCCATTACAAGGGATTCCTTGTTCGAGAAGGCATAACTCAGGGTCAATTTTTTCAACATCCTGGATTCGAGTGAATTTTGTGATTGTTTTTTCGTTGCGAATCCTTTTACAGTCGTCGCAGACAGTGGAGATCCCCGCTCCAATTGTAGCCCCTACAGGTGGTAAACTGGCCTCGCCATGAAGTACTTTGATAACCAGATCGATGACCGCCGCAATTTGGTGCGATTCTGGCGGGCAGCCGGGCATGTAATAATCCACCGGAATGACCTGGTCTAAGGTTTTCAATACTGGATAAAACTTCGGTATTTTTATATTTCCCTCTGGCATGGCGTAATCATAAACTGGTCGTAAATTTTGCGGGTTATCGGTTGAGATCGTTGAATAGGCTGTATCGATGACTTGATCAGGGCTCGAGAGATTTGCCAGTCCGGGAATACAGCCCTCGCTGGCGCAAGAACCGAATGCGACAAGGATTTTCGATTTTCTACGTAATAAGCGCGCTATTTCTTCATTCTCCTCGTTCCGGATTCCGCCATTGAAGAGGGTGAGCAAAATTGATTCGTCCGGTAAATTTTCGACATCTTTATATTTGGCGTCCATCGCTACCGGCCAAAAAACCACCTCGAAATTCGCGTCAACATCCAGGATTTTCTCGTTGGTATTCAGCACCGCGATCTCACAGCCGCCGCAGGAAGCAGCCCAATACATGGCGAATTTGGGTTTATCGGTGCTCATGCTGTCACCTCCTCCAACTCATTCATCGAAATCGCAGATAAACTACCATTGCCCTGTTTCCAGTCTGGCCAATTCAGAGGGCCAAGAGCGCGCACTTCATCAATAAACCGTGTTATTTCTTCAGCCAGGCGATTACCTTCTCCTGCGCTGGCCCAGACCAGTTTCAGGCGGCCTGGCTCAACGCCCATCTGGGTAAGCACTCTGCGTAGCAGAAGAAAACGGCGCAGGGCTTTATAGTTCTGTTCGACGTAATGGCAATCGCCAGGGTGGCAGCCAGTGATCAGGACGCCATCCGCGCCATTCGCAAAAGCCTTCATAACGAACATTGGATCCAACCGGCCTGAGCACATCAGGCGGATCAGACGGATATTCGGTGGATATTTGATTCGAGCGGTACCGGCCATATCGGCTGCCCGGTAGCTGCACCAATTGCAGGTGAAGCCAATAATTACAGGTTCAAAAGAAACACTCATTATCGCCTCCAATCTCCTCAAGCAGTCATGGGAACCAGATGCTCAAAATTCACCAGCAGCAAACCTTCGATCTGAGCCAGGATTTGTTCATTGCTAAATCCGGTTCCGCTGATTGCCCCAGCCGGGCAAGCCGCCACGCATGTGCCGCAGCCCTGGCACAGAGCTGGATTGACTTCTGTGACCATCCGATCTTCATGGAAGATGATCGCGCTAAACGGGCACATGGTATTGCAGATGCGGCAGCCCGAACATTTATCCTGATCCACCGTGGCGCGTACTGGCTCAAGGGCAATTTCCCCTTGTTGAATCCGGCCAAGAACTCGCGCAGCAGCCGCGGCACCTTGGGCGACGCTTTGTGGAATATCCTTCGGACCCTGGATGCAGCCGGCAATCATAATTCCTTCTGTCATCGTCGCAACTGGGTCCAGTTTCGGGTGCTTTTCAATAAACCAACCATCCGCGCTGCATGATAGGCCAAACAACCTGGCTAATTCTTTTGCATCGTGCCGAGGCTCTAGACCAGCTGAAAGAATTACCATGTCGACAGGTATCCGGCGTTGGTGTCCAACTAAAGTATCTTCGACCTGAATGATAATTTTTCCTTCCTCGCCCGGTAGGCGAGCGGCATCGGTGATATCGGCTACCTTACCCCGCACAAAAAGTGTGCCTTCTTCAAGCACGCGTTGGTAGAATTCATCGTATGCTTTATAGGCGGTGCGCATATCTATGTAAAAATTATAGACAGTCGCTCCGGTGCGCTCTTTCACCAAATGCGCAAATTTAAGCCCTTGCATACAGCAGATTACCGAACAATAATTGTTATAGTTCCGGTCGCGGCTGCCAACACAGTGCACAATTCCAACCGATTTTGGCTGGGTTACCCCATCGCGCAGTACAATTTCGCCGTTCGTAGGACCGGCTGCATTTGAAAGTCGTTCGAACTCCAGGCTGGTAAAGACGTTTGCCAGACGGCCGTAACCATAGTTGGTAATCCGCCGCGGATCAAACAGATCGTAGCCAGTGGCTAGGATGCAGTTGCCAACCTGCACGGTGATGTATTCATCTTCCTGGGTGAAATCGATAGCGCCTGTTGGACAGAATTTTTCACACGCACGGCAGGTGCCCTTTAGAAAGTAAGTACAGTTTGGTTTGTCAAGCACTGGGTATTTTGGAACTGCCTGTGGAAAGGGCGTATAGATAGCTTTGCGATAGCCAAGGCCAGCTTCATAGATGGTATCGATTACTTTCTTGGGGCATTTTTCCTGGCAAATCCCGCACCCTGTGCAAAGGTCCTCGATAACACAGCGAGCTTTCTTGCGAATGGTAATCGTGAAGTTACCAACGTATCCGTCAACGCGCACCACTTCACTATTTGTGAGTAGTTTTACATTTGGATGAGATCCAACCGACACCATTTTGGGGGTAAGGATGCACGCGGAACAATCCAGGGTTGGAAAGGTTTTATCAAATTGGGCCATGTGCCCACCGATGGAGGGTTCACGTTCCACCATATAAACTGGAAAACCTGCATCTGCGATCTCGAGCGCAGCCTGGATGCCGGCGATGCCCCCACCCACAACCAGGGTGGCGGGATGAATTGGGACGTGTAGAGGTTCGAGAGGTTGGTGATGAATTACACGCTCGACCCCGCCAGATATCACAGCCTTTGATTTTTCTGTTGCCGCAGCCTTATCCGTATGCACCCACGAAACCTGCTCACGAATGGATACAAGCTCGCAAAGGTAGGGATTTAGTCCACCCTTGCTACAGGCGGTTCGGAATGTCGCTTCATGCAGATGTGGGGAGCAGGCTGCCACGACTACTCGGGTTAATCCTTGTTCCTTAATATCGTTTTGGATTAGCTCCTGACCAAGGCTTGAGCACATAAATTTATAATCGCGGGAAACGACGACGCCGCGCTGCTCTAACTGCTCGCCTGCCCATTCGGCCACATCGACAACATCGACAATTCCAGCGATGTTTGTGCCACAATGGCAGACATAAACCCCAATTCGTTCTTTGGGTAATCCCTCTGAGGAAATCTCGTCTGGATTGATTAGCTGGTCGCTCATTGCTCAACCTCCTCACGGTTTGGCATGCTGGGCATTGGTAAACCGGATTTCTTTGGGCGTTTTGACTGGGCTTTTGGCTCTTCAGTTTCTGGCAATTCAATATCAATCCGGTTCAATGCGGCCTTGGCACTCACGATTTCACGGCCAAATCCTGCCTTGACCGGGTCAACCCCAAACGCCAGGGCGATGAGCTGGGTGAAGAACATGATCGGCATGTGGTAATTAGTCTTAAAATAGCGATTTGTCTCGGCCTGGTAAGCATCCAGGTTGAGCTGGCACATCGGGCAGAGGGTGACCATCATATCTGCATGGTACTGATCTGCTGCAGAAATCAACCGGCGGATTAACTCAAAAGCGACATCTGGACCGATCTGGGTCATGTGCCCGCCGCAGCAGTGTGTTTTTAGGGGGAAATCGATAACATCTGCACCCAACGCTTTGAGGAGCCGGTCTAATTCGGTTGGATACTCAGTATCCGACCAACGATGTTCGTAATCTGGGCGAGGTACCATACAACCAACATATGGGGCGACACGCAAACCTTTTAAGGGTCTGACAACATTCTTTTTGATTTCTTCGACGCCAACTTCATTGACAATGATGTCAAGTAGATGGCGGATTTTGAGGGTACCCGGTGTGTAATTTAGATTTCCGGCAGCCAACGCAGTGTTTACGTTATTATTTAGCTTGGGACGCTCAGCCATGTAATGGTCTGCTTTTGCCAGGTTTAGGTAGCACGCGCTGCATGATGCAACGACGGTATCCGTGCCGTCCGCCTGATTGGCAGCCAGGGCGAGATTCCGCCCGATGAGTGCATATGCAGGAGTCAGGCTGATCCCAACATATTCTGTCGCACCGCAGCAATTCCAATCCTCGATGGTCTCGAAATCTAGACCGAGTGGTTTTAGAACTTCCTGTAGTGACTCGTCGTAAGCCTTTGCGCTGGATTCCATCGAGCAGCCAGGGTAGAACAAAAATTTGTTCATTGCACCACCTCCAATTCCTTGGCCCGATCCAGGATGGCCGTTAACTGATCAATTCCTTTGATTTGTTTGGGTCGCATCGAGATGCGTTTTTTAGATAACATCCCCAGGCCCATCGGACCAGAACTCCGCAACCGCCTGACCTGATGTTTAAGGATAAAGCGAGTTGCCAGGCCAAATTCAAAGCTACGGCCGTACTTTTCCACCATCTCGACAAAGGTAGCAGAGAAATCAGGAGGGGTATCGTCCCGGTAAAGTTTGGCCCGAATAGCCAGACTTTTAAGCGTGTACATAACATCGGTAATATGCACCCCTTGAGGACAGCGCACAACACAGTTATAACAAGACACGCAAACCCAGGGTGTATTGCTGCGCAGGACTTCCTCACGGTAGCCTGCACGAATCAGAGCAAATAAGGCTCGAGGGGTATGATCCATATCAGGAGAAGATGGACAAGAGCCTCCACACGTGCCACATTGAATGCACATCTCAAGGCGGGCAACGCCGGCTGTCGCTTCGCTAACTTCTTCTAGGAAACGAACATTTGGGTTCGGATCTTCAGGGTGAACGGGTCGCGGATACAAAGAACACCTCCTGTGAAACTATTCGGAAGGACCGGTCAAAACGATTTCAGGGTCCGCGTCAAAAGTAGCAGTTCATTAAATCCTTGGATAGATATTATGCCTGAGTTTACTCGCCTCCTGGTTCAATAATTAATAAAATGAAAGAACTCTCCAATATAAAATAGTATGGAAGAGATTCACGTACACGTATAGTGATAAATATCACATCGTCCTAGTGACATATGTACCCTGGGATGATTTTTAATCGTTTTGAAATTGATAGTGAATTGTGATAATAATGCTTCAAACATTCATGTATACTAAATGGTAACTTTGTTACATTTTGATATTTTTGATGGCTGAAGAGTAATCACATTGATGCACCTGGACCCAGAAAGCGCCAGTACTTTGCAACTTTCCTTGTTTGATTTCCAAAAAGCCAGCTCAGGTACTTTTGAGCTGTTTCCAAAAGTTTGGGCTGCGGCTGAAGCGTTGACGGATCCTAATGTCGATAATCGTCTTGCTGGGCTTTCCATTCTGGAAAATCTCAGCGCTGCCCGATTTTCAGCGTTAATTGCCTATCTTTGTTATACAAAAATAACCGATGTAGACCTTATTTTTCGTGTGCAGTTGATTAAGGTGATTGCTGAAGTTTTAACACCAGATGAAGAAGGGAACCTGGCTCCCGAACCTGTCAGGCAAAATTTGACTAACCATCTGTCCCAAATGCAATTTCCACAGATACTGGCCATTTTAGAAGCTGCCAGTGTTGACTCGACAATTGACCCACAAGTCACCTCATTATTTAAAGCAAGTTGTGATGCAGGCAATCAATTGCTGGATATTCTTGCGGACCGCAAAATGCCCCTCAAGCTTCGTGAGCGGGCTGCATTTTTCATATTTCAGGTTGGATATACTGAAGCCATTCCAGGAATTGAGCGGCTGATCAGTCGCTTGGAATCTCGGATCAATGGTCAACAAACATTTGCGTTCTCAGCCATTGATAGTACTGATGAATCTCAATTGCTGCCTACACTGACCCTGGCTTTATCATCTCTGCAAGCCCCCTAATTCGATACCCTACTCTAAAGTTTTTTTAACTGGCGTCCACAGTTCGGGCACCGGCTTTCATTTTCCTTAATCACAAAACCGCAATTTGAACAAGTCTGCGGTTGATTCCCTCCCATGGGTGCACCGCAGGCAATACAGTGCGAAGCGCCAATCGGATTTGCCGTTGCACAGTACGCACACTCAGTCCTTCGCAAGCGCTCAGATAATTCAAAGGTTGCCCTTGCCGAACGAAAGGTTTCATCGATTAATTGTGTTACTTCATCCGTCAATTGGATCGATTGTATATCCTGGGCAAGATCATCTAGCCGGCCAATAACATTCCACGGATGGTGCCAGGCGGTTAAGAGCGTTTGCCCAAGGCTTGCTGCGACACCCAGCCAGGCTTGTTTCCCGATTTGCACCGCCACGCCATCTTCAACCTGGCGAAGGGTAACACTTAATGCAGTTTGCCCACCGGATCGCAGCCAATCATTGGTGGTGATTTGCACGGTCAAATTTTTATCATTCCCAAAAGTTTGCGACTTAAAATTTCCTCGGTTGAATTCTCCCATTAAAGCCTGGGCAACGTCTTTTGGGGTTATCTGGCCATGGTAGATCCGTTGTTCCATGATTTTCCTCTGTGAAGAAATGTGTTGCCTGTTTTGAGGTGCACTGTCCGACACAAGTTCTTCACAAACCTAGATTATAATCGTCATTAATGAAATTCGGTATCTCGGAGGTTGTATGCAGCGAACACTCGCCAAGTTAGGCTTATTGGTTAGCCTGATTTGCGGTTCTGTAATATTCCTGTGGTTTTCTGGAGCCCAGGCCAGTCGAAATTTCCAAATACCTACGGGTTCAGTTCCAACAGTCACAGGTTCTCCACTTGGGGCGAGCGTGATTGTCTTAAATAACGAACAAGGATTTGCAAATGTTCGTTCTGGACCGGGAACCTTGGGCTATGAAATCGTGGGTGTCTTGATTGAAGGACAACAAGCGCCTGCTTTGGGTAGGACGGTTGTCGGCGATTGGATTATGATATCTTATCCAGGCGTGCCTGGTGGGATTGCCTGGATTTGGAAAGACCTGGTCGAAGTGCGTGGAAATGCACCGATTATCCAACCGCCAGCCACCAATACACCACGGGTTACTGCGACCATCGATCCAACACTGGCTGCCCAGTATTTGGTCGATATCCCTCCTACCCGGCTGCCAACGTTCACGCCTCCAGGCGAGGTGTCTGTCCCAACCTTCTTGCCAGTTTCTGCATCCACTCAACAGGATCGGATTCCGATTGGGTTTATTATTGTCGGAATGGCTGTTTTGGGATTTTTTGGATTGTTGATTTCCTTTTTGAGAGGCCGATAATAAAAAAGAGACCGATATCGCCGGTCTCTTTTTACAATCGAGAATTAACCTTTCTTAATGACAGCCGCAGCCAGAACCTTCTCCGCCGCCAGCAGAGTCCTTGGTCCGGAATGAGCTGCCACAGCCGCAGGCTGAAACAGCATTGGGATTTTCGATTTTAAAACCGCTTCCCATCACATCATCGACATAATCAATGGTAGCACCGCGTAAATAGTCAATTGAAATTTCATCGACGACTACCTGGACGCCATCAAATTCACTAGTTATATCGTTCTCACGGATATTGCCTTCTAAAGCCATACCATATTGAAAACCGGAGCAGCCACCCCCAGAGACAAAAACACGCAGGGCATAGCCTTCAAGATTGCGCTTGGCCAGCAGTGATTTGACTGCTTCAACAGCAGATGGGGTTAACAAAACTTCAGTTTGAATAGTATCTGCTAACATATAAACACCTCACTCCTCAAGAAAGTGACTTATTGATTTGGAATATGATGAATATTATCAAGTTATGCCCAAATCGTCAATGGTGGTTATTGCTAGAATAAGAAGAGGAAGGTGAATTTACCAGGGGCAGAGATTCGCGGTGTTTATCCCCGCAGATTTACCGATCCATTTATACATCGTCACATCAGTAAAGGTATCCTCTAAGATATTGTCGTGTATCGCCCAGGAGCGCAGACGGATGCTTTCTGCTGCTGCGGTCATTCGGAATGGCGACGAGCCATCTAATTTTCTGTGTAGATCGCCATGCTCGCTAAACCCATCCTGTATCCGCTCCATGAGTTTTCGCCCCTTTTGGTAAGCGAAACCATAACGCTCAAAAATAATCGCATTGTGATAATAAAGTGGTTCAGCAAAGTAGAGCTCATGTCCCAAACTGGCCACAAAATTCTCGAAGGAATGAATCGCTGAACCCAAAAGGTGTAAACCACGCCGGATCTGTCCAGGCGCTAAGCCAAAATTAAAATGACGAAAGCTCAGCCTGAAGATTACGCGATTGTGTTCCGAACTGGGTCGGCGTTCCATTCGGAAGGCAATCTACGTCAAAGCGCGGCGAGAACGGATCGCTCAACACATAAAATAGGATATGGATCTGACCATGAATGGTGTCGGTGATTTGTCCAAATAGGATTGGGTCGGGAAAGCCAAATCGATGGTAAAGCTCCATTTCCATGGTGCTTGTACCTGGTGTGCAGCGCAAATTGACCAGGCTGTGGTTTTGGTTATCCCGATAACTCGGATCAATTGCAAATTTTTCGATTAGTTCAGGCGGAATGATCCGCTGATATATCTCGCGTTTTTCTTCATCCCGCAGTTGGTTGATTGCATTGATTGTATAGGTTTTCATCAGCGATGATCATCTCGAAAGTGGCGTTCGATTTCTCTATCTGCGTCTCGTTTTGCCATGGCGTCGCGCTTATCATAAAGTTTTTTCCCTTTTGCGACGGCAATTTCGACTTTAGCTCGCCCATTTTTTAAATAAACCTTCGTCGGTACGATGGTCACTCCCTTTTGGCGGATTTCGTTCCACAGCCGGCGAATCTCTGCTCGGTGGAGCAGGAGTTTACGAGGGCGGCGAGGGTCGTGGTTATAAATACTGGCCTGCTCGTACGGCGCGATATGCGCGTCCATCAGCCAGGCTTCTCGTCCATCAATGCGCACATAGGCTTCCGCGAGACTGATCTGACCAGCCCTCAGCGATTTGATCTCGCTTCCATGGAGGGAAATACCTGCTTCATACCGTTCGAGGAGAAAAAATTCGTGACTGGCTTTTCGATTGGTGGCAATAACTTTAAAATTTTCCATATACCATTTTCACTCGGATTGTAACATAGTTTATGACGCGCTGCGTAATGAATCACTGACCAAATATTTCCAATAATAGGGGGTTAATCCGCTCCCAATTCGGGAGTAGAACGCTGGCGCCTTGATCGGTAATCGTCGCTGTGACCATGTCCCGATCGATCATTCGAGAGTCGATTCCACCTGGGCCGACCCGCAGCAGATTAAAACCCAGCCGGGGCCAGAGCCAAATCGGTATATTGGAATCCACCGACCGTACTAGAGCAGCCAGAACCGCTGGGAATCGCCACCAGTTTTGGGGGGCGATCATTTGCCGGTAGGCAGCTTTGAGGATAATTTGAGCCTGACCCATGCGATAAAAGTCATCGCTGCCGGTCCGGTTACGAGCAAAGGCTAAAGCCTTCCGACCGGTCAGATGGTGCTTGCCAGCTTCATACCCTGCGATCGGCTGGCTCAATTCAATATTGACGCCTCCCATCGCATCGAAGACATCCTTAAAGCCTTCGAATTTAATTCTCAAATAATAATTGACGTTGATCCCAAAATTATTCTCAATAGTTCGCAGGGCGTACCCTGGCCCACTGCCTGGAACGGCTGCCTCGGCAAAGAAATGGGCCGTATTGATCCGATTTTGACCATAACCTTCAATATTCACCCATAAATCTCTGGGGATTGAAACCATACCAATATACGGTTTGGCGGTTAAAAATGTTGACAGGATAGTTGTGTCGCTTCTGCCGGCATCACTGCCAGGTGGAGTCCCATCAATGCCGAGCAGAAGAATATTCGTCCTGCTAGGTGCAAAAAAGTAGATTGCTGAAAATACGCCCAAGATTGCTGCAAGTAGGTACAAAGGCCAGCAGCCACACGCGAAACATCCATAGGATCGATAGGAATTTCTTGGCGAGCGCTTCGTTGATGACGTTGGGTTGGCAGGAGAGTTGCGATACGAAAAGGACACGGATTCCTCATGGATGAATTGCTTCGGCCAACCTGGCAAGATCATCGCCAGTTAAGCTTAGCTGTGATTGGGTTTGAATTTTCGGCAATCCAGGCGTGGAGCGGCTTTGTCCAATCGATCAAGGTCGCCGAATTGGCGGGATAATGGCTCGGCCGCGTCCCGATATTCCGCCAGTCGAATCCATTCAAGGTTTCTCCCCATGTGGACCAAGCAGCCAGGTCAGGTGTTTGCGTAAAGGTTGCCAGGGGCGAAAAGAAAACAGGTTTGTCAGCCGGAAACTCGCTGAGCATTTGCTCCAGGTATTTCTGGCTGTCAAGGGTATTAAACACCAGCCACAGCGGCAGCAATCCGCCTTTAATCACAGCCGAGGCGTCGAATTGGGAAAACATCTCAATCAGCACGCCTGAAGGTGTTTGATCCGATTTGTTAATTAAATTTTGGACAGCTCGGAAGGCTAACGTAGAAAAGTTGTGGGGTTCAGGCAAACTGATCTTAAGAAATGTATACCCATTCTGTAGGCAAAAAACCCGAATTTCTTCATCCAAACCAGGTTCGCTGCCCCATTCGGATTCAGGACCTTCCTCGATCGAATAACCGGAGAGCTTCCAAGATCTGGCTTTTAACCTCTGCTTCCGGCGATAGATTTCTAGCCGCTCGCTGCCGTCTAAAAATTCCTGTGGGGCAATATCGCCCCATCCGCCAACTTGAAATACTGAATTCTTTGCCACACGATAGCGAAGCCACTTTGCACGGCAATCTAAATAGCAGATCGTCCCGCCAGGCATCAAATTCGCTTTGATGTAAGCGGCATACTCTGAGGGAAGGCTTAAAAGCTTGAAGCGGATGTGATTTACGTAACGAGTCATCCATTCATCGTGTACCGGATCAAAATGCTGGATGGTTAGAACTCCAGGGTTATTGCGAACAAATTCTTGAGCAAGATCTGCAGATTGTTCGAAATAGGCAGCGGCGTCGCCATCAAAAGACCCACCGCGCAAGGTAAGCACAAACGCTTGAGGTAAAAAAGGGCCGCCTAATGCCAGGGCTAGATGAGCGCTTGCCCCGCCTAATGCGCTTCCAATCGTGATTGCTGGAAACGGTCCCTTTACATCGCGGTAATCATTTAGCCGCTCCTGAACGAGCTGGCCGATCTGAAGCGTCTGGACAATGGAATATTCTAGTCCACTGAATCCTTCAAACCTTGAGATAGTGGAGCGTGCTACACCCTGCGGGAAATAGCTGATCAGCTTTAGGGCGAAACGCTGCCATCCAGGGAACTGATAGATATCACAATATTCATTCAGCAAACCAGCGGCTACAGAACGAGTAACAATTGGCGAAGCGCTCTCAGGACTTTCAAAAGATCGTTGATGGCTAACCAAATTTATTCCTGTAATTATCAGTTCTTCCCATGCAGCAGGGACGGTTCTGGTTCAGCAAGCGAACGGACAATCGGCAGCAAGTTTAACCACCATTGTTCTTTAGGTCTCTGGTAGGTTGAATTAGCCATCCGGTGGAAATCTTCCAAGGGATGAAATAACAAATCTTTTCCTTGCAATCCAATAAATGCGCTGTCGGTTGCACCTTTGTCGACTTGATCGATCAAGAAATTGATGCAACGTGTTGCGAAACGCGTGGCTTGAATTCGATCAAAAGGAGATGGGTTGCCACCCTGCTGCAGATGACCGAGAATTGACTGCCGGACGTCGTACAAATTATGACCTTCTTCTTCAAATAAGGCAGCAACCAAGGATGTGCTGTAGACATCATTTGCGCCTTCGCTTCTGATAATTAAACCAACCCGCTTGCCGTGTTCGAAACTTGCATTCATCCGATCGATATCACTCATTAAATCACGTAAACACACCCCTTCTTCACTCATGTAGATCCGTTCAGCCCCTGTTGCCAGTCCACTCATCAACGCCAGGTAGCCGCAGGTGCGTCCCATCACTTCGACGACAAATACGCGATTTTGGGCAACCGCGGAGTCTTTGATTTTGTCAACTGCCTCGGTAATATTATTTAATGCGGTATCAGCGCCGATGCTGAGATCAGAACCCGGTAGATTATTATTAATTGTGGCTGGCAAGCAAACGATGGGAATATTAAAAGCTGGGTAATTGGTGCGTGAGTTGATTAACTGATAAGCAGATTCGTAGCCAGACCAACCGCCGATAATTAGCAAACCTTGAATTTCATATTTTTCAATATTTCGGGCGATGGAGTAGAAATCACTGCCGGCTGGAATTTTTCGATTGGTGCCTAATTCAGCCCCACCGCGAGTGCCCCAGCCATTTACACTCATCCAGGCTAGCTCTTCAACTTCGCCATTAATTAATCCTTGAAAACCGTTATGAATACCGAGCAAAATATGCCCATTATCCAGGCCAATTCGTACCGCAGCACGGACGGCAGCATTCATCCCTGGAGATGGAGCGCCAGAATGCATCACTGCCAAGCGAAGTCTTTTCTGGCCGGGTTGAGGGGTATGCGGCAAGGAACGCAGCATGGTTAGCAAGGTATTAAAAATTCTTTGAAACTGGTTCCTCGGGCGTCCATCGCCTTTTCATATTCATGCGCAGCGATCAAATCTCCGATAGCGCGGGTTTTTTGGACGCATTCCATTAAAGGCGACTTCATAATCCGGTTTCCGCGTAGCCCAATCAATTGAGGTTCAGATTCTGGCGTGGACGATAAGACATCTTCCAGGGCAGCGTAACCAAGCTGGGTGCTTAAAATTTCGGTCGAACGCGCTTGGGGTACCACCGCGCTGGACATGACCAAGGACCGTCACGCGTACTTCCTCGCCAAGTCCTTCTTCTAACACTTTTGCAACTTCGGTACTGCCGATATAGTTCCCATGGCGATCTTGAGCACCCTCAGCCATAATTACGATCGCATCCCGCCGGCCAGCCAGGCGGCCGTTTTTCAAGCGGCTGACCATCACCTCCTGCCAATTGTCGACATCCGGCGGGTTTTCGGGAATTAATACCCAATCCGCGCCTGTGGCCAGGGCAGCCATCAGGGCGAGATATCCGCAGTTTCGCCCCATGACCTTCACCACAAAACATCGCTGGTGGCTCGCGGCAGTGCTGCTGATCGCGTCTACCGCCTCCGTGATTCGATGCAGAGCCGAGTCTGCCCCAATCGTCATATCCGTTCCAGCCATATCGTTATCGATTGAACCGACCAACCCGCTGATGATCATGTTAGGGTGTTCGGCAGGCCATTAATTCAGATATTTGATGGGACTGGACCAATTCGGCTATTAATCCTGGCCATTCCTGGCGGAACAAGTTAGCGCCTGTCAAGGATCCATCGCCGCCAATAATGATTAAACTGTCGATGCCTTGTTCGATCAGGTTTTTTGCTGCTCTCAACCGACCCGGATGGGTGCGGAATTCATCGGAACGCGCCGTACCGATGACGGTGCCCCCTTTCTGTAATATCCCACTGACCGAATTCCAAGTCATCTTACGAATAAAATCTCCACCCTGAACCATCCCCTCATATCCTTCATAGATGGCATATATTTCAACGCCTCTCACCAGAGCAGTACGCACCGCTGCCCGGACCGCGGCGTTCATCCCTTGTGCATCACCGCCGCTGGTCAGTATTCCGATTCTTCGTTTGATTTGTTTTTCCATTCCTACTCCTACTTACATCCGGTGAAAGATGAATAGTTCGCGATGATGATTTTAAGATAACGATAGTATAAACCTTACCAATGATAAAGGTCAGAATATTTTACGCCTATCCACTGATAAGCCATTCACGATACTATATGTTTATATTTTCCCCGCCCAAACCTTGAAGCCGGCGCTGGTATTGATTAATTCTATATTTGCAAAAAATGGTCTCATGAAAGTATCATACCGAATAAACTGGTTTGCTACAAGAACAAATTGACCGTCAGGCGCTAAATGGCTGCAGCTCTGGGTCAATGAATGCTTCCGCCATCTGGTAATCGACTGGCTGGCCGGCATGGAATGGCGGATTAGTGATGATCAAATCGTATTGGCGATCCTCTACAGACTCCAGAACGTCCCCAGGAAGGACACTCGCATGGACCAGATTTTGACGGCGAAGATTTTCTTGGGTCGCGGCGACTGCTAGCAGGTTGTTATCCACAAAATCCACTGTTAAAGCGCCTTTTATACTAGCAAATATTCCGAGAATCCCATATCCGCAGCCGAGATCTGAGAACTCTGGCAGAGGAGGGTATCTCGATATTTTCCAATAGGGCGCGGGTTCCAGTGTCCAGGCGATCAAAGGAGAAAATTCCAGGTAAACTGACAAGGGCCAGGGTGTGCTCGACGATTGAAAGGGTTAATGGATACCAGGTTCCAGACGCAATTCCAGGTTGGACAGCCCAGGTTGGCGCCTGAACGGATGGGTTGGTTTTCTTGAACCTGGCTAAACGACAGCCCTTCTTGTACCCAAGGATCGCTGGCTGTCCCCATAACATCTGCGCATCCTTAATTGTGGATTTGACGCCAAACTCATTTGCCCCAGCCAGGAATAATTCGCCGCCAGGCTGAACTGCATTCCAGGCTTGCACCAACCAGCGTTGAGTCAGGCGCCGGCTTTTTGGTAATTCAATTATCACAGAACGATAAGTTCCTTGTTCAGAATTTATTAGCTCAATCGGAGGATGGATTTTTCCATTCGAAAGCGAATTTATCCTCAGGGTTTCTTCTGTCATGCGTAAGGCGATCAGGTTCGTGTCGCAACAGGTGATTTCTGATTCTGGCGACAGACGAGCGATGGCTGCGGCGCCGGCGCCATGCCCACAGCCAAGATATAGGATCTTTCCAGGGGTATTGCGCGGGAAAAGGTTGGCAATTAATCCAGTGCTTGGAGTGATTTGATTCCAATTGGGTAAGCCAGGTTTTGAGCAAAATGGCAGTTTGATGCCGCCGATCTCGCTGCTAAAAACCTGGGATTGCGTATAAGAAGATTCCGATTTTGCAATATTCATCATTTGCCGAATTGACAAAAGGCAGATAAGTGCTCCAAATACCTATTGACTAGAATTCTAAAAACAGCTAAAATTACACCCGCAATTCGAGGGTCGCCTCGCAGTGAGGCGCTTTTTTTTTGCCCGTGCCGTGGTGGCTGTCCTTGTAGGAGAAATTATATGCCAAAAACTTCGAAATCCTCGATCCCTTTAGACAACGGATCAGCAGAACCAATCGATAATAAGGCTGTAGAGATCATTGTTGAAAGTGATCCTATGGCTGATCCAGAAACTGTTGAACTAAATCAGGAGAATGTCCAGGAGATATCGGCTGAAAACCTGACCATGTCCAATTCTTCTGCGGCTCATATTGTGGCTCAGAACCTCACGATGACAAAGAGCGGAGCCGGAGCAATCAAGGCCGGGAATGCAATGATCGAATCTGGCGGGGCGGGGCTAATCCATACGAATGAGCTGATCATGAGCAATAGCATGGCAAGTGTGGTCTATGCTCAAAACGTGCAAATGAGCGAATCTCGGTCGGTTTTGACGGTCGCTAGGAAAGTTGAGGGTGATACTAATCGCTCCATCTTTTTATTCGCTGGAAATGTTGATGGCAGTGTGGAAACGACACTCGATACTCGTCAGGCTGTGTTATTTGGAGTTTCAACCGGATTGGTAGTAGGTCTTGTACTATTCTTGATGAAACTCTTATTCAACAAAAAACATTAATACTGGTGCGATTGCTGGATTAAGTCTGGCAATCGATGCCAAAATTCTAACCGGTTTTATCCGGAATTATCCCGTAAGGGCGAGGGTAACCCAGAAACCTCTTGGGTGAGAGGCGCCCTAAGGAAGGAAATAATGAAAGACGTTGTATTCAAAGCACAACCCCGGAAAGTTATCGGGAAACAGGTAAAGGCGCTTCGTCGAGCTGGTCGTTTACCTGGAGTTATCTATGGGCGTTCGACAAGCCCGATTCTGATTACGCTAGATATGCATGAAACAAGCCGAATTCTGCCGACAATCACTTCCTCGCAGTTGGTTGTTGTAGAGGTAGATGGCAAGGCGCATACCACAATTCTTCGCGAAAAACAGCGCCAGCCAGTGACAGGCAGTTTTTTGCACCTCGATTTTCTTGAGGTTTCCCTCACAGAGAAGTTGCGCGCTAAAGTTAACCTCGAACTTTTCGGCGAGTCTCCCGCAGTCAAAAATTATAACGGCGTGTTGGTGCAAGCACTCGAGCAATTAGAAGTGGAAGCGCTGCCGCGCGATTTGCCAGAGCGCATCACGATCGACGTGAGTGGTCTTACAGAGATTGGCCAGGCAATCCATGTCCGTGATCTTGCCCTTTCCAGTGCAGTGGATGTCCTGGTTGACGAAGACGAAATCATCGTTGTTGTCACCGCTCAAGCAGGTGAAGAAATTCAACCTGAGTATGAAACTGCAACCTTTGAACCTGAAGTAGTTGAACGCGGTAAGAAGGAAGACGAAGGTTAATAATCGTTCGATTGATAAAACAGGGCCAGTTCATTTGGTGACTGGCCCTGTTTTTTTATTTTAAGCTGGTTCCATTTTTGAATAGGATATCTAATAAAATCACAGTGAACCGGGCGCTAGCGCCCCATAAAACCTCGCCATCATATTCCTTAAAGTAAATGACGGAAACCGGGGAAAATGGGGATGGGAGCGCCCGTTGGCGTTCTTCGTGATTTTGCGGATCGGCTAGCCAGTTCAGAGGTATTTTGAAAATCCGACTAACTTCCTCGTGAGCCGGCTGTAAAGGGTATGGCCAGGGAATATAGCCAACAAATGGAGTTACCAGGTAGTTCGTAATCGTCAGGAATTCCGGCAGCTTTCCAAGGATCGTGACATCTGCGGGTACGATTCCGGTTTCTTCCCAGGTTTCGCGCAGGGCGGTCCACTGCAGGTCAGGATCTTCAGGATCGACCCTGCCGCCTGGGAAAGCCACCTGCCCGCTGTGTTCGGGTAAATTGGCATTCCGCCTGGTAAATAACACCCACCATTGATTTTGATGCAAAAAGAGCGGGATCAATACCGCGGCAGGTTTGGGCTCCCCGACAAGGATTTCAGAAAGCATCGGAAATTCTGGGTAGGGTGCATCCCCCTCAGGATCAGAAACTACGGCCAGAAGTTTGGAAATTTCAGCAGGAGTCAGGGTTGATCGGTAATCCACGTTTCAAGCCCTTCATCACTCTGGATCTCCTCGTAATTGTTTTCTCCAGAGGGTTCGTCCTCAGAGAGCATCGACCGGGCGAAAATCAGAAAACCGGTATGGGCGACCATCCGATCCGTTGGACGAAAGCGATCGGGGATCGGTTTATAAAATCGCAGCAGGGTTTCGCACACATCGATAAAGGAAAAACTGGAATGGTTCAAGCCAGTTAATAGTTTGACAACCTGATTCGCCGTGGGTAAGATCGATCCGAAGTGACCGCCAGGTTTCAATGCTGACCGCACCTGGTCTAAATAATCATATGGATTTGGGACATCCAAGAACAAGGCATCCGCTCCTTCTTCATCAAAACCATCGCCAATATCTTTAAGTTTGAAATCTACCCGATCAAACAACCCAACTTTTTCTAAGTTCTTGCGAGCCAGGTTGTGCATTTCTTGCCTGGTTTCATAGCTGGTCACCCGACCTTGGGGTCCTACCGCCCATGCCAAAGCCGTGGTTAACGCTCCAGACCCGGTACCTGCTTCAATGACGTGGACGCCTGGACCAATCGCAAGGGTGATTAAGATAAAGCCAATATCCTTCGGGTAAAGGATTTGCGTATTTCGGCGGGTTTCCTTTAAAATATCAACTAATCCGGGTTGGAGCAGGGAGTACTCGCTGCCGTTATGCGTAAAAACCTTGCTTCCCCAGGGTTTGCCGATGAGTTCATTATGGGATAACACTCCACGATGGGTCTGAAATTCGGATCCCTCCATAAGGCGAAGAATAAAAACCTTATTTGTCGGACTGACCAATTGGATCAAGTCGCCAGATTTGGTAAATCGATTATCGTTGCGCATCATTCCCTTAGGAATTAAGTTTTACTCATGAGGATATTGAATATGTTATCCAAAGCAGCTTATCTTATCACCAACCACCCGAACAACCCAGGGAGGATAAAAAAATATTCCAGCAAAGGTTAGCTGAAATTCCTTGACGGAATATATTAAGGCTGATAAACTATCGAACAGTAAGATGGTAGGTGAGTACTTTTGTGATTGATATGAAAGCCGGTCTATCGGAGCAACCGATGGGATCGGCTTGCTTTGTTTAATCTATTTCTTCAAAGCAGCTATCAACTGACCTGCTATCGAGAAACAATATTTATTTGATGTAAAGGAGAATTTTCGAATGAGCGAGCGTGTTACTGGCAAGGTTAAGTGGTTCAATGCGAGCAAAGGATATGGCTTCCTTGAGCGCGAGGGTGGTCCGGACGTGTTTGTCCATTTTTCGGCGATTCAGTCGGATGGTTATCGCAGCCTGCAGGAAGGTCAACAGGTTGAATTCACCATCGAGAATGGGCCGAAGGGTTTGCAGGCTGCAAACGTAACAGTCGTCTAATTTCATCGCATAAAATATGAAAATCCCTCTGCCAGGTTAGATTGCAGAGGGATTTTTTTATGTGGGTATCCAAGTCATTTCGTGTGTGAAGGCTCTTGTCAATATACACCTATACCTTAGGTGATAATGCCGCCGCCGAGGCATAGATCGCCAGTATACACAACGGCTGCCTGGCCAGGGGTAATATCCCGAAGGGGTTCATCGAACCGAATGCTTATCTGTCGATCGGGTTCAGGAGTAACCCAACCCCAGGCCGGGTTGGCTTTGTAACGGATCTTTATTTCAGCCCGAAAGGCTTCTTGAGGTGCAACCCCAGATATCCAATTTACCTGATTAGCAATTAGCTCCTGTTTGCCTAATGCTGCAACTTCTCCAACGACAAGCAGGTTTCGGGCAAGGTCTTTTTCGATTACATAGAGAGGTTTTGTCGATGCCACCCCCAGGCCTTTGCGCTGGCCGATGGTATAGAAGGGAAGACCCTGATGCTCGCCAACCAATTCGCCGGCCTGATTAATGATCGGCCCATGTGTAACGCCGGCGGGATGATTGCGATTAATGAACTCGCGGTAATCGCCATCTCCTAGAAAGCACAGATCCTGGCTATCTGGGCGCTGGGCGACGGGAAGGCCGAGCTCCTGAGCAATTTTTCGAATTTCGCTTTTCGGATAATTCCCAAGCGGGAACCTGGCATGTGCTAATTTCTCCTGGTTGAGCACATGGAGGACATAGGATTGGTCTTTTGCTAAATCCACTGCGCGGTAAAGCTGATAGCCTGTTTGGGAATTTTCTTCGATGCGGACATAATGCCCGGTGGCTAAATATTTGGCGCCATGGTTTAGCGCATGCTGCAAGAGAAATTCCCAGCGTATCTGGCGATTGCAGACCAGGCAAGGATTTGGGGTTTGACCTTGTGAATACCCTTCTAAGAAATAGGTGACGACCGTTTTGTAGAAAATTTCTTTCGCATCAACCACGTAGAATGGAATGCCAAGGATCGCCGCCACGCGCCGGGCCTGGGCCATTGCGTCGGGTGTGCAGCAGCGGTTATTTTCTTCGCTCCCGCTTTCACTCCACAGACGCATCATCATCCCAATTACCTGATATCCTTGCTGGAGTAGCAAGGCTGCGGCTACCGAACTATCCACTCCACCGCTCATGGCTACGACGACGCGTTCTTTTTCACTCATTGTTGATTCTGCCTCGTCCGGCGAATGCGTTCAACCACCCCCGGTAATATCTGGACAAAACGTTCAACCTGCTCTGACGTTGTATGTAGACCCAAGGTTACACGCAGCGATCCAAGCGCCCAGCTTCTGCTGATCCCCATGGCGATCAAAACCTCGGATGGTTCAGGGTTGCCTGTCTTACATGCGGATCCTGAGGAGCAGGCAAAGCCCTCGACATCCAAGAGCGTAAGCAGCGCGTTGCCATCCACGTTCTCGAAGACAAAACTGGCGTGATTTGGCATGCGCATGGTAGGATGCCCTGTCAAACGCGTATCAGGTACATTTTCAAGCACATTGCCGATGAGGTAATCCCGCATCGGTTGAAGTTTATCGATGCGATGCATTCGCTCAGTCTGGGCGAGATGCAGCGCTTCAGCCATCCCCACAATGTAAGGAATATTATGCGTGCCAGCCCGCAGCCCGAATTCCTGCCCTCCACCCGTCTGGGCCGGGGTCAGCCTGGATGTGGTGGCTTTATTGACATAAAGTGCTCCGATTCCTTTTGGGCCATAAAATTTATGCGCTCCTAGTGAGAGCAGATCAACGTTCAGGCTCGAGGTATCAACAGGCAGATATGCCGCAGCCTGGACTGCATCGGAATGAAATGGGATCTTCACTCCTCTGCAGATCGCTCCAATTTCAGCAATCGGATTAATCGTCCCGATTTCGTTGTTGGCATAGATGACGGATACCAGGGCGGTATCGGCGCGCAGCCTTTTTGCGACTTCCTGCGGGTCAACCAACCCAAATGAATCTACCGGCAAGTATTCCAATTCGAATCCATAAATTGAGGCGAGCTGCTCAGCGGTTTTTGAAATTGCGTGGTGCTCGACTGGGCTAATCAGAAGATGATTGGCTCCCCGTTCGTGTTTTGCAGAGATCGCCGTGCCGCGCAAGGCCAGGTTATCAGATTCGGTCCCGCAGCTCGTAAAAAGCACATCGCCAGGTGAACAACCAAGCGCAGTTGCGATTTTCTCCCTTGCAGCTTCCAAAGCTGCTTCGGCCTGCTGACCGAAAGTGTGCACAGAGGATGAGTTGCCAAAGATCCCCTGGAAATACGGCAGCATCGCTTGCAGCACTCGATCATCCACAGGCGTGGTGGCTGCATAATCAAGATAGATTATTGGATTTAGAACGGCTGTCATGATTAATATTGAATTTGATGTCTTGGGTAAGAACCCAACACGCGGAGGAATACGGTGAGCTCTTCAAGGTGCGCAAGGGCGCGTTCACAGACGGGGGATTTCACGTAACCGGCAAAATCGATGTAAAACATATATTCCCACGGGCTGCCAGGAATCGGTCGTGACTCAATCTTTGTCAGGTCGATGTCACGTAAGGCAAACACACTCATTGCTTTGAATAGAATACCGGGGCGGTTTGGCATGCTGAAAACAATCGAGGTTTTAAAATGATCCGGGTCGATGCCGGCTGAGGTCAATGGCTGTGAGGCAGTAATGAGAAAACGGGTGTAATTCGCGGGATTATCTTCGAAGTTTTCAATCAAGATATTCAACCCGTACACCTGAGCAGCCCGGCGGGAGGCAATCACGCCGACCTGGCGCTCGTTGGATTGACTGAGCCAGCGGGCGCTGCCTGCGGTATCTGCTTCAACCACTTGCTTAAGGTTTAGGCGGGTAATATTGCCTTCACATTGGGCCAAGGCTTGGGGATGAGAATGAACCTCACCAAGATCCTCCAGGCTAATGCCTGTTAAAGCTAACAGGCAGTGATTGACGCGGTGATGATGTTCACCGACAATAAACAAATCATTTCGAAGCAGCAAATCATAATTACGATGGATGCTGCCCGCCAATGAATTTTCAATTGGCAATATCCCATGCGTTGCTCGTCCCTGGCTCACTTCCGAAAATACGTCTTCGAAGGCATGGCAAGGCAGGGTGGTCGCCTCTGCTCCAAAATACTCAAGTGCAGCCCCCTCACTATAGGCGCCTGGTTCACCCTGAAATGCAATCTTGTACGCGTCCATAATTCCAAAGAATGGCTAAAGATCCATCTGACTAAGATGGTAGGGAACCATTTTATGCCACCAGGGCCAATCGTGGTTGACGTCATATCCCCAGATATCGATCCAGGCCGGAATACCCTTTTCTTCTAAAATATGTTTGAGGGAGTAGGTATCAGCCAACATTCGTTCTTCCCAGGCGCCTTGTCCGCAGCAAACAACGATTCTACTTTGGCGATATTGGTCCAAAAACCACGAATCATTCAGACTAGAAAGGTAAGCCAGGGGGCTGTTGTAGTAAATATTTTCATCCACGTAGTCGCCAACAAAGATCTTAAGGCTGAATGGACCGCTGATAGCGAGCAAAGTATCAAAAACGTCTGGGTGACGGAAAAAGAAATTGCTCGAATGAAAACCACCCATGCTGCAGCCGGTAGCGATCATTTTTTGCTCGGGATTTGTGCGATTGCGGATAAACGGGACAACTTCATGGATGATATAGCGATCATAATCTTCGTGGCGGCGGCCGCGGTCAGCAGGATGCGTGTTCCAATTTGCCCAAGATTGTTTATCAACGCTGTCAACAGTAAATAGCTGGATTTTCCCTTCATCGATGAACCAATGGATGGCATCTATCATGTGAAAATCTTCCCACTCAAAAAACCTGCCGCCCTGACAAGGGAACACGATCACCGGTTTTCCGGAATGACCAAAAACTTTCAACTCCATATCTTGATTAAGATGATCGCTCCACCACTTATGATATTCGATGTTCATAGAATCTCCAATTCCCTCAGGCGCGTTGGTGAATATAATCGGCGATTTCAATTACTTCTTCTAAATCGGGTGAGCGGACTAAATATCCGTAATCACCCAAGGCGGCGCTAAAGACGCCGCTGATCGGCTCATGGTGAGGAATACAATTAGCGCCGTAGGCAGCCAGGATTTGTTCATGGGGGTGAACATAGCCGCGATTGTATTTTCGACCCACATAGCAGCAATGATAAGGGCGGGAGTAGGTGTCCATGAACTTGTTATAGACGATGATATTCGCCCATTCTCGATAAATATCAATGTCATTCGCATAGTTAAACATATCTGTCGTTAATCCACCTGGGGGACGGATATTAACTTCAAGGGCGACGAGTTGTTCTTGCGGTGTACGGAAAAATTCGAAATGGAAAAACCTTTCGCGAATATCAAAGGTCTTTATGATCTTTCGGCCAGCCTCTTCTAAATCGGGAGGAATGTCTCTCAAAGAATAATAGTACATAATATCGTCATTAATCACCGTCTCCATGATTCCCTGGCTGTATTGGTGGGAGGTAAAGAAAACGATATTTCCATCTCGATCGGTGAGCCCATCGAAGGTACAGATAATTCCGGCGATAAATTCTTCCATAATGTAATCGACGGGCGGTTTTTGGGCAATAAATTGTTCTAGTTCAAGGTCATTATGAATTTTGTAGGTTTTTGCTGCGCCGACGCCTATGTCAGGTTTTGCCACAACCGGATAACCGGTTTCCTTAATAAATCGTTTGGCGTCAGCAAGCGTATGAATAACTTTTCCACGTGCCACAGGCACACCCGATTTAATAAAGTATTGTTTCATGGCGCTTTTACGCTTTATCTTGGGCATATCATCAATTTTCAGCCCAAAAATATTAAAATCAGTACGCAATTGCGCCTCGGTTTCAAGCCAATATTCATTCTGTGAGTCTAAGCGATCAAGCTTGCCATAGCGATGGGTGAAATATCCACAGGCTCGTAACAGCTCATCGTAGTTATGCATATCAGAGACTCGATAATATTCTTTCAACGAGGCCTTTAATTCTGGCCTAAGCCGGTCAAATGGTTCGTCAGCAATTCCTAAAACATTTACACCTAACCGATTGAGATTTACACAAAAAAGATAATAATTCGGCGGAAAGTGCGGAGATAAGTACACAAAGTTCATGGGTGTATTCCTTATTTTTATCTTTAACTTACCAAGCATGGGAATTGATCATTTATACGACACTTTGATAGAAAATGCAACGGTGATGGAAAAATATTTTTTATGAATATTGTTTAAGGTTCAGCCGGTTCGAATCATTCCCTTGATATAATACTTTTGTCCGGAAATTCACTATTCGTATGTCGAGGCTTGGTGAGGGAATTCGCTTGATGCAGACCAGCTTGCGGATCATGTCTTATAACATCGCCGGTGGTCGTGAAAAAATGACTGCGGATCGACAAAAATTGATCCAGGCAATCCTAGATTTTCATCCGGATATCCTGGCGCTTCAGGAAGCCTGGCAAATGGTTGACCTGGATGGCCAGGTCAACGATGTTGTTGATTCAATCTCGGTCGCTTTGGGTGGTTTTCCGGCTGTTTTCCATCCCACGCTTTCGATGAGCGAACAATTCCACGTTGGGAAAGAGATCTTTATTGATGGCCTCTTCAAAGATTGGCGCGAATGGAAGCTTGGCAACGGTTTGATTTCTCGCTGGAAATTTATCCGCTTGGGGAACCCTGTTTTGCCGGGTTTGCCGGTCAATATACCGATTTTTCGCCCACCAGTTTATGAAGGCACTCGCGATACGGATCCGCGCTGGGTGATTTTATCGAGAATAAATTGCGGCCTGATAAAGCCATTTGTTCTGACCACCCACTTGACCACGCTGATTGGCGAGCGGCGTGGGAGAACGCCAGCAATTAGCGGCAAGACGGAAGAGGCACAGATAATACGCACGCGTCAGGCCGGAGCTATTCTTGATCTGATTGGCAAGCATATCCTGGATGAGAATCATTTTACAATCCTGATGGGTGACTTTAATGCAGTTGCGGGCGAGCCATGTCTGAGACACATCCTTGAGAAGGAAGCCGGGTTTATAAGGCTCGTGCCAGAGATCGAATTGCCAACACATCCGAAAGCGACTGGCCCGATTGACCATATTCTCGTCTATCCAGGCCGGTGGCAGTTTATGTATCGTTGCTGGATAGGAGACGCGCCGGGCTTGGACGAAATATCGGATCATCGCCCGGTGATTGCTGATCTGACAATTGAAACGGAATAATCCATGGATTTGTCTTTCAGCGATGGCAGCAGAAATGGAGCACGAATGGGAATCTATTTTGGGACAGACGGCATTCGTGGAACCGTAGGTGAGTGGCCACTGGTTCCCGAATTTTTCTTAAAGCTTGGCCTGGCATTCGGGCAGGTGATGGGCAGACCAGACCAATCAATGACTGTAGTCATCGGTAGGGATACTCGCCAGTCTGGCGAACTCCTGCAGGCGGCGATCACCTCGGGCTTGCTCTTTGGCGGTATCGATGTCATTGACGCCGGTGTCATCCCCACCGCCGGGATTGCCTGGCTTGTCCGGCGTATGAACCTCGCCGCTGGCATCGTTATCTCTGCATCCCATAATCCGGTTGATCAAAACGGAGTTAAGCTCATCGACGCCAAGGGCTTAAAAATCTCAGAGGAAGTAGAGGCTCAAATCGAGAGCCTAATTCGGAGCGAAGATTTTTCGAGCGGAGAATTCGTCCGAACCAAACCCGGGCGAATCGTGGATGGAAGAACTTTCCACGAATTATATATTCAAGGCTTGCTCGAAGAGCACCCAGGGAATTTTCTGCGTGGGCTTACGTTGATCGTCGATTGTTCGAATGGCGCTGCCTCTCTTTTTGCTCCCGAAGTATTCAGCCGGGTTGGGGCGAAGGTGATCACCCTGTTCGCCTCGCCGGATGGAAAGAACATTAACCAGGAGTGCGGCTCCGAACGCGCCAGGCGCGCCCCATGGGAATTGGGGAAAGTAATTCAACAAAACCGGGCCAATTTTGGCATAGCGTTTGACGGCGATGCAGATCGCGTCGTTTTTGTGGATGAGGGCGGAAACCTGATCGATGGGGACCATATCCTTGGGTTTTTGGCGCTTTATCTTGATAAGCATGATCAGCTCCTGGCCAATGCGGTTGTGACAACGCAGATGCGCAACACAGGGCTCAAGACTTATCTTGAAGGAGCGGGACTAACCATTTTTGAGACCCCTGTCGGCGATAAATACGTCGTTGATAAACTGCTTGAATTACGCGGCCAATCCCAGGATGTGCGAAAATTGGGACTCGGGGGGGAACAGGCCGGCCATATTGATATTCTCAACGATCTTTTCACCACCGGGGATGGTATCCGCACCGCACTTTTTGTCATGCGCGCCTATCTCGAATCTGGTGCGACCAGTATAGCGGAATTTGCCGCCGGGGTGGGTAAGACGCCTCAAATCATTGCCTCGGCTAACGTCGGTCAAGGTACTCGTTTTGATAAGCAGCGCCTCGCAGAAATGGAAAATAGCCTCTTAAACGATACGGCTGGGCTCCTTCGGGCGAATTTGCGTTATTCAGGGACGGAACCGCTCTTTCGAGTGATGCTAGAATCGAATGGGCAGCAATCTGTTGAAAACCTGGCCAAGATCGCCTGGAAAATCTGTCAAGAAGCGCAAAAACATGCCAGGCAGCCAGGTGCGCCAATCGATATCTTGAATTGTACCCAAGGCGGCGTGATTGAGCCTCAGGCCGGCTGGTAAGCGTTTTGGCGTGTAGCCTTTACCCGTTTGAAATCAAGTTTGTTTCCTATTAAAGGAAACGGTATAATCGCAGCGGCGAGAAACAGGAAAGATGACATGTACAAGATAGGGCAAGCAGTAATCATAGTTTTAGACTCCGTAGGAATTGGCGACGCACCCGATGTCGAGGTTTTTGGTGATGCGGGCTCTGATACGCTTGGAAATACGGCGCGTGCAGTCGGCGGCCTTCACCTGCCACACATGGCCGCCCTGGGTTTAGGAAACCTTGGCAACTTTCTTGGAATTCCCAAGAATAAGAATGCCAGCGGCGCATTTGGCCGGTTGACAGAGGTTTCAGCAGGCAAAGACACCACCACAGGTCACTGGGAGCTAGCTGGGGTTTCATCGGCAGTTCCCTTCCCTACCTTCCCGAATGGTTTCCCGCGCGCTTTCATTCGTGAATTTGAACACCGCGTAAAAAAGAAAACCGTCGGCAATTACCCGGCCTCGGGAACCGAAATATTGGTCGAATTGGGCGAGCATCATCTGCGCACGGGCGACTTGATTGTTTACACCTCCGGCGACAGTGTATTTCAGATTGCTGCCCACGAAGAAGTTGTGCCAATCGAACAGCTCTGGCAGATATGCGAGATCGCCAGGGAGATGTTAACTGGGGATATGGCCGTTGCTCGCGTTATCGCACGTCCTTTTATCGGCGAGCCAGGGCAGTTTAAACGCACCGAAAATCGCCGTGATTTTTCATTAACACCTCCTCGAGCGACGATTTTGGATCTTTTAAAAGCAGCAGGTTGGATGGTAGCAGGCGTCGGTAAGATCGAAGATATCTTCGCTCATCGCGGATTGACCGATGCAAATCATACCGGCAACAACCTGGCTGGAGTTGAAGGGACCATCGCGTTTATAAAGACCCGACGGCCAGGCCTGGTATTTGCTAATCTGGTGGATTTTGACGCATTGTATGGTCACAGGAATGATCCGGAAGGCTATGCTCACGCACTCGAGGTTTTTGATCAAAACTTACCCAGAATTTTGGAAGCGATGGGCGATGACGACATTTTGTTTATTACCGCCGACCATGGCAACGACCCAACAACCCCGTCCACGGATCATTCCCGCGAACGGGTGCCGCTCTTAATCGCTGGAAAACGCGTCAAGACAGGCGCAAACATTGGCACGCGTAAAACCTATGCCGACCTGGCCGCAACGCTTGCCTTCCTGTTCGAGATCGAAGGGACTGGTGAGGGGAACGAGTTCGCTTCGTTAGCGCTGAACTCGTTTGACGCTTAGGAAGAATTTTTTGGCGACCTACTTCGATAGTCATTGCCACCTAGATTTCGATGCCTTCGATGCAGACCGCGAACAGGTATATTTACGCGCTCGGGAAGCCGGCGTGCTGGGTATCCTGAACCCGGCGATCGACCTGGAGAACAGTCGAAAAATTTTGGCGATGATCACTGCCAACCCGATGATTTTTGCCGCGATTGGCGTGCATCCCAACAGCGCCACGACCTGGAACGAAAATACTCTTGGCGAGCTGGCTGAGCTGGCAAACAATCCAAAAGTACGCGCAATCGGTGAAATCGGACTGGATTATTATCGTGATTGGGCGCCTCAAGATATTCAAAGGGAAGTTTTTCAAGCGCAACTTGAGCTTGCACAGCGGGTTGGGCTGCCTGTGATTATTCATGTTCGCAACGCCTCTGCAGAAGATCAACGGGCGATGAACGACGTCTTGAGCATCCTCGAAACCTGGCAAAACGGTCTATCGAGCGCACACTCACCCGTAAAGGATCGTGTAGGAGTGCTTCATTCCTTTTCGGGTGATGCAGCCTCGGCACAGAGAGCGATTGCCATGGGTTTTTATATTGGCATCACCGGACCGATTACCTTTAAAAACGCTCAAGAGCTACAGCAGGTAGTTAGCGAACTGCCGCTCGACAGCCTGCTGATTGAAACCGACGCGCCGTTTTTGACGCCACACCCTTTTCGGGGAAAACGAAACGAACCTGCCTATGTTAGGCTGGTAGCTGATAAAATTGCAGTCATCCACAACCTGGAACCTGAACGGGTGGCTGAGATGACCACATCCAACTCAGAAAGGTTGTTCAATTGGCGAGTAAACCATTGACTACCGTAAATTTCTTAAATCCAGTACTTGACTTAATCCCCCTTGTAGAGACACGCATGCGCAAGGCGGCGGATACCTATCACCCTGAGTTGGGCGCGGCTGTTGAACATCTCTTAGCCTCTGGCGGTAAACGTGTTCGTCCAGCTACTGCATTGTTAATGGGCGGGATGCTTGGCGGCGATGCCGAGCGGCTGGTCACCCTGGCCAGTGCAATCGAGCTGTTGCACACTGCCACGCTGGTACATGACGATTTGATCGACGGCGCATTGCTGCGCCGTGGGATTGCTACCTTGAATGCGGAATGGTCGCCCGCAGCGACAGTCCTGACCGGGGATTTCATTTTTGCCATTGCAGCTCGCCAGGCAGCCGAAACGGAATCGCTGGCTGTGATGCGCCTCTTTTCTGAAACACTGGCGATAATCGTCAATGGGGAGATCAACCAACTCTTCGTCAGTCCAGGGTTAGCCAGCCGGGATAATTATTACCAGAGAATCTATGCGAAGACGGCCTCGATGTTCGAGCTGGCTACCGGCGCCGCAGCGCTCTTGAGCCCGGTGGACGCCGAGATGATCGCTCAAGCGCGGCGATTTGGTTATGAAATTGGTATGGCTTTTCAAATCGTAGACGACGTATTAGACTTTACCGGCGAGCAAACCACCGTCGGCAAGCCCGTGGGAAATGATCTTCGTCAGGGGCTGGTCACCCTGCCCGCCCTTTTTTATAATGAATCTTATCCGGACGATCCTGACATGAAAATGGTCACACAGGATAGTCGCTATAATAGCGCTATGATGGATCGCCTGGTGAACTCGATCCGCAGCAGCAGCGCCGTCGAACAAGCGCTCGACGAAGCTCGCCACCATATCGATACGGGTTTAGCAATTCTGGCAAATATGCCGGCTGGCCCAGAACATGAAGCCTTGGAAGAATTGGCTTACTACATCATTAACCGTCTTTCTTGAAACCAAATGAAATCGCCCCAATCATTTGGGGCGATTATCAAATATAGGAATGAAGGTGAATCCAATGGTTATGCTTACCCCGGACGATGTCCCCGCTTATGCCGTTCCCGAGAACCGCCTGGTTCCGGTCGATAGTTTCCCCTCCAATTTGGAGCCAATTCCGCCCTCGCGGATGTTTCTGATCAATAAAGCCTTGAAGGTTTACCAGGCAAAATATCCAGGCGAGGCGACTTATGACGCCTCCCAGGGTGATGGCGGCGCCAGCCTACCCGGGACGCCGAAGCAGATTTTAGAACGCGCCGGCCAGCTCCAGATCGAACACGGTACAGCTTATGACATGCCTTTTGGCACTGAAGCCTACCGTAAGGTGGTCATCGAAAAGTACTGGCAGATCGAACCTGGGCTGGGGATTGGACCCGAAAATGTGCTGGCCACAGCCGGCGGTCGCGATGCTCTGGTAAAGGCCTACCAGGCGATGCTGACCCTGGGTCATGGCCGCCAGGGAGACGCCCTGGTCGTCTCTCGGGTGCCCTGGATCTCCTATAATTGGGGGCCCTATGGGGTTGGCGCTAACGTATTGTGGGCCCCAGGCAGAGCGGACGAAGGCTGGGCTTATTCCGAAGATAGCCTGAGAGCCTGCATCGAATTTGCGGGGAGAACCGATCGAAAGGTCGCTGGGGTTGTGATCACCTGCCCGGATAATCCGACCGGATTGACGATTTCTGCAGAACGCCAGGTCAGTTTGGCCAAGGCGGCCTTAGCGGCTGGCTCTGCGTTTGTCCTGTTCGATTGGATGTATCATTACGTTACCGATGAAGAGCCGATCAATATTAATCAATTCTTACCCTTATTCGATCCTGAAGAGCGGCGCAGGTTGATCTTCCTGGATGGAATCACCAAAAGTCTTGGCGCCTCGAATATTCGCAACTGCCATCTGATTGCCTCGGACCAGGTTGTAAAGTTTATGGTAGCGCGGGCCTCGCACAGCGTGATGCCATCGTTTTACTCCCTCGCTGTCGCAATGGCCGCTTATGAGATGGGTTACAAAGAAGCCAGTCGTTCGATTGTCGAACCGACCAATGCCAGCCGGCTGGCATTGAAAAAATTCCTGGATCAGCAGGGGGCGCGTACCATATTAGGCAAAGGATATTATGCTTTCATCCATGTCGGCGATTGGCTTGGCTTCAGGGGTTGGACAGATTCAGAGCCGCTAGGCCAATATCTGGCTGAAGAGCATGGCGTTGCAATCGTTCCCGGGGCTTATTTCTCACCCTATGGAAGGGACTGGATCCGCTTTTCGTACGCCACCCCTGTCGAGCGCACCCTTGGCGCGGCAAAGCGACTTTTCGATGGTTTGGAGGCTCTACGAAGCGTCGATGAGGTATAACCCCGAGCTGTTTGCTGAAAAGTACCGCTTAGCCGTCGCAGCCGCCGCTGAAAGTAAGCCGCAGGGCGGCTTATGTGGTATTGAACTGGAATGGAACCTGCTTGACTCCCAGTTTCGCCCGCTGTTAACCGTAGGCTCAGGGCCATTCCAGCAGTCCTTTGTGGATTACCTGCGGACCGAATGTCTCTCGCCCTGGCTGCGTGAGTATCAGCCAGCTCGAAGTCTTCCACTGGATGATCGAATGGGCTACCCGCCCCTATTATCACCCTCGCGGCGCGATCTACGAAGCGCGCATGATGGAAGCCGTCCTAATGAATGCCTTACAGAAGGCTGGTGAGCAATTTTCGGAGCGGATCTATATCTGGCCTGGCAACCTGCCCATCCTAACCGCAGGTTGGTCCCGATTCTATTCCAGGTTCCTGGCATCTGGCCAAGCGTTTATATTTGGAGCGCTGCGTCGAGCTCTACGGAGATAATCTGGCCACGGCAGGTACGCACATCAATCTTTCTCTTCCCGACCCGTTATTCACCTGGGATTTTATGCATTTGCCAGTATCCGAGCGCCTTGGGGCTGGCCGTTCGACGATCTACCTGGATGAGTACAAGAGCGAGTTTTATATCTCCGCGACGCGCTGGATGCGCGCCTTCGCAAGTTTGTTTATCGCAATCAGCGCCGCCACTCCGTTTCAAGCTCGAGTTCGAGATGGGCGATCCGTTGTGATTTTGTCTGAATTTGATTCCGTGCGCAATTTGACCTTTCCAAACCCTCCTGAGCTGGATGCACCGCATCTCTACCGCTCTTACGAAGATTACCTGCGCATTTCTTATGAACTTGTCAATCGCGGTCTCCGCTTTGGGAACAATAACTGGACGCCGGTTCGGGCGCGCTCATTTGCAGAACCTGTTGAACGGCTCATCGCCGTGACTTCGGATCAATTACACGATTTATACGCGCGTGGGCTGTATGCTGTTGGCCAGGAAGCGCATATCGAAGAAATGGCCAGCCAGATCGAGCTGCAAAACTTGATGGCTCGGATTAACTTACCCATGGCCCGCGTAGAAGTGCGCACAGACGATGGTGGGCACTCATTGGATCTCGATGTCGCCTTGCTTACCTTCAAATACCTCCTGCTCATTCATCTTTACGCCGATCCCGAGTTTGCGCGAGCATTTCGGTATGATAGCGAAGATATCCACCGCGCCAGGAATAATGAAGAGCGCGCCGCCCGTGCAGGTCTAACCGCCGAAATCGAACATCCGCTGACTGGGAAACCGGTGCAAATGCGCGCTTTCCTGCGCTGGACTCTGGACCAACTGCAACCATTAGCAGAAGCCTTCGGAATTTGGGGTGATTTATACCCCCTGGAGCAATTTGCGGCTGGCGCGCCAAACGTGGCAGAACAAATTCGAGCTCACGCCAAAGAATTGATCGGAACCAGCGAAAGAGAGCCCGAAGTACCCTTAGAAATTTTGCAGGAGCTTGCGAGAGACCGCGAAGCCCTCGCCGTGGCTGAAGTTGAGTCGATTGCCTCGACCAGTCTTAGCCAGCGCGTCGACGAAGATCGATTTGCCGAGTTCTTACAGCGGGCGCGGGACGAGGCTTACCATAATCCACAAGCGCCAGTCCGTTTTCGGCCGGGACGCCAGGCATTCAATGACGTATTCTTCCCGGACAAAACCAGTGAAATATTGGACCTGGCTCAAAAATTAATCCGGATACCATCGGTAACCGCCTGCCCGAATGAGCGTTTAGATGAGGTTCACCGCGCGGCAATCCTCATTTATGATTATGGGCGCGATCACGGCCTCGAAGTTCGCTTGTATGATCAGGATAAATATCCAGGTCTTCTAATCGGAATACCCGGAAATATGCATGCGCCGGTGATGCTGTCGGGGCACTTTGACGTCGTCGAACCCGAACCGGATGACACTCAATTCGAGCCGCGCATCGACGGAGATTACCTTTGGGGTCGCGGCTCAGCGGACATGAAAACTGTCGTGGCCACCTACCTGGTCTGGCTCAAGGATCAGCTCCACAAAGGCGTTCAAACCTCCGCAATCAACCTGGTTTTGGTTGGCAATGAGGAAAATGGCGAAAGCGAGGCGATGGGCTCTCCGCAACTGCTGAACTACCTGGCCGAAAAGGAAAATTATGTCCCGCAATTGTTCATCGCCGGTGAACGCACTGGCGAGCGCGGCGACGAAACCATGGGCGAAATCTGCACCCAAAACCGGGGCGTCATCCGCTTCGAGGTGACTGCTCGCGGCCAGCGGGGCCATTCAGGTTTAGCTTCAGCCCGGGGCAGTATGCCGCCGGTCGATCTGACCGAGCGTTTACTCCTCGCCCGCGCTGGAATAACCGGTATTCTTGGGAACCATCTCACCTTGAGCAGCCCAGGCGGTTGGCAATCTCAGGTTAAATTCCCTTATATCCAAATTGGCGTCCCTGGGATTTACAATATCAGCGCAGATCGGGGGCTGTTAGGCGTGGAGATCCGCCCGATCCCCCAGGATGACCTGTTGGCTCTGCGCCAGGAGCTGCTCGACTACTGCAAATCCTTGGATCTTGATATTTCGTTTTCCACCTTTGAAGCCGGGGTGATCTGCTCCGCTGAGAACCCATATCTTGCGCAGCTTATCCGTGCTGTTGGATCGGTATCCGGGACGCAGCCCCGAATAGGGCGCAAGCTGGCCGGGACCAGCGCCCGTTTCGCTCCTGCTGGCCAGGGAGTCGTGTGGGGCCAGAGCGGCATCGGACCGCATGCAAAAGATGAGCGGCATTTTATACCGAGTATTCTGCCGTATTACCAGGCCCTCGACCTGCTGGCAGACCGTTTGCGTATGGAAGATCACACCCGGACGGGATTAGCAATAAATATGTTGACAAATTGCTTGTAGCATAGTAATATTCTGCCGCTTCAACCATTGGCGAGGTAGCTCAACGGTGGAGCAGGGGACTCATAAGCCCTTGGATGTGAGTTCAAATCTCACCCTCGCCACTACACAAGCCTTCCATGGATTTCGGAAGGCTTCTTTATTTGTCAGGTTGGCTGATTTATCAATCTCTCTAAGACATGTTTCAAAACTCGGACTGCCCGGTCGTACTCTACCAGGG
This sequence comes from uncultured Chloroflexia bacterium, assembly GCA_963770655.1. Classification (GTDB taxonomy): domain Bacteria; phylum Chloroflexota; class Anaerolineae; order Anaerolineales; family UBA4823; genus CAZAGA01. Next base: position 250,715 of record CAVYQO010000009.1, on the reverse strand, counting down.
ATAGGCGCTCATCTGGGGTATGGTCGAGCGAGGAGTCGCCTGGGCCATAGGCGACCGCGGGACAATTCCAAACCGGGGCAACAATGTTCAGGTCAGCGGTACCGGTCTTTAGGACAAAGCCGGCATCTCCTCCCTCGGCGCGGATGGCCGATAAGAATGCCCGTACCAGGTTCGTATTTTTGGGCGCCTGGTAGGCAGGGATCGAGAAATTCTCCCGGGTGATCAATCCATCACCAACCAGGGTTTGGAGCTGCGCATACCAGGCATCTGGATGGAGACTTGTCGGCAAACGCACGCCGATGCGCAGTTCAGCCCATTCTTCAAGTCCGTCGGTTCCCGAGTTCATTTCGCGCAAGGTGGGTAAAATCCGCTCAAAACCTCGTGATCTTCCATGATTAAAAATCATGAACCCAGGCAAGGACGTGCGTCCAACAGCTCAGCGCAGCCTCACAAGCACTCTCAGTTCCACTGGCGGTGTGGGTTTGTTTGCGGTGAACTTTCAGACGTGCCCAGGCGATGCCTTTATAACCAATCGCAATTCGTTCCCATTGGCTGGGTTCACCAATAACCGCATAATCTGGATGGAAACGAGAAGCGATGAAACGGGAACCGGTAGAATTGCGTTCTTCATCCACCGCGGCAATAACAACGATCTGCCAGCCATCTCGTGGTCCGACCTGTGCCCCTGCATCCACGAAGGCGGCTAAAGGTCCCTTTGCGTCAACGACGCCCCGAGCCGCTAACCAGCCATCGGAATAGCTGAGCGGAATCTCGCCAGGGACTGTGTCGATATGACCCAATAAGACGATTTGGCGGTGACCCTGACCGAGAACGCCGATGGCATTGCCCGCCGGATCGATATAGGAATTCGTATAGCCGAGTTCTCTGAAGCGATCGACCAACCAGGACGCCGCCTCACTCTCCATCCCAGACGGACTGAAGCGCGTGACCAGACCTTCAAGGGTTGCATGGCCAGGGTCCGTTATCATTCTTCGACCTCTTTATACTCAGCGGCCAATACCTCGCTCAATGCCAGATACACCTGGTCGAGCTGTGCATAGGTAATTACCAGAGGGGGGAGTAATCGAATCGTGGTCAGGCCGGCTGACAACGCCAGGATTTGCCGCTGCTGAAGTGCGCGTAAATAAGGAGCAACTTTATGTTTTATCTCAATACCGATCATCAAACCCAAGCCGCGCACCTCTCGCACCACTTGAAATTCGCTTTGACGGAGCTTGTTTAAGAAATAAGCCCCTTTTTCTGCTGCCTGGCGAGGGATTTCTTCCTCATCCATGACGCTTAACACAGCCAATGCTGCTGCACATGCTAATGGGTTGCCGCCAAAGGTCGAAGCGTGCAACCCGGGTCGTAAATTTTGGACACGCTCGCCGATAAAGACAGCTCCCATCGGCAGTCCGCCAGCGATTGATTTGGCCGCGCAGAGCAAATCTGGCTTCAGGCCAGAGTGCTCGATCGCAAAAAATTTACCGGTTCTGCCAAAACCCGTCTGCACTTCATCAATAATCAAAAGCGTACCACGTTCCTGGCAAAGCGCTTGGGCTTGCAGTAAATAATTCGGATCCGCCGGATAAACCCCGCCTTCTCCCTGGACGATCTCGAGAATGACGGCTGCGGTTTCTTGATTGATCGCTTGCTCCAAAGCTGCGAGGTTGTTGTAGGGTACGTGTTGAAAACCTGGCACCAAAGGTTCAAAGGACTGGCGGTAGTTTTTGTTCGCAGTTGCCGAGAGCGCCCCAAAGGTCCGCCCATGAAATCCACGCAGCGCGGCGACCACCTGGGTCCGACCGGTAGACAGCCGGGCAAATTTGAGGGCAGCTTCAACCGCCTCCGTACCTGAATTACACAGGAAAATACGCTGCATGCTTGGTACGCGTTGGACCAGCTTTTCAAACAACAGCGCTCGCTGACGGGTGTGAAAACTTTCCGGCAGAGTGATCAGGCGCTGCGCCTGCTGAGCGATGGCGTTGGCAACAACGGGATGGGCATGACCGAGGTTCGCCACTCCTTGACCGGCGGAGCAGTCCAGGTAGGCTTCACCGCTCTCGGTGTACAAGACAGCCCCAGAACCCCTCTCAAAAGAAAGCGCCTGTTTGACGTAAAGACCTGAGGAATACTTGTCCTCGATGGCGATCATGTCATTCATAAGTTCCTCCCACCTTTGGATCGATCAGGAGATTAGGGTGCCGCTGCCCGCTAAAGCCGCGCGAATTGGATTTTCAGCTCGCCCGTCAGCAATAAACACCCGTTCTACGCCGCCATCCAATGCTTCCTGCGCGCCAAGGATCTTTTTCTTCATCCGACCCTCAGCCAGGCTGAGTGCTTGGGTTAATTGCCCTCGAGATAAATGATGAACCAATGAGCTTTCATCAGGATATGCGCTCAAAAAACCCGGTACTGCGGTTAGCAGGACCAGGACAGAACTTTGTAAAGCGGCAGCCACCTGTGCTGCGGCTCGATCAGCGTCGACATTGAGGATTTCACCTATAGGGCTGATGGCCAGTGGAGCGATCACGGGGAGTAAAATGTCCGTCCAGTAAAGTTCGCAGGAGATTGGCATTGACCTGGGTGATTTTCCCTGAATAATCATCTCGGATTATCTTCCGCTTGCCATTTTCCACGCTTTGGATTGCTTCCTTGCGATCTGCTATGATCAGACCTCCATCGGGTCCGCTCAGGCCGAGTGCATTGACACCCACTCCACGCAGCATGGCGACAAGCTGAGTGTTCACCCGGCCATTCACCGCCATCGTAAATATTTCCAGGGTGCGAGGGTCGGTATAGCGTGATGTAAATCCAGATGGCGATTGGATAAACCTGGCAGGATAATTTAATGCTGCGCCGAGTGCATTCGCTTCAGCAGATCCACCGTGAACCAACACCAGGGAGTGGCCTGCCTCGATCAGATTTGCAGCATCGGCGCAGATGGTTTGAAAGTTTACACCTTCCGTCCCACCTAATTTGACGACAATCGTGGATTTGTTCATTTTTCTTATGATCTCTAAATCGGATGCAGCCCTGGGAACCCAAGGCCAGCCTTCTCATCAAATCCCAAAGCCAGGTTCATGGATTGAACTGCCGATCCGGCTGCCCCTTTCATCAGGTTGTCTATCGCACACATTGCCACGACGTGGCCGCTTTTTTCGTTGAAGTCAAAGCCAAGGTCGGCATAATTTGATCCTGCTAGAATTTTTGGCTCTGGCATCCGGTATATCCCTCGCTGTTCTTTGACCACTCGGATGAAGGGGTTTTCTACTGCCGTTGAGCGGTAAGCCGACCACAAATCCTTATTCGTTGTTTCGGATTTCACCTTTACGTGCGCTGTTGCCAGCACCCCTCGCACCAAATCTACAGAGGTAATTGTCATAATCGGGTCGATCAGTCCCAGCTCCTGAATGATCTCGGCTGTGTGACGATGACCAAACGGTGAAAAAGTCCGGATAACCCCGCTGCGTTCGGGATGATGGGAACCCGGGTTACCTTCTGCACCGCCTTCAGAGGAGCCGACTTTTATCTCAAAAATGACTTGTTGGGATTTGTCGAGCAAATTGGCCTTAATCAGCGGGAGCAGGGATAGGATGCAGGCCGTCGCGTTGCAGCCAACTCCGCTGATGTAACTGCCTTTACGAATTGATTCGCGATGCAGTTCTGGCAAGCCATATTCAAATCGTTCCAACCAGTGCGGAGCCTGATGTTCGGCTCCATACCATTCTTTATACAGCTCAGCCGAACGAAGTCGAAAATCAGCCGAGAGATCGATAATCCTTGGCGAAGCCTGAGCGAAGTCATCAATATTCTGCTGGGCCTGGCCGTGGGGCAGCGCCAAGAAAAGGATATCGACAGGCTGAAGCGTTTCGCTTGAGCAATATTTGAGGTTCGTCCGCTTACGCAAATTCGGATGGACCTGATAGACATATTCGCCGAGATGCTGACGTGAGGTAACGAATGCTACCTCCACGTTTGGATGGTCCAGTAATAACCTTAAGAGTTCACCGCCCGTATAACCAGATCCGCCAATTATTCCAACACTGATCGTCATGATCGCTCCCAATTTATCAAGCTTGCCCTGCTGCATGAAGGGTATATTGAACGATTTCATCAGCAATATCGATCCCGCTGATCGGTTGGGCCGTGTGGAACTCCATCGTGTGATTGATTTCATTGACCACCAGACCGTTCTCGGGATGCTCAATCAAATCCACCGCCAATACGCCGCCCCCCACAGCAGCCGCAGCTCGTAAGCAAAGCGCTTCAAATTCGGGATAAAGGGGAAATATTTCTCCCTGCCCACCCCGAGCGGTATTTGTGATCCAATGTTCGGATCGTCTGAATATGGCTGTGATAACCCTATCCCCAATCACAATAGCCCGAATATCCCGACCTGGTTTGGAGATATATTCCTGGATGTAAAAAACTGAATGGTGAACCGAACCCAGGGTGGATTTATGTTCGAGCAGGGCTTCGGCAGCATCTCGATCATTCACCTTGGCAAGTAAGCGCCCCCAGGAGCCGATCACAGGCTTTAAAACAACCGGATACCCCATAGCTTCGATGGCTTGTAATGCGGCTTCAGGCGAGAAAGCCACTGAAACGCGCGGCTGCGGAATACCCGCCGCAGTTAACAAGGCGCTTGTAATCAGCTTATCTCCACAGGCCTCGGCAACATCCGCGGTATTAATGGTTTTGATCCCCCAATTATTCAATACTCGCAGCGCGTATAAGCCATTGGTAAAGCTGATGCTCCGTTCGAGGATAATGTCAAACCGCAGCCAGGGTTCTGGATTTCCCAGGTCGAAAACAAGTTCCCTGTCATCCAGCCGCTCATAGTCCACCTGCCGCCGTTCTAACGCAGCGAGCAGCCATTTTTCTTCTTGCCGCAGCCTCGAGATCAGAACACCAATCCGTGGGCGGGGCGGCATCCTATTCGCCCCAATCTTCCTGTTCCATTGGCGCCAGCTCCACCGCAGGTGGATTGACGGCGACTATTTCCAAATCGACACCGCAATCGGGGCAAACGATGATTTCCCCTTTTTCGGTTCCGAAATCTAAAGCGATATCAGCAGCACATTCAGGACAGGCAATATTCGACATGATGTATTTTCCTTATCAATTACCAGGCAGGTTTATGAAACACACAAAACGGCTCTCCTGGTCGGGAGAGCCGTCTGGATTATTTCCGGAAATCCGCATCATTGCGGATGATTGTTTGTATCCAGTCAGCTTTCCATTCCAGGATATTTGACCGGGGTATGACGGGAGCGAAGAAGATCTAAATAGTCCGACATATTGGAAAATAGTGTATCATAATAACTTGACAAATTAACTAAAAAATGCGTAAATAATTATTCTGCAAATATCTTTTACTCACCAACCAACCTGTTGATATAATTTTCTTTCCAGAGCGAACATCCTCAACATCGAATGTACACCAGGTTAATATTGGGTTGGTTAATACGATGGGACCAGTATGCCGCAACTAACTGTAATTTATGGCGATCAAGAAAAAATAATAACGATCGAAAAAGGCAGCTTGGTGGGTGAGGCAGTTGCCTCCAGCGGTTTTCCCCTGGAGCAGCCATGTGCGGGGCGGGGCACATGCGGAAAATGCAAAGTGCTGGTTGAAATGGGGGTTGCTGAACCGGACGAAATCGAACAAGCCCATCTCACTGCGGGTGAAATTGCCCTGGATAATCGCCTGGCGTGCCGGGCGCGGGTGATGAGCGATGCTCGGATTGTCCTTTCGCCCATCGTGGTCTATTCTAATAAAAACTTTCGCATCAGCCACCGTTATAAACGCACCGAAACGCCGCTGGGGTTAGCGATCGACCTTGGTACGACGACAGTAGCCGCTTTTTTGACGATGTTGGATAATGGCGAGGTTTGCGCTGGCGGCGCTAGCCTGAACCAACAAACAGTCTATGGGGCGGATGTAATTTCACGGCTCGCTGCGGCAACCTCCGACCTGTTCACCACTGAGCGCTTGCATCGTCTGGCGGTTTCTTCGATTAACCAGGCGGTTGATTCGCTTAATCTCCCCGAGCGCATAAGAAATCGCATCGAGAAAGTTACGATCGTTGGGAATGTGGCCATGCATCATCTCTTGGCACGCTTGCCGGTTCACACCCTGGCGGTGATGCCTTTCCAACCATTTGACAGGGCTGCATTTCGAGATGCCGGGTATTTGATGGAAGGTATCTTTCCGGAGAATGTCAATGTTTCGCTTCCTCCGTTAATTGGTGGTTTTGTCGGCTCAGACGCCCTGGCTTGTCTGGCACATTTCGGTTTTGATCATGCTGACGGACCGATGGTGGCCGTCGACCTGGGGACGAATGGCGAGGTCTTAGTCACTGACGGAAATCGGATCCTGGCCGCTTCAACTGCGGCGGGTCCGGCATTTGAAGGTGTGTTTATTTCCTGTGGGACGCGGGCTGTCGATGGCGCCATCGTAAAAGCCCAAATAGATCATGGCGAATTGTCCTTTAGCACGATTGCGAATGAACCGCCGATCGGTTTGACCGGTTCGGGCTTGCTCAGCCTGGTTCACGAACTGCGCCAGGCTGGGGTAATTGCCGCAAACGGACGGATGAATCCAGATCCGCCCGTCTTCAAAGATCGCCTGGGGACAGATCGCCATGGCGCAAGGCGGTTTGCTTAACCCCGAATGGCCGGATCGGATTATCTCAGTGGGATATTCGCGAACTTCAAAAGGCGAAAGGCGCGGTCCGCGCCGCGGTGGATATCCTGATGGATCGCTTGGACTTAAAACCTCAGGATATCGAAAGATTGATTCTGACCGGGTCCTTTGGCGCTCAAGTTGATTTGGAAGCAGTGATGGGGATCGGCATGATCCCGCCCGTTCGCCCCCAGGTTATCGAGATGATTGCCAATGGGGCGGGGTTTGGGGCTGCCAGCTTCTTGAATGATGAAGGTTTTGCTCGGGCTGAACAATTGGCCTCGCGTGCCGAACAAATCGACCTCGATCAGGAAGCTCAATTTATCAACCGCTACATCGGGGCGATGCAGCTATCCCCTGAACAAATCTCTAGAGTAGGAAGAAGGGGGTCAGATAGTTTGTGAAATTTAGTATTATCCTCCATTTTGTAGTATATTAGGATGATATTCCACTTAAAAAAGGTTATAAATGTCACTTGTCAGGACTGTTACTCTTTGCTATATTGTTAGGGATATGAATGCAGAGATAGGTCAAATCTGATGAATTTAGTGGTTTATTATGATAACCCTGGAAAGCGTCCTGATATCGCGTTCCTACCAATCCTACCCAGCCTGGCTTCTTGGATTATCTGTGCTAAGAAGCCAGGTTTTTATTTAGAGTGGATGGATCGGAATTGGTTGTTTTTTGTTTCGTAATCCTATTGGATAAATTATAGGAAGGTGATTATGAAGACAGTGACATTTGAAGTACCCAATTTGTATGGAGATCATCATGTCGTAGAAGTTCGCAGGATTTTATTAGAAATCCCAGGCGTCGTAGATGTTTACGCCAGCAGCGCCTTTCGCATGGTGGAAGTATCCTTCGATCCCGAAAAAACCAATGACCTGGTCATCGCGCTGGCATTGGATGAAAGCGGTTATCTGGGGGAGTGGTCAGTACCCATGGAGGCGAGCTCGCTCGACGTACCTGGAAGACCGTTCACGATCTTTCTTCCGTCATACAGAAGTATACGAAACCACCCGGCATGTCGTAAGCTTTGCTCAAAATGTTGCTTATTCAGGTAAACCGTTGTGGAACTGCCCTGGAATGGGTGTGATCAAAAATAAAATGGAGGATTAGCAATGGCTACAAAAGGGAAAAGGACTAACGAGGAGCGCACTGCCGATCCTGCCGCTCAGCAAATGCTCATACGAGCGGATGAGCTCGGAATTAGCACAGCTTTTAGCCGGGCTGACGATATGGCGCCGTGCAATATCGGCGGGGCAGGGATGTGCTGCAAAATATGTGGTATGGGACCTTGCCGGTTGACCAAGGATGGCCAAACCGGTGTGTGCGGAGCTACGATCGACACCATTCAGGCCCGCAATCTGATTCGCTCGATTGCCGCCGGTTCTGCCGCCCATTCGGATCATGGCCGCGATATGGCTTTTACGCTCAAGGCAGTGGCGACCGGTCAAACCGAAGGGTACGTTATTCGAGACGTCGCTAAGCTGCGCGTCGTCGCCGCCCGCTATGGGATACCGGTTGATAAACGCGGCCCCTTAGAAATCGCCAATGACCTGGCCGATCTGTATATCGCCCAATTTGGACAGCAGCGCGGCGAGATTGTTCTAGCGAAGAATGCTACCCCCAAACGGCAGCAGCTCTGGCGAGAGCTGAATGTCTGGCCGAGAGGCGTGGATCGTGAGGTCGTTGAGGCGCTCCATCGCACCCATATTGGGGACGACCAGGATCCGGCCCATATCTTGAACCATGCGATCCGCACCGCTCTGGCAGATGGTTGGGGCGGCAGCATGATCGCCACGGATATATCGGATATTCTGTTCGGGACGCCGGCGCCGATCCTCGGTCAGGCAAACTTAGGCGTGCTCAAGGATGACATGGTCAATATCGTCGTCCACGGTCACGAGCCCACTTTGAGTCAAATGATTGTAGCGGCTTCTCAAGATCCAGAAATCATTGAATATGCCCGCAAGGCAGGGGCGAAGGGCGTCAACCTATCTGGTATCTGCTGCACGGCGAACGAGATTCTCCTCCGCCAGGGAATTCCCGCGGCGGGCAACTTCCTGCACCAGGAGCTCTCTATTTTAACCGGGGCTGTCGAGGCGATGGTCGTCGACGTTCAATGCATTATGCAGGCGCTTGTCGAGTTGTCGAGCAACTTCCATACATTGATCATCACCACCTCGCCAAAAGTAAAAATCAAGGGTGCAGTGCACATGGAGTTCGACGAGCACCACGCCTTGACGATTGCCAAGCAGATTTTGAAAACGGCGATCGATAACTACAAAAATCGCGGCAAAACGCATATTCCCCAGGTAAAAGAAGATCTGGTCCCAGGTTTTTCGCACGAATACATCAATTACATGCTGGGAGGCACTTATCGCGCCTCATTTAGACCATTAAATGACGCTATCATGACCGGCCGCATCCGCGGCGTGGCGGCGATTGTCGGCTGCAACAATCCGCGCAGCAAACAGGATTATCTGCACACCTATGTCACCCAGGAACTGCTCAAGCAGGATATTCTGGTGGTGGAGACAGGCTGTGGGGCGATTGCCTCGGCCAAGCTCGGCTTGCTGCTGGGCGAAGCAGGGTTGGATAAGGTCGGTCCAGGTTTGCGCGAAGTATGTGAGACTGTCGGAATCCCGCCAGTGCTGCACATGGGTTCGTGCGTCGATAATACCCGCATTTTGACCGTCCTGACCCAAATGGTTGAGGAAGGCGGTCTCGGTGATGACATCGATCAGGTCCCAGCCGTCGGCCTGGCCCCGGAATGGATGAGTGAAAAGGCCCTGGCCATCGGCACTTACTGCGTCGCTTCTGGCGCTTACGTGATCTTTGGCGGTCATTCGCCCGTCAGCGGCATGCCAGATCGGGTATCCGAGAGTGACGTGGTGGCCGAATACATTAGCTCGGGCTGGGAAAAACTGTACGGCGGCAAGCTGGAATTTGTTGAAGATCCTGATGAAATGATCCGCCGGGCGCTTGCCCACATTGATAAAAAGCGCGCCAACCTTGGTCTGCCAGCCTACGATCCTGATAAATTTGGACAAAGCGGCGACAAGCGCATGCTCGAATTTGAAATGATCCCAATGGAACAGCGCCGTGAAATGATTTACGGCGTTGCCGCCGACTAGGAGGTATTGGAATGTCTCGATACATCGCTACCCGCGCTATACGTGGCGCAAATTCGCTGGTGACGGAGGCAGAGCTCATGCTGTCGAAAGCTCTTGCTGAAAAGGGACCCGATACACCGGTTGCTTTTCCAAATACTGCGTATTATCTACCCACAATCTTTGGGATGACCGGAATGGCGGTAGAGACGCTTGGCCAGCTCCCGGTCGTAATGGACCACGCCCGCAGCTTGCTGCATCCGATGCCCGCTAACTCCCGCTGGACGCCCTATCTGGGTGAAACTCTCGATAGCGGTATGGCGACCCTGCTCGCCGCTGAGACGATCGAAGCGATTCGCTTCGTGTATGGGTTACAGCCCGAAATGCTCCCAGGATTTCAGTTGGCTGGCGGTACTTCCTTTACCAGTCCGGATGGGAATGGGGCTGGTGGCAAAGACGGACATTTAAACGGCCCGATTGATGATATCCAACTGCGCTCTTGGGGTATCCAGCTCGTCGATGGGCGAATGCCCGGGTTTGCCGCCATCGTTGGCTGTGCAAAGTCGAACGAAGCAGCCGTCAAAATCGTCCGTGAGCTCCAAAAACGAAATATTTTGACCTTCCTCTCGGGTAATGTGAACGGGCGCAGCATCATCCACCAGCTTGAGGAAGAAGGGGTCGAGCTGGGATACGATACCTATACGGTCCCCTTTGGAACCGACACGATCAGTGCGATCTATGCACTTGGTTTCGCTGTTCGCTCAGCACTGACCTTTGGCGGAATGAAAGGCGGCCAGGCGCGCGATATCCTCCTTTATAATCGGGAACGGGTTTTTGCATTCGTCTTAGCCCTCGGTGAGGTCGATGACCTGAAATATGCCGCCGCCGCCGGTGCGATTAATTTCGGCTTCCCGGTGATTGCCGATACCGTGATCCCAGAAATTCTGCCCACTGGCATCACGAAATACGAGCATGTCGTCAGTTTGCCCTTCAATGAGATCCCTGGTAAGGATGACCTCGAAAAAGCAGAGCGTCTGGTCCAAAAATGCATTGAAGTTCGCGGCGTAAAAGTAAAAGTCTCCGATGTCCCCGTGCCTGTCCCTTATGGTTCGGCATTCGAGGGCGAGGTTGTGCGCAAAGCGGATATGCGCGTTGAATTTGGCGGCAAGTACTCGCGCTGCTTTGAATACCTGCAGATGGCGCCGCTTGACAAAGTGATCGATGGTCAGGTTCGAGTAGTCGGACCGGGATTTGATGAGATCCCTGCGCAAGGTCATCTGGATATGGGGATTGTCGTCGAAGTCGCCGGTCGATCCATGCAGGAAGACTTTGAGCCCGTTCTGGAGCGCCAGATTCACTATTTTGTGAATGGCGCTTCGGGGATTCAACACATCGGCCAGCGCGATATTGCCTGGATCCGCGTATCCAATGCCGCGGCCGAAAAAGGTTTCAACCTTGAGCATTTTGGCAAAATCCTCCATGCGCGATTCAAGACCGATTTCGGCGCGATCGTTGATAAAGTTCAGGTAACGATCTATACCGACCCGGAGAAGGTTCAAGAATATTTAGTAAAAGCTCGCCACGCATATGATCACCGCAACAAGCGCCTGGCCGATCTAACCGATGACCGGGTTGAAGAATTTTATTCCTGCACCCTCTGCCAGTCGTTTGCTCCAAACCATGTTTGTGTCGTCAGCCCGGAACGGCTTGGTCTATGCGGCGCGTATAACTGGTTGGATTGCAAGGCTTCGTTCAATATCAATCCCACCGGACCAAACCAGCCGATTAAGCTTGGTAGAAGCCTGGATGGTTCCAAAGGCTATTGGTCGGGAACCAACGAATATGCTCAGATTGGCTCGCATGGGGTTGTGAATGAAGTTGCCATGTACTCGATCATGGAGAATCCCATGACCGCCTGCGGCTGCTTTGAGTGTATCGTCATGTTGATCCCCGAAGCAAATGGCGTGATGGTCGTCAGCCGTGAAGATACCAGTATGACCCCGGCAGGTATGACTTTTAGTACACTGGCAGGGATTGCTGGAGGTGGGCTGCAAACTCCCGGTGTGATGGGTGTAGGCAAGTTCTATCTGCTCAGCCCGAAGTTCATCTTCGCTGATGGCGGCTTCAAACGGGTTGTGTGGATGAGCAGCGTGCTAAAAGAGACAATGGCCGATGAGCTCCATGCGGTGGCGATCCGCGAAGGCGATCCCGATTTGATCGATAAAATCGCCGACGACCGAAGCGTCTCCACGGTCGATGAACTGCTCGTTTTTATGGAAGAGCATAATCATCCGTCCCTGGTGATGGAAGCAATGTTCTAAAGAAGCGAAACAGGAGTCAGGAATTAGAAATAAAATGTAAAAAACATTCATTCTAATTCCTGTTTTCCTTAATAATACAAAGGAGAAAACTTCTATGCCTGTGGAATTGGTCAAAGACAAATGGCCTGGCAGCGTCAAAGAGATTGCCCTTGGAGCCACCGCTGCTGAAGGCGGCAGCCGGGCAGCAACAGTCATCATTGGTGGGCAGAAGACTTTGCCTTTCATGCATCTGGAAGGCGGAATTTTCCACAAACCAATCATCGCCATTGAAATAAAGGATCATCGCCCCGAAGATTGGTCACCCTTGCTCTACCAGGCCTGGGAATCTGTAATGGATGATCCAACTGAATGGGCCAAGAAAGCCGAAGCCCTGGGCGCGGACGTGATCCAATTATCATTAAGCTTGACCGATGGCGACGGCAATCCCACGACGCCGGCGGCGGCGGCTAAAGTAGTCAAGGCAGTCCTGGCTGCGACCGGTTTGCCCCTCATCGTTTTTGGGCCTGGTCAGGCGGACATTGACAACGAGCTCCTTGTTGCCGTTGCCGAAGCCACGAAAGGTGAGCGGCTGCTCCTAGGGGTTTGCGAAGACAAAAATTATCGCACGATTGTCGCCACTGCTATGGCGAATGGTCATCTAGTCAATGCCCGTACCCCAATGGATGTAAATCTGGCAAAACAGCTCAATATCTTGATCAGCGATATGGGTTTGCCAGTGGATCGCATTGTTATGGATCCGGGAACAGGCGGCCTCGGTTATGGGATCGAATACGGTTACTCCGTTATGGAACGTCTCCGCCTGGCTGCTTTACAAGGCGACGCAATGACGCAGCTCCCGATGCTTGTTACCCCCAACGTAGAAGCCTGGAAAGCCAAAGAAGCAAAAGTCGGTGAGGGCGTTCCCCAGAGCTGGGGTGAGTGGCAGGAGCGCGCAGTCGATTGGGAAGTTTTAACTGCCGTTGCGCTGCTAGAATCTGGTGCGGACATCCTCGTGCTCAGACACCCGGAGAGCGTCGGCCGCGTGAAAGCAGCGATCGACGAGTTAATGGCTGTGCCAGCATAGCGATAAGCTGTCAGCACTCTGCGGTCAACAATTAGCGATTTGCAGGATGCGGTAATATAAAGCTGAAGGCTGATAATAGAAAGCCGACCGCTAATCGCTCAAAGAGGAGAAATCAAAAATGGCTCTTTCAGGAATTCAAATCTATAAACTACTTCCACAAACCAACTGCAAAGAATGCGGTTTTCCAACGTGCCTGGCTTTTGCCATGAAATTAGCCGCAAAACAGGTGGAGCTTTCCACCTGTCCCTATGTCAGCGAGGGATCAAAAGCACAACTGGCTGAATCGGCTGCCCCGCCCATCCGTTTGATCACCCTGAAGTCCGCCGGTCATGAGGTAAAGGCTGGAAATGAGGTCGTCCTCTTCCGCCACGAAAAGACTTTTTATAATAAGCCTGGTATTTTTGTAAAGATTTTTGCCGACCAACCGTCTGCTTCCATCACTGAGACAGTAAAACAGGTTGATACTTACCTTGTAAATTACGTGGGGATTGAATTGGTTCTGGATGGCTTTGCAGTAGAAGACATCAGCGGCGATCCGGTCCAGTTTGCAGAGGCTGTTCGCACAGTGCGAGAGGCTTCACGAAAACCCATCATTCTGGTCAGCAACCATCCGGCAGTCATCCAGGCTGGGTTGAGCAATCTGCAAGGCGAAGTCCCCTTAATTGCCGGCGCCGATACGGATAACTGGCAGGAAATGGCCGGCCTGGCTAAGTCTGCCAAAGCGGCCCTTGTAGTCTCGGCGCCGACACTGGATGGTTTGGCCGATTTGTCGGACAAGGTAAAAGCGACTGGGATGGAGGATATTGTGCTTAATCCCCAGGTGAGTGGGATGAGCAGTTGGCTGGCGCTTTCAACCCAAATCCGCCGCCTGGCTTTGAAAAAGAACTTCAAACCGTTTGGCTACCCTGTCATTGCTTTTCCAAAAAATCAATCTGAAGCAGCCCAAGCGATCACAAAGTATGCTGGTTACATCGTAGTCGAGCAGTTCTCCCCTGCCTTAGCCTATGCTTTGCTTGTTTTGCGCCAAAATATTTACACCGACCCACAAAAACCGATCCAGGTCCAGCCGGGGATTTATGAAATCAACAATCCAAAACCGGACAGCCCCGTTTTAGTTACCACCAACTTCAGCATCACTTATTTCAGCGTAGCAAACGAGGTAGAGAGTTCTGGGATGCCAGCCTGGCTGGTTGTGTGCGACGCCGAAGGAATGAGCGTTCTGACAGCCTGGGCTGCTGGGAAATTTGACGCCGAACGGATTGCTAAATCCGTAAAGGCATTTCACGTTGCCGATAAAGTTAACCGGCTTCGCCTGGTTATTCCTGGACATGTAGCTGTACTATCGGGTGAGATTGAAGCCGAACTGCCTGACTGGGAAATCCGCGTCGGGCCTCGCGAAGCCTTAGATTTACCAAAATTTATGAAATCTGTATTGTGATCGAGCATTATGTAACATTCGACGTCGCCCGCGAACCTGTAAAAGTACCCACTGGTACGCTGCTATCTGAAGCAGCCAGGCTCGCCGGGGTTGAGATCACCCAACCATGTGGAGGGCAGGGGCGCTGTGGCAGGTGCACGGTTCAAGTTGTTCAAGGAACCGTGCGCCGCCGCAGCACGCTGCGTCTGACCCAAGCTGACGTTGAATTAGGTTACGCATTAGCCTGTCAGACGGTCGTGGAGGGGGATGTCGCGATCTGCGTTCCACCACAGGAGAAAATCGAGAGACGATTGACCACAGACCGCACGGTTGCTGAAATTTCAGCGCCGTTTGGTTATAATCCACTCCGCTCACAGACCATTCAAAGAATACAATTGACGATCACGCCGCCCAGCATCGATGACCAGACAGATGATTTGAGCCGGCTGCGGATTGCGCTGCGCCAGCAGGCGGGTTTCACGAACGTCAACCTGTCTCTGCAGATGATTCGGAAAATAAGCGATATACTTCGCATAGGCGAATGGCAAGTAACTGCGGTGTTGGATGTGCAAGAAGTTCTTGGCGGCGGCGGCTTACAAGAATATCTAATCGACCTGATCCCAGGTCAGATTCCATCCGATGCTCCGTTATGGGGGGCGGCCATCGATATCGGGACGACCACCGCCACTGTCTGGCTTGTCGATTTGATGAACGGCGAGGTCAAGGCGCAGGTATCGGATTACAACGCCCAAATTTCTCGCGGCGAAGATGTGATTTCTCGGATTGTGTACGCCGGCAAGGAGCATGGCGCTGAGGAGCTGCGCAAACTGATTTTGGATACGCTGAACAGCTTGCTTGAGACTGCTTGCAAAAGAGTTGTCGGCGCCAAAGTACACCCTCAGGACATTGTTAAGGCCACGATTGCGGCCAACAGCACGATGATGCATTTGCTGCTTGGTATACCTGTCGTTAATATCCGTCTTTCACCATTTGTAACCACTGCTAATCGTGTGCCTTTAATAAGCGCAAGGCAGACCGGGCTGAAGATCAATCCAGAAGGTGTGATCGATTGCTTACCCGGTATTGCCAGTTATGTCGGAGCGGACATCACCGCTGGAGTGTATTCGTCGGGGATGGACCACGCGGACCAATTAACCCTCTTTATGGACGTCGGTACAAACGGGGAAATTGTGCTTGGCTCGCGCGAATGGTTGGTCACCTGTGCGTGTTCTGCCGGCCCGGCCTTTGAAGGCGCTGGCGTCTACCATGGAATGCGCGCGACAAAAGGCGCCATCGAAGAAGTATGGCTCAATCAATCGACGTTTGAACCCACCTACCGGGTGATCGGCGGAGGCAAGCCAAAAGGGATCTGCGGCAGCGGTCTAATTTCGCTGTTGGCTGAGATGTTTATGGCTGGGGTTGTCGATAAAGCTGGGAATATCAATACCCAACTATCAACGAGGCGCATTCGCGAGGGTGATCATGGCCTGGAGTATGTCATTGCTTGGGGGGCAGAGAGCGAGACAGGCGGCGATATTGTGATAACGCATATCGATATCGATAATTTGCTGCGCGCCAAAGGCGCGATCTATGCTGGCTACAGCGTGCTCGCCGATAGCGTTGGTGTACCGATGGAGTGGATCGATCAAATGCTGATCGGTGGTTCGTTTGGCAAGTATATTAACGTTGAAAAAGCAGTTCAGATCGGCTTGCTGCCGGATATGCCCTGGGAGCGTTTTCAATTTCTCGGAAACACTTCCGTCAAAGGCGCGTATTTTGCGCTTTTGGATCGAGATGCTCGAGCCCGAATTGATGACATTGCCTCACGGATGACTTACGTCGAACTTTCCGCCGACAATTCGTTTTACGAAGCATTCATATCAGCCTTGTTTTTACCCCATACAGACCTGGCGCGTTTCCCATCCGTGGTAGAGGCGCAGGAAAATCGTCAGCTAAATACAATTTTAGAATAAAATTAAATAAAGGATGGTCTTTCATGTATATCATCGGCGAAAATATTCACATCATTTCAGAAAAAGTAAAAGAAGCGCTGGCGCAGCGTGACGTACTATTCTTCCAGGACCTCGCGGTCCGGCAGGTGGAAGCTGGCGCCCAGGCGCTCGATATCAATCTTGGCCCACGTAAGAAAGACGGGGAGGAAGTGTTCCCCTGGATGGTTGAACTTCTTGAGGCAGTGGTCGATGTCCCCTTGAGTTTTGACACCACCAACCTGGCTGGGATCGAAGCGGGATTGAAAAAAATCACCAAAGCGCAGCCAATTATCAACTCAACCTCCGCAGAACCCGAACGATTAGAAAGGGTTCCCCTTCTGGCTAAGCAGTATCAGACAAAGTTGATCGCACTAACTATGGGATCTTCGGGGATCCCCATCGCTGCGGATGAGCGCGTGAATATCGCTGTTGAAAAATTAATTCCGCGGATGATGGAAATCGATTATTCAATGGAAAATCTGATCATCGATCCCCTGGTATTGACTGTCTCTGGCTGCCAGCAGTATTGCCCCCACTTAATTGAGGCGGTTCGCACCTTACAGTACGCTTGGGATCCTGCCCCCGCAATCTCGGTCGGCCTATCGAATGTATCCAATGCAGTCCCAGCCCAAAATCGTGCCCTGATTAACCGCACCTACTGTGCGATGTTAATGGGCGTGGGCTTGCAGATGATGATCGCCAATCCAATGGACGAGCCGCTTAAGGAGACTGTGCGCGTGATCGAGGAACGCGACGAGAGCACGGCTGTGGGTAGGTTATATCTAAAAATTGCTGATCGCATCGCCAATATGGAAGAACCGACAATCGATGACGTCGATCTTTCCGATCCCGAGCAAGAAGCGATCTGGAAAACAATTCAAATCTTATTGGATAAAGTCATTTATGCCGAGGGATATTTGGATTAATAGGGTGATTGGTTACTGGTTATCAGTGATTGGTAGAGACGCAACGACGTGTGCGTCGAAATAGAAACGGAAGGAGAAATCATATGCCCGGATTTACACCTGGTCGGCGATGGCAGCCGCCATTTCGCCCGTTTAAAAATGAAACAGCAGGACCGAAGGCATTAGAAGCGTTCGAACGAATGGTCAAAGGGCCGTTATTCGGCTGCCGGATGTGCGGCAACTGCTTGCTGCAGGAAACTGCCTTTATCTGTCCGATGGAATGTCCTAAAGGCGCTCGGAATGGCCCTTGCGGAGGCTCTACTGAGGAACATTGTTACGTAGATGAAACCCGGCCATGTATTTGGTACAAAATCTATGAACGCTCCTTTAAGATGGGTCGCGAAGAAAAACTGCTCGAAGTTCTGCCGCCTCTGGATTGGAATAAAGTAGGTGGTGAAACCTGGGGTGATGTAACTCGCCAGATTAAGAAGGTGGGCGCGACAAAATTCTTCACCGGAATTATGACTCGCGATGTTACCCACCGCGTTGAAAGCTGGGAATCGGTTTTTCAGCCGGTGCGCCAGCCAGATTGGTGGAAGGGCGATGCTGAATATCATCCTCCTGCTTACACCGAGCCAGTTTCCGAGCTAGAACGCCGTCTGAAAGCTGGTGAATTTGTGGTTACGGCGGAAGTGGCTCCGCCCTTGACAACTGCAACCAAAAAGTTGATCCAGAATATCGGCATGGTAAAACCATATGTAGCCGCGATTAACTTTACCGATTCGCCATCTGCCACGCCGCGCATGTCGAGCTGGGCCTGTTCTACGATTGCGATTCAGAACGGCGCTGAGCCAGTGATGCAAATCGCAGCTCGTGATCGCACTCGGGTTGGTCTGCAAGCCGAGGTATTGGGTTCCAACGCGCTGGGTATCCGCAACATTCTGTGTCTCTCCGGGGATAGCATGAAAATGGCTCCTGAGCCACGCGGCCGGATGGATATTATCGACCTGGATTCGATCCAAATGCTATGGGTGCTGCGCCGGATGCGTGACGACGGTATCTACCTGGATGGTCGCTCAATGAAATTCCCCCCCAAGTTTTTCCTCGGCGCGGCTGCATCTCCATACGCCTCAGAACCACGCTTTCAGGCAATCCGCGAACACAAAAAGGTGAATGCTGGCGCTCAATTTTTCCAGACAAACCTGGTCTTTGACGCCGAACGAATGGAAATTTGGTTGAACGAGCTGGCCAAGCGCGACATACTCGACAAGGTTTATATATTAATTGGGATCACTCCGCTTAAGAGTTTGAAAATGGCCCAGTATATGGATAAGGACGTCCCAGGTGTGTTTATCCCGGAAAAGATCTTAAAGCGCATGGAAGCGGCCGGTGATGGGGCTGAAGAAGCCGGCGTGCAAATTGCCCTCGAATTAATTGAGGCAGTCCGCAAATATCAGGGCATCCATGGCATTCATCTGATGGCGGTTAACTGGGAAGAAATCGTCCCAAGAATTGTAAAGGAAGCAGGTCTTCTTCCGGCAGGATTTGAAACGCAAGGAACACCTGTAACGGCAGATGCTCGCTAATGGTTAATATTTTTGTATTGTAAAAATAAAAGGATTTGAAAATGCCGACCGACAAAAAGAAACCAACAATACCGCAGCTTTTCAAGAAGGTTGAGCTAGCCCAACCACTTACCTGGCTTACTTGCTATGATTATCCGACTGCATATCTGCAAGAGCAAGCCGGGATTGATATGATTTTAGTAGGCGACAGTCTGGGTATGACCATGTTGGGCTATGAGTCGACCCTACCCGTGACAATGGATGATATGATCCGCCACTCGCAAGCTGTCCGACGCGGGGCGCCGAATACATTCGTCATTGGCGATATGCCCTACATGAGCTACCAACCTTCGGTTGAAACCGCGATCCGCAACGCCGGTCGCTTTATGGCAGAAGCAGGCTGTGATGCGATAAAACTGGAAGGCGGCGTTGAAATGGCAGATCGGATCACTGGAATCGTCCACGCCGGCATCCCTGCTATCGGCCATCTTGGGTTGACCCCTCAGAGTGTAAGCGCTTTAGGTGGTTATAAAGTGCAGGGAAAAGGCGCATCACAGGCGAAGAAAATCGTCGATGCTGCGAAAGCCTTAGAAGAGGCTGGCGCTTTTATGATTTTGCTCGAAATGGTGCCGGACCGGCTGTGCCAATTGATCACAGAGCGCGCGGAGCACTGCATTATCATGAGCCTGGGCTCCGGACCGAACGCCCATGGTCAGCTCCTGATTTACCATGATATGTTTGGTCTTTACCCGCGTTTTAAACCGCGAATGGCAAAGGTGTTTGGGAATGCTGGCGAAGTGATTTTGAATGGTCTTAAGGACTATGTTCAGGAAGTCAGCGATCATTCATTTCCGCAGCCAGAAAATTGGTTTGGCATGCTCGACGATGAATTCGATGAGCTTGTGAAATCCTTGTAAATGCCAAAGGAGATAAATATGAATGAACAGCTTCGCAAGATGCTAGAGATTCCTTATGCTCGTTTGGATGAGATAAACGCGCTTTTCTTGAATCCAGATACGCAGGTGGTCAATGATCTTCTTGCTGTTGTAGAAAAGTATGGCACGCCTGGGGAGATCAATCGCAAAGCAGCGGAAGCCGCGGCGCATGTCTAACTTGCTCCGCATTGTGGAAGAGCGTAAACCTGAATACCTGGAAGACCTGCAGTGGCTTGAAGAACAACGCAGTCGCGGCGCTTTCATCTCAATCCCCGAATATCGTCGCCTGGTGTGCGGCCCGCAGGCGGCCGATAAAGAATTTGCAGACGATTTCGCGGTCACTTTAGAAGTCAGTGCTGCCCAGTATTTTCCATGGATCATTGCCGCCGCCCGCCAGGCAATCGCCAACCGAACCTTGATGCCTGGCAGATTTATCAAAGTACGGAAAATGAAAGAGCAGGAACTGGATGGCGACTTACCTGCAATTGCTGCAGCTATGCAGATTATCGGGGCCAGCTACGTAGAGACCCTGGATACAAAGGGAACGGATGGTTCCAATGTGCACCTGGGTGGTCCGGCAACAATTACCGGGTATTTCGGCGGGGTGGGCGAACCAAACAACTACCCATTGAAATGGGTGGACGAATTTTTGTACTATTATACGAATTATGGCGTCCAACAAGTTTTGAATATTAACCCTGGAACAGTGTTGGTGGGTTACTTGTTATACCGCCTGGGTGTTGATATCGAGTTTAAGATCTCGGTTTTCATGGGCAATGATAATCCGTATGCCGGGCTGTGGACACTGCTCGGGGCAAAATTGTTCTCGCGGGATGATGGCACTGCTCCGCTGATTGGATTCAATTGGAGCAATTCGATCAATAACGAAACGTTAGAGATTACTGCTCAAGTGCGGAAAATGCTCGGTTTTGAGGATGTCGTCCGTTTTGAGCACCATATCACCGAGACCTGGAAGAGCATCGTCAGGCAGCCCTATAACCGGCGCGATGAGCTGATCCAAATTTCAGATCACGTCGCAAATATTTCTGCAAAGCACGAAGGCGGCGACCCTGAGATTGATCAAACCCGCTCGCATCCCTCTGATATTTTGGATTACTTCCGTGACAAACAAGAGGTAATCGACTCAGGGGATTGGGAAGCGATGATGACGAATTTTCTGGACAAGGTGGACGCGACAAACCGGACAGCCTGGGCATTAACTGAACACGGGCTATCGTTTATTGCCGCTCAAAACCTACATTCAGTTAAGGACGTCCATCTGACCATGGATGCAGTCTAAACTGCTAACAAAACAATCAGCGCGAGATTGTTCTCATCTCGCGCTGATTGTGAATTGGAGGGTTTGTTTATGATACCGAAACGAATGGAGGCCTTTCTCCGCGAGAGGCTGCCGGAACAAACCTGGGAAAATCGTTTGAAGCGGGTAGGTGCTGCCTGTTTTATGGAATTTAGCCTGGTCGATGTCGATCGTTTGGCCAGGCTAGGAATTCAAACCGATAGCCTCGGACCGCGCCTGCTGGTTTGTATGTGGGATGAGGCCTCCCCGTTAGAAATTGGTGGTTACCTGGTAGTCGATAACTTGTCGATGGGCCGTCCTTCGCTCGGAGGGATCAGAATCTTACCTGATATCACCCCTTCAGCGGTTTTCAATCTGGCCCGTGGCATGACCTTGAAAAACGCTGCTGCTGATCTGCCTTTTGGCGGTGGAAAAACAGGGATCGTCGCCGAAAGAAGCCTGACTCCGCGCGAACATACAGAAGTGGTAAAGGGTTTTGCGCGTTTAATCTATCATTACCGTGAAATTTACATTCCAGGGCCGGACGTTGGCACGAATGATGCGGACATGAAGACCATTGCGATAGAGAACGGCCTGGACAATGCAGTTTCAAAACCAGCCGAGATGGGCGGAAACCGCATCGATCAATTAGGGGCCGCCGCTGGAGGGACGATCATTGCCCTTCAGGCACTTTTGAAAGAAATGCCCCGACTAAAAGATCTGGCACAGTTTGGCGGCTTAATAATTCCTCGAGCGCAAGATTTGACGGTCTTGATCCAAGGGTTTGGGGCAGTAGGCGCCCAGGCTGCGCACATGCTCTCTGAGCGAATCCCAGGAGCAAAGGTGATCGGGATTAGCGATGCTCTGGGGTATCTATATGATGAAGCTGGATTGCCTGTAGATTTGTTATTCCAGATGTGGCTGGAAAAAGGCCTGGTTACCCAAGATTATTACCTGGAGTATTTGCACCCGGCGAACCGTGTTCGAATGCACAAATTCTCAAACACGGCCAACGATCTGTTGAGAGAATCTGCGTTTTGTGTCATCCCTGCCACTCCGGTTGCGAATTATCTGGATATTGATTTAGCCTCCCAGCCATCCATGACTGTGGCAAAGATGGGCGATTGGTCAGTCATCATTGAAGGAGCGAACACCTACTCCCCAGATTCGACCCGCAAACTCGCCCGAGCCCGCATGGAGCGCGAAGTCTATCGCCAGCAAGGGGTAATGATTGCCACAGATTACCTGGTAAATTCAGGTGGGGTTATATTTGCCGCCCAAGAGCGGCTGATCAAGACCCCATCGCATTTGCGAATCCCGGTTGAAAACCTTGGGAATCGTAAAGAAGTGGATGCCTGGCTTGTAAAACATGCCAGCGAGCTTGGAGAGCTCGCCGAGCAGCGCCAGCTTGCCGGAGAAGCCTGTCGAGATGAGGTCATCCACCGTAATATGAGCGAGGTGATCGACTTATTAGTTGCTGATTCAGATTTGCTGCCCTGTGAAGCGGCTGAAAAAATCAGTATCAGGCGAATTGCATTGTCTGAAAAAGACCGTTCAGCATCTGAGCTGATGGTTCCCATTCCCACAGTTCACGTCGGCGAAACGATGCGCCAGGCTGCTGCCCTCCTGGTCGAGGCCAACAGCCCGATTTTAGCCGTGACTGCTGACGATGGCAGCCTGCTCGGTGTGATCACCGAATGGGATATCACCCGGGCTGCCGCTTCCGGCGCGCCAGATGACCAGCCTTTGGCGCAGATTATGAGCAGTGAAGTGATTTCTGCTAGCCCTAAGGATTCGATTTTAGACGTGATTCGCCGGTTAGAATATTATGAAATATCGGCGATGCCCGTTGTGGAGCAATCTCGAGAACAAAGTCAGGTGTTGGGGATGATCACCGCTGATGTATTAGCCAGGCGTTCTTTGCTGCGTCTGTTGCAATCGGAGTTGGTTCAATAAAGTGAAGATGGGGTTATCAGGTCATGAGAAATCAGGCGCTTAAGGCGCACAGATAGGTGCGCCCCTTACCCATTCGATTTAACAACGACCAGGGTGATATCGTCGATTTGGGGGGCGGCGCCTTGAAAACCGATGATTTCATCGAAGACCTGATTGCAAATATCTTGTGCGCTGCCCATTTCGAGAACCGCTTTCTGAAATGTTTCCGCCAGGCGTTCATGCCCAAAAAATTCTTGTTCGCTATTGCTGGAATTGCTTGCGCCATCCGTAAAGAGGAGTAATGCTCCCCCATGAGGAATAGTGATTGATTCTTCGTCGAGGAGCGGAGTTGGGAAAATGCCGATCAGTTGTCCTGAAGTATGCTTGATTTGACACAAGTTACCAACACTGTCAACCATCATTGGGACTTCGTGTCCTGCGCGTGCATACATAAATTCGCCTGTTTCGGGAACCAATACGCCGTACAACATTGTCACGAACATATTGGCTTTATTCATGCCCAGCAGATGATTGTTGACCTTTTGCAAAACCTCAACCGGAGGTAGACCGAGGGATGCCTCCGCTCTGAGCAGGCTGCGGGTCAAGGCCATAAACAATGCTGCGGGTACGCCCTTATCAGAAACATCCCCAATTAATAGACCAATGCTGCTCATCTGCCTGAGGGGTACAAAATCGTATAAGTCGCCACCCACAGCCCGCGCCGGGAGTATTCGCGCCCCAAATTCAAATCCATGTGTCTCAGGCAACGCATCCGGAAGCATGCTCATCTGAATTTGCTGGGCTAGCTGAAGCTCTCGTTCAAGTTTTTCCTTCTCAATGATCTGCGCCTGGGCAGCTTTCAGCTCATCATATGCCTCGGCAAGCTGCGTATTTTTCTCTTGTAAATCGCGAATTGTAGCGCTCTGGGTATCTCTCAAGCGCAGGCTAAGCTCACGGAGCATCTGTAAAGCTAAAGTCGGCCAGCGGTGAATTAAGTTGTCGAATTCCAGGCGGGTTAGTTCCAGCAATCGAACTGTGGTCACGGATCGCACAGTGGCAGTCCGATGGCCGCCTCGCTCAAGCAAGCTCATTTCTCCAAAATAATCACCGGCAGTGATCCTGCTGAGAACGCGCTCTTCTGTTGTCCCCATTGCTTTGCGAACTTCCACAATGCCTTCGATCACTAAAAACATACGATCCCCAGGTTCTCCTTCCTGGCAGATAATCGTCTCTTCAGCGAGCTCGATGTAACGCAATATACCCGCTAATTCCCTGCGCTCCGATTCTGGCAGCGATGCAAAGAGGTGAAATTGATTTAAGAGGTTTGGTTCCATACTCAGGAGGTATCGGTCATCGAGTAATCAGGGGCTGAGGCGCACAGGCGTTTTTGGCAGATTCGTAAAGCGCCAAAACGGTACGCACATGGTCCCGAGTTTCATCTAGCGTCACGGTGGTTGGTGCGCCATCCAGGATCGCGTTATTCATATCCAAAATTTCTCCAGAATAGAGCTCAACCTCAGGGATTGGGATTTCAAGTTCATCTCCCTGGAGTGAAATGTAGGTCAGGTGGCGGCCTTCTTGCAGTTCGTTGAAAGGACGAGTCATTGCCAGGCGGCCTTCGCTCCCGATAATTTCAAAGTGAGTATAGTATGGTGAATTAAAACTAGCGCTGATTTGAGCCGTCTCTCCGGATGGGTAGATTAACTGGCCGCTGAAAAACTCATCGATGCCTGTCTCACCAAGGTTCTGATAACCGTGAACCATCATAGGGGCGCTGCCAAAGATAAATTGAGCAAGACTCAGCGGATAAATGCCAATGTCCCAAAGACAGCCGCCCCCATATTCTGGTATGGTACGGATATTGTCTTTACCAGTCAACTTATAATTAAAAATTCCCCTGGCTAGGATGGGGTCGCCGATTTTTCCCTCGCGCACCCACTCCCTGGTAATTTTTGTCTGCGGATGATGGCGGTACATAAAGGCTTCAGCTAAAACACGTTGATACTTCTGGCTGGCGGCGATCATCGCCTCCACATCTGCCAGGGAGAGTGCAAATGGTTTTTCGCAGAGAACGTGCTTCCCAGCTTGCATGGCCTTAATGCTCCATTCGGCATGCAAATGATTTGGCAGCCCGATATAAACTGCATCAATCTTATCGGAGGCCAGCATGGCATCGTAGCTGCCAAATGCATGCGGAATATCCCATTTTTTCGCATATTCTGCTGCATCGGCTGAGTTCCGGCTGGCAACCCCACTGAGTTGACCTCGTTGAGAAGCCCAAACCGCCGGGATAATTTTGCGGTTGATGTTGGCGGTTGAAAGTAATCCCCAATGTACAGTATCCACGTCAGCTCCTTTGCGGCAGACCTAGACGAGATCCGCGGATCCGCCCCTAACACCCTAAAAGACAATTCTCTGTATTCTATCAGGAAATTACTTTGAACGATTGAGATAATTATCACAGAATTGACAATTCATGTCTATTTGGTAGATTAAGATCATATTCTAGTGTGGACAGTGGGTACACGGGACCTTGGGCTGTGCTGAATACTGAGGAGAATTTTCGATGTCCAAACCAAGAAATATTCTTACCCAAGTAATATCCTCAGAAACACACCCCTCCTCTATAAAATTGGAGGATGGTGCGAGAGTCGCAGTCATGGGTGGCGGACCAGCGGGATCATTCTTCACCTATTTCTTATTGGAACTGGCTCAAAGAATTGGCGTAAACCTTAGTATTGATATCTACGAACCCCGAGATTTTTCCTTAGCCGGCCCACCTGGCTGCAATATGTGCGCTGGAATTATTTCTGAGAGTTTGATTCAAAACCTGGCGCTCGAAGGAATTTATCTGCCTCCAAATGTCGTCCAGCGTGGAATGAATACCTATATTCTCCATACGAGTTTGGGTGATGCCAGCTTGGAGACCACGGAACTTGAAAAAAGGATTGCCTCAGTCTTCCGCGGAGCAGGCCCAAAAGGTGTCAGGGAAAACGAATGGACCAGTTTTGATGGCTTCTTACTTGAACAAGCAGTAAATAAAGGGGCAAATTGGATTAAGGCTCGCATAGAAGATGTTCAGCGAGTTGAGGAGGGCCTGGAAATTCGACCTCGCTCAGGGAAAGCCGAAATATATCATTTCTTGGCTGTTGCAAGTGGGGTAAATACAAACGCTCTTCGACTCTTCCCGCCTATCGAAACCAGTTTTCGTCCGCCTAAATTAGCACAGACATTCGTGCGCGAGTACTACCTTGGTCAAGAAACCATTGCCAGTATTCTTGGACAGAATGCAATCCATTTCTTCTTGCTCGATCTACCGGGTCTAGATTTTGCCGCAATCGTACCCAAAGGGAATTATGTAACAATCTGTTTACTGGGGGAAGATCTCAGCAGCGAGGTTATCGATGCCTTCCTGCAATCGGCGGAGGTAAAACAGTGTATGCCCCGGGATTGGCAGTCAGATGCGTTCGCCTGCCATTGTTCGCCGCGGATCAATATTGCCGGAGCTGTTCATCCCTTTGCGGATCGGATGGTGTTCTTAGGGGACAGCGGGATTTCCAGGCTGTATAAGGATGGAATTGGCGCTGCATACCGGGCTGCCAAGTATGCAGCATCGACCGTGATCTTGCAGGGCATTAGCAAGGTAGATTTTGAGCGAAACTACTGGCGTTCCTGCCGCCGCATGGAAGTCGATAATTCGATCGGTAAAGTAATTTTTTCTGGTGTCCGGTTCGTCAAACCCAGGGGCTTCATCATCGGGGCGATGCTGCGCATGATCGCTGGCGAACAGCCTAAATCAAATGCCGAGCGGCGCTTAAGTAATATCTTATGGGACATGTTTACTGGCAGTGCGCCTTATGCGGATATTATGCAGCGGGCTGTTAAGCCTGCTTTTTGGGGGCGTCTGACCTGGTACGTGGGTTCTACACTTCTGAGGAGGGCAGGATGAGCACGAGCGCCTTGGGTAAGAGTTATCAACCGGATGAAATTATTTTTCGTCAAGGTGATGCCGGCGATTGTATGTTTGTAGTTTTAGAAGGAAAAGTAGAAATATTTTTAGAGAGGAGTGGAGAGGAAATTCCGCTCAAACTATGTAGAGAGGGGGCATTCTTGGGAGAAATGGCGATTTTCAACCGTGAACCGCGTTCCGCTACTGCGCGTTCCCAGGGTATCTCAAGGCTGCTGACAATTGATAAGAGAAATTTCATGCGCCGGATACAAGAAGACCCCACAATCGCCTTTCGATTGGTCCAAGAATTGTGCAGCAGAATTCAAGAGCTGAACGAAGACGTCCTAGTGTTAAATCGCACGATCCAGGAATGCATGAAGGATCGTATCGAAAATTGACATTTTCAGGATCATTTTCCGAATAAAACGCTCTTGACGGGGTTAAATGCCTATGGTATATTTCAGCCCGCATGGACCCGTGGTGTAGCGGCCAAACATGCGGCCCTGTCAAGGCCGAGATCGCGGGTTCAAATCCCGTCGGGTCCGCCACATAAAAAAACGCTCGCAGAGAGCGTTTTTTTATTTTAAATTTATTGCAGCTTGCCCGGATTTATAATACCCAGGTTAGCTTTCCGGTCTCGGTTGTGTTGTAACCACCGAGACTGTCAAACGCCTGGCGAGCGGCAGCGCTTTGCAGCCAGTTCGTTAAGGATTCTATTGGAGCAAGGGTTAAGTTTTCCGTTGGGATAACCAGGTCATACCTTTCCAACACGAGATGAATGTAGTCCAATTTAAAGGTGAGGGCGACGGTCTCTAGACCGAACCCGAGATTTGCCTGACCAAGGGCAATTGCCGCAGCGACATCAGTGTGAGTCATCTTTTCGTTGTGGTAGCCAGTGATATCTTGGGCGGAAATACCTGCCAGGCGGAGATTGGCGTCTAACCACACTCGGGTTCCCGAACCTGGCTGGCGGTTCACAAAATCGATCTCGGGGCGCTGCAGATCTGCTAAACCCTGCACTTTATCTGGGTTCCCAGGAGGTACGATCAAGCCCAGGCGGCGCTGTGCCAGGGTGAGCAGAGCCGCCTGCCTTCCTGGCAGCAATCGCCGAACAAAGGGGAGGTTATACGTGTCTGTTTCCTGATCCCAAAGGTGGCATCCCGCGAGGTCGGCCTGTCCTTCAGCCAGGGCGATCAGGCCTCCCAGGCTGCCATTAAACCCAATTTGCATCCGGTACCGCGGGATGATTTCTGGAAAATGCACCGCCAACCAGGTTAATGCCGGATCGTGGCTTCCCGCAAAACGGAGCACCCCTTCCTCTGGCAGGTTTTGTGAAGTCTGGACGATCCTCCACCGATCCGCCGCCATTCCAATTGCTACTTCGATTTCCTCTGGATAATATCCGGCGGTGATCGATTCCAGGAGGAAGGACTCAGCCTGGTGAATTAGGGAAGCACGGCGCAGAGGATCTTCTTTCGTAGGATTCAATTCTTTGATGACATGCGTCCCCTGTCCTGAACGGCTGACAACCATCCCTTGTCGAGATAACTCAGCATAAGCCCGCTGTACTGTCCCAGGGGTGCAATTCCATTGGTGAGTCATCTGCCGAATCGAAGGCAAGCGATCTCCTGGGACCAATCTTCCTTCTTGAATTTCCTGACGAATCCAGCTTACGATTTGTGAATAAAGCGGCTTCTCAGCAGGTGGGACCATAGTAAGCCTTTCCTCGTTACCGGCAGTACCTGGCAGCGCTCACGGATGGGCTGCTTTCCAGGCGGTGGAATCGGGAACAAATAACGATTGTCCAAAATCTGCGAACCCGAATTGCGATATTTTTTCTTGGACTGGCAGCGATACCAACCAATCGACAAATTGGTTGGCAAGTTCGGGCTGGATCTTCGGGCTTTTCTCAGGGTTGACGGTAATAACGCCGTATGGATTGAAAAGCATTTTATCTCCTGCAACCAGAATAGCTAATTTTAACCCTTGTTTTGTCCGTGCCAGGTAAGTCGCCCGGTCGCTGAGTGTATATCCTTGCTGTTCTTCGGCCATTGTCAGCACTTCGCCCATCCCCTGGCCGGTTGATAAATACCAATCCCCAGCCGGTTCAATCCCAGCATTTTTCCAAATCGATTTTTCTTTGGTGTGCGTGCCCGAATCATCGCCGCGGGAAAGAAAGATGAGATTGGTTCTCGGCAATTTTCTTAAACGCCTCAGCCGGACTGGCAAGCCCTTTAATTCCGGCAGGATCAGCCTCAGGACCTACGATTACAAAATCATTGTACATTACATCCTCGCGACGGACACCATGACCATTGCTCATGAATTCGTCCTCCTTAGCACGCGAATGGACGAGCAGGACATCTGCATTGCCATCTTCGCCGAGCTTGAGCGCCTGGCCAGTGCCAACTGCCACGACGTCGATCTTGACGCCGGTTTCTTGCGTGAATCCCGGCAGCAGGTAATCGAGCAAACCTGAATCCTGGGTTGAGGTTGTGGTTGCTAGGATTAAGTTTTTTCCACTTTTTTCGACGGTTGCTGCAGTCGAAGCTGGTGGTTGCGTTGCCGCTTCAGGCTCTTTTGTAGCCACTTTTTGCGTTGTACAACTGGAAATCAGAAGGGCAACGGCAAGAATCAAGGTAGCAAGTAGAGAAAATTTTCGAGTCATCTTATTTATCCTATCGCAATAAATTAATAGATCATCTCCCCATGCAAGAAAGACCTGGTTCTGGAATCATGGGAAGCGTTAAATATCACCGACGTATCGTCCAATTCGATGATTTTTCCATCTAGAATAAATCCTGTACGCTGCGCCAATCGTCTTGCCTGAAATATGTGGTGGGTGACCAGGACGATGGTAGTGTTATGCAGCAGGTTCAATTGGGTGATAATTTCTTCGATCATGGCTACATTCGGCGGATCAAGATTGGCAGTTGGCTCATCCAGCAGTAATACGTCAGGCTGAAGGGCAATGGCCCGGCCTAAGGCCACGCGTTGGGCTTCTCCCCCCGAGAGTGTCCGCGCTCTTTGATTGGCTAGTTTCACCAGACCAATTGTTTCCAAAATTGGTTGGGTAATTGCCTGGTGCGCCGGGAGGCCGTGTATGTGCAAACCGTAGGCGATGTTATCGCGCACATTTCGATTAAGCAGTAATGGATGTTGAAAAACTGTAGTCACACGGCGGCGGAGTTCGACGGGAATGTCTTTACCATTCTCATAGGTGGAGCCCATGAAAGTTATCTGTCCGCTGCTTGGGTATTCTAAAAAATTAAGCAGGCGTAGCAATGTGCTTTTGCCAGAGCCACTCGGTCCGATCAAGGCCAGGAATTCCCCTTGGTACACGGTTAATTCAGGGATATCTAGTACAGTTCGATCTTGATAAATCTTCTTAAGATTTACAAGGCGATAAATGGTCGAATTGTGGGGGATATCATTCATCCAGGCCCTTCCCCTGCAAGCGCATCATCCCAAAATTGGCTATAAAGGTGATGGTTAACAAAACTGCGCCAAGGGCGAGCGCTAGCCCAAAGGCGCCCTGGCGAGTCTCTAGAACGATGGCTGTGGTCAGCACTCGCGTGTGCCCTTCGATATTCCCACCCACCAGCATCACTGCCCCGACTTCCGAGATGATGCTGCCAAAACCGGCGATAATTGCCACGATCACGCCAACTCGAGCTTCACTCAAAATTGTCTGGGCAGATTGGCGCCTGGTGGCTCCCAGGGCTAAAATTTGCAATCTCAGCGCTGGGTCTACTGCTATTACCGCAGCCATCGTAAAGCCGACAATAAGCGGAAAAGCAATAATGGTTTGAGCCAGGATCATTGCCCCGGGGGTAAATAAACGAGGAAGAAATGGAAGATTCAGAGCGCCCAAAAAGCCGTTATTCGAGAGGAGCACGTAGACAAAAAGTCCAACGACCACCGGAGGAAAGCCCATACCGGTGTAAATAAGCACCACCGCGAGCTTTCTACCTGGAAAGCGATTTAATCCAATCAGCACACCTAGCGGAACTCCGATAAGGGTGCTAATCAATAAGGCAAAGCCAGATACCTTTAGAGATAAACCGACGATTTCGATAAAGTTTGAATCCATCCGAATCCAGGCACGATGTATAAATGTATCGATGCAAGTATACGTTGAAGGATGGATTTTGTCTAGAACCTGCTCAGCCCAGTTTTTTATATTTCGGGCTATTAATTGCCTCTTCGATTAACAGCTAGCCTTTTATCAGGCGCCTGGAATCTTCCTGGATTTGCTCCCAAGCTTGGACGACGTGCTTTCGTTCTGTATACGTCTGCCCAATTGACATGCGTAAGGTATACCTACCATTCAAGATGGTATGGGTGAGGTAAAGATTGCCACTTCGATTCAAACTCTCAACAAGTTTTTGGTTTATTTCATCTCCAGCTTTATGTCGGAAACATACCAGGTTGAACGGCGGCTGCATAACTAATTCGAACTGGTTGTCAGCTTGGACCCATCCGGCGAATTCCTGGGCTAGCTGAATATGTTGGCGGATATGATACTGCAATCCTTCGATGCCATAATAGCGCAGAACAAACCATAATTTCAGACTTCGGAAACGCCTGCCGAGTGGTATTTGCCAGTCGCGATAATCAATCACCGCGCCGCTCTCTGTTGCCTGGTTGCGCAGGTACTCAGGAAGAATGCTCAACGTTTTTATCAATCCAGCCCGGTCAGCCACGAAGAAACAATTGCAATCAAAGTTCGTAAACAGCCACTTGTGGGGATTGAAGCTGTAGCTATCGACCAACTCTGTCCCTGCCTGGATATACTGGAATTCCGGGCAAATTGCTGCAGTGCCCGCCATTGCCGCATCTACATGCAGCCAAAGATCGTATTTCCGACAAATTTCACCAATCGCCCTGATCGAGTCGATTCCATTCGCCGAGGTCGTCCCGATCGTGGCGGTAACAAAACAAGGTTTTAATCCAGCCTGAATATCCGCTACGATCTGATTTTCGAGTAACTCGGACCGCATCGAAAATTTTTCATCGACCTCTATCAATCGCAAGTTTTTTCGACCATAGCCGGCAATCTTCACCCCTTTTTCGACTGACGAATGGGCTTGGGTGGATGTATACGCGATCAGTTTGTCGCCGAGACCAGCTTCGTTGGATTGGTAACCTGTAGCTTTTTCCCGGGCAGCCAGTAAAGCGATCAGCACTGCACTGGAGGCGGAATCTTGGATCGCTCCACCACCGCTCCCGCTAGATTTGAACTTTTCAGGTAGACCAATCAGGTCCACAATCCAATCTAAAACGTGGGTTTCCAGTTCGGTACAAGCTGGACTCGTCGCCCACAACATTCCTTGGACGCCCAGGCCTGCGGAGAGGAGTTCTCCCAAGATCGCCGGTCCACTGGTATTGGATGGAAAATAGGCAAAAAAGTTCGGGGATTGCCAGTGCGTTATCCCGGGTAGGATTAGGTTGGGAAGATCCTCAAGGATCTTTTCGAAATCCTCACCTTTACTTGGTGGGGCAGCCGGCAGCATTTGACGGATTTCCCCTGGTTTAACCTGAGAAAGCACTGAGTAGCGATCAACGTTCTCATAATAGTCCGCGATCCAATCGATGACCATCCGCCCATAATTCCGAAATTCCTCCGGTGTCATGTGATAACTAGCTTTTTCGACCATATTTTCTCCTGATCAAGATTTTTTGACTTTATAACTTATAACTGGCCAGTGATTGCCCCGTGTGCAAATTGATTGAGATACCCGGGGCGGTCATACCGGTCTAGAGAAAAATCAGCGGCATAATCTGGAAGCCTCGAGCTCATAATTTGCGCCGCCAATAACTCGGCGGCGCCAGCCGCGGCCATCATCCCATATCCAGAAAGCGCGCCGATCATAAAAGCATCTTTTACTGGTAGCTTTCCGATTAATGGTCGGTTCTCAATCGTTTTTGTGTAGTAACCGCCATCCACAGCCGGCCTGGGAGATTTACCAATATACCTTTCCAACCCAGGGATCATTGCGGCCAAACCCCGCAGGACGATTTCCGGGTAATCGGGATCCGATGGGAGCGGGAAGATCGGTTCGGATTTTTGATCCTGGTAATCCCACAACATCAAAAGGTTCTGGGAGTCTTGCCCGCCTTCTGGACGGGTATGTACCCCCGGCGGCATTCTTTTCGTTAACCAGGCCAATTCAGGATCTTCGATTAGCTGGGTCTTTTCTTCTTTTGTCCAGGGCAGTTCTTGGGGATCTGTCCATATTAATAAAGGCGCATTCCGGGGGACGACCTGTAAAGGATCGCGAAAAGCAATTTTCAGGTGTCTTTCACAAAATACCGGTAATTCAATGCCAAGCATCCGACCCGCCTCGGCGATGAAAGGGCCATTCGCCAGTATTAAGCAGCCTGTATGGACGATTTCACCGGTATCAAGCCTGATACCAACCGCAGAATTTTTCTTTACCAAGATGCTGCTCATTTGCGCCTGGATAAATTTCACCCCGGCCTGGCGCGCCTGCTCGAGCATGTACATCCCCAATTGCTGGCCACTAAACCAGCCTGCCTTGCGGACGTGTAGAGCAGCCTTTGCGTCTCGATTAAGATACGGAAAATACTGAAGGATTTGTTCTGCTCCCAGGAGCAGATCTGCTCCAGCCGGCTGGTTCTGGTAGTCTGTCAGCGAGGCAGTTTGGTATGAGAGGTCGCTGGCGTCATTTTTATGAACCCGAAGTTGGCCCGCTCCTAATCCTTCGATCTGCCTGGCTTCCAGTTCCAGCTCAACAGCCCGGTTTGGATCCGCAGTCAGGTAAAGATAGCCTCGGCGGTTGAGCTGGAATGAGTTTCCACTCGCATCAGCCATCTCCTCTAATAAATCAATACTGCGATTCATTAACCCCACCATGGCGTTGCCAGGGCCAGGCCACCAATTCCGGTAACTTTCAGTAGAGGCGATGGAGGTTAATGTCATTGGAGGCCGTTCATCCACTAGAAGGATTTTCTTCAATGAATGCTTTACAGCCAGGGTATACGCCACAGCAATTCCGGCGATGCCTGCTCCGCAGATAATGATATCCGCCTTTTGGTTCATTTGCTTAGCGCCCAGAATCCCAGGGATAGATTCTCTGTTAACTTAATCTTCGAGTTCGATATAGATGCGCTTATTAATTCTCCCCTTGCTCTTGTAATCAGCTACGTGCAGCCTGCCAACTTCTTGAGTATTGGCAACGTGTGTGCCGCCATCTGCTTGCAAATCCAGGCCAACAATTTCGACTGTGCGAATATGGCTAATCCCTTCTGGAAGTAAATTGATTTTCGTACGAATTAAATCGGGAATTTGAAATGCTTCATCTCTGGGCAAGATCTTAACCCTGAACTGGGTGCGCGGCTTCGACCTCAAGCTGGATGGCGGTTTCGATTTCTCGAACTAATTCCTTCTGCATGGTTTCGAATTCAAAGTCCATCCTGCCATTCAATGGGTCCATATCACCGCCGGTTACCTGGGCGCCATAATCGCGAAAGACCACCCCGCACAAGATGTGCAGCGCGGTATGGGTGCGCATCAACGCGAACCGGCGCTCCCAGGAGATTTGTCCCTGAAGAGCGGCGCCAACAGGTGGAAGTTCTGTATCACTTTCGATAAAGTGCAGAATTTGCTCACCTGATTTTTTAACCTTTACCACCTTGAAGCACATATCTCCGCCGGTTAAATCCCCGATATCACAAGGCTGCCCGCCACCGCCGGGATAAAAAGCAGTCTGATCCAGGGTCACAGCGTGATTCGCATCGTCCGTGGCAACGACGCTCGCCTGAAATATTTTCAAATAGCTATCCGTTTGATAGAGTAGATGGGTCATTAGGATTTTTCCTTAAGAGAGAATGATGGCAATTTTACTATAGTGTTGGAGGCAGCGCTCGCGACCTTGAAATCAGGTCTTCTAATATCATGGGTTGTGGTATAAAGTTAAAAACAATTTTAACGTGATCAGAGTGGAGGTAGTCGTGATACAGTCCGTTCAAGAATTTTCCTCCCAAATTATTGAAAATGTCGAACGTGTAATCGTCGGTAAACGCCCAGTAGTGGAAATGCTCCTGGTGGCGATGCTGTGTGAGGGACATGTTCTCATCGAGGATGTTCCCGGTACGGGAAAGACGATGTTGGCGCGCTCGATCGCGACCAGCCTGGGTGGATCGTTTAAGCGAATCCAATGCACACCCGATCTGCTGCCAAACGATGTTACCGGCGTTTCCATATTTAACTTACAAACAAATGAGTTTGAGTTCCGTCCTGGCCCAATCTTTGTCAATCTGCTCTTAACAGATGAAATAAACCGGGCGACCCCACGCACCCAGTCCGCCTTGCTCGAAGCAATGCAAGAACAGCAGGTAACCATCGATGGCGTCACTCGCCCGCTGCCGCGGCCTTTCATGGTCTTAGCCACCCAAAACCCGATTGAATATGAGGGAACCTTTCCACTCCCCGAGGCTCAGCTTGACCGCTTTTTAATCAGACTTCCAGTGGGATACCCAAATGCTGCCGATGAGAAGCAGATCCTGGTAAATCTCCAGCGTGAACACCCAATCACCAATTTGCTTCCGATCCATTTTCCTGCTGATATCGGGGACAGCCCTGCCAATAACAGTCTCCCCGCCTTATTGGCATTTCAACGCCAGGTCTGGGAAGTTTTTGTGGACGATAGTTTGCAGGATTATATTATCCGGATTGTGAATGAGACCCGCAGCCATCCTGATTTGGCTCTAGGAGGAAGCCCGCGAGCCAGCCTGGCGTTATTTAAGACAGCCCAAGCCCTGGCAGCAATTCGCGGCCGGGATCATGTCATTCCAGATGACATAAAATTTCTTGCTCCATTCGCTTTAACCCATCGTCTGATCGTCAGACCGGAGGCTGAATTGCGCGGACGATCTGCTGCTAGAATTCTACAAGATATTCTCCAAAATACGCCTTTAGATATTGGAAAATTAGGTTAGTTTAGCCTCGCAGGTAACCCTCCAGAAATCCTTGATCTCTCAATGTCCGGTATTTGGATACTTTTCTTTGTCGTCTTAGTCGTGCTTGCGGCGGTTTTCCGAGCAGATTATGTCCTCATTTTGTTATATCTACTTGCTGGTGTCTATGTCATCAGTCAGTGGTGGGGTAGACGCGCCGTCCAATCGCTGGTTCTTAAACGGGATCTTACTGAGCGGGCATTCTTCGGTGAGAAAGTCAATGTACACGTAGAAGCCAGAAATCAGGGCTTGCTACCCGTGGTATGGGTGCACCTTCGCGAGACATTGCCATTAGAGCTGGCGCCGGAAGGGACTTCCCAACAAGTGGTTTCGATCGGCCCCAAAGAAAAAGTGAAATTTGAATATACCTTGGATTGTTCAAAACGAGGTTACTACCCCATCGGGCCGATGAAAATGTTCTCAGGGGATTTACTCGGCTTATCTAAGCAGATTTTGGTTCAAGTTTCGGCAGTTCACCTGACCGTATTTCCAAAAATTATTCCATTATCCAGGGTAAGCCTTCCTACCCATTCTCCGCTTGGAACGCTGCGCAGCCACCAGCCATTGTCTGCAGACCCAGCAAAGGTACGCGGTAAAAGGGACTATCTCCCAGGCGACTCACTGCGTCTGGTGGACTGGAAAACAAGCGCCGCAGCACGGCGTTTGCAGGTAAAACTTCTCGAACCTTCTATCTCCTTAGAAACGATGCTCTTTCTCAATTTAAACCGCGGGGAATTTGCGATTAAGGATTTACACCGGGCGTCTGAGTTAGGCATCATCGTCGCGGCTTCACTGGCCAATTGGATTATTTGCGCCCGCCAGGCTGTTGGGCTGTGTACGAATGGCATCGATGCGCTTTCAGGTAATAGTAGCCCATTAACCTTGCTGCCTCGCACAGGTCAAGGTCACTTAATCCAGCTTTTGGAAACGCTAGCCAGAGCGCAAATCGAAGAAACCTACTCATTGGTTAATTTAATCCAACAGGAAATCGTGCATTTGTCCTGGGGGACGACCATGATCGTGATCGCCAACCAGGCGGAGGATGATTTATTTGAGACGCTCTTTCAATGTCGAAGGAGAGGCATCGACCCACTCCTGATTGTATGTGGTTATGTAGAGGACATTGTGAAAATCCAACGAAAGGCAAATTATTTTAGGTATCCCTTGTTTCATTTCATGTCCGAAAGAGACCTGGATATTTGGCGAGGTTGATAAACTCGAAATTAAAGCTTGGATCGTGACATAAAATGGCTCTGAACAGAAAATCGACTCCTTATCCTCTTGAGAATCTCCGTTGGAACGAAAAAATCGTAAAAATTGTCCATCGAGGATTAGCGGTTGTAATGGTAACTTGTGCAGTCGTTCCAATCATCATGCTGTTTAATCGCCTTTTCCCGGATTGGCACGGAGCCTATGTCATCCCAATCGTATTCCTGGTCGCTATCGAGGCCTTTTACAGCCATCATCGTCTGCGAAAAGTCAGTATCATTGAAGCGCGCTGGTGGTTTGCACGACTGGCCGAGATCATCGTGATTTTGGTGTCCTTAAAACTATTCATCTATGCCCTAAGAGGGTTCGATCAATTGTGGATGGATATTCCTTTATGGCGGCTCAATTTTTACAACGCTTTCTTCGATCGCGATTTTCTGCTGCTTATCTTGATTGTGATTCCGGTCTGGGTGGGCTGTGGAGAGATTGATCATTTATTAAACCAGATTGAGGTAGATGAACAGTTGTTAGCTGCTGAATATGATTCGGGTTTCTCCGAAGAACGAGTTGAGGTGCGGCGCTCATTGGCTAACCTGATCATCGTTGTCGGAGGTTTGATGGTGACTGCAGTTGCATTCTTGAATTTCGACAGCGCTTCAGCGGAAAATGGGGTTGTGATCGTTCCGCTTGGTATGATTTCTATCTTGATTTACTTTGTCTGCGGTTTAATCCTGCTCAGTCTGACTCAATTTGCCATATTGCGAACCCGATGGGTAATCAATCGAATAAACATCGATCGGAAAGTTACCATACGATGGGTTGCGTATAGTCTATCATTTATTTTTGGCATCGGGTTCGTTGTAATCCTTTTGCCGACTGGTTATTCGGGCCAGCTTTTATTAGGATTACAAATTTTTCTAGGCTTCTTGCTGGTCTTTTTCCAACTTCTTCTCTATTTAATATCTTTTCCTTTCATAGTGTTTTTTAGCTGGATTATGTCGTTCTTTAACAAACCGGTGCAAGACCTGCCCCAGCCTCCACCGTTAAAACTAATCCCGCTTCAACAGGCGACCTCAGACCAAACGATTCGATGGTTTGAATTGCTTAAGTCGATTTTATTTTGGGTGATTTTGCTAGGATTGGTTGGTTATGCGTTTTATTATTATTTTCGAGAGCATCCAGAGTTCTATCGCTGGGTGAATCGCTCCCAATTATGGATCCGGATTAACTGGAATCTGGCGAAAACTAGTGATTTGGTTCATTGGTGTGAATCGGAAAATCGCAGGTGCAGTGCAAGATGGCTTACAGCGGTTCCGCTCATCCACGGGTGAGGATCTTGAAGCATTCGACAAAAATGCTAATTTACTCCGCATGAACCCTCGCCACATGGCTCCACGCCAGCAAGTGATCTTTTATTACCTGATGCTTGTCCATCGGGCTGGAGAAAGAGGTTTCACCAGAAAGGCTTCTCAGACGCCCTTAGAATTTTCTGACCAACTCAGCCTGCGTTTAGGTCCTGACAATCGCCCTGCAAATGAAATCCCTGTCCAAGATTGGGAGAATTCTGGTACTCAGGCTGATCAGGGAGAAAGTATTGAGTTGGAGATTGAGCGCTTAACCTCAGGATTTATGGAGGCGCGCTACAGTCAACATCCGATTACAAGCAACCAGGCGGGAAGGCTGCGGACATATTGGCAGCGCCTCCTAAAACTGATTCGAAATACCCCTAAAAATAGCTGAGCTTTGGTTTATCATTAGGGTATACAAAATTATGTATACCTTGAAAAATAAAAAGTTGCAAAAAAGACAAAAAAACAAATGAATGACCTTGTCATATTTTATCCAGTGGGACATCAAGCGCATTTTGAAAATGGACACCCTGAGAGGCCGGAACGGATTGAGGTCGTTCGAGATTCCTTGAGGCAAGCTGGTTGGTGGGAGCCCTTTCAAAAAATAGCACCAGCGCCGCTTACTGAAACCTGGCTAACGACCGTTCATGACCCTGGTTACTTAACTGAATTAAAGCGCGCCTGCCAGAACAATGCCCATTTGGATTTAGATACTTTCACAACGTCCGCAAGCTGGGAATTGGCATTAAACGCTGCCGGAGGGACGGCTGCAGTAGCGGAGGCAGTTTGGAGGGGAGTCGCTCAAGCTGAAGTAACCCGGCGGCTGCGGGGATTTTCATTGTCTCGTCCCCCGGGGCACCATGCAGAACGCGCTCGTGGCATGGGTTTTTGTTTGCTCAATAACATCGCCATTGCCGCCGAGTACCTGCTTACGGCAGATTTGTCTGGTATACGGAATGCGAAGCGGGTGGCGATCGTCGATCTCGATCTGCACCATGGGAATGGAACCCAGGATATTTTCTGGCAGCGTAAAGACGTCTTATTCATCTCCACTCACCAATCCCCGCTTTATCCGGGAACAGGAATGTTAGAAGAGATGGGCGCCGGTCCTGGTTATGGTTATACAGTCAATTTGCCATTCCCGCCAGCTACCGGAGATGCTGGTTACCAGGCAGCGATGCAGGAAATCATCCTGCCGCTGCTTTCGCGGTATGAGCCGGAAATTCTCCTGGTGAGCTTGGGTTTCGATTCCCACTGGCGGGACCCGCTTGGACACCTTCTGCTGTCGGTGGCTGGTTATGGGAGTTTGGTTAAAAGCCTGGTAGAATGGGCGGATCAAAATTGCCAGTCCAGGATTTCGGTGATTATGGAAGGGGGGTATGATTTGAGCTCCGTCGCTGCATGCTCCTTGGCTTCGGTAGCGGTTTTATTGGGGGAGCCTATTCAAGATCCAATTGGACCCTCCCCTCGCCCCGAAGGACATTCCTGGCAGACCGTAGTGAAACGAGCCAAATCGATCTGGGAATTATCATAAATATGGATTCATCTAGGAGCAATATTATGGCTGAGCAGTTAGCGGTGTTCATTGATTTCGAAAATGTCGCCCTTTGGGCTGAACGTGAA
The DNA here is from genome assembly GCA_963770655.1 of uncultured Chloroflexia bacterium. Classification (GTDB taxonomy): domain Bacteria; phylum Chloroflexota; class Anaerolineae; order Anaerolineales; family UBA4823; genus CAZAGA01. The sequence goes on along the minus strand of CAVYQO010000009.1, from coordinate 210,367 downwards.
TTCTTCGATTTCGAGATTACCTCATTGCTGGAATATTTGCAAACTCGTGGACCTGTGGTGGTAAAACGTGCTTACGCAGATTGGTCCAGGTTCTCGCGCTATCGCGAGGAATTGATGAAGAATTCAATCGATCTGATCCAGATTTACAGTGTGCGCCAGGGGAAAAATCGCGCCGATATTCGCATGGCAATTGATGCTTTTGAGATCGCTCTGACCCGAGCTCAGATCAATACGTACGTCATCGTCTCTGGAGATAGCGATTTCGGCCCTCTGGTGACAAAACTTCGTGAATATGGCCGCTATACGATTGGGGTGGGTCCACGTAGCATCTCCCCGGATCTTTTGGTTCGCTCCTGCGATGAATTTATATTCCTTGAGACAACGCTCGGTGAACCAACGGAAATCACCCAACGAACTGGTCTCGAGCGTGAGGAAGCGCGCAGCCTATTGGTAAAAGCCGTGCAAGCTCATGGACAGCGCGGCGAGTTGCCCATCCTGGCCACTCGACTAAAACAAACCATGCTTCTGATGGATCCTACATTCAATGAAGCCAATTTTGGATATGCCCAATTTAAAACCTGGTTGGAAGACAATCGGGATCTAATAAAACTATATTTAAAAGAATTACAGCTTTACGTTGCCTCACTTGATTTCACTGCTTCTGGTGATGCGATGTTTGTCATCGAAGAAACGCCTGAAAATATAGCTGAAGGGCCAATTTCGGGACGCTCTACACTTGAATCACAATATCGGTATATATTTTCGAGAATGAAATTGACAAATGCGGATCTTGATTCCCGCCGCGATGTATTACGCGATATTTATCGAGAGTTATGTGAACATCCCGGAGTATTTACCACGGATGAATTGCTGGAGTCACTGCATGAACGCTATGAAATCCTTGGGTTGATCCGGAGCAAGGCCTTCTTACGCGATATATTACAAATGGCTTTCAGGCAGCGAGCGTTTGATTATCAAAACCAGGCCGTTTCGCTGTACACCCCCGTCCAGCTTGCGCCTGGGATTGAAACTGAGGCAGAATTTGTTTACCGGGCGGAATCCGATTTCGTTTTTGTCGTCGTACGTGCAGGATTAGATATCGATTTTGGCGAGCTGGCTTGCATCGTTTTAAATGATCGCAATCAGGTGGATTATATTCAATCCCTTTTGGAAGATCTTAGACAGCGTGGAGCCGTTATTCGTAAAGGGAAGAAGTATCTGCTGCCCGGTCAGGGTGCAATTCCATTTCAGGGTGAGCCAGCTTTGCAGATCCTGGCTCGGGATATCGAACAAGTAAATATTCCTGAAAATATGGAGATTAGCTCTGCTACTGCACAGATGTTAGCAAAAAAAGCGATGGTACAGCGTTCGCAAGATTTTGCGGCATCCGGCTTGACTTATTTGCTAGCTTGCCGCCTGCAGTGGGAAGCCATCGAAAAAGGCGAGCAAGGCGCATCCCTCGAAGATTTACGCTGGTATATGGCTTCATACGCCTCTGCTATGGCGGGAAAACTTTCTCAAGTCAATCGAGATTACGCTGGCGCCCGGCCTTATTACCTGGCATTTTTTGCTCTAGTTCAGGAAAATGATCCTTTGTGGGGCCGGATGCGAGGGTTAATAAATCCAATGCTCTCCTATTATTGGGCAAATGCGGCCCGTGAATTGGAGTTGAACGTCAGTTCCTGGAACCAAAGTATGGCCTCCCCTGCCCAAATCGCTATTTTTGCTGCTTCACATCCCAATTCTGACCTAAGGCGGTTATGGCTCAAAATTACTCAGGAGTTGGCAGAGGTGAATCCATCCCTGTTGCATCGGATCGCCAACCAAATCCAGCTTAACCGATCTGACGAGCCTGAGAATGCTCGCGTTGGTGAACAAATCGAGCAAATCCTTGCCGGCTTGTCTGTCGACTAAGTTCTGGTCAATCCTGGTAATTGAATGTTTACGCAGTTAACCTTGGGTGTTATCTTCTGGTGGCTGATTGGTTTGAGTATTGCATCACTGGCAATCCTCAGTTTGGCAGGTTTCCTAGGGCGCTTTCACTATCTCCTGGATATTTGCGAGCACTTCAGGATGCAATACTCATTTTTCTTGGTTTGTTTTTTTGTTATCAGTTTCCTGGGTGGGAACTGGATCCTCGGCTCCTTTGCTTTATTTTTTTCCTTCTTGAACTTTTTCCTATTGCTTCCTTTGTTTATTTCGCCGACCGGCTGGGGTCAAGGGAATCAGGATGTCCGTCTTCTCCTGGCAAATGTTCTCAAAAAGAACCAGTCCTATTCCAAATTTATAGATTTAGTTAAAGCCAGCCAACCCGATATAATCGCCCTCGTCGAACCAAACCAACGCTGGATCGAAGCGCTTGAGTCCCTTTCTGTGACTTATCCATATCAGTTAACCTCCCTTCGCGAAGATAATTATGGGTTAGCCTTGTTCAGTCGATTTTCATTCGAAGAGCAGACGGTGGAATTCCTGACCACGAAGGGAATACCCACACTGCTCGGAAAAATTCGGATCAATGGGAAGCCCGTCACTGTAATTGTCACCCATCCACCACCTCCAAAAAATCAGCGAGATGCCTCTTTGCGAGACTTGCAGATTGCAAAGCTTGCCGAGTTAGCCCATTCGAGCCCTTCGGCAATAATCCTGTGCGGTGATTTTAATATTACTCCCTGGTCTGTTCCATTCAGACGCCTGGAAAGGCTGGGAAATTTACTGAACACCTCGCGAGGGTTTGGATATCAACCTACTTGGCCAGTCGATCGTCCTTGGCTGGGAATACCCATCGATCATTGCCTGGTATCCAAAGATATTATGACCGCAAGACGCAGTATTGGCGCTCAGATAGGGTCGGATCACCTCCCAGTGATCTTGGATTTAAAGTTTGACCAAACAACCGTTTCACCACAATAGAGGAGTGAATATGAGCAAAGTAGTTTTGCGCTGGGTTGATGAGAAAGAATTTATTGGAACAGATTCAAACCGTCATTCCATCGTGATCGGGCGGACATCTGATGAGAAGCAGCCTTGGGTGGGGATGAAGCCTTCTGATCTTCTCCTATTGGCTGTTGCCTCCTGTGCGATGTTCGATGTCATTGAGATATTGATGAAACAGCGCGAACCTTTTATCGATTTATGGGTGGAGTGTGCTGGCAAGCAGAACGATGAGCCGCCTTATTCTTTTACCCGGATTCATAATCATTATGTGGTCAAAGGTGAAGTCGATTCTCAAAAACTTGAAAGAGCAATCCAGCTTTCGGAAGATAAGTATTGTTCGGTGATTAGCTCATTACGACCGCAAGTTGAAATTACGAGCGATTATGAAATCATCGAATAATCAAATAAGCAAGCGGTTTGGGGATGCTTTTTCTTTTGCACTTGAATTACACGGTAGACAAACCCGGAAAGGGACTTCGATCCCATACATCGCGCATTTGATGTCAGTAGCCGCCCTGGTCATTGAAAATGGTGGGGATGAGGATTTGGCAATCGCGGCTTTACTCCACGATGCGGTTGAGGATCAAGGGGGTATTGAAACCCTCCAGGTTATCCAGACTCGATTTGGCGAGCGGGTTGCCAGGATTGTATTCGAGTGTTCGGATGCGCTCGTCACACCTAAACCCCCGTGGCGTGAACGCAAAGAATATTACCTCGCTCATTTAGAAACAGTTGGCGAGGATACCCGTCTGGTTTCCTTGGCAGATAAACTTCATAACGCTCGCTCGATTCTTGCCGATTTAGAACAGCTTGGACAGGCGGTCTGGGAGCAATTCCATGGCGGTAAAGCCGGAACTTTGTGGTATTACCGGACTTTAGCCAACTTCTTTCTAAAATATACGGATCATTTCCAATTGGCCCACGAGCTGAATAGGGTCGTTCAAGATATCGAACGACTAGCAGCGGCAGGTATCTAGGTCTTCCCGTCGGGATTTGTCGTTATTTAGCAGATTTTTTACTCGCCCTTCACCTCAGTCCAAATTCTATCCCATAGGGTGGTCGCCTCGCCCACATCCTTGACGATAAAGGTATTCGCCAGTTGTTCCTTCGATGGGTTCGTTGCTGAAAAGCCCATGTAGGAATCGTAGAAAGAGGGGTCCTCAACCTTTAATAATTCCAGAGCTGCCAGGTTGGGGGAGGAATAAGGAAACTCTTTGGTAATTAAGATGCTGTTCGCAGGTTCAAGTAGAAAATTAATAAATTGGTGAGCAGCGTCTTTATGCGGCGCGTCCACAGGTATCGATAGGTTATCGAACCAGATTCCACACCCTTCTTCTGGGAAAATGTATTCGATTTTAGGGTTTTCCTGATGAGCGAGCGAGGCTTCGCCATTCCAAGTCATTCCCAGCAAGACTTCACCAGCTAACAGTGCGGTTTTTGGGGTGTCGCTGTCAAACAAACGAATATTGGGCTTGAGTTCGATTAATTTTTCTTTAGCCAGTTCTAGTTCAACCGGATCGGTAGAATTTCGATCATAACCGAGCATCATCAATACCATCCCGAGTACCTCGCGACTATCATCAGGAAACACCAAGGCGTCCTTGAAAGCTGGATCCCATAAATCAGCCCATTTCGTGATGGGTTGGGTAACTTTTTCGGTATTGACAACCATGCATGTCGTGCCCCATTGGTAAGGGATCGAGAATTGATTTCCAGGGTCGAACTCAAGATCCTTGAATTCAGAAGCAATGTTCTTAAAATTCGGGATTTCTTCATAATCGATTGGTGACAAAAGATTTAGCTTGCTCAGTACACTAATAGTGTAATCGCTGGGAATGATTAAATCGTAGCCGGCTCCGCCAGTTTGTAATTTGGCCATCAATTCCTCGTTTGATGAATAGGTGTCGTAATTAATTTTGATCCCAGTTTCCTCGGTAAATTTATCTAAAAGCGCCTGGGGAACATATTCAGACCACGCATACAGATTCAATTGTTTCGAATCATCGGCGGCACTGTTCCCACATGCGCTCAGCAGGATGCCAAGGATCAGAAATACACAAACTAATCGGTAAGATTTCATCTACTGCCTCCTTATATACTCTGTCTCTTGCGGATCACTTGTCCAAACCACAAAACGATAAAAACAGTCAGCACCCATAGTGTGGACAATGCATTAATTTCAGGGGTTACCGCATGGCGGACCATGGAATAAATTCGTAAAGGCAGCGTCGTCGATCCGGGCCCGGCGGTAAAGAAGGTAATTACGTAGTCATCTAAGGAAAGTGTGAAAGCCAACAGTGCCCCGGCAAGAACGCCTGGCAAGATTGTTGGAAGCGTTACCCGCCAGAAAGTAGTCACTTCATTTGCGCCGAGATCCATTGCTGCCTCTTCGATGGCATGATCGTAGCCATGTAAGCGCGCCCGGACGACCAGGGTAACGAAAGGGATGCAGAATGCGATATGCGCAATCGTTATGGTCGTAAGACCAAGCTTGAAGCGTACGAGTGTAAAGAATACCAGCAACCCAATCCCCATCACCACCTCTGGAATGATTACAGGGATGTACAGCGACGACTCGCTTATTCGATAACCAGGAAAACGATAGCGCTGCAGCGCCAGGGCAGTCAGTGTGCCCAGGATTGTAGCAATAATCGTTGAGATGATCGCAATCAGGAGCGTATTCCGCGTTGCAAGCAGAACTTCGGTATCTTTGAATAATACCTGGTACCAGTGCAGTGTGAACCCTTCCCATTGAATGTTCAATCTTTGGGAATTAAAAGAAAATATGATCAGGATAATAATTGGAAAGTAAAGATATAAATAAGCAAATATGGCGTATATTTTTAAGCCAGGAGAAGGCTTTCGCTCACTCATCCGAGAATCTCCTCGCCAAAGCCTGACCGCCGCGTGTAATACATTGTAAAGACCAGCGTCAAAATAAGTAAGAATACCGATGCGGCTGCGCCAAATGGCCAATCCCTTGCGTAAAGAAATTGATTCTTAATCAGGTTGCCTATGAGTATTGTTTTTGCTCCTCCCATTAATCCGGGACAACGAACATACCCATTGCAGGGATAAATACAAGGAGTGACCCTGCGATAATCCCAGGCAAACTCAAGGGAAAAGTGACCCGCAAAAATGTGTTCCACGGTCGAGCGCCTAAATCCGCTGCTGCCTCAAGAAGGTGATCGTCAATTTTTTCCAAACTTGCGTAGAGTGGCAGGACCATAAATGGAAGGAATTCATAGATCATTCCTATCATGACCGCTAGGGGCGTATAAAGAATTTCCAATGGCGTCTTGATTAGCCCGATTCCTAACAGCGCAGAATTGAGCAGTCCTTCTGTGCGCAAGATCATAATCCAGGCATAGATCCGAATGATAAAATTCGTCCAAAATGGGATCAGGATTAAGAATAGCAAAAAGGAACGGTGCTGGCGCGGCGATCGGGCAATAAAGGCTGCTAAGGGATAACCGATGAATAGAGTTCCGATTGTGGTGAGAATTGCGACCCAAATCGAATAAAGTAAGATTTGTAAATAGAGTGGGTCAAATAAGCGGGTATAGTTTGCCAGGTTAATGCGATAGACGATATTCCCATACGCGCCGCGCGAAAACAAACTTACCAATATGGCTAACAGAAGCGGTAAAGCCACAAAAACAACAAGATAGCCCATTGCTGGGCTGACAAGCAGCAAGCCTTTCAGCCCTGGCTTCTCTCGGACGTGCTTTACGATTGTCAGAAAAGAGGTCTTGATAAGGTTTAGCCCACTCATCCGCTATTCCTCATCCGGCAAGATAAGCACGTTTTCCGGCAACATGCTCACCCACAAACTTTCCCCAGGGACGTAGAATTCTTGCGGATCAAGCGTCGAAATATTGTTTTGATACCAGATTCGCATCTCTACCCCGCGACCAATTTCGATCACAATCCGGCTATCTGAACCGATATAGGTGGTCTTTAGAACTGTCCCTGGAAAGGTATTTGAATGCCTTGGAGCATTTTCTGTGCTCAAATCACTTTGATCTAGCAGTTCAATTTTTTCAGGTCGCACAGAAACAACAACCTTCTGTCCGATATGGATATTATTCTGATGCAGTCCAAGGAATTCTTGCTGGGTGTGCTCGAGTTCTACAGTCGCGAATTGCCCGTTAATCGACCGGACTGCGCCAGGTAAGAAATTCGTTTCACCAATAAAATCAGCAACAAATCGATTCGCCGGCCTTTCATAAATCTCAACAGGTGTGCCTATCTGCAGTGCTCTCCCTTTATTCATCACCGCGATGCGATCTGACATCGTCAAGGCTTCTTCTTGATCGTGAGTTACATAAATAAACGTAATCCCGACCTGTTCTTGGAGTGATTTCAATTCGAACTGCATATCTTTGCGAAGTTTCTGGTCCAGGGCGCCGAGGGGTTCGTCCAGGAGTAAAACGGCTGGACGTTTTACCAATGCACGTGCCAGGGCGACGCGCTGCTGCTGGCCGCCGGATAGTTGTCGAGGTTTTCGATTTTGCATGCCTTTGAGCTGTACCATTTCTAGAGCACTTTCAACTCGTTGTTTTATTTCAGCGGCGGGCGTCCGATCCATTTCCAGTCCAAAGGCGACATTTTGATATATGGTCATATGTTGAAATAAGGCGTAATTTTGAAAAACTGTATTGACCGGGCGTTGAAAGGCGGGTGTGCGCCCCATTACCTTTCCGGCGATGGTGATCGTCCCACTGGATGGCCATTCAAACCCGGCAATCATGCGCAGTGATGTTGTTTTTCCACATCCCGATGGTCCAAGCAAAGAAAAAAACTCGCCATTATTTATTTCTAAGGTAACGTGATCGACCGCCTCGACAGGAACTTCTCCAGGATCCGAAAACCTTTTTACGACATCATTCAGGGCAACCGCGGGAATAGTCAATCGCTACACCGAAATGCCTTTCAATCGACCAATCCGAATTTGTAAATAGGGAGAAAAATGATTTGCATAGCGATCCCACAAATTGGGTAAACGCCAATCATCAGCACTGATGAATGTTCGACAGCTTGGTTCACCGCACCCACAGCGGAATTCATCGTAGGGAGTGCTATCGCTGGTGGCATAGTCGAAACAGACCTCATCGCCTGCGGAGATATCGCTCAATGCTACCAGGCAATTTTGGCCATCCAGTCCCGAATTCGGCTGGCAGCTATGGTTGAAGTAATCTGCTGGCTCAGCAGGGCCAAAAGGCGCCAGGTGCAAGCCTTCTTCTACCTGGATCGCTTGTTCTTGTTGAGATGCGTCTAATCTGGCTAAATCAGCATACTTTACGATGATCCCACCCCAAACAGTTAGAAGTTCCCCGCGCCGGATCGGCTCGATGGCAAATACTCCATGATTGCCCTTATTGGGGGTCTTGCCAGACACAAGTTTTGGCGAAAGGTAGTGGGTTGGACGGATATTCGTATCCACATGGATTGGATCGTAACCGGTTGTAGTTAACCGTTCTTCGGCGTCTAAACCTGCCTGTATTCGCTCGATTTTATGCTGAATATAGGGTGAAAAATGCCCCTTGTACTTTTCCCAGAGTTCGGGCTCACGCCAATCATGGCCGGTAATCTTTTGCCGGCAGTTGTCTGCCCCGCAATTGCAGGCGTACTGGAAATAATCATTGGCGGTGCTCATCGCATAATCAAAGCATATTTGCTCCCCGGCCTCGACCTCGCGAAGAGCTACCAGAGCAAGCTGCCCACGCATCCCGGCGTTTGGTTCGCAGCTATGATTGAAATTGTCTGCGGGCTCCAGGTCGCCAATTGGATCCAGGTAAAGCCCATCCGACACTTGAATCCCATGTTGACGATAGCGGTAATTCAATGCGGTGTGCTGCTGCCAAGGTACAATGCGCCCTCCCCAGACTGTTAGGAGTTCATCGGGTTGAATCATGGAGTTTGCGAAGACTCCCCAGGAATCTCTCCCTGGCAGCGGCTTGCATTGAAGTTTTGGAGAAAAGTAATGGGTGGTATTATTCATGAAGATCCTGGTTTGGGTGAATTTCGTAATCTGCTTTGATCGTTTTAAGAATTAAGAAAGTGTGGATGGATTGGACACCGGGAATTTTTCGAAGCTTTTGATTCAGAAAAGAACTAAGGTGTTCTCGATCTTCACACATCACCTCTACGATCAAGTCATATTCACCCGATACCATGAGCAGATAACTCACTTCCGAAAAGGCAGCGATTTGCTCAGCAGCCGTCTCCACTTCTGCGGGTATAACTGAGACGCCCATAATCGCCGGTGCATCAAATCCAAGGTGGAAGGGATCCACCTGGCCAACAATCTGAATCACTTGTTCATCAAGCAAACGGTAGACGCGGTTTCGTACTGTTCCTTCTGATACACCTAAAGTATGGGCGATATCCGTATACGGCCGGCGCCCATTTCTTTGGAGCAGAGATAAAATTGCTAGGTCCAGATCATCCATAGGATATTGTTATGATATTCGTAATATTATAGATTAATTATAAGGCGATTTTCGTAACCTGGCAAGTACAATGGAATGATTTAATTGTCCTCAAAAAAAACTATTAAATCAAATATTTAAGTGTATAATTATTATATGATTGACCAAACTGACCTCACTATTGAGCCCGTTCCTCAATTGCCTACTCCCCAATTACCTGCTCCCGAGGCCGCTCCTGATCTTGAAGCTCAGCAGCGAAAAATCACGATCATCATTATCATAGTTGCTGTTGTTTTCTTAATCATCACCGTTGGTTTGTTCATCCTGTTGATGTCCGCCAAGGCTTCAACGGTCGCCCAGCTTCGGGATGTTTTTATCATCTTCCTGGCGCTGCAGTCATTATTGACTGGGCTGGTCCTGGTAATTTTGATGATCCAGCTCGCCCGCTTGATCAATTTACTTCAGAATGAAATAAAGCCTATTCTAGAATCAACCAACGAAACTGTCAGCAACTTACGCGGGACGACTTCTTTCCTCAGTGACAATCTGGTTGAACCAGTCATAAAGATGAACGAATATCTGGCCGGTATGGCAAAATTATTAACAGTTCTCGGCCTGAGCCGTCGAAACAATAAACGCTAATTATGTATAAGGAGATAAAGCATGAATGAAAATAGTAGCCAGTCATTTCTTGGTTTCTTGATAGGTTTCATCATCGGAGGCCTGGTAGGCGCAACGGTCGCCTTGCTCTATGCACCCCAATCAGGCGAAGAAACCCGAGCACAAATTCGCGAGAAATCAATTGAGCTGAAAGAACAGGCATCAGAACAAGCAGAACAACTCCGCGAGCAGGCTCAACAGCGTATTGAAGCCATCCAAACGCAAGCGCAGCAGCAAATGTCAGCGCTTCAGACCCAGGTGAGCGACCTACAGTCCAGAGTGCAGAAGCAGCCCCCGGCAAGCACGCCTCCGGCTGAGACCATCTAAATACAGCCCGATAAAAAGAAACGGCGCGGTTGAATATCACGCGCCGTTTCTTTCGATTCTAGGTGTTTACCCTATCCTACACCAGGTCAGAGCTGATTACGTCGATCACCCCGCGAAGCACGTCTCCTGCTAAAACCGAGGCGCTGTTGCCGAGTTGTTCGGCTGCGCGCCAGCCGGCCTGAGCATGAATCCAGGCTGAAGCGACAGCAGCCTGGTATGGAGGCGCTCCTTGCGCCAGCAGTCCGGTAATCAGTCCGGCAAGGACGTCGCCGGTGCCAGCGCGTGCCAGGGAAGGAGATGCGATGGGTATGACAGCCGTTTGCCCATCCGGCGCAGCAATCACGGTGAATGCTCCCTTGAGAATGACGATTTGCTGCCATTCCTGGCTGTAATGTTGGGCGATCTCTCTGCGGTTTGCCTGGATTTCATCTGTGTTAAGCCCACACAGGATGCTCATTTCACCAGGGTGGGGAGTGAGGATGCTATTTTGTGGAAGAAGATTGTACCATTCAGGGATTTGCGCCAAGAGTTTCAATCCATCGGCATCGACGACGAGTGGTGGGAGTGACTGGTTTGTCGCAGCCAGGTTTTGCTCCGGCGTATTCAGGAAACCGACCTGGTTGCGTGATTTTCCGGTTAAAAGGCGGCGGATAAATTCGCCACTTTCTTTGTGGAGCCCAAATCCCGGACCAATTAATACCGCGTTTGCGCGAGATAGGTTTTGAGTAATAATCTCATCAGCATTCCGGGCAATAAACCCATCAATTTCGGGAAGCAGAAGCCAGGTGGCTTCAGGAAATTGGCCGGCCAGGGCAGCGTGGAGCGGTTCAGGGACTGCCAGGGTCACCAGGCCAGCTCCGATCCGGTAAGCGGCTTGACCTGCCAACCAGGCGGCGCCGGTATAATTGAGCGACCCGGCTATCACCAGCGCCGTCCCAAACGTGCCCTTATGCGCATCAATCGGGCGTAAAGGCATCACCTTTTTTACCCAGGCAGAATCAGGAACGATTGTCTTGACTTCATTCCAGGCAGGAAGCGTTTGTTCATCCTGGGGAAGACCAATACTGACCAATGTTAATTCACCGACCAGGCGGTAAGCTGGAAAGCGAAATAGACCTTGTTTGATCGCAGCCATGGTTACAGTAAGTTCAGCCGGAAGGACCGCCTCTGCAGCTTCGCCGCTATCGCAATCTACTCCTGAAGGGCAATCGACAGCGACCAGCACTGGAGGGTCGCTCATTCCTGAGATTGCCTGGCGGATGAATTCAAAGACCTGAGCGATTTCGGCCTTTAATGGGAGACGAAATCCCGTTCCAAGCACCCCATCCAGGATCAAGCCATTATCCTCGATCAGCGTTCTAAGCAATTTTAATTCAGGGTCAAACGCATTTTCGTAAACAATCCCACCGAGATCCCTTAAACGTTTGATTAATGGATCGTCGGCATCACGCGGCCGAACGAGATAAGCGTACGCCGGCCAACCTTCGGCAGACAGCTCCGCCAATGCGATCAGAGCGTCACCGCCATTATTTCCCGAACCGATCAGACCGACGATGCCATCCTCAGCAAGGTAGCCGTAGGTCTCATTCAACACTGCCGCCAGCCCTTTGCCAGCATTTTCCATCATCGTCGCATAGGATAATCCCGCAGCATCTGCTTCTTTTTCAATCCGCTGCATCTCGGCGACTGAAACCAGCTTGACGACCATGTTTTTCTACTCCTTCTCTTCGATTTTCACGGGATATAAATCTTCTACAGCAAAACCCAGCCCCAATTGAGCCAGTTTTTGCGGTATCGGAAAACCCGTCTCAGGATCCCAACCGCGAGCGGCATAGTAAGCTTCAAGCATTGGGCCGAAATCAAGCTTGAATGCGCCATCTTCGTCGGCATCCTTATAGGCTTCCAGCAGTGCTTTGGGGAGTTTATCATTGGCTCGACTTAATCCAAGACGATTATTGATGACCCGTTTAAGATTCCAGCCTCGCTCGCCAGCAAGCTGCATATCCCTTAACGTCCATTCCAACCCACAGGCGGCATTGATTAAGGATAAGATAATTTCGGGTTCTAGATTTGCAAAAATGCACAGCACAAGCGAGTTACACACAGTGCGCCAATCCTGGTGCAGGGCAACAAACCGAGATTTTTCTGCTCCCCCATGGCGATTTACTTGATCGATGCCCAGGGCTGGCTCTGGTTTCCAGATATCAACCATAAAATAATCCGATTGGTTGTGGCAGGCCCCACGAGGGGATGTCGCATACGACAATGCCATCCCTGAAGCGCCGCGTGGATCATGGTAAGCCACTTCCAGACCATTTACTTGAACCGCTTCTTCCGCTGCGCCGAAATGCTTGCCTAACTCGAGCGATCCACGCGCCAAAAGTGCTCCTAAATCTTTTTTGAGCAGAGTGAGCTCTATCAGTGGTGCAACCACAGCAGCGTTCCCCCAGGTGAGCTCCAATCCGCCGGTATCTTCCTTAGTAATCATGCCCATTTCGTATAGTCGAAATGCCAGACCTATAGTATTGCTCATGCTGATTGTATCCAGGCCAAATCGATCACACATTTCTCCTAAAATGGTGGTCAGGATCGGATCATTTAACCCGAGGTTAGGCCCAAACCCGACCATTGTTTCGTATTCTGGGCCTTTCCGCTTTTTTCCATCCTCCAGGCGGACGACTCGCCCACAGGCGATCACACACGCATGGCAGGCGCTTACCCCGACCAGGATCGAATCTTTTACTGTGGAACCGGAGACCCGGATTTCTTCAGGGAAGATGCTTTTTTGATAATAATATTTGGGCATCTCACCCAGGTAATCGAAATATTCTGCGCTGGAAGCAGATCCAAGCTCGCGTAACACCAGGGAGGCATTGTCCGAGCGCAAAATCCGGTTGGCTTCTGAGCGCAAGGGTAGGTAGCGTTCCCAGTCTATGACTGGTATTTTCCCATGACCATTTACTGCAATGGCTTTGAGATTTTTAGAGCCCATCACTGCGCCAAGACCGGTGCGACCGGCTACGCGCCCATGATCGCAAAGAATGAGCGCAAATGGAATTTGGTTTTCGCCAGCTGGTCCAATACAGGCAATCCGGATTTTTCCTGCATCTTGCTCCTTCAGGATCGTCTCTTGAGTTTGGTAGGTATCCAAACCCCATAGATGGTCTGCTGATTTTATGATTACTCTTTCATCGTGGATCCACAAATAAATAGGCGTTTCTGAACGACCTTCAAGCCAAACCCCATCATAGCCAGCCATGCGCAGCTCTGGCCCCCAAAACCCACCACAGTTAGATTCTGCCCATAGATTGGTTGCTGGAGATTTCCCACAGATCACAAAGCGGCCGACTGTTGGCCCGGCGGTACCCGATAACGGGCCATTTAGAAATAACAAAGGAGCAGACGGTGAAAGGGGATCGAGGTCGGGGGTCAAAGAGTTATATAATAACCTGGCAGCCAGCGACGCCCCACCGAGGTATTGTTCCTGCCACTCAATCGGGATCGCAATCTGACTGATTTCACCCGTAGTCAGATTGATTTTTAAAATTGGCTGCATGGTCTTCTCCTACGAGCCTTGAGTAAAATGCTCGAAGCTGTTGCATTATTCACAAATCAAAGTTTACCGCAAATTCGAGCCTTTGGAGAAAGGGGAACGGTGCAGCTTTTATTTTCTACTCGTCCGATCGAAGACGCCGACCGTCAATGGTTGAAACACTTCTTAACGGAACATTGGGGGTCAAATAAAATAATTACCCGCGGCCGCATCCATTACGCCGATCGATTACCGGGTTTTATAGCAGTTCAAAACGTCGCTGGACAGGATTCTTCCAAGGGTGAGCGATTGGGAGTGGTCACCTATCATTGTCTTGCGAATGAATGTGAGGTAATCACGCTTGACAGCTTAGTAGAGGGCAAAGGAATTGGAACTGCTCTCCTAATTGACGTTGAAAAGCAGGCATTGGAGCTCGACTGCAAAAGGCTTTGGTTGGTTACGACCAACGACAATGCCCATGCGCTTCAGTTTTATTTACGAAGAGGCTTCCACCTTGCCTGGATCCATCGCGGAGCGGTTGATCTGGCTCGCCACTTGAAGCCAGAAATTCCATTGATTGGCATGAATGGAATCCCGATCCATGATGAGATCGAAATGGATAAACAGCTTCGCTAGCCGAGAGTACGTAAATCTTTATCTGACGAACGATTCTGCCAAAGCTTTATCCAACCTGGCAACGTTTTGACCAGGCGTTCCATGATTTTCTTGGCTGATTCGGTAAAAAAAGTCGAATTGCCATATGCCTCTCCACCCGAGATGCTCACCAGATCTGTGACGCCGCGTAAGATCAGCAGCGGTGTATGATTTAGGGCGGCGACCCAAGCAATCGCCCCAGACTCCCAGTCCCCAACCGCAGCTCCGTAACGAGTTTGCAATCCTTGGATTTCATCCGGCAATAAATCCCGATCGGCGGAAACCAATCTACCTCGGTAAACGGGGATCGGAGTGCCTTCGTCTAGCCAGCTAAGATCGATGGTCGTGGTGTAATGGTCGATGTGCTCCGAAAATCACCCATCTGTTCGATAGATGTCGTAAACGACTGTGCTTTCGACTAAAACGATCTCCCCGCGTGCGATTGCTCCCTCGAAGCCGCCACAAGTACCCAGGTTGATGATGATGTCGGGCTTCCAGCGGTCGATAACATACTGCGTCGAACCAGCCGCAGCAATTTTCCCCCACCCGCCATGAAAGAAAATCGATCCACCATCCACCAGGAACCACTCGCCATAAGGCGATTTTTGGGTTTCAGCCGGTTGTAAAGTTTGGCAAATTGCATTCCATTCAGCGTCGGCGGAGATCAAAATGACAATTGGATCCATTTAAGCATTTCCTTGTAAAAAAGACCACAGCGGGCGCATTTTATCCCGCTGTGGTGTGTATGGAAGTCAAGCTAGATCTTTATGGTTGGGAACCGACAATTACTGGGTAAGAATTTTGAAGCAGTACCTCGGCTGACTTTCCATGGATCGAGGCAGATAGATCTTGAAGCTCGGCAGCAGGGAAAAAGTCGCCAGACACAAATCCTGATATCCATTCCCGGGCATTTACCGCCTGGATCATCGCCTGGTAATAGGCGAGCTGATATTCCAGGTTTGGCTCCGAGGGAGCGGAGAGAGAAATAGAGACGGGTTTTGAAGTTGCGCTTTGGATCGCCTGAATTTTTTCATCGAGCTGCTGGCCAAACAGGCTGGCCAATTCATCCGTTCCGGGTATCGGGTTATCTGGCAAACCCGGCACGATTTGCCATTCTACCTGGATTTCATCCACTGCATCCATGAAAGATGGTGCGCTCAGCGCATCGGAATACGGCATCGACCAGATGATCTTCCCAGGATAACGTCCCCGAACCTCAGCTAACAGGCTTCGCCAGCGGGCTTCTGTTTCTGTTGGGGTTCCCGAAGGTTGGCCGTCCATAACCAGCCCACCGGGGAGGGCAGGGCTTACCCAATCTCCGCCAAGGATGAGCGCTTCGGCTCCGCTCTGGGCGGCCAAGTCAGCGTGATGGAGGATGAAATTGCGATAATGATCAAACCAAACCAACCACCACCCGAAATCTCGGGCGCTCTCCTGCCACCAAGCATCAGCGCTGCTCGGGCAAGGAGCGACCGTACAAGTTGGCGCTGGGAATTTATCAAATCTAAGCGTAGGCTTTACAGCCAGTTTAAGTCCAAGATTGTGTGCATTTTGAATAGTCCCAAAATTATCTGCCCACAACGGGTCTTGTCCTGCAATTGGCTCCATCACTGGTGGGTTGGATCGAGTGACAGTCCATGTAGGATCATATACCACCCAATTTGTTCCAATTTGGCTGAGGTGCATGAATGCTGGCGGCAGCAGCGATTGCCATGAAGGATGGTATTCGGGGAGGATCTCTACTCCTGCTTTAAATTCTGGACCGCGCGGGGTGAGTTCAAGAACTGAAACCCCAGCAGGGTCAACCGGTCCGTTCCAATTCGCCCAAGATTGAACTGATTCTTTGATTTGCTGGGGAAGTTGGTCCAGGTTAACGGTCTTACCAGCGCCAAACAGCCCGGGCGTAGCGCTGTCATCTGCAATACCGCACTGATTATTTCGGCAGTAACGGTAGCTCAAGTTTCCGGGCAAATTTAATGGGCTATACAGTACATAAGCCCAACGGTTGCCGCCGAGTGACCACATCGGGATTGGCTCAGTCCATCCGAAGAGCGGGTTGAGCTGGATTGAAACATAATCACCAGCGGGGGTGTTTTCGGGAACAGTCAGGTCGAAAGTAACTGTAGCTCCAGGATCTGTCTGCCAGGTGTCGACGACATCTTGAATTTTGGTATCCTGATTAGGAACGATTAGTTGGCGTAATCGGAAAGAGGCATCTGGCTTATGCTCAGCGTTCCAGTACCCATCTCCCAAGGTGTATTTATAGCGTAAGTCGGCTCCAGCCGGTAATTGCATTGTTATCCCATAACCTCCATCTGGAAGTGGAGATAGTACTGGCATTCGGGTAGCTAGTGTGCTTACCCCCCCGGTCAGGGTTCCAAAGGTATTGCCGAGCTGGGTAAGATTTCCTGCCAGGCGCAGCGGCACCACCGGTGGGGTATTACCTGGGGGGACGACTTCGAAGGTGATATTGACGAAACTCGCCGGCGTCAAGCTAATCGGCGCTGGCGTTGTCGAATCTGCAGCAACTTCAGCCCCTTGCTGGAATGTCTGGTAGGATCCATCCATCGCGTAACCTACCAAATTATGGACCCCAGGTGGAAGCCCCTCAATCAAGTATGATCCGTCGGAAGTGGAATAAGTTTGCGCTCCGCCAGCGGTTATTAGAAGATTGGGTATGGGGGCACCGCTGACAGCATCGGTTGCATTACCCATAATTCGACCACTGGCAAAAGTATATTCAGTATCTGTCCACCGGCTGACCACGTCATCGGTGCTCATCGGTCCGTCGACAACCAACATTCGATAGCGAACGGGGCTTCCGTCTGAGGAGTGCTCGGCGACGAGCAGTTCGTTGCCCTGCCGTTCGTAACGATACTTGACCACCGAGCCAACCGGGAAGGGAAGCTGGGTTGAAAAGACGCCTGTCGTATCGTCCAGCGATAGCGGGTAGCGTGCGGCATTCAGATATAATCCGGTGACTTCGTCGAGAATCGTCAGGTATATTGTATCGGTAGGATCCGTCTCATCCGGGACGCCCAATCGAAAATCCACAAGCGCCTGAGCTAAAGCAGGCGCGCTATCAGCCGGGTTTTGCGGCGCCGGCGCAGGCTCGCTTTCGGCTGATTGCGGAACCTCAGCCGTATTATTAATCGCCCTAGGCGTCTGTGAGAGTAATTTTGCGTCACAAGCCGTGATCGTTAATAACATTAACGCAATGAACAAAACCAGGTAAGTACGTTTCATGTGTTTACCCCTTGCTCAACGATTTTGAGCAGGATTTCAAAATTGGGTATCTGTGACACTGGGATCTTCCTTGTTCTTGAACTCCCCGATTTTACCATCAAGAAACCCGATGTGACAGTCAGGCCGTTCAACTCTGTCCATGGTAGTGCTTGCATCCCCTTGGGTTGGTAAACTCGTTCTGAAAAATCAGCATTGGGTATAGCCCTTGCGACGTAAAAGCAGGATTTTTGGATCGCAATCGGACCAAATTGCACCTGCTGGCCGTTTTGAAAGCTGGTCATCAGATTTGGCAGAATTGTTGGGTAATAAAGCGACTTAATTGCTTCGATTAAACCCGTAAAATCCTCGATCCGTTCGTCCAATGCAAGGATAGTTTTGTTTGTCCGATATAGGATTGCCTGTCGTTCATCACGAATGGCCTTCCTGAAAAACATTCTTTCTGTTGTTGCACAAGCGATACCTTCTACTTCGCACCAAAGCATAGAATGGATTTTGATTCCTTTTAGCCGCCAGCGTAAACCATTTTGATAAACCCCCACGAAACGATTTCCCGACCAAAACCGATAACTAAGATAGGAAAAAAGAATTAGAAATGCAAGATAAGCCATCATAATGTATGGCTGTACCCAATAATAGGCGGCTAGCAGGCCATTTTCCAGCCGATACCCTTGGAATAACCAGCCGGCATAAGCTAATGGAGCAATCCAGACCAGGAGCCCAAGCAGGATCCACCACAGGTCTTTCGGTTTTAGCCTACGACCTGGAAAATATTTAACGAGTTCTCCCAACTCGGTCATTTTATTGTTCATAATTAACACAGTTGCAAATTCGCTGCCAGGATTTACGAGCTATCCCTCAACAGCATGGCAAGCAACCCAATGATCTGTGGAAATTTCGCGCCACTCCGGGATTTGTTGGCTGCAGATCTCCATCGCCACTGGACAGCGCGGATGAAAGCGGCAGCCTGCGGGTGGGTTGATTGGACTGGGCACGTCGCCGGTCAGGACGGTTCGGTTGCGTACCCGATCCAGCTTCGGATCTGGAATTGGTACTGCCGATAAAAGCGCCTGGGTATAAGGGTGTAAGGGGTTTTCATATAATTCATCTCGATCAGCCAGCTCAACGATAACCCCAAGATACATCACTGCAACCTGATCACAAATATGCCTGACCATGCTCAGGTCATGGGCAATGAACAAATAGGTTAGTCCCAGGTTGTCCTGGAGATCCTCTAATAAATTTACGACCTGGGCCTGGATGGATACATCTAATGCGGAAATTGGCTCGTCGCAGACGAGAAATTTTGGCTGCGAAGCCAAAGCGCGCGCAACACCAATCCGCTGGCGCTGTCCGCCGGAAAATTCATGCGGAAAGCGATTGATCATTCTGCTGCTGATTCCCACCATGGTAAGCAGTTCTGAGACGCGCTGTTGGCGCTCAGCATCAGAATTAGCAAGCTTATGGACTCGGATCGGTTCACCGACAATCGCGCTAACCGTCCAGCGAGGATTTAGCGAAGCAAATGGATCCTGAAAAATCATCTGCGCCTCACGGCGGATGATCTCCAACTCCTCGCCTTTGGCTGTGGTGATATCCCGACCATTAATTTTGATACTTCCGGATGTAGGTGGATACAGGCCGAGAATAGTTCGCCCTGCAGTCGTCTTTCCACACCCACTTTCTCCTACCAAACCAAGCGTCGTCCCCTGGAAAATGGACAACGAAATCCCGTCCACTGCATGAACGGCTCCAACCTGCTTTTCAAAAACAATCCCCTTATAAATTGGGAAGTGTTTTATTAGATTTTTGACCTCGACCAAAGGCAAAGGTGAATCGTTCATCTAGGTTTCCCGGTGGAAAGATCGTACCAGCAGGCTACCTTATGCTCTGTGGCGACTTCGAGTAAGGAAGGGTTTTCTGCGCGGCAGCGTTCGAAGGCATATTCGCAGCGGGCTGAAAATGGACAACCTCGTGGCAAAAGTAACAAATTTGGCGGAGCGCCAGGGATCGATTTAAGGTGCGAATGGCGTCTTTTATCAATCCGAGGTAATGCTTCGAGTAAAGCCTTGGTATACGGATGAAGCGGGGTTTCATATAAATGATCAACGCTGGCAACTTCGACGATCATACCGGCGTACATGACAATTACCCGCTCAGCCAGCCCGGCGACCACGCCAAGGTCGTGGGTGATCCAAATCATCGACATTTTGTATTGTTCACGGAGATCTTTAACCAACTCGATGATTTGAGCCTGGATGGTGACATCCAGGGCAGTGGTAGGTTCATCAGCGACCAAAAGGTTTGGAGAGCAGGTGAGCGCCATCGCAATCATCACCCGCTGGCGCATACCACCCGAAAACTGATGTGGATAATTATTTAATCGGCGTTTGACGTCTGGAATGCCCACACGCTCGAGCATTTCCAAAGCGCGCTCGACGGCGGTATTCTTGTCCATATTAAAGTGCACCCGTAAAGATTCTGTCATTTGGCGGTTTATTGTTAATACCGGGTTAAGCGACGTCATCGGATCTTGAAATATCATCCCGATTTCTTTGCCGCGGACATCTTCCAATTCAGAATCGCTCAATTGCAGGAGGTCTCGATCATTAAATATCGCTGTTCCGCCGGCAATTTCAGCCGGTGGGATGGCTAATAAGCGCAGCACCGAGAGCATGGTTACTGTTTTACCGCAGCCGCTCTCACCCACGACCGCCAGCGTTTCGCCTTCGCCCACCTGGAATGAAATCCCATTAACGGCATGCACAACGCCTTCCGGTGTGTGGAATCGCGTGACTAAATTGGTGACATCCAGGATGTTTTTTTTCGTGGTGGACATCTTAATTATTTTATACAGTCCGGCTGCGTGGATCGAGGGCATCGCGCAGGCCATCTCCGATGAAGTTTATGCTGAGAACTGTCAAAGCCATCAACATTCCTGGGAAGAACCACAGCCACCAGGCGGTATCGATGTAATTATATGCACCTTCGAGCATATTTCCCCAAGTAGCGGTCGGAGCGCGCACGCCCATGCCCAAGAAACTGATATATGCCTCCAGGGTAATTGCCCCTGCTACCCCGAGCGTGGCGGCTACTGCAATCGGGGCGATACTATTCGGGATAATATGCTTGAAAATAATTTGCGTTCGAGGAGTCCCAGTGGCGCGGGCGGCCATGATAAAATCGTTTTCTTTCAAGGATAAAAACTGGGCGCGCACAATACGCGCCAGATAAGGCCAGCTGGTAAGTCCGATGATCAGGACGATTACAACCACGCTGCCGCTAAACGTCCGCCCCAAGATGGTCCAATTCCCAATTTTATCTCCAAAAAATTTGGCCATGACCAGCAGAAGAAAGATTTGGGGGATAATCAGAACCGCCTCTGTAATGCGCATCAACCCATTGTCTAATTTGCCGCCGTAGAATCCGCTCATTGCGCCGATTGTAACGCCCACGCTGACCTCGACGATCACTGCTGTCAGCCCGATTAAAAGGCTAATCTGCCCGCCATAAATCGTGCGCGCCAGGATGTCTCGACCGACAGTATCTGTTCCAAAGGGGTGTTCTCTCGAAGGCGCATTCAAGCGCAATTTTGTGTTCGTGAAATTGGCTTCTTTCTCCGAATAGAATATAACTCCCAAGAAAGCATAAAGCACCAGCGCGATCAGGGTGATACTTCCTGCGATAGCCATTTTATGACGTCGAAACCGTCTCCAGGTGAGTTGACCTAGGGTTAATGGTGGCGTTTCCAACTCGTCAGGTGCTAAGGCTGCAATACCTGGTGGAGAGGTGGGATTAGGCAGGCTCGTTTCCATCAATACTCCCATCAACCGGATTTATTAATCATAGCGGATACGGGGATCTAACCAGGCATAGACGACATCGGTAATGATTTGAAAGATAATTACAGCTACAGCAATCATCATTAAGATTCCCATCACCACGGCTGTGTCTCCTCGCGAAACATGATCAAGGAAAAGCCGGCCCATCCCAGGCCAGGCGAAGATTCGTTCGGTGACGATCGCTCCACCTAGTAAAAATGGTAAATCCAGGCCAATTACGGTGACAATTGGCAGTGAAGCGTTTTTCAAGGCATGTCCGTAAATTACGTCCCGGCGAGGCAAACCTTTCGAGCGCGCCGTGCGAACGTAATCCTGGTTGATCACATCGAGCATGCTGCTGCGAATATAACGACTATAGGCTGCGAAATAGATGAATGACAGCGTTGCCACGGGCAGGATCATATGCTGCATTACTTGCGCCGGGGTTTTGCCCACCTGTGGGTCGAACATTCCCACTGCTGGCAAACTTGGCAGCCCCCAGCGTTTAAATGTGACCGAGAATATGTAGATGGCGCCCAGCGCAAATAAGAAAACGGGCAGTGAGTACAGTATGAAAGTGATCGCGGTGATGGTATTATCTAATTTTGAGTACTGGTGAAGGGCTGAATAGATGCCGATTAATAAGGAGCCGGCGATAATTACGGCTTCGGATACAAGCATTAATAACAGCGTGTTGGAGATTCGTTCACCGATAACTTTCGTTACCGGCTGCTTCGATACTAAAGAGATGCCAAAATCGCCACGGATGACCCCCTTTCGGACGCCTTGAGTCTCTGGAACCCCGTCGCCGTCGAGATCGGATTTTGTCCAATCGTTCCCTATCAGCCAGTAAAGATACTGGACGATTACCGGTTTATCCAGGCCAAGCTGGCGAGTCAGGCGTTCTCGATCAGCGGCACGCGTTGCCGATCGACCACCCAAAGTTGCCAGCGGGTCGCCGATATTTTCCATCAGCACGAACAACACCAGGCTGATTATTATTAAGAGCGGAATAGCTTGCAGCAAACGACGGATGATATACGCGAGTCATGAACTGCCCTTAAATAGGAAAAAAGGGTAATCGGGCTGAACTACACCCTGCCCGATTACCCTGGCTAACGTGGTTTACGGGGTCAAATCCCAATCCATTGCGTTGTAGAATGGCGTCGATCCAGAAAGCTTGATATTCTGTAGTCTTGGATTGACTGCAAAAATATCAGGATCCTGCCAGAAACCCAGCCAGTATACATTATCAAAAATGTACTTCGTGATTTCCTGGAAGGTTTTCGTACGCTCTGCCAGGTCAACCTGGGTCGCCTGCAGTTGGAAAAGTCCGTCGAGTTTCTCGTCACAGAATTGAGACCAGTTGGATCCTGCTGGGTTCTCGTCGGAGGGGATATTGTTGCACAACCAGTCGGCTGTATCTGGGTCAGGAAAATTCGTGGTGGTAGAGTATTCAAACATATCCAAGTCGCCACGCGCAGCCGGACCGTTTTCAGCATAACCGGCAAAGAAATTGTCCGATTCGTAATTGAGCAATTCAACGCCGATGCCGATGTCAGCAAGCTGTTGTTGAACAACGGCCTGCGTATCCTTGCGGATTTCGCGCGTGGTGGTTCCATATTTGATCATTAACTCAACGCCATCTTTGTCGCGCGTTCCGTCGCCATTACTATCCACCCAACCAGCCTCATCCAGGAGCTGCTTCGCCTTTTCGGGATCGAACGGATAGGGTTGGATCTCTGGATTGTTGTAAGGTGTGTTATCCCAATCGGTGGCAGCAACTTTGGTCAAGCCAAGCTGCAGATCGTTTACAATCGATTCCCGATCAATGCCATAAGCGATCGCCAGACGGACAGCCAGGTCTTTCATTCCAGGATTGGCCTTATCGCCCAGGTTGAAGTAAACACCTTCATTGTAGCCAGAGAAAACTTTGAAAATCGTTAAACCCTCTTTTGACAAGGCATCAGCATCCTCTGCGGCCATGAAGGTACCCAGAACGCCTTCACCATTCTTCAAGGCAGCCACCTGGGAAGCATCATCTGGAACAAACTGGAAGAAGATTTCGTCGACCTTGGGTCTGCCTAACCAGTAGTTATCGTTTGCTACGAATCGGGCAAAACTGCCAGATTCCCATTCTGCGAACGTAAACGGACCGCAGCCAACTGTGGGGGCTTTATTCCATTCGGCTGTATCAAGCGTTCCATCCGCATCGTAAACAGGCCGCAGGATGTGCTCCGGGATTAATCCACGCCACATGGTACCCAACCAGGGGGCGTAAGGTTCCTTGAAAGTGACCACCACAGTCTGGTCATCTGGTGCGGTGACAGTCTCGATCTTATCGTAAGGGCTGGTGGTAGCCACGGCATTTTTCGGATCGATCGTCATCTCGTAAGTAAAGAGGAAGTCCTTGGCAGTTAACGGCGTGCCATCCGACCATTGAATATCGTCGCGAAGTTTAAAGGTTAGGGTCTTGCCGTCGGCTGAGATACCGCCATTGCTGGTAGATGGAATCTCGGTAATGAGTGATGGAACTGGATTGTTCTGATCGTCGAACAGCCAGGCGTAACAGTTCCATAAGGGCAGCGTCGTTCCTGAGAACCACATATTCGTGTACAGTGGATTTAAGGTGTCAAATTCCTGGGTCCAAATGAAAGTGGCAACCTTCTTCTCAGCGGCTGGTTCAGGCGCTGTGGTTGGAGCTGCTTCTGGCGCCATTGTGGGCTCAGGTTGGGCGGGGGCTGCAGCCGGCTGTTCGGCAGCAGGCGCAGCCGTCTCTACAGCCTGGGGGGTGGCACAGGCAGCCAATACCAGGCTGGCGATCACAAACACGAAAAGCAGGGTGTGAAATTTCTTCTTCAGATACATCGTGGTTCCTCCTAGAACTCAGACTTTATTTTTGTAGATGGATCAATGGTTTGAAAGTTATCGGCCTCGGGTTCGGATCTACCGACAACATAACCCAACGAATTATGTTGTCTCAGCGTATCCACCCAAGTATAATAAGGATATCCATCACCTCCTTCGCATTAACTCCTTTGTACAGGCCAGGGGATATATCCTGTAATTTTGGGGTGACTATTAATTATATAATTATATAGTGGTATTGGTTTAAGTAAAGCGTTAATAATTCGGATTTTTAATGTATCACGATGATATACTCCGATTACTGCCATTCATTTCTCAGATCGCGGAGGATCCATGTTCCGACCAACGCTGCAGGTTTTCGATCAACAGCTCGTAGAAAAGATTATTCAAGAGGGGTTCGATTTACTGAAAGATCCGGGGGTTCGTGTTCATAATCTGGAGGCGCTAAATCTTCTTGCAGATGCAGGAGCGCAGGTGGATTTCGATAGCCAGGTTGCCCGAATCCCAGAGGAATTAGTTCGTCAGGCATTGGCGACAACGCCAATGGCTTTCGACCTATTTGATATCGATGGCAGCCCCGCAGTGCATTATGGAGGAAATTCAATCCAATTCGATCCCGGATCTGCCGGGATAACCATCCAGGATCCTCTTACCGGTCAGCAGTTCTCGCCTAGGACGCACGATTTTATTAAATGGGTGAAATTGGTTGAAACCCTACCCCAGATCGACGCCCAGAGTACAGCGATGGTGTGCAGAGACATTGCAGAGGAAATCGGGGATTTGTATCGTCTTTACCTGGCGTTGCTCTACATGCGCAAACCGATTATCACCGGCGCCTTCCGAAAAGATACTTTCTGGATCATGCGTGATCTCTTAGCGGTTGTGCGTGGGGGTGAATCTGAGTTGGCTGCGAAGCCGCTAGCTGTTTTTGATGTTTGTCCGTCGCCACCGCTGCTGTGGAGTGATTTGACCTGTCAAAATATGATCGATTGCGCCCGCTGCGGTATTCCCGCGGAATTGGTTTCTATGCCGCTATCCGGGGCAACTTCGCCAGTCACGATTGCCGCGGCAGTCGTCCAACATACCGCTGAATGTCTGAGCGGGGTGACGATTCACCAACTCGCAAGACCTGGTGCACCAATCGTTTGGGGAGGCTCACCGGCTGCATTTGATATGCGTGAGGGCACCACCCCGATGGGAGCCGCCGAAACCTGGTTGATCGATGCTGGGTATGTCCAAATTGGTAAGGCGCTCAACCTGCCAACCCATGTCTACATGGGAATGAGCGATTCAAAATTGGTCGATGCGCAGTGCGGCCTCGAATCAATGGGTGGGGCATTGACCGCAGCGCTAATCGGGGCGAATATGATTTCTGGCGCGGGAATGCTCGATTTTGAAACCTGCCTGAGCTATGAAAAATTGGTGATCGATGCAGAAATTATCGGTTTGAGTAAGCGAGTAGTCAGGGGCATTGAACCTCGCGATGATCCCATTGCCCTTGGAATTATGCGCCAGATGGGACACCGCAGCGATTACCTGGCCCTGCCTCACACGCGCAAATGGTTTCGAAAGGAAAACTATTTCCCCTCGGAAGTCATCGATCGTGGTTCGTACGACGCCTGGCAACAAAAAGGATCCTTGTCTGTTATCCAAAGAGCGTCGGATCGGGTCGAGACGCTCCTGGCGTCTTACCAACCCAATTCACTTTCCAAAGAAAAAAGAGCTGATTTGCATGAAATTGCCCTTGCCGCTGCTCGCCGTTTCGGAATGAATACCCTGCCGGAACTCGATTAACCTGCATTCTGACCATTCATTAAGGAGATTTCAAGATGTCAAACGAATTGCTTACTAAAATTTCACAAAGTTTGATCGATGGCGATCCAGACGCTACCTTCTCACTAACCCAAGAAGCGCTCGCAGCCGGGCTTGAGCCCTTGACGATTATTCGTGAAGGTTTGATGCAGGGGATGAATGTGGTTGGGGATTATTTCGCCCGTGGCGATTATTTTCTGCCAGATCTTATTGTTGCCGCAGAAGGTATGAAAATGGCCATGGAGCTGCTGGAACCGGAGCTGCACAAGCGCCAGCAAGTGCTTGAAGCCCCAGGTACGGTGGTGATTGGTACGGTTAAGGGCGATATTCATGAGATCGGCAAATCCCTGGTAGCCACAATGCTGTCTGCCAACGGGTTTAAAGTCTATGATCTCGGCGTCGATGTGCCGATTGGGTCTTTTATCGCCAAAATTAAAGAGACAAATGCCAATTTATTGGGTCTCTCAGCGCTCCTGACTACGACGATGACGATGCAGCGCGAGGTTATCCGAGTTTTAACTGCGGAGGGATTGCGAGATCAGGTAAAAATTATGGTTGGTGGAGCGCCGGTTACCCGTGGTTGGGCTGAAGAAATTGGCGCAGATGGATATGCTGAAGATGCAATGGGCGCTGTACAATTGGCAAAGAAGCTGGTGAGCGGTTAAAATCGGGTAAATGGAGCAAGATAATGTCGCATAACATCAAAGGTATCACCAATCCAAAACTTAGCTTGAACATCCTCACCCCTGAAGAAGTCGCTCAAATCCATACCGCGACTTTGGATGTAATTGAGACCGTTGGCGTACGCTTCCCTTCCGAAAAAGCCCTGAAAATCCTCGAAGCGCACGGCGCGCAGGTCGACCATCAGGCGATGACCGCGCGAATCCCCGGTCAGATCGTTGAAGAATACCTGGCGAAAGCCCCGCCGACCTATACCCTTGCCGCTTTAGACCCAGCCCAGGATTTGCCGTTGGATGGAAACCACAGCTTTCTGGGTACGGATGGCTGCGGCGTAGAAATCCTGGATGCCTTCACGGGCGAGCGCCGGCGAACGACCAAGCAGGATGTGATGGACGTTGCCCGTGTCGCAGATTATCTTGATTCGATCGCTTTTCACTGGGTGCCGATTTCTGCGCAGGATTGCCCTGCAGAGAGCCGCAGCTTGCATGAGCTTCAGGCAATTTGGCGGGTATCCAAAAAGCACCTCCAGACTGAGTCAATCGTCACCGAAAAAGAAATGCGCACCGCAGTTGAGATGGCTGCTGCTCTGGTTGGCGGCAAGGAGGCTTTACGCCAGCGTCCGATCCTATCGGTTATGCAATGCACCTACAGCCCACTTGGACATGATGGGGGCAGTATAGATGCTGGCCTGGTCGCCGCAGAAATGGGGCTGCCAGTCGGTTATATGACAATGGCCTCGGCCGGATCGAATGCGCCAATCACCTTGGCGGGTACGCTGGTTGTTGGGAATGCTGAGGTGATCTCCGCACTGGCCTTAATGCAGATGCATGCCCCTGGCTGTCCAGTGTACTATGCTGCAGCGCAAACGATGACGGATCTACGCACCGGAGCCTATACAGGCGGGGGTCCGGAGGATTACCTTTTTGGCGCGGCAACCAACTTGCTCGCAGATTTTTATGCGGTACCGTTATCCATGGGAGCATTTGCCACAGGCGCCAAAGAACCAGATTGGCAGGCAGGCGTAGATAACAGTTTTTCGGCGTTCATGGCAGTGCTAACCATGTCCGATATGCTTTTAGGGGCGGGGTTGCTGCATGGCTCGCGGATTCTTTCTTACGAACAATTACTCATGGATAGCGAAATATGGAGCATGCTTGAATCGATGTTCAAGGGGATCGTTGTCAACCGCGATACGCTTGCTTTAGACGTTGTCCGTTCGGTCGGTCAAACGGGGAGCTACTTAGCGCAGCGGCACACTCGCCAGTTTATGCGCGAACGGTGGTCTCCAACCTTGATCGATCGCAGGCCATACAATGTTTGGGAGGAAAAGCGCGATGGCGCCAGAGATTGGGCGCGCGCCCGAGCACAGCAGATCCTTACGGAATACCAACCCGAAGGAATAAAGACTGCCGAGGATAATCATTTAAGCGAGATCATCGCCGCATTCGAAATGGCCGCCTGAACCTGTATGTCGCGTTCAGAATTTTTGGGCGGCGTTCGGGCCGAATTGCCGATCTTAGTCGGGGTAATTCCTTTTGGAATGATCTATGGAGTCTTGGCGTTAAACGCCGGAATCCCGCCTGGCGCCAGCCAGGCGATGTCGGCGATCGTCTTCGCCGGTTCATCGCAAATAATAACCACCCAGCTTGTCCATACAGCCACTCCTTCGCTGGTAATCCTCATGACCATTGCGATTGTCAACCTGCGGCACGCGCTTTACAGCGCTTCGGTTGCCCCATATACACGCAATTTACGGCCTGCTTGGAAATGGCTCTTAGCCTATCTCCTGACCGACGAAGCGTATGCAGTAACGATTTTACATTACCAGGATGGGTCGACAGGCGATAATCACCAAAAGCATTGGTACTTTTTAGGGGCTGGCCTGGCCTTATGGAGTTCCTGGCAGTTGAGTACTGCTGCTGGAATTCTGCTCGGAGCGGTGGTACCAACCAGTTGGTCTTTAGATTTTACTCTGGCGCTGACTTTTATCGCACTGGTGGTGCCGAGCCTCAAGGATCGCTCTGGTTTGGCCGCGGCGCTTTCAGCAGGGATTGTTGCTGTGGCTGCGTATAACTGGCCATACAAACTTGGGTTGGTAACGGCAGTGTTGGTGGGTATTCTGGTTGGCCTGCTCGTCGAGCAGGCGCGCAGCCCCAAACCGGAGAAACAGGGATGATTCAGCCCTTGTTCCAACCTGCCCTCAATTCAACTGCCCAGTTATGGTTGACCATCCTGGCTGCTGGGGTGATAACCTACGCGATTCGCCTTTCCTTTATCCTGGTCTTCAGCCGCTGGGAGATTCCCCAATGGCTTCAGCGTGCCCTGCGCTTTGTGCCCCCAGCGGTCTTGACCGCAATTATCCTCCCAGAATTATTTATTAGCTCGGGAAAACTAGATATATCCTTAGAGAATGGGCGGTTGGTTGCAGGGTTGGTCGCAATATTGGTTGCCTGGCGGACAAAAAATGTGATTTTAACAATCCTTTCGGGAATGGTCGTTTTGTGGCTGGTGCAATGGTTATTTTGATTTGTTTGGCTAAAATCTTGGGATTGCTGGATTGGTCGATTTCGATTATTATAGAAACAAATGTTCTTAGATGGAGTTCCACCAGTATTAAATAGCTTTCAGCGTGAGCTTGTCGATCTTCCCTTAAATGCCAGGGTATTCCTGGAAGGGCCTAGGGGCTCGGGTAAAACCACAGCTGGGATTGAACGCATGCTACGCCTGATGGTTGAGGGGATTTCAGCCAGCTCGATCCTGATCCTTGTCCCGCAGCGCAGCCTGGGGGATGGCTACCGCCAGGCATTGGAATATCCAGGCGCCTTAAGTGGGGGAGTAGCCACGCTGCTCACTCCGGGTGGATTAGCTCAACGAATGGTGGATTTATTTTGGCCGCTTGCAGCGGAACCGGCAGGCTTTGCTAACCCAGAGCAGCCGCCCACGTTTCTAACCCTGGAAACTGCTCAATATTATATGGCGCGCCTCGTTCGCCCACTGCTCGAAAAAGGTTTTTTTGATTCGATAACCATCGAGCGCAGCCGGTTATACAGCCAAATAATAGATAACCTGAATAAGGCTGCCGTTGTTGGTTTCTCACATACCGAGATCGGGGAACGGCTCAAATCTGCCTGGATAGGTGAGCCAGGTCAGCTTCGGGTGTATGACGATGTGCAAGAATGCGCCCTCCTTTTTCGCCAATTTTGTCTTGATCACAACCTGCTCGATTTTTCGCTGCAAGTTGAAATTTTCCAGAATTATCTTTGGCCTGAAAATTTATGCCGTTCGCACTTGTTCGATAGCTACCAGCACATTATCTTCGACAACCTGGAAGAAGATACCCCTTGGGCGCATGACCTGATCAGAAACTGGCTGCCCGATCTAAATTCAGCGCTGCTCATCTATGATTGGGATGCTGGTTACAGACGTTTCCTGGGGGCAGATCCAGAGTACGCCCTGACTCTGCGCGAAGACTGCCAATGGAAAATCGAGTTTTCAGAGCAAAAGATCATGTCCCCAGGGATTGCGCGGTTAGCTCAAGATTTGGGCCGGGTAATCTTACGGAGCGAATACCTTGAGCCTAGCCAGGTTGAACCTCTTCCACACGCACCTCAGCCTGAGAAAATACGGGTTGGAAAAAAGCTTCGCGAAATCGTCCTGTTTGAACAGCATCGCTACTATCCTCAAATGCTGGATTGGGTCGCGGGCCAGATCGCCAGGCTCGTCTTCGACGAGCATATCCCTCCTGAAGAGATAACCGTACTTGCGCCTTTTCTTTCGGATGGCCTGCGTTTTTCATTAACCCATCGCTTACAGGCCCACAATATCCCTGTTCGTTCCCATCGTCCCTCGCGGGCGCTTCGGGATGAGCCGGTTACCCTGTGTCTGCTGACATTAGCGGCGCTGGCCTATCCGGAATGGGGTGTTACGCCGGCCCGCCCTGACATTATTTATTCTCTCACCCAAGCCATTCAAGGTTTAGATCTCGTCCGGGCGCAAATTCTGGTCGAAAACGTTTACCGGGTTCATGGTGGAAAGTTAACCATGGGCTCTTTTTATGGATTGAATCCTGGAATTCAAAGCCGAATTACCTTCCTTATAGGCGAGCGTTATGAAGCCTTACGCCAGTGGCTGGAAATCCGCCGGGAGCCCTTGGATGAATTCGATCATTTTATCAGCCGGTTATTTGGCGAAGTTCTCTCCCAACCCGGTTTCGGATTTCATGATGATTTTCAACCTGGAGAAATCACCGCGAATTTGATCGAATCAATCCGGAAATTTCGCTGGGTCGCTGGAGATCTTCTGGCTGAGGCTGGCATCCCACTTGGCCGAGAATATTTTGAGATGGTCCAGGAAGGCGTCATTGCCGCCCAATATTTGCGAAGCTGGCAGAATCAACCGGAACAGGCAGTCTTACTTGCCCCAGCCTTCACATTCCTGACCACAAACCTGCCGGTAAAGGTCCAGTTCTGGCTGGATGTTGGCAGTCGCGGTTGGACAGAACGATTGGATCAGCCGCTGACCCATCCTTACGTCTTAAGTCGTGGTTGGCCTGTCGGACGGTTGTGGCGCGATATCGATGAGGTGAAAACAGGTCAGCAATTGCTTTATACAGTTGTTCATGGACTTTTAAGCCACTGCAAGGAAAGCGTTTACCTCGGTTTGAGTGAACTGAGCGAGCAAGGTTACGAGAATCGCGGCGCCCTTCTGCAAGGATTTCAGCGTTTGTTTTTGTCTGTAGACAAGCAGGAGCAAGGTGAATAATCCATTGCCTGGCAAAAACCTGGGGAATATCCGGTTGCGTCCTTCGCAGGAGGAGATCCTCCAATATACTGGAGGAAGGATGGGCATCTCTGCCGTGCCTGGGAGCGGGAAAACCTGGACGCTATCGCTGCTGGCGGCAAATATCATCAAACATGGCGAACTCGCCGATGATCAGGAGGTGTTGGTAGTCACCCTGGTAAATTCGGCTGTCGACAATTTTTACCAGCGGGTTGGCAGTTTTGTGAAAGATTTCGACCTGATTCCAAATATTGGTTATCGGGTGCGCACCTTGCATGGATTAGCCCATGATATTGTGCGTGAACGACCTGGGTTGGTGGGTCTGGAAGAAAAATTTCAAATCATCGATGAGCGCCAGGCAGAAGCCATCCGCGATGAGATTGCCCGCTCCTGGCTGCTTAATCATCCTTTGGTATTTGATGAATTTTTTGATCCAAATTTGGATGATTCAAAAAAGCAGTCCATTCTCGAAAAATGGCTCCCGGATCTGGTCAAAGAAATTGCCTTAAGCGTGATCCGCTCGGCAAAGGACCGCCAGCTTCGACCTGAAAACCTACGCCTGCTATTAGATCGACTACCCGTTCCGCTTCGCCTGGTTGAAATTGGTTGGGAGATGTATCAAGATTATCAGCGTGCCTTAAATTATCGCGGGGCAGTTGATTTTGATGACCTGATTCGATTAGCCTTAATGGCCTTGGATAACGATCCTGAGTATCTTGAACGGCTACGCTGGCGTTGGCCATATATCTTGGAGGATGAAGCTCAAGATAGCAGCCGCCTCCAAGAGAAAATCTTGGGCAAGTTGGCTGGTCCAGGCGGAAATTGGGTTCGCGTTGGCGATCCAAACCAGGCGATCTACGAAACCTTTACCACTGCCAACCCAAAATACTTGAAAGAATTTATTTTTAATGTTGGGGTACAAGCAAGAGAATTGCCTGAATCGGGCCGCTCCTCAGCCAATATCTTTAATCTAGCAAATTACTTTGTGAACTGGACCCAAACTGATTATCCTGTCGTTGAGGTTCGCGATGCACTCATCTCGCCTCCGGAAATCAAAGCCACTCCTCCAGGAGATCCACAACCCAATCCGCCTGCTGAACCCGGACAGGTGCGGCTAATCAGGAAAAAATATACTGCCCAAGAGGAAATTGCCGCGGTTGCCGATTCGCTCGCCCGCTACCTACCGGAGCATCCAAATTCGACGGTTGCGGTGTTGGTTCCTCGCAACAAGCGTGGAACTGAGCTGGTTGAAGAGCTTGATAGGCGTAAAATTGATTATGAGGACGGTTTATTGAACAGCTCCAGGCAGACCCGATTTTCTGCAGGAAAGTTGGAAGCTATGTTGGCTTACCTGGCTGCGCCGAATTCTGCCACGAAACTTGCCAGGGTCTACGAAGTATGGCGCGGAGGGGATAGCGCTAATCAGGAAAGCCGCGCCCAGATTCAAAAAATTTCTGAGCTAATTCGTAAAGTTGGCTATGTAGAAGACTACTTATGGCCTACCCCAGCCCGCGATTGGATCGCTGGACTTCGTCAAGCAGACACGGATGACGAGTACATGGATTCGCTCGAGAGTTTTCGCAGCATAGTTCAACGCTGGCAGGCGGCTACACTCTTGCCCATCGATCAATTGGTTTTGACGCTTGCTCAAGATTTTCTGAAGGAACCGGGTGAATTAGCCCTGGCGCAAAAACTTGCCGGGCTCTTGTATCAGGTCAGCCGAGCCAATCCTTCCTGGCGGTTAGGGGAGCTTTCAAAAGAGCTTCAGGTCATCGCCAAGAATGAGCGCAGGTTTCTGGGATTTAGTGAGCTTGATTCTGGCTTTAATCCCGATGCCTATCCGGGAAAAGTTGTCGTCAGTACCATTCATAAGGCGAAAGGCCTGGAATGGGATCGAGTCTATCTGATGTCTGTGAATAACTACGATTTTCCAGGTGGTTTTGCCGCAGAACGGTATATTGCTGAGAAATGGTATATCCGCAACCGCTTAAACCTGGCCGCGGAAGCAATCGCCCAGCTTGACGCAGCCCTGAGCACCGACCTATATGATTGGTATGAAGAAGGCCGGGCGAGCCAACAAGCGCGGCTCGATTATTCCCGGGAGCGATTGCGTTTATTATACGTTGGCATCACCCGTGCCAAGCGTGAGTTGGTTATGACCTGGAATAGTGGACGTTCAGGGGATCAAACTGCGTCGATCCCTTTCGTAGCCTTAAGGAACTATCTCGATGAACACCTTGATGGATCAATAATTGATGAGAACTCCTGAAATGTCATTTCGTTTTCCAATCATATTTTCTCAGGGAAGCCTGCAGGATTTTGTAGATTGCCCGCGTCGCTTTCAACTGCGTTACTTACTCAACCTGGCCTGGCCAGCCATTGAAAGCGAGCCAATCTTGGAACAGGAAAGGCGCATGCGCCTGGGTGCCCAATTCCACAGGTTAATCCAACAATATTTCATAGGTATTCATCCCAATCAGCTGACCTCCTTTATTCACGATCCCGAGTTGGAAGGTTGGTGGAAAGCTTTTATGGACTTTGTTGAAGGCGATTCAGGCATTGGGTTGCTTGAACAAAATGATGTCCGAATCCCGGAGACCTCCCTTACCGCATCTTTGGCAAGTTCCAGGCTGCTCGCCCAGTATGATTTGATTGCAATCGGGAATACAGGGAAGATTAAAATCTATGATTGGAAAACTTCGCAGAAACGTCCCAAAAGGGCCTGGTTGGCAGCGCGCCTACAGACGCGCGTATATCTCTACCTGATGGCAAATGCCGGCGCTCACCTGAAGCCAGGTCACGACCTCGCCTCCGAACAGGTTGAAATGATCTATTGGTTTTCCAATTTTCCGGATGAGCCAGAGATTTTCGAATATTCAGCCGAACAGTATCAAGCGGATGCAAAATATTTGTCAGGCCTGATCGAGACAATCAAGTCACTCGATGTGGTTCAATTCCAATTAACCGACGACCCGGACCGCTGCCGGTTCTGTGTGTATCGTTCACTCTGCAATCGCGGCGTAGAAGCCGGCTCCCTCGATGCGAGCAGCGGCGATCTAGAACAATCCGCCGCCCAAGATTTTGGTTTCGATTATTCCCAAATTTCCGAAATAGAATTCTGAGATGACCACCTGGATAGAACCACGCCAATTGCCGGTACCGGAAGAACTCCTTGCGTTGGTGGGGGGTAATCAGATTCTAGGCCAGGTAATCCTTCGCCGCGGTTTTAATTCTGTAAAATCTTTACGTGGGTTCCTAGATCCGGCGGAATACGAACCAGCCTCAGCGTTTGATTTGCCAGGTATGGCAAAAGCAGTCGAACGCATCCTCCAAGCTATTGCGGACAGCGAAACGATCTGCGTGTGGGGTGATTTCGACGTAGACGGACAGACATCGACAGCGCTGCTCGTATCAGCTTTACTCGATCTGGGCGCCAGGGTGATTTTCCATATCCCGGTTCGTGCGCTTGAATCGCATGGGGTTAGCTGGCAAGTTCTCGAAAAGATTCTCGCTGGTGATAAGGATTTGCTGAATGGCTGGCAGGAATTCTATTCACCGGTCAGCCTGGTGCTAACCTGTGATACCGGGATTTCTGCACATGCCGCGCTCGAAATGGCTCAAGCAAGTGGAATCGATGTCATTATTAGCGACCATCACGAGCTGCCGAAGATCCTCCCTGTGGTTTATGAAATTGTAAATCCACAATTGCTTCCACAAGGGCATGCCCTAAGGACATTGCCGGGGGTCGGGGTTGCATACAAATTGATTGAAGCCTTGTACAGCCAGGATGAATTTCAGCGGGGAACCGAAAAATACCTCGATCTGGTTGCATTGGGAATTGTGGCGGATGTCGCCTTCCAAGTGGCTGATACACGCTATTTATTGCAGCGTGGCTTGCAGATTTTGAAGAATACCACCCGACCAGGCATCCTGGCGATTCTCGAACAGGCTGAGATCGATCCAGAACAAATCAACGAAGAAATCATCGCTTACGAAATTGCGCCGCGATTGAATGCAATCGGTCGCCTGGGGGATGCAAATTCGGCTGTAAAGTTATTAACCACCACCGATCTAGGCGATGCTCGACTATTAGCGACACAGCTTGAGATCATGAATAATGAGCGCCGCCTGCTCACCAGCCAGGTATTTCAGGGAGCCTTAGCTCAACTAGATCAAAATCCCAAATATTTAACCGCCTCGGTAATAATCCTCTCACACCCCGATTGGCCGGCGGGTATCTTAGGGATCGTAGCCAGTCGCCTGGTTGAGCGCTTCCACAAACCGGTCATCTTAATTGCCACCCCTGCAGGCGAGCCTGGAAGAGCTTCGGTGCGCTCAATTGAGGGCATCCATATTACCCAGGCGCTTGGCGCCAATTCGGAGACTTCTGCTCAATTTTGGGGGACATGCCATGGCGGCTGGGTTTTCCATAGACCCGCTGCGCATCGACGAATTTCGTCGTGCTTTGGATCGGACTGTTCAAAGCATGGGACCGGTGAAGCAGCCATCCTTGGAAATCGATGGTTTTATCGAATCTGTCTGAGATAACCCTTGATCTGGTTCAAGATTTAGAGCTCCTGGCGCCTTATGGCGCCGGCAATCCAACATTGGTTCTCGCCGCGGCTGATCTAAGCATCACAAGTCAGAATCGGGTCGGGAGAGGGCGGCGAACATCTCGCAATAGTCGTTCAAGATCGAGCTGGCCATTCAAGACAAGTCATCTACTGGCAAGGAGAGGGCTGGCCGTTGCCGGAAGATCGCTTCGACCTGGCCTTTTCAGCACGCCCGACGTCCTATAAGGGAAAACCCGGCCTGCAAGTGGAGTGGCTGGACTACCGTCCTCTCGAAACCACAAGCGAGGGATCAGCTTCTAAATATCGACCGGTTTTTATTGATTATCGGCAGGAGGAATTTCCTCTGCCAGTACTCTTGAAACTAGTAAATGATCTTCAGGTACAAGTTTGGGCTGAGGCTGAGGCACTCCCAGCCTTGAAGTCGCGTGGCATCGCTGCGTTCGCGCGCGATGAACTCATTCCAGGATTAGCGCTCGGGGTATGGACTTCGCCCCCCTCGCCGGAGGTAATGGCGGCTGTCCTGCACAGGATCCAACCGGAGCAGGTATATCTCTTCGCGGTTGTCCCAGGTTCGGATAGGATTCGATGAGACGCTGCGCCGTCTGGCAGGCCTGGTAAAGTTCGTTATTGAAAAGCGGGCAGGTCGAGTCCATCTCAGCAAGCTTGCCGGGGGGTTGGCGCAAACTGAGTCATTTGCCAGGCGAGGATTAGAGTGGTTGGCGGCAAATGGGAATATTATCGTGGATGAAACGGCTCCAAACGAGTTCTTATTACAAACTGAGGGAAATCCTCGTCCGGAAAATGCCCGGCGGTTAGCAGCCGAGCTGGAATCGCTTTTAAGAGAAACCAGCGCATATCGAATGTCTTACTTAAACACTCCAATTCGATCATTTCTTGAATATTTGGAATAAAATGGATACAGTATTGGTATGATGTCCATATGGATTACTCCTTGTATGGTTATTATTTATGACGCATCGCGAAATTTGAAGCATTTCGAATGTTTTGGGCATGCGGGAGGCTGATATGGCTGACGAAAAATTTGATGAGAAAGAGCTTGAGAAACACGACGAAAAAACTGAGGAGAAGAGCTGGGAGGAAAAATGGCAGCGCGACCCGCTGAGCAGTTATCTCTGGGCTGCAATTTTCATCTGGGCCGGGCTGGTCTTTCTTGCCAGTAACCTGGGATTGCTGGATTGGATCCTAGCCGGGGTTACCCAATACCAGGAACTCGGTCTATTCGGCGATATTATCAGAGCCTGGCCGCTGGTTCTGGTCGGGGCAGGGGTAATATTACTCTTCGGTGTTCTATTGCGGATTTTAATCCCAGCATATCATCGACCCATCTGGGGCTTGCTAATTTTGTCGATCATTTTAATCGGTCTTGGCTTAGGCAGCTTAATTAATTGGGGCGTTATCTGGGCAGTCGTTCTAATCATCCTCGGCATTGCCATCCTGACCCGTGGTTTTCGGCGAAGGGAATAATTAGCGCCAAGAAGCATCTATAAACGGCCAAGGTTTAAAGTTACGAGTTCATCCCAGGCGTAGCGCACAGGTGTAGACCACTTTTCCCGGCCTATACAGCGGAAATAGGGGGGCTGGTAGGCTCGAATTAGATCGCCGATGCGATAACGGGGTAAAACCGGTGTACTGACCACCAGGCTGCCCATCTCCCCGGGACGCATTTCATGCAACATTTTGATTCCCGAGCGATTAACAACTTCGAAGAAAAACAAATCGTAATTTGGCGTCCAGGCGCGCTGTTCATCGCGCTGTTGACCGAACATGCCCTCGGTCGCTCCATAGATCTCGCGAATCGTAACCGGACCATACAGCGCTTTCAACGTGGACTCGTAGCGGGTATTAATCCCCGGCACGCTGCCCAATGTCATCACCTGTGTTTGCCAAAGGTTTTTTGGATAGATCTTATACTGGTGATGAAGATATCGCCCAAAGCGCACAGCGGTTGGGGCGACGCCGCCTACCAGGGTAACGCGCATTTCTTTACATTTGGCGTAGGCCAGGTCAAAGCGCGCTTCCCAATCCTTGACCGACTTTCCGCCTCCTAACGCGTCGATTTCCGTCTGATCCGGCGCCGAGCGAATTGGGGTGAATGTGGATACGTATTTGGTATAGATACCCGAGCTATAGCCATATTCAACTTCACGTTCCCCCATCTGGATTTTCCCGACAACGGACGGAAAATTTAGGTTCAGGTTCACCCCACCGAATAAATCGAACTTTTTCGTGGCAGCGACGTAATTCAACATCGCCCGACCGGCGCTGACTCTCATGCGCATATCCGTTGGCGTCATCGGGATAAATTTTGAATCTCCTTTGGTGGTTCCCCGCGTGATCGCCCAGCCGAGTGCTTCTTCCCAGAGCAAGCCGCTCGGTACGCCAGCCATATCTTTTTCGAGTAGGGACGATAATCCTCGTACGTTGCAATCGGGAAAACACGCCGGTAGTCGTCAATCGAATCAATTTGGGTGGCATTGTGCTTTTGGCCATAAGCGGATTTCGCATAGTCGTTCAATAGGTTATGCAATACGCGTTCTTGGGCGTTTTGTGGGTTTTCGATTGAATCAAACCAGGGCTGCAGGGTTCCCTGTAGAAATTGCATGGCGGTATCTGGATCCAGGTTTAGCATAGATGCCTCCTTCGTTGAGAGTACTATATTAGCAGAAAATTCGTTCGACAGCTTAATAAATATTTGATGGTAAACTAAGCTTAAATCACAATTTACCCTGTTTTTGGAATGAGATTCTTTTTGTTGGAGGGTTTATGGCGAAGGTCGGAATTGTGACGGATAGTGTCGCCTGTATTCCTGATCAGCTTATGGCCGATTTGGAGATCTGCTGGATACCATATTATCTTCATCGTGGGGATGAGGTGCTGCGAGATCTGGTGACAATCCAACGTGACGCATTCTATCAATGGCTTCCTTCAGCCCGCGAGCTGCCGAAGACTGCCAGCCCAGGACCAGGTGATTACATTGAGCAATACGAAGGCATGGCTGCTCTGGGCATCACCGAAATCGTTAGCATTCACATGACTTCGAAAGGCAGCGGGGCTTACCAGGCTGCTGTTGCCGCCAAGAATTTACTAATGGATACTTTGCCTCAGCTTCGGATCGAGGTTATCGATACCTTAAATGTGTCCATGTGTCATGGCTGGATGGTGATCGAGGCCGCTCGTTCCGCATTAGCTGGAAATTCGTTTCAGGATATTATCGCTCAGGTTCAAGCGATGATCCCAAAAGCGCGTATGATCCAAACTGCAGATACTTTGAAATACCTGTATTTGGGCGGGAGAATCGGTAAAGCAAAACATCTGCTAGGTTCTCTGCTTAACATCAAACCGCTGATCAGTATGGAAAACGGAGAAATTGTAGCTGTCGGTCAAGCTCGCAGCCGCGGGGAGGCCTATCGGGCCATTACCCGGTTGGTAGAAAAAGCGGTCGGGTACAAAGGCAGGATAAAGATCGCCTATGTACACGCTGCTGCGCTTGATGAAGCTCTAAAAATCCGAGATTTAGTCGACGAGCGATTGACCGCGGTGGAAACATTGGTGTGCGAGCTCACTCCGGCATTGGGTGTCCATACTGGACCTGGTACAGTCGGGGTCTGTTATTACCCAGTCTGATTTCGATAGAGGAATTAGTAATCCTCCCCAATTAGACGGAGAATGCCGAGGATGTTCATCATTGCTTTGGGAACGAAGGATGAGATTACGGTGTATTCTTGATCCTTGCTTCCATCGCTGGATTTCTCAGAACAATGGGCATTATTTCCTACCGGGCCTAACCCATCAAGGGTTGGATAAGCCCGCCACAGGTGATTCCCGTCGCTTAATCCACCGCGCTCTTCAGGTATTACCGTAAGACCTACCGATTTCCCAGCAGTCTTCCAGATTTCAAATAACCGGTCCGTGGCTGGGTTACGCGGCCAGGGTAGATTTTCTTCCAAAGGGCGAATTTCTACATTGCAAGCATAACCATCCGCGCTGACGACTTGCGCTTGCCCATTCAAAGCCAGAATTGCTTCTACTCCCCGATCAAAAACATCTGGAGAAAAGGTGCGCATTTCTACTTCGGCCTCAGCGTAATGCGGAACCCGATTTACGACGCTCCCGCCGTGAATTGTGCCGACATTAAAGGTTAACTGCTGGTTATAGTCGGTCAATCCCGCGATTTGTTGGATGGTGTGGGCAATTTGGACAATCGCATTCGCACCTTGGGCGTGGCGGTTGCCTGCATGCGCAGAACGACCTTCGACCCGAACCTGGAAATTTGCCTTGCCTTTGCGGGCGATTACCAGTGGGTATTTCGCTGCAAGTGGGGTTCCCCCTTCAAAAACCAGGCAGGCAAGAGTTTCTTCGTTTAGATGCTTATGAAGCTCTTGGCCAAAATCGTCTGATAACACTTCCTCGGTTGCATCACAGGCGATAAGCCAGGTGATGTCTTCGAAGGCCTGTGGGTAGAAACGCTGCAGCGCCTCCAGTACCATTAATATCATTACCGTGCCGCCTTTGATATCGACAGTGCCTGGACCGTATGCCCGGTCCTTTTCAATCCGCCAGTGGAATTGATTCTGGATTTCTTCCTCGGGGGCGAAGACCGTATCCAGGTGTGAAATCAAGGCAATTGTGGAATTCGTTTTCCCAGCACGTTTTAAGAACATATGCCGGCCATATTTTGGGTTAACCGAGGGGATTGCCTCTGCTTGAAAACCAAGCGGAGCAAAAGTGTTTGCTGTATATTCCCCGAGCAGGTTAACTCCGCCAGAATTCGCGGTGAAGCTGTTTATATCAACCATCTGACGAAGAATATTGAGATAATCAGCTAATTTTAGGCTCAAATATGAATTTATCGTCTCAATTGTTGGCATCGTTTTTTCCAAAAATAGTAAGATTTTTGCTTAGCTTTCCAAGAAATTGCCGTATTCTACCTCACTGAGGGCGCGGACCAGGTTGTCACGGCTTAGAATTACCGTGGTATTTCGAACACCTGAGCCGATTGAAACCTCGGTTTCTTCAAGCACCTTATTATCTACTAAAATTCGCATCGGTTGGGGTAATCCAAAGGGCGAAACCGAACCTGGTTGATATCCGGTTAGCTGCTGAACCTCAGCAGGCGTCGCCATTGTCATCCGCTTGGTATCCAGGTGATCTCTCAGTCGTGACCAGGATAATTGCGCTGCTCCTGCGCTTAATACCATTACAAAAGTTTCTTCTGGCAGTCGGAAAACGATACTCCGGATGATCTGTTCCGGACGTTGGCCGCGTTCTAGTGCAGCTTGCTCTAACGAATGAACCTGGCCCGGATGTTTAAAAAACCTGTACGGAATGCCCAGTTTGTCCAAGGCCTTTGTTACGGGGGTAGCGTCTACAGGTTCGTTGGACATAAAAGGATTATAACTGACTGACGCCAATTCCCTTCAAACTAAAAATGCTTAGGAAGAACATCAGGCCAAACCCACTGAAGATGACAAAATATCCTAAACCAGGGGTTGAAGCGTTAAGCGCGTCAGCAATGAGTCCACCCATTCCTGCGCCGATGATTCCTGCACCAGCTCCAGCCAGGTTTGAAACCCCTAAATACCGTCCAGCCTGTTCATCAGGAGTGAGGCGGGTTCCCAATGCCCAATTGGTGGTTACAAATAATCCTGTTGCAATTCCCAGGGCAATACCGACGATATAGATACTGATCATATTCGGCAGCCAGACAGTAGATAATAATAATATTGTTGCTATAGCCGCGATCCCGCCGGCAATCGCAACCAATCGTTTTTGGCCGATCCGATCAGAAAGCCAGCCGCTGGGTATGGCGCTGATCAGTGTAAAAACACCGACTACGGTGATTA
Source organism: uncultured Chloroflexia bacterium (assembly GCA_963770655.1). Lineage (GTDB taxonomy): Bacteria > Chloroflexota > Anaerolineae > Anaerolineales > UBA4823 > CAZAGA01. The sequence goes on along the minus strand of CAVYQO010000009.1, from coordinate 168,184 downwards.
ATTTTCCATAGATTGAAATCGATTGCTGAACGTCAATTTGAAAGGTATAGGATAGAAAGTATGGGGCAAAACTTTGTATCGAAGTGATTGCTGCCAGGAACATTAGCCTGTTGACCACCCACCAGATAAATGATGGGTTTTGGCGAGCTTCGGAACCCAGAGTCGCCATGACTCCTCCCCAAACCCCAGCGACAACCGCCACGATCATAGCCACCACGCCACCCACTGCGATGAGAACGGCAGTGGCAGCTTTCAACCCTGAAATTGGAAGGGTGATCAACGAAATTAATCCCCCGATAACGCCGCCCACAACCAGTCCAGCCAGCCCACCAATAGCGATCCCTAACAGCATTCCAAGGACGCGGATCATCGCCGGACCTAAGGGCACATCAGGTTTTTTTGTGATCGGTTTTTCTTTCACAAAAAACATAGTAAGCAACATGAGAACCAACAGCGCGGCTCCTGTCGCCACTACCGCTGGGATAAATTTCCCCTGCCCCACCAATGCCGCGATTGTAAATCCAAGTAATACCAACGGAAGTAGTTCGAAAATTGACTTTACTGCAGATGCCAGGCCACGCTGGTCTTCGGGGACAAGATCGGGGATTAACGCTTGCAGCGGGCCATGTGAGACATTGGAAGAAATTTGAATTAATAAAACGGAAACGATCAGCATCCAATAATTCGTACTTAATCCGATAAAAGCTAAGAAGATCAGGTCAAAAATAACACCAATGAAAATATACGGGCGCCGCCGGCCAAATCGCGAAGTATTCCGGTCACTAAGGATCCCGAAGGCAGGCTGGGCTAACATTGCGATAATCAACCCTGCAGCCCGCACGAGCCCCAAGGCCGAGTTGCGGATAGAGACTTCGACAAATAGATCAACCAGATAAGGAAGAAAGATCGCCTGGACCGCATTATTACGGATGTTCAATCCAAGCCAAAAGATATTAATCTTGATAAAGTCGTACCAGCGCAGGCGGTTCATGGCTAAGCGCCCATTATACTATTGGCATGCATGTGGGAAAGTTTTGGTCGAGTCAAGTGGTAAGTGTCGGCTCGAGGATCATAATTGGAATGTTTCTGCCAGCTCTCTCCTGATAAAGCAAATACCCGGTATAGGTAGAAATCGCCATTTGCCAGCAGCGAGCTTTTTCCTCCCCCACGGCTTCGTAAGCCCGATAGTTTCTTGATTTCCCATCGAAATTCACTTGGACGAGGGGATTAGCCTTCAAGTTGTAATACCACCCAGGATTCTTTACTTCACCGAAATTCGAAGCTACCAGGATATATTTTTCTCCATCTGGGATGCCGACCAACGGTATTTTCCGCACCAGGCCGCTTTTAGCGCCAATGGTCGTAATACTGATAATCGGCCAACCGGTGAAAAATCCTGTAAGTGAAAAGCGGTCATGCGTAACCCGTAAAAGCGGCCGGTCTATCCGCATGATTATTCGCGAGAAAATTTGGGTTATATGGGGGCGCGAAACGAAATTCTGAATACTTCTCTGCAAGGTTGAAATTGGCGATGATGGTTCAGCCATCGGTCGATAGGTTATTTTCGAGAACCAGGTTTGGCCGCCGGGCTTTGAATATTATCTCTTAAGCGTGGGGTGCAGCATCCATTCGATTGCAGCCGCAGCAAGAATTGCTGCTCCATAGGGCAATGCCCGTTCGGAAATGCGTGTATTGGGCTGGTGCAGCTGACAATAATCTTCTCCCCAAGCTGGGTCGTGTGTGCCCAGGGACAGGAAACACCCCGGAACTTCTCGGGCTAAGAAGGAGAAATCTTCGGCTCCCATGAACATCGGTGATTCAAGTAGTCGATCTTCACCGACAATCGCTCCTGCAGAAATTTTCATAATAGTTGTGGCAAATTCATCGTTCACCGTTGGTGGGTAACCTGGAACGATTGTTACCTCGACCTGTGCTCCCAGCGGTTCTACGATTCGGCAGGCTTTACGAAGCTCATCGAAAATCTTTTGGCGGCTCTCAGGAGTAAAGGATCGCAAGGTGCCGGTCATCGTTACGTTATCTGGGATTACATTATCGACTGTTCCCCCATGTATCGTGCCGATGGTAACCACTCCAGCCTGGAGGGGATCAAGCCGGCGGCTAACCAGGTGATGGATCGTATTGATTACCAGACCTGCCAAGGCGATGGTATCGATGGTCTCATGCGGCCGGGCAGCGTGACCGCCTGAGCCACGGATTACAACTTTAAATGTATCTGCAGCAGCCAACATCGGGCCAGGACGGGTGCTCACGACTCCAACCGGATTATCAGGATCGATGTGCAGTGCAAAAACCGCCTGTACGCCTTCCAATCCTCCCTCATCAACCATACGCATTCCACCCGATTTGCCCTCAGCATCCTGCCACTCTTCACTTGGCTGGAAGAGCAAGCGCACACTCCCCTCAAGCCGCCCTTCATTTGCTAATTCTTTTAAGATGTAAGCTGCACCTAACAACATCGCGCTGTGAGCGTCGTGACCGCAGGCATGCATCACACCAGGATGAATACTGTCAAAATCTGTGCCATTCATTTCTTGGATCGGCAGCGCATCCATATCGGCGCGGAGCGCAACAACAGGGCCATCGCCACCGAATATTTGGCCGATAACACCTGTCTTGGCAATGCCAGCTTGATTTTCTACACCCAGTTCATTAAGGACCCTCTGAATCGTTGCCGCTGTCTGAAATTCTTGAAAACCCAGCTCCGGGTAACGGTGGATTCGACGGCGCCAATTTATTAAATTGGATTGAATCGCACACACGCGTTCGAATAATTCAGTAGGGGTAACGGATTCTTTTTCAATCATAAAGGGTATCCTTAAAAATATTCATCCAGGTAATTTTCCCTGGATGAGTATTATACCCCAGCGTCAAACACTCAGATTTTTGGGTGTACGGGATCAAATCGCCGGAATCATGGGCGCGAATTGATAATCAAGGCAGCGAGTACGCCAGGAACCCAACCGATAATGGTCAGGATTGTTGTGATTAAGATCGATCCGCAGCCCTTATCGATAACTGCCAAGGGCGGAAACACAATACACAGCAAAACACGCCAACAACTCATTCTTTCCTCCGTGAAAAAGCTTTCCTAGGATGGATATTTGTCACCAGGACTGTACGGTTAATCATCTGTTCATCATGTTTGTTATTCCATATTATTTACGCAATTTCTGTAAAAAGGTAGCAAAATGAAGTTATTCCACCTTCTCATCATCTTTTATTAACCAGCCAGCATGGTTCAAGATTTCATTACCAACCAGATCATGTTTCCAATCCTCCTTAGTGTTCCATTTGTCCATAAATAAATATAGAGGAATCTTTTTTCTTTTGTTTCTTCTTAATGGTGAGGTTTTCGTCTCCTCCGCCTGGTTTGAATCTTGCATGTAAAGGACTGGACCGGACGCTTCGAATCCGAGCTCAGTAACCTGGCTCCACATGACGGTCAGCTTTGTTCGACCGGCTGTAAATCGAATCTTTGTTTGGTCGATCGTGAGTTGGGCACTGAATGCATACCAGATCGCATAGACCCAAATACCAAAACCGGCAAGCCACAACAAGTATTGAAGGATGGATTTATCCTGTCGCCAAATTAGTAATCCAATCATCCCCAGGCAAAATAGGGCAAGCGCGGTACAGAAAATCACCTGTAACCTGAAAATGCCTGGACGCATTCGGTAATTTATTGGTTGTGTTAAGGTCAAGCGGTCTTCATCACTGTGCATTTGTATATTGTAACGGCGTTTTAAACCTCGGCATAAGCGGTTTTCGAGTAAAATGTTATAATATTAATGATTACATTAATACTTGATGAAGTAAATTTTTAATAATCCGATTTGTATTTTTTGATTGCCTACTGGAATAATTAGTAAGTGGAAAAAGGAGCGGATAATGAAATCGTGCAGTGTATTTCTTCTGCTTATCCTGGCAGTAATTGCTGGTTTAGGGTTGGGTTTATTATTTGGGTGGGTCATCTGGCCAGTTCAATGGACGGATGCCAATCCGGAAAACTTGCGGATTGAGTTCCAAACGGATTGGATGAATATGGCAATTGATTCCTACTCTGTGAATCAAAATGCCGATCTTGCAGCCCAACGCTATTCATATCTAGGTGCAGATGGACCGGTTGTGTTAAATGCGATTGCCGCAGACCCGGTCTGGGTGAGTGAGGCGGATGCGCTAGCCTATCAACAGGCAGTCACTGGAGCCTCGGCTGCAGCTCCCGTTCCAGTTCCTGTGGCAACCGAGACCAGTGTCGCGTCTCGCATTTTAAAACCCCCACTACTTGGTTACGTCTTAGTTGTCCTATTTCTCGCCCTGTTGGCCATCATTTTACTGGTGATCCTCGTCTTTCGGTTGTTGGGCGGCGACAAAAAGAAAGCGCAAGAACCTGCGGCAGCAATTGTCGCAGCCGAAGAGCTTGGTCAGCCAACACCGGAGGGTGAAACTCCAACTACAGAAGTTGTGGAACCCGTCGTAGAAGATGAAAGCCGTTCTGGGATTGGCGCTGCTGCGGTTGCAGGTGCTGCCGTCGCAGCTATCGCTTCGGATAATGATGAAACGGAAATCGCTCCTGAAATTACTGAGGAAGCGGGGCCAATGGATGACACGCAAGAGGTCGTCCCACCCGAACTTGCAGCAGTTGAGGTTGCTGCTGCTGAACAAGAAACTGGAGATGGGTTATCGGCTGGCGTTCTCGCTGCGGGAGCCGCCGTTGCGGCAGGGATTGCTGTGGCAGCCAGCTCGGATTCGGAGGAAGAACCCACCGCAGAGGAAGCTGTTTCGGTTACTGCTGGTGAAACCGTAGATGCCGAGCCTATCGAGGTTCCTGGTGAGCTAGATGCGCAAGGAATGGGTCTTGGAGGCGCTGCCGCTGTCGGTGCTGCTGTTGCAGGCGTCGATTGGGCTCTGGAAGAACCAGCCGAAGAAGCCATCGCTGAAAAAATTGACGTTGTTGAAGCCGATCAGGATTGGCAGCCTGAGGACTCTGGCAGCGAACCTTCGGGTGATTTTTACGGAAAATACAATCGCAAAGTAATCGATGTCGAGGGCATTGGCGAAGTCTACGCTCAGAAACTTGCAGATGCTGGGATAACAACAACTCATGCCTTGCTGCAGCAATGTGCAACCAGGAAAGGCAGGGAAGACTTAGCTGAAAAAACAGGCATCTCCGCCAAACTGATCCTGCAATGGGCTAATCATGCCGATATGATGCGGATCCAAGGTATTGGACCCCAGTGGTCTGATCTACTCGAAATGGTGGGGGTGAATACGGTCAGAGAAATGGCATTGCGCAACCCAGCCAATTTGCATCAAAGCATGGTTGATGTAAACGCCGAGAAGAAACTTGTCCGCCAGCTTCCGACACCCACTCAGGTGGAAGATTGGATCGAACAGGCGAAGGAACTGCCTCGGATCTTGTCCTACTAATTATTTCTCATCACGTAACGATCCCGTCGATTTATCCTACGGCGGGATCGTTACGTTTTTAATGCAACGATTTTATCCCCTGAATTTCGGTCCTTCTACGTGCCATATTTCCATCTCGCCTTTACCTTTAACCGGAATGATGCCTATTGGAATGCAGTGAAATTCATCATTAATCATCTCGTAAGTTGCACGGGTGATTTGGATGACGCCTCCGACCCCATGTGATTCCATCCTGCTAGCTGTATTAACCGAATCTCCCCAGAGGTCGTATATGAATTTCTTGTTTCCAATAATGCCTGCGACAAGCGGGCCAGAGTGTATTCCAATCCGGATCGAGATTTTTCGGTCGTCCTTGAAGACAAAGTTTTTGAGTTGGTCCTGCATATCCAAGGCCATTCTGACCAGAACAAGCGCATGATCCGGTCGGAAAAGTGGAACCCCGGCGGCAGCCATGTAGCAATCGCCAATCGTTTTTATTTTTTCTACCCCATATTTTTCTGCAAGTGTATCAAAAGAGGAAAAAACTTCGTTGAGCAGATCTACCAACTCAATCGCAGTTAGCCCGGCTGAAATTGGGGTAAAGTTGACGATGTCTGCGAATAATACGCTGACTGAAGGATAATAGTCTGCAATTCTCTGGCCTCGCTTCAGTCTTTCGGCCACCGGAGCCGGGATGATATTCAAAAGGAGGTTTTCAGACCGTGCTTTTTCGTGCTCAATGACCAGGTTTTGTAGGAAATTACGCCGGTTCTTAATCTCGCCAAAATAAGCGCCAACACTCCCGATCAGGATCGCCCCAACCAGAAAAAAACTATTTGCCCCTAAGATTGTCAGAGAATTCGATTGCGCAAACATGTGCTGAAAGAAAATCGCGGTCGCAAGGTATACAATAAAAGTAATCCCGGAAACAATGATTTCAGCCCAGAAAGGCAGCCCGAGCAGCGGCGCGCCTAGAATTACAAATATTAAAGTGATGTAATAGAGATTGTAAACAAGCTCGTCGGGATGGGTTAATGAAAAGCAAATGATCACGCTCAAATTTATGATCAAGCACGCGGCAGAGAATACCAGGATGACATTTTTTTTATACCAGGGAGTGAATGAAATCCCCAATAAAAGTACCATCAGGAGGATGCCAATAACTCGCACCATCCAGATTTCTTGATACGCCTGGGGTAACGCAAACATATCTAATAACCAAAAGGATAAGTAAACGAGAATCGCCAAAGCTGTACCGGGCCTGGCGATTTGGATCATTCTCAAGCAGTAGTCAGCAAGAAATAACCTTTCTAGTTCCCCTGGAAAGCGTAGGCTATTTTGATATTGTAAGAGGTCAGTTGGTTGAATTTCCAATTTCATATTTCAACCTGTTAATTATATTTTATTCTACGTGGAAAATTCATTTCTGATTTCTTCAGAAAAGAAAAGGATCGTTGTTGCTATAGCAAAATGAAGACAAGATGGCAAAAAACTTTCGACGCCGCTGGAAATATCCACTAATCAAGGCATACATGATGGCGAAAATACAACAACCTGAATTTCGGTATAATTACCCGAGCAAAATCCGGAGCAGATTACGACATTGAAGACCGATATGAGCTCACTTTAGATCCGAGGATAAGTAAATGACTGAAACGAATCCCAAGGTTGACGTATTTATAAGTAAAGCCAAAAAGTGGCAGGTAGAATTTGAGAACTTGAGAAGGATCATTCTCGATTGTCGCTTGTCCGAAGAATTGAAGTGGGGTGTTCCTTGTTATACATTTGAAGGAAGTAACATCGTATTAATGCATGGATTTAAATACTACTGTGCGCTTCTGTTTTTCAAAGGCGCCTTGTTAAATAATTCCGAGGGAATATTAATCTCACAAACAGAGAATACACAGGCGAGCCGCCAAATTCAATTCGCTGATGTTCGAGAAATAGTTGAGATGGAAACCATCTTAAAAACCTATATTTATGAAGCCATTGAAGTAGAAAAATCCGGTTTGAAAGTGAATTATAAGGGGACTACAGAATTCATTATTCCTGAAGAATTTCAAAATAAAATAGACGAAATCCCTGATTTGAAAACTGCTTTTTATACATTAACTCCGGGACGGCAAAGAGCTTACCTTCTTTATTTTTCTGCTCCCAAACTGGCTAAAACCCGTGAGTCAAGGGTGGAAAAATGTATGCCTCTTATTCTCACCGGCAAGGGATTGAATGATGAGTAGATTCGATGTGGACACAAAATAGTCAACCTTCAGGGAGTTGATTCCGTCAATTACATGTTTTCTAAAGGAATCAGATCGCGATTGCGGCGCTGTATTACTCCTTCGAGGCTGTAGATAATCAGGGCGATCCAAATAATACCAAAACCGAGTAAGCTTTGAATATTGAGCGTTTCTCCAAAAATGAAAATTCCGATCAAGAATTGCATGGTAGGAGCGATGTACTGAAGCACGCCCATGGTAGACAATGGAATCCGGCGGGCTGCTGCGGCGAATAAGACTAAAGGAGTTGCAGTGACGATTCCACTGCCAATCAGCAGGATTGTCGTCAGCGTATTGCTGTTCGCTGTTGCTGCAATACCTGATCTTTCAAGAAAGATCAGGTATCCCATGGCTGGAATAAATAAGATGGACATTTCAGCCGTAAGACTCTCTGCAGCACCTAGGGACACCTTTTTCTTTATTAGCCCATAGAAGCCGAATAAAATTGCCAGGCTCAAAGCAATCCACGGGAGCGATCCATAACTGGCAGTCAAGTAAACCACGCCTAAAGCAGCAATGCCAATCGCGATCCATTGGCCGGTACGCATGCGTTCATGCAAAAACACTGTTCCCAAAACTACATTGACCAATGGATTGATGAAATATCCCAGGCTGGTCTCTACAACGAACCCGGCATTGACCGCCCATATATAGATAAACCAATTAATTGAAAGCAAAACCGCAGCCGTAAGAAGATAGGCCATGGTACTTTTCTTGGCGAAAACGGAGCGAACCCAACTCCATTGGCGGCGGGCAGCCAATATGATTAATAGAAATGCTAATGACCAGATAATCCGATTAACCAGAATCTCACTCGCCCCAACGCTTTTTAGCAATTTCCAATAGATCGGTAGTATCCCCCACATTGCGTACGCGAGAATTCCGTAGATCATGCCTTTTTTCGCCATAGTGGCATGATCATACCGTAAATAGGCGAGAAGTCAAGCCAACTAAACAAAAACAAGCAGGGCTGTTTTAGAACCCTGCTTGTTTTTGTTCAAATGCTATTTTAGAATGTACGCGACCGGCTTGGCGGGCTTTCAGTGCCAGATGTGGCAGCGGTATCTGCAGACTGATAAGCTTTGGGCTGGGCGCTGAAGGTCCGGCTGGAGACAGCGCCTGGTTTTGCGCTGACTGGAACGCTATTCGTTGGACGGGAATTCCGGGTCTGCGGCGTCGTGCCGGGTGCAGGTGTTCGGTATCCTCTGCGTTGGTCCCGTTGAGAAAGTAGGCGAGTGCCGGCGGTTGAATAGGTGCCAATGATTAGCACCCTGATTAGCCATACCAAGACTGCCACAAAAATTGGGACCACCCGGAGCATTGTTTCCCGGTCAACCACTGCATTGCCAAGGCTGTTGTGGTTAATGATCGCTAAGGAGACTCCCCACCAGGTGAGCATGGCGTTCATAGTAGCTGCCAACATCCAGGCGCCGAAGAGATACCAGGTTTCGTTGACCTGGCTTGTGCCTTCTTCTGGTGTGTGGAGCCGGGCAATTCCAGCAAAATCGATGCCGCAAAAGGCGATTGCCAGGATGGTCGCCCAAGGTATTCCTAGAAAAGTTAAATTTCCGAGTAAATCTTCTAGAGCATATTCGGTAGTGCTGTAGTTAAAAATCTCAAACGCAATTAATGCACTCAGGATGATCAGACCGAAAGCAAGACCGCGTGAGATCTTTAGCCGTTGAAACGAGGCGGTGATATTTGGGCTAAACGACGAATTGGTGCTCATAGTTTCCTCCGAAAGACCTGCCAGTACGAGTAAAGGAGACGAACAAATGGTTTAACACGATGTGCTAAATATAGAACAAATGTTCGTTTTTGTCAAGGTCTGCAGGAAATTTTCCGAGAAAATAGATCAGCGCGCCGTTGTGTTAGACTACATTGAAGATTAATTCATCGCTAATATCCCATAGCCGCCGGGCAGCGGTAAGATCATAGGCCGATTTTTCTGCCTTGATTGCCTGGCAGCGGTAGAAATACTTTCCAGTGACGCCCTTCATTTCAGGCCAGCTTGCCAGGTATATGGAAGTCTGCGCGCCTTCTTGAGGTCTGATCGCGAAGCCTTGAACCAATTTCATCACCCATTTAGCCCCTCGACCGTTGTTATATCCAACCTGTGTTGCTACCAATCCAGGGTGCACAGCATTGGCTGTGACAGGGCTTCCCTGCAGGCGGCGCGACAGCTCAAAAGTGAATAATATATTGGCTAGTTTAGATTGGGCGTAGGCACGCCATCCGCCAAATTCATAGATTCGCCGGTCGAACATTAAATCGTCAAACACGAGCTTTCCAGTACGATGCGCCTCCGAAGCGACATTGATAATCCGTGCTTCACCAAATCTCTCCGCGGTCGCTTGAATTGTATCGAGCAGCAGGCTTGTCAAATAGAAAAAGCTAAGATGATTTACAGCAAAAGTCATTTCATAACCATCTGGCGAGAGAGTTTTCTTAAAGAAATTGGCTCCAGCATTGTTTACCAACACATCCAGGCGATCGGTACGCTCCAGGATTTGGCTTGCCAGTTGGCGGACTTGTTTTAATGATGATAAATCTGCTAAACAAGGAATTAATCTTGGATTAGACGTTTCATTGGAGATTTTACGGATAGTGGCATCAATTCGTTCTTGATTCCGACCTGCGATGACCACTGTAGCACCCTTTTCTGCCAGGGATAAAGCGGTGTATTCACCAATTCCGCTGGTAGCCCCGGTTACGACGACAACTTTCCCAAGCATCGTTTGGGGCTGTAAATTGATCTCGCTTATTTCATCAAATTGACTCATTTTATTGCTGTCCTCTATTCGTGCTATTCTTAATTGGACCTTGCGGATTGATCAGGTCTGCTAAGCTATCGAAGGGAACAAGGATCCATTGAGGTCCTGCAGCATACGGGCCAACCTGGTATTCCTCAAATGTGATTAAAAGCCCGTTGGGGGTAAGACTCCAATTTTGATAATTCTCGACTAATGGGGCAGCACCGCTCCTGATCTGTTCGGGTTCCAGATAATTATTTCGATACAACTCTTGAATACAATACTGCGATATCCTGGCTAAATAATCAGAACCTGGAGTAAAAAGTTCAGATAGATTGAGCACTCTGCTATTGCTCAGATCGTAAGTGATGGTCGTATGCTGATCCAGCGGATGCGCGCCGCCGAAATACTCGCTCGTTTGAAATATCAAGCTTATAACTGGCAACCCTACATCCAAGATCACCTTATCAGCAGTGTATCCAATCAAGCTGTTTGCTGTTTCAAATTAAATCTTCCTGGGGTCCCAATCGGAGCGGCTTGGGAAAGCATACGAAGCTGTCAAATAGCCGTTGGCTGCCTCGGTGCTTGTTTCATCGACTATGATAAGAAATCGTTCCGATTGTTGGTTAAGCCAGGCCTGGATTGCAGCAGAGAGACCGCCCATTGGATTTGGAGTGGTTCCTGAAAATTCAGGATAGCGCAATTCCATGCTGAAATTGCGACCTTGCTTATTTCCGCGCAAGATGCGTGGAATGATTTGAATGTTTGAAACAGTTGGATAGCCAGATTTTAGTAAGTAAGGTAGATGTTGTAAAATCTGAATTGTCGCCGTCGGCGACAGCGAGGGAATATCAGGTGTGACTTGGAGAATCTTGTTTTTTTCTTCAATTTGGTTTGGAATCACCGTTCGTAAAGGAGGTGTCGAGGTTACTTCGCGAACGGTAAACGCATTTTTCCTGGCAATTGGAAAATATTGCACTTTTCGGCAGCCTGCTAAAAATCCTGCCATGAAGAAAAAAAGAATAATCCATTCGGCATTTTTTTTCATCTCAATTCTTATGAGATTATAATAGGGTTCTTCATACTATGGAAATGTAATAATAAAGACGTCCGTTGCGGACGTCTTTATTTTATGTGAAGATGAAATGGGGGGAATTAGTCTAGGGTGTGTAGGTATTGCACTGCACGCCATCTGTAAAAGTATTTTTTAGGCAGATCGTTACGGAACTGGCATCACGATATGCCCTCGGAATTCGGAATGTCCGCGTTCCAACCCCGGATTTATTCGTTTTTATTGTGCCAAGTTTCGTTGTGATAGCCTTCGGTTGGTCAGTGCGGATTATACGCACGTAGAATGGGGTCTTTGCAGCATATCCGACGGTAGCAATTTCGATAGTATAGGGATTTTTGGTTGCTTTAATGGTGAAGTTTGGACCCTTAATCGTACTAGCAGTCTCTGTTCGCGCTCGTCGCAGCAACCGCGCTGCCAGGAATGCATAAGCGCTGACCAACAAAGATTTGATAAGGTTCTTTAAGGTCGTTAGCGCTGGCTATTTCCTGAACAGAAACATTGTATTTTACACTGATCGAAGAAAGCGTTTCTCCAGAGGCTACCGAATGATACGTCGAGCACGTAACCGCCAGTCCCACCGCGCCCGCGTGCTGCAGAGGCAGCATCACCGCCAGCATCGCCAGCACCAACAGCCCACTAATGAAAATGAGGGATATCTGGCGGGTGGTCTTTTCACTTGTTTTATACATCTTTTAGACTCCTTTTCTATACAGATTGAACAAGTTTTTCAAGTATAGCACGTTTTTTCACTCGAATCCTTTAAAATATGACCCTAAGGGCTATCATGAAAGCGTGCTCATTTATTGGCTGAATTGGGTTTCATAAAGATGAGCATATAATCCTTTTTCTGCCAAAAGTTCTTGATGGGTTCCCTGTTCAATAAGTTTTCCTCGATCGAGCACCAGGATGAGATCCGCAGCTAAAATCGTACTCAAACGGTGAGCAATAACGATGCTCGTCCGCCTCGCCATAACTCTTTTAAGCGCTTCCTGTATCAGAGACTCTGATTCGCTATCTAGATGGCTGGTGGCCTCGTCGAGCACCAGGATACGTGGATCTTTTAAGATTACCCTGGCAAGTGCAATGCGCTGTTTTTCTCCGCCACTTAACCGATAGCCGCGTTCACCGGCAATCGTGTCGTACCCTTCCGGTAAGCCCATAATGAAGTCATGGATGTTGGCTGCCTTAGCAGCCGCCTCGATTTGTTCTTGGGAAGCATCCAGCTTCGCATAGGTAATATTCATGCGGATCGTATCATGGAATAGGTGGTTCTCTTGAGTTACCATTCCAATCTGTGCGCTTAGTGAGGCAAGGCTCACCTCTCGCAAATCAATTCCATCCAATAAAATTCTACCTTCAGTAGGATCATACAGACGTGGAATCAAATAGGTTAATGTGGTCTTCCCCGCGCCGCTTGGGCCAACCAGGGCCAATAATTTGCCTGGAGCAGCGTGAAAACTAATTTCCTCCAAAGCAACAGGTCTCGCCTGGCTGTTTGCACCATTTTCCATCCGGAGTGGATTGCGCCGAACTTAATGGAAGCGGCGTTTCGCCTGGCTTTTGGTCTGTTTTTTCATCCTTCTGCTCATCTTTAGTTGCCCCTCCCCCAGATAGCACTGCGTTCACGTTATGCATTTGACCATAGCGGCGTACCTGGCTGAGGGGGCTGCCATCCTGAGCCTGATAGTTGAATGAAACCCGCTCAAAGACCAGATCTCCGCTGGTATCAATCAATTCAATTGGGTTTGGTTTCTCGGGTATATCCAGGGGCAAGTCGATGACTTCGAACACTCGCTCGAAACTAACAACCGATGTGGCAAAGGCTACCGGAGCGTTTGCCAATCCTTGTAAAGCCCCATAGAGGCTGGTTAAGTATGCGCCAAACGCAACGATTGTGCCGATCGTAAAAACGTTTTGAATCACCAGATAACCACCCATTCCATATACGAGCGCAGTGCCTACCGCTCCAACCAGGCCGATGATTACAAAAAATTGGGTCCCTAAAACTGCTTGGCGAACTCCAGTGTCCCGAACAGCCGCTGCACGACCTCGAAAACGATCTACCTCGGTATTTGCCCGCCCAAAGAGTTTCACCAGCAGCATCCCACCAATATTGAGGGTTTCGTTCATCATCGCATTCATTTGGGCATTGAAATCCATTTGCTGTCGGGCAATATCGCGCAGTCGGGTTCCCATGCGCCTCGCCGCCAGGATGAACAAAGGCAGTATGGCTACGCTGATTAATGTCAGGCGCCATTCAAGCCGAAACATGACGATCAAAACTGCCGTAGCCTGGATAATATTCGTGATAATCCCTACCAGCGTATTGCTGATCGCATTCTGTGCTCCGACAACGTCATTGTTCAAGCGGCTCATCAGTTCACCAACCTTTGTATTGGTGAAAAACCTCAAAGACATGCGCTGTAAATGAGTGAATAATCCGACGCGTAGATCGAAAATTACCCCCTCGCCCACCTGAGCGTTTAGCCGGCGCTGGAAAATATTGATGATGCCTGTAAAAACTGGAATGAGCAGCAAAGCAATCGAAAGCCCTATCAGCCCGGGAATATTCGCCTCTGGTATTGTTGTATCAATCAATTGGCGGAAAATTAGCGGGCTAATCAATCCCAGTCCTGTGGTAGCCAGGATTAAGACCAGTATGGTGGTGATTTTCCAGCGATACGGCCATGCATAGGTTAAGACGCGTTGGAGCAATTTACGAGTAACTTTCGGTCTCTCGTCTGTCGAACTTACGTAGCTATGCCAACCTCCATGAAATCCCATTAAATTACCTTTCCAGAGTACGAATAAGAGGAGTATTCGTGACGTCTAACTCGCACATCTAATGTTATACCTCACCCATTAAATCCTTGCACAGAAACTCCGGTACAGCAATAATTCTAGCACACTCACCAAGATAACGGATCCATCTCCCGAAAACGAAAACTTGGGGGGAAGTCAAATCCCAGATGTTATAATTGAAAATCATTCATACAAAAATCAAATAGAAAGCGAAGTCGCCATGCTGAAAAAACTTTCCTTTGCGATACTAATCCTAATCATCTTGATTTTGTTTTTGTCGGCCTGCGGGGGTGGAACAAAATCGCCCAGCGAGGCCACAGAAGGCGAGCTGAGTCTTGCCCGACCAACACCACCAGCATCGTTTGTGGATTTAAAAAGCCCGAAAGTCAGCGCTGCGGATATCGAAAGAGGTCAACAATTATATAAAATAAATTGTATGACTTGTCACGGGGAAAAGGGAATGGGGGATGGTCCAGCCGCATCAGCTTTAGACCCAAAACCAGAACCTCTTGCGGTGAATGAATCCACCTTGAGCGATGGTTACATGTTCTGGCGTATATCCGACGGCGGTCAGTCTGCAGACTTTAAATCGGCGATGCCCGCCTGGAAATCGATCCTTTCAGAAGAACAAATTTGGCAGATTATTGGCTACCTACGAGATCTGGGTGGCTAGATCGTTGGCGGTGGATGCACTCCCATAAAATTGCCCCATTATTAAATTCTCGCCGGCTGCCTTGGATGCTCCTTGGAAGCATCCTGGTAACTGAGGCGATTCTGTTTGTAATCCAGCCTGGTATAGCCCAAGGTTGGTCTCAATCCAATCTGATCTGGATTGGGGTAATCCTCCTCATCGTTGTATTGTTCGCTTTTCTTACTTTGTATCGAGTGTTCCAGCTTTTCGACCAGCGTGAAAAGATGCAGCTTGAATTACAAGAAGCCCACGCTCAGGCAACCCAGGCTTACCAGCGTTTGGATGCTATTTTTCAAGTCGGACAAAAATTCATAGAAGCCACCAACGAGCACGAAGTAATCGACTTGGTATTAAGGCTGTCTGTAGATCTTTCCGGAGCAAAAGGTGCTTCTTTCGTGCCTTTCGATGAGCACAATCAACCGATGGCAGTCAGTTCCTATGGAGAAATTCCCCATTCGATCGCCGATCCCTGGTTAGAATATCTTTCGTCCCCTGCGATGCGAGCCCGGTGTAGATCGTGTGAACAGCACGAACGGTTAACCTCATCGTGCCCATTGCTTAATGGTCCTATTTCGGATGCGACCGAAGTATATTGCGTCACTTTGCATAATAAGCAGCAAGATTTTGGCGTATTGAACCTATACATGAGTGGTTCAGGTCAACTGGATAATCAAACTCAGGCTTTCTTAGGGGCGATGCTCGATGAAACTTCTCTCGCTCTTGATGGCGTACGTTTGCGCCAGCGAGAGTTGGCAACGCTGCAGCATATGGAAGGCATCCGCCAAAAAACGGGTATACAAGCATTGTTGAATGGTCTACTGGATAGTCTCTTCAAGTCGCTTAATGCGGATACTGCCATTTTGATTGTGCGCTTGAAACCAGCAAGTCCGGATTTTACGAAATTCGGCTTGGGGGATTTATCCAACCAGCTCCAGGCATTTATCGATGGGGTAATGCAGGGTGTAATCGCCTCTGGCCAACCGGTGATTCTAGGGGATGTCGAAGGAGAACCAGGAGGGGCCTCTGAATTGAGATCATTCATGGTGGCACCATTGATCCAGTCTGATCGAACTGTGATTGGCTCGATTCTCATCGGGAACCGGCGCTCACAAGGTTTCAACCAGCGTCAATTAACTCTTCTGCAGACGATCGCCGGCCAGTTAAGCCTGGTCGTGCAGAATTCCAGCTTGGTAACAGAGCTGGAGTTTCAGGCAATGATGGAAGAGCGGAAACGCCTGGCGCGAGAAATCCATGATGGATTGGCCCAAACTCTTGGCTTTTTGAAATTGCAGGCTGCTCAAATGAAAAATTACCTTGGGCGAGGCGAATATGAGCGTGCCTGTGGCGCTTTGGATCAATATTATGCCACACTCAGCGAGGCTTATCTGGATGCTCGCCAATCGATCGATGGTCTGCGGATCGGTCTTAGCGAGGACGGTCTCCAAGGCTGGCTCCAAGAAATCGCAGCCGAGTTCAAAGAAACAAGTGGTCTGCGGATCACCCTCCGCAATGTAACCTCCACGGCGTACCTTGTTCCAGAAGTCCATGCTCAATTAATTCGTGTCGTTCAAGAGGCTCTGAGCAATGTTCGCAAACATTCCCAAGCATTGCAGGTTTGGGTTGATTGTTTTGACACAAGATAGCGATTTATGTATCGAAATCCAGGATGATGGTATTGGGTTTTCGCCAGAAGATGTCTCGAGTTCTACCAAACATGGATTGCGCGGGATGCGTGAGCGTGTTGAACTAATCGGCGCAGATTTCCAGGTCATCAGCCGGCCGGGCGAAGGAACAACAGTACGGATTCGCCTTCCGCTTCAACCGGTTATTGAACAGGGGGCAAATAAATGAATAAAATTCACCTGGTCGTTGTCGATGATCATGCTCTTTTTCGAGCAGGTTTGATCAGCTTGTTAAGCGATATGGATGAATTTCAAATCGTCGGCGAAGCGAATAATGGTAACAGCGCAATTGAAGTCATTCGCAAGATCAAGCCCGATGTCGTTTTACTCGATGTGAACATGCCAGGGATGAGCGGCGTGGAGGTAGTCCGGGAGTTGCAAAAGGGCAACTCGCCAAAAATTATTAATGCTGACCATTTCTAAGAACGAAGAAGATTTGTTTGGGGCGATTACTGCTGGAGCGGATGGTTACCTTTTGAAGAATGCAGAGCCTGAAGAACTTCGTAAAGCAATCATTCTGGTGAGCCAGGGCATGGCAGTCCTTTCACCCCAAATAACCCGTGATGTCTTGCGCGCTGTGAATATGGATCAAGTCGCTGCATCCGATGGTGGACTCAGTATCCGTGAGATGGAGGTCCTCGAATGCCTGGCCAAAGGATTAACCACAGCCCAAACCGCGGCCGAATTATTCATTTCAGAAAATACGGTGAAAACTCACGTCCGCCATATCTTGGAAAAACTGGAAGCATCAAACCGCGCTGAAGCGGTGAGCAAAGCGGCGCAAATGGGATTAATCGGTCAGGAAAATCAATAAGCAGTTTATTTCGCTGGGCGCAAGATAGGTTGTGGTCGTTCCTTTGCATTTGTGATGTCGGGTAAGGGGAGTGGGGTGAAATTGGCGCCCGAGCCGATACTGCCATAAGGAACCAGGTAAAGTTGGGTTTTGCTGCTTGAGCCCTGTAAGTAATCCTGAAAAGCAAACACGAGATAGCTGCCATCTGGACTAAAATCTGAATCGCGATAGCAGCACTTATCACCAACGGGGTTAATCTTGGGGTAGGATTTGCTCAAGTCCGAGTTGTACGCATAAAGATCCCCAAACCCGTCATTGCGGACGTTGTTATTCAAGGTATAAACTGTCAATCCATCAAAGCCAAAGTTTTGAATTTCAGCATTTTTATCAAAATTCTCTAGCGTGAATGTTGCACCCGGAAAGGTATTCAACTTTTCTGGGTTTGGAACACACTGATCGATTTGAAAAATCTGGATGATATTCCCTTGTTTTCCCGATCCCAGGTTAGCAAGTAATAAGATCGATAACTGCTGATCGTCCTTTGACCAACGTGCGCCTTCAGCCAGGATCTTTTGAAATGGAGCAAATTCTTTACAATCCGCCATCGCGGTTAACTCTGAGCGCTTCTTTACTTGACGGAGCTTGTCTAAGTCAAAGGGCACCAGGTAAAGCTCGTTATCAATCCCAATTGCAGTTTGTGCGGCAGTATTAGAAATTCTAAACGCCTTAAACTTATCGATAAAATTAAAACAGTTGATATTATCAATAGCAGTAGTTTCAATATTTACGGATTGGATACATTTACCGGTCAGATAATAAATCGAATTTCCATCCGGTGACCATTGCAAATCCCACTTCTCAGCGCCATCTGTGGTCAGTTGAATGCGATCGCTGCCATCGAGATTGGCCATCCAGATGTTAGCGCTATCCAAATAGGCAATTTTATCAGCGCCGCCGCTGATGGGGATCGCGGCAACTTCAGGGGTTGGCGTGCTGGATGGCTCGAGGGTCGGCGTTTCACTTGGCGCCGCGGTCTGGGTCGGGGTGGCAGAATCCTGTCCGCTGGCTGCTGCCAAGGGTTCTTTGGTAGGCGGAAGCGTCGGGCTTGGAATGGATAGTGTCGCCGTCGGAAAAGCGGTTGGCGTTGACGGCGCGGCGCTTGCCAGCGGACCCAGGCCATTTCTTCCCAAAATGAACAGCCCCGCGCCAGTGATGAACAGCAGTACCACCAGGCTGATCCCGAGGATCGCATTCCTGGATAATCCTTTTTTCTCTGGCAGAGACGCCGGCGCCGTTCCAGCAGAGGCAATCGTCGCCGCGGATGCCGTCCCCGCTTTGACCGTCAACTGGCCCGCCGAGGTGGGTTGGACGATCGCAGTTTGTGGTTCGCCAATGGGAGTACGAAAAGGCTATCGCCCCAGCTCCTTGAAAACCTCGAGCAGTAGCGTCGAGAACCTCGGACATTTCACCTGCTGTTGCAAACCGATCATCCGGGTCCTTAGCCATAGCGCGAAGGATAATTCCTTCACAGCCAACTGGCAGATCTGGGCGATCGAGTAAGATCTGCGGGACGGGCTGGAGGACGTGCATCATCATCAATTTAGCAGGAGTGTCGGCCGAATAGGGCATATGCCCGGTAAGCATCTGGTAAACGACGACCCCTAGAGCATAGATATCGCTGCGACCATCAACTTTTGCGTCCCCTTGAATTTGTTCGGGGCTCATATAAGCTGGGGTGCCAAGCGCACTGCCGCCCGTTAGCGAGGTAACTCCTTCTACACCAAGATGCGCAATCCCAAAGTCCGATAGAAATGCATTTCCGTATTGGTCGAACAGGATATTGCCAGGTTTAATGTCTCGGTGAATAATCCCCCTGGCATGGGCTGCATCTAATGCCGGGGCTAGCCGGCTGATTAAACGGGCCGTTTCTTCTAGCGAAAGCGCCCCTTGTTTCAAACGGTCACCGAGGGTGCCGCCTGACATATAGCGCATCACAATATATGGCTGATTTCCGCTATCTCCAAAATCGTAGACGGGTACAATCGCGGGATGTTCTAGCAGGGCGATTGTTTTTGCCTCCCGTTCAAAGCGGGCACGGAATTGAGGATCATGTAGAAATACTTCGGGCAGCACCTTAATCGCAACATCACGCTCGAAGTTTGGATCATAGGCGTGGAACACAGTGGCCATTCCACCCCGGCCCAATTCTGAACGAACTTCATACCGGCCAATTTTTTGTGACGTCATTCGCAGACACCTGAAGAGAAACGTAGATATGTCAAAATGTTTTTAACCTGTGCCGAACTGGCGATCGCCAGCATCGCCCAATCCAGGTAAGATATACCCAATCTCATTCAACCGCTCGTCAATCGCTGCCAGGTGGATTGGCACTTCAGGATGGTGCTTGGAAAGCTGTTGGATACCTTCAGGGGCGCCGATGATCCCAACAAATTTGATCTTCTTAACTCCCCAACGCTTTAATACATCCACAGTCGCAACTGCCGAGCCGCCTGTGGCGAGCATCGGATCTAAGACCAGGCAAACAGACACGCGTGGTTCGATTGGCAGTTTGTTATAGTATTCAACCGGTTTTAATGTTTTCTCATCCCGGTAGATTCCGATATGCCAAACCTCGGCAGATGGCATCAAGTCCCACACCCCGGCAACCATACCCAGCCCGGCGCGTAAGATCGGTACCAGACCGATTTTCTCGCGCAATTCCGATCCTGAATGCAGCGCCAAGGGGGTTTCTACTTCGATGGGAGAGAGTTGGAGATCTGCAGTTGCTTCGTACGTGAGTAAAGCAGCAATCTCCCGGATCAGTTCTCGAAATTTTTTGGGTTCTGTTTGTTTATCTCTCAATACACTGAGTTTATGGGCGACTAATGGATGCGGGGATGGGAATACATTAGGCATACTTTGCTCCAGATAATATTTCAATTATTATAATCCAGACGGTTATCCCATGAATAGTTCGCGTGTGAAAACTGAAAAGTTCAGGTTATAATTTTCGCTATGACCGATTTACCAGATCGTTTAGTTGCTTCCCAACCTCAACCGGAAGATCGCCTGGACCAGGCGATGCGACCGAAAAACCTGTCCGCGCTAATCGGTCAGGATCGGGTTAAGGAAAATTTAAAGATCTTAATTTCTGCAGCACGCCAACGCTCAGAACCATTGGACCATGTATTATTTTACGGACCTCCGGGCCTGGGTAAGACCACCCTGGCGCATATCCTGGCGAATGAAATGGAGGTCAGTATTAAAATCACCGCAGGTCCTGCCATCGAAAGACCTGGCGACCTGGCAGCAATACTGACTAACTTGCGCGCCGGCGATATCTTATTTATAGACGAAGTCCACCGTTTAGGCCGGGCGATTGAAGAAGTATTATACCCGGCGATGGAAGATTTCGCTCTGGATATCGTCATTGGAAAAGGACCTTCAGCACGTTCAATTCGCCTAAAGCTGCCAAGGTTTACAGTTATCGGGGCAACCACGCGGCTTGCGTTGGTAACCGCACCGCTGCGCGCCCGTTTTGGCGCTGTTTACCGCCTGGATTTTTATGATTTACCCGCCATGCGCCAGATTGTTAGCCGCGGCGCCCGCGTTATGGGGGTTCCTGCAGAAGACGAAGGCATTGACGAAATTGCCCGCCGTGGACGGGGTACGCCGCGGGTTGCATTGCGCCTGCTCCGCCGTGTAAGAGATTACGCCGAAGTACGCGCAAATGGTGTGATCTCTCGCGATGTTTCCCAGGAAGCTCTCGATTTATTGGATGTTGACCTACTCGGGCTGGACGATCTGGACCGGCGCGTCTTGCGCGCTGTAATCGAAAAATATAATGGCGGGCCGGTAGGGCTCAATACCATTGCTGCCTCGATTAGCGAAGAACCTGACACGATTATGGATGTGGTTGAACCTTACCTGCTCCAGCTTGGTTTTCTCGAACGTACCCCCCAGGGTCGCCAGGCTACCCGCCTGGCATACGATCATCTTCGATTTGAGTTTCCAAAAGACAATCAGTCCCGTTTGTTTTAGGCGCCGGTGATCTTAAGTAAATCGTCGTGAAAACCTCCGATTTTGATTACGATCTCCCCTCGGCATTTATTGCCCAGACGCCCAGAGAACCGCGCGATTCTTCTCGCTTGCTTGTTTTAGATCGCCAGACCGGTCAAATCGAGCACAGCCACTTCACAGAGCTCGATCGCTTTCTCAAGCCAAATGATCTGCTCATCCTGAATGAGACTCGCGTTATTCCAGCACGCATTTTTGCCAAAAAAATGCCTGGTGGCGGGAGAGTTGAGCTGCTGCTGCTGCGCCGGCGAGATCCGCTTACCTGGGAGGCGATGGTCGGCGGCAAAGCATTGAACCCCGGGCGGAGATTGGTAATCGAGAATGGCCCCGAGGTTGAAATTGTGGAAATGCTCGATGGTCCAAATCGTTTACTTCGTTTCACACAGGAAATCGAACCTTTTTTCCAAGCAATCGGGCACGTTCCATTACCGCCTTATATTCACGAACCGCTGCAAAACCCCGATCGCTACCAGACCGTTTATGCGCGGAACCCCGGCTCGGCTGCCGCACCCACCGCTGGCTTACACTTTACTGGGGAGCTGATCAGTCGTCTCACAAAGTTCGGCGTCGCTTTTGCGAAAGTTACCTTGCATGTTGGTCTAGACACCTTTGCCCCTGTTAACGAAGAAAACCCTGGCGAGCACTTAATTCACACCGAATGGTGCCAGATCAATCAAGAAACTGTATCGGCGGTTCAGCAGGCTCGTCAAAAAGGCGGTAGGGTGATCGCCGTCGGAACGACCAGCGTACGTACTTTGGAAAGCGCGGCTCAACAGGTTGAGTTTCAAGAAACAATCCTTCCCTTCGAAGGCAAGACCGGTCTGTACATTCTCCCTGGCTATGAATTTAAAATCGTAGATGCGATGATTACGAACTTTCATTTGCCCCGTTCAACCTTATTAATGTTGGTCAGCGCTTTTACCGGACGAGAGCGAATCCTGGCTGCCTACGAAGAAGCCAAGAAACAAGGCTACCGATTTTATTCTTTCGGGGATGGAATGTTAATCATATAATAAATGATAAAAATGAAATCATTTTCCCTGCATCTACGTGCAATGAAATGGAGCATCTGAATGAGAGCAGTTGAAATCATCATTAAAAAGCGCGACAGGCTGGAATTAAGCCAGGAAGAAATCAATTTTTTCATTCAAGGTTATGCAATTGGAGAAATCCCCGATTATCAGGCCGCGGCGTTTGCCATGGCTGTTTTACTGAACGGCATGACGGCGCGTGAGACAACCGACTTGACCTTGGCGATGGCAAATTCAGGAAAAATACTCGATCTATCGCAAACCGTCCCTATCGCGGTTGACAAGCACTCAACTGGGGGAGTAGGCGATAAGACCTCGCTGGTCGTAGAACCAATTGTGGCAGCGTGTGGGTTGCCCGTTGGAAAAATGTCCGGGCGTGGTCTGGGGTTCACAGGCGGCACCTTGGATAAGCTCGAATCGATCCCAGGGTATCGGACGGATTTGAGTACAGCCGAATTTTTAGCGCAGTTAAAGGCGATCGGTCTGGTTCTGACCGGCCAAAGCGCTGATCTAGCTCCTGCAGACGGAAAATTGTATGGCCTCCGCGATGTCACAGGAACCGTGAATTCACAAGCCCTGATTGCCTCCTCGATTATGAGTAAGAAAATTGCCGCCGGGGCCCAGGCAATCGTCCTGGATGTGAAGGTGGGCTCAGGCGCATTTATGCATACCCTGGCCCAAGGTCAGGAGTTGGCCAGGCTTCTGGTAGATATTGCACATCTCGCCGGGAGAAAAGCAATTGCGCTGCTATCCGATATGAACCAGCCTTTGGGTTTTGCGGTTGGCAACGCCCTCGAGGTACAAGAAGCAATTGAAACCTTGCATGGGGGAGGCCCCAGGATTTTCGCGAACATTGCCTCGTTACAGCCGGCCATCTGCTCACTCTGGGCGGCAAGGCAGAGGATCCACAGCAGGGCTACGCCTTGGCTCAAATTGCGATTAACAATGGTCAGGCTTGGGAATATTTTCGACGCCTGGTGATTGCTCAAGGCGGCGACATTCGCGTTGTAGATGAACCAGGACGTCTGCCGCAAGCGCGTTACATCGAAAATGTCCCTGCACCTCGAAGCGGATATCTTAGCGAGATCAATGCACTGCAGATAGGCGAAGCAGCCATGCGCTTAGGCGCCGGCCGAGCCAAGAAAGGTGAGCCAATTGATCATGCAGTTGGCGTCGTAATCGCCCATAAGGTGGGCGATTACATCCGGAGCGGTGATTTATTGTTTACGCTCCATGCAAACGACGAAAACAGGCTGAAAGACGAGCGAGAAAGTATCCTCAATGCGCATGTTTGGTCGGAGACAACCGTAAGCGCTCTGCCTCTGTTCTACGGAGTGGTCGCCTGATGTCAAGAAAACCGGCTGGCTAGATCATCCATTAATCTGGAAGGGTTTTGCGCATAGGTATTCAAAGGTAAGATACCTTGGGTCAGCGCCATCAGCGTCTCGGTCAAGAACCGATTAACCGGAGCAGAACTCCTCAGTCGTTCTGCATAATCGGCGATGGCGCCGTTAAGATAGATTACTTCGCTCTTCCCTCGTTGACTATGTAAATCGATGTGAAAAGAAGGCATCTTTGCGCCGCGGCCTTTACCGATAGCACGCTGCAGCGCCAGCCGAGAAAGTGCGGTTGGCAGCCAACGGATCGCAAATTCAAAGAGTTTCACAGGTGTTCCAGGCAAATTAACGACGTCGATGCCTTGCAATCTCATCACCTTAATTGCTTCGCGTAATTGCCTACGCTCCAATTGAAATAATTGGTTGTGCCCAAAAATCTCAGCCGGGGTCATATTTAGAATCGCTGCGGTTGCATTAGCAGGTAAATTTGTGAGCAATTTCGACCATTTCATACTTGCCCCAGAAGAAAATAAGCTGGCGTTCAGTCCGGCGCGGCAAAATTCTTGAACCAGGCGAGCCGACAGAGGGTGTCCCGCAGCGATGCCAACGCCTCTCAGCCGCTCTAAAATCACATCGCCAATCCCTCGCCGCCCAATTGCGCTGGTCACCGTTCCGGCGATAACGCCTCCCTCGCCAAGCATAGAGATCAACTGTCCCTCGTTGTCGACCCCATTCTGTAAGCATAAAATCGGCGGGATTAATGGCTTCATCCCTTTCATTTCTTCCAAGGCGCTGCGTGTATCGAAAGATTTGAGTGCAAAAATCGCGACATCAAATGGCCCTTGACTTAATCCTTCCTGCAAAGACAGCGCTAGTTTTGGCTGCCGGATCTCATGGCGAGTACCCCCTATTTCTAAATGCAAACCACGCTGTGACAGGATTTCTGCGGCAGCCGGCGTTTCCAGAAATACGACGCGATGCCCTGTCAAAGCGAGACTGCCGCCGATATACGCGCCGATCGCTCCTGCGCCGTAGCATAAAATATTCAAAACCTCATCCGGTTGGATAGTGGCTGGCATAGATAATGGACCTGCTAGAAAATCGTCTCGCTGCCATAAAACCGGATTATCCGCCATTGGCGAATGACCGGGTTGAAAAGCAGATCGACAAATCCTGTATTCTGAAAGATGAAGCGCGGGCTAACAGGGCTGTTATGCGGGCTGATCCCCAGGACGGCATACATGGTCATATTAAGCAGCGCCCCATGAGATACCACCAGGTACGCGCCTTCGGGCTGGCGCAGCAGATTTTGAAGCGCCCCGCTGGCGCGGTGATATGCATCCACAATGCTCTCGCCAGCCCCATCCGGTGCTAAATAAGGGTGGTTAAAATCGAGCCCTGGAATTTCCTGGAGAAGTTCATCAAAATTTCTCCCCTCGATAGCGCCAAATCCTCGTTCCATCCATTCAGGGGCGAAGTCAACCTGTAGGTTTAACGCCGCGGCGATAATTTCAGCGGTGTTTCGCGCTCGAAGTAATGGGCTGGCAATTACCTGGTCGTATTGACGTCCCTCCTCGGCCCATTTAGTGGCAAGTAAGTTAGCTTGCTCCTTACCTCGCTCCGTGAGAGATGTATCGGTCTGACCCTGGATCTGACCATTTGCATTTCCTTCGGATTCACCGTGGCGTAAAAAAGTTATTTTATACATCGTCGTATCTTTTTCGTCAACCTAAGGGTAGATCGCGGCGAAATAAGTCATCCAACGTTTCTCTGCGTTGGATCAGGCTCGCCTGGCCGTTATCTAACCAGATTACGGCTGGTTTGCGCGCCCCATTATAATTGCTTGCCAGGCTTAAATGATAAGCGCCGCTGGCTGGGATTGCTATCCACTCCCCAGGTTGAATAGCGGGCATTGGCAGATTTTCGATAAGGATATCCCCGCTTTCACAATAAGGGCCCGCCAGCCAGGCCGGGCCAGTCATCGGCCGGTGGAGATCGTTCACCGGCAGGGCGGAATAACGGGCTGAATATAAAGCCGGTCGGGGGTTGTCTGCCATGCCGCCATCCAGGAGCAGCCAGCGCCGGTGCGCCGTTGTCTTGATCGAACCCACTTGATAGACTGCTACCCCACCGCGGGCGATCAGGCTGCGGCCAGGCTCGATTTGCAGATGCGGTATAGGCAATCTGAATTTCCGGCAGTTTTCGACGATGGTATCTGAGATCAGGTTCAGGTACTCTTTGACCGGTGGGTGGGGTAAATCGTCCTCGTGATACGGGATACCCCAGCCGCCGCCGGTGCAGATCACCTGTGGATACCACCCCATCGATTGCTTGATGGTTGAAAGGAGCTCTAGTGTAGTTTGGATTGCCGGGCGAAGCGGCGCGGGATCATGAAAATGGGACCCTTGATGAAAATGGATCCCGGTAAGGGGCAGGTCTCGGGTTCTGCACAAGCTAACGGCTTGCTGAATTTCGTCTAACCCCATCCCAAATTTGCTATCAGCCTGACCGGTTTGGCGGTGGCTGTGAGTATCTACTGCGATCCCAGGTCTTAACCGCAGCCAAATATTTGGAATTGGCTGCGGTGTATTTTTCGCTAGTTCTGCTAATTGACCTAGCTCGCTTAAATGATCAACAACAATCGTCCCCGCCTGGGTTATGGCCGCCGAAAGATCTTGGGCGCTCTTATTGACGCCATGCACCAGAATGGTTTCCGGCGGTGTTTTGGCAGCGGTGGCAATGGCGAGTTCGCCGGCGCCGGTGCAGTCCAGCCACAGCTCGTTTTGGTACGCCCATTGGGCGATCGCCAGGCATAGAAATGCTTTTCCCGCATACGTGATCCCGCTGCTCCCAGGATAGAATTCGCTCAACACGTTCTTATAATCCTTGACTGCTGAATCCAACGATTGACGATCGAATAGATATAACGGCGTTCCATATTCGCAAGCTAAATCAGCCAGGTTGCAGCCGCCGATGGTTAATTGCGATTTTTCGCCGGTTTGCTCTACCTTCGTCGTAATTGGAAATAGTTCTAATCGGGTATCAATCAGATTATTCATTATCTTTTGTCCAACTTTTGGCGCCGGAAAGAAAATCTTTTCCGGACATGCTGCGTTTACCGGCCGGTTGAAGTTCTTCCAGAATTAAGAGCCCTTGGCCCGTCGTCACCGCCGGCAAGCCTTGGAAAACCAGGCGTTTACCAACCTCGGACGGTCCAAAGTCGAGCATAACCGAGGCTTTATTGATTTTTAGATTGTGACCTTGCCAGGTCAGATAGGTCCCCGGCCAGGGCTGTAGGGCTCGGACCTGACGAGCCAGGTCTGCAGCCGCCTTAGCCAAATCCAACAAACCGTCCGTTTTCTGTAACATTGGTGCGTAGGTGGCGCGGGTTTCATCCTGCACAGTCGGCAAGACCGTCCCGTCCAAATAGCCGGGCAAAACATTCAAGAGCAAAGCAGCGCCAACTTCAGCTAGCCGTTCACCTAACGAACTGCTGGTGTCCTTCGCTAAGATTAGAAGGTTCTGCTGAGCTAAGATACCTCCAGTATCGATGCCCGGATCCATTTTCATAATCGTGATCCCAGTCTCCTGATCTCCATGAAGGATTGCCGCCTGGATGGGTGCAGCCCCGCGCCAGCGCGGCAGCAGTGATGCGTGCACGTTGATACAGCCAAGACGAGGAAGATCGAGCACGGCCGGGCGTAAAATCTGCCCGAAGGCTGCCACTACGATCAATTCGGGTTTCCAGGACTGGAGTTGTTCCATTGCTTCGCTGTCACGCAGCCGGCCAGGTTGCATGATTGGGATCCCAAGTTTTTCGGCGGTGATTTTTACCGGCGGAGGGGTGAGGCTGCGGCCGCGGCCTGCTGGCCGGTCGGGCTGCGTAACTACGCCGACGACTTGATATTTATCTGCAAGCGCTGACAAACTGGGTACAGCAAATTGAGGGGAGCCCATAAAGACAATTGGAATGGGCATGTTCTGCGCTCCTAACAACCGGATGGGCGGGAAATCCCCGCCCATCCGGTTGCCTGAATGTTCAAAAGTGGGGCCGGTGGGAATCGAACCCACAAGGGTGTTTAGCCCGGAGGATTTTAAGTCCCCTGCGTCTGCCTAATTCCGCCACAGCCCCGAAGCGTTATTATTTTATCCCAAATAAAGAATAGGTCAAGCGACAAGTTTGAAGAGTTTTTTGGACCTATCCGCGATTACCAGTGGCTGCGACTTCTTTTCCTCCAGACCGCATATCGGGAGGTCAGATGCACGAGCGGAGATGAAAGCCTCGTCTGCGCCTGACTTGCCGTTATGACGGATCTTAAGCCATCGGCGTCCGAAAAATCTGGGAGCAGAAGCGTCGCCCGACCCAATTCAAAGGCGGCATGTGCATCTGAACCAACAGTTCCGGCTAAATGATGCTCCACGGCAAAGTTAGCCGATTCTTGATTGTAGCGGGCTTGCATACAACGCGAATTGAAAACTTCGATGGCATCCACCATCGGCGCCAGGATCAGTAAATCTTCGAGTTCCCAGTGGCCGTCGCGCTGCAAATCGAAAGGATGTGAAACACTGATAAAAGCGCCTTGATCGCGCAGCCGGAGAACCACCTCGTTTGGTTCCAGTCCGGCGGGGATTTCTTCCTGGACAAACGAGGCCAGGATTTCACCGCGGCTGGTCATAATTTCTTCACCAACGATAACTCGTTCAGGATCTAGATTTTGGGCAACCAGTGCGCCTTTTATGCTGTTGTGATCGGTTACGACCACCCGGTCGATTCCCTTTTCTCGGCAGACCTCAACCAACTTTGCTGGTTCCGTCAGGCTGTCTTTTGAATAAATTGTGTGGCAGTGGAACTCAACGCGCAGCATTTTTGCGCTTTCGGAGCAGGACCGCCATCCCTACGGCAAGCGCAGCCAGTGCGGTCAGCCCGACTCCGGCCTGGACAACGGTTTTTGGTTCCATGCCTGGCATGACCACGGTTCCATCGCCGTATGATTCGAACATCTTGCCCCATTTTGTCTGTAAGGCGGCTTCGACACGTTTTCTGCCGATAAATGGATACCAGTAAACGTTATGATAAAAGTTGCTGGCGAAATAGGACCAGGGAACAAGCGGGCTCTGCAGCAGGATTTTCTCGAATGGTTTGAGCGGTCCATGATAAATGAGTTTTTGACCGCGGCTGGCGAAGGTGTCTTCCTGGACGAATCCCCAGGGTTTTTCTTGTTCGATGTCATAGCCCACAATTTGAATTTGGCGTGGGTCGCCGACTCCAAGACCCAGCTCATGCGCCTGGCGGATAAAGCGAATGTCCATGGGGTCGAACCCTTGCAAGCGGGCAGAGACCGAATCAATCGCAACCTGGTCAGCGGAAGCGATTAGAATATCTTTTTCGTGCCAACGCATCGCCCGCGGGCCGGGTCCATCTCCGGCAAACGTGCCATCCATCATCGCAAAGATGCCGGGGTGAATGTCCTGTTGGATCATCAGCAAATCCACCAGGGTGTCATGGATGACGGAGTGGGTCCAATGGCGGTTGCGGTGCAGTAGACCGCCAAATGCATTTTTCATCGCACCGGTGATGGTGGTAAAAACGTGGGTCTTGACGGTGGGTAGGTGAACAATATTCTTGCCGACAAGAGCTTTCGGGATAAAAACGCCCTCAGGGTAAACTTTATCGAGGACGAGAAAAGGTCGTTTTGGTTTGTATTCGATCCAGTCGAAATCCTGGTTATACAGGTATAAACACGGAACGTTGTATTTATCGGTAACAAAACGGTGCTTATTATTAATTTCAGCGTCGGCGGTGTTGACGACCACGGTATCATTGTGAACGCCGACCAGGTCAGAATAACCCGAATTTTGTAATGTACGAATGACGCCTTCTAGCTGCCAGGGGGTGGATGAACAAGCGGGATACCAGGTCTGCCAGGAAATATTAATTTTTATTCCCGTAGGGATTTGTTTGGGCAGGGCGCTTTCAAATCCGGCAAGCTTCATAACGGTTTGCACGTCTTCTAAAATAGTTGCAGGGGATGTTTTTACAACTGCAACGGTTCCTTTTCCAGGAAAATCGGACATAATAACCTCCGGGGTAATAATTTGCGTTTTTCCGAAATAGTATTGTAACCATAATTTGCTTGAATGAAAGGGGAAAATGTTGAGATCTGGGAATCAAAACCAACCCACACAATAATAGTGGGTTGGAGAAGTGATGAATTCGATTAAGACCTTTAGGGAGGCCTTTTATCGATTTCTCGGTAGCCCGTTACAATAATCGGGGTCTGATTGAAAATAAATATTCTTCCTTTTACGATTCGTTCGATTTTGCATAGAGGCTCCTAGTCCTCTTCCAGTGGCATCATACTCTCCATATTCCGCAAGATCAGTATCTGTTAGGTTTATATGAGTAAGATTTGTTGGATAGGTGTGGTGCATTAGATATACTTCATCCATCATATTTTCGATAATAAGCATCTAAACGTGCAACGTCGATCGTGATCCGGTGATTCATTTACGCCTCCTTTAGTAGAAAAAATGTTCGATAATTGTAACCGAACAAACGTTCTATGTAAATGGTTTGGCTGGTTTTGTCAATCTCTCCGTATTTTTACCTGATTACGATTTTTGTTATACAATTAGAAGATGGACAGGCTAAGAAATACCTTCAGCAGACCCTTTCCACAAGTCTTCCTCATCTTTGGTATTTCTTTTTTGCTCTACCTGATTCTTGCCAGACCAAAAGGGGAAATTAACGATCTTGTTAGCTATGGAGATAACCTATACCTAGCCAATGGTTTTAGTGGCTTACGCGTTGTTGGTATACAAGATCCTAACGAGTTAAACGAACTTGGGTTTTATCGCTGCTCGGGTCCGTTTTCGAAAGCCCAGGGGATTACCACCAATTTCACGAACTGCATTAACCGCTCCACTGCATTAGCGCTTCAGAATACCTTTCTTTATTTAGTCGATCAACGCAGTGGGTTATGGGTTTTTGACCTGCAGCCTGATCCCACAAACCCAACAGTCATATCCCAACTTCGTCTTTCCGGGCGCCCGCAATCGATTGTAGTCTTAGACAATTTTGTTTATATCGCCTCCGGGCGAGCCGGTATTCAGGTGATTAAAACTAAAGAGACCAAGCCGGAATCTGGCCAACCGTCTCTAACCCCAACATCGCTCGATTTATCCGATCAAAATGTCAAATCCCTTGAAGATGTTGGCAATGCCACCGCGATCTACACGGATGCAAAATTTTTATACTGGGTAGAAAGGGATAACATTTTACATATCCTTACTCTCAAAAATCCGGCGCAACCTAAAGAGATTTTCACTACAAAATACGATTTCTCAATCAACGATATATCCTTTTTGGGTCAATATGCATTAATTGCTGCCGGAAAGCAGGGATTAGTCGTCCTAGACAAAAGCAATCCGGAACAACCTGCCATTGTTACCCAGCTTGAATTGGGTGGGAGCGCTAACTCATTAAATACCCAAGGTAATAATGCCTTCGTCACTGTGGACGGGGTTGGTCTGACGGTTGTGGATATCACCCACATCAACGCTCCACGTGTCATTCCGAAATCCTTCCCAATCGGGGGACATCCCGATCAGCTTCTTTTGCAAGGTCCGATCGCTTACATTTCCAATGGTTCAACGGGTCTGATCGCTCTCGAAACAGGTATCCATATCGAGACCGAAACTCTCGGTCAATCCGGCTCGCCTGTTACCGCCTGGGGCGTCGAAACCTCCGGCAAATATGCCTATCTGGCCTCCGGCGAACGTGGCCTGCGTGTTCTTGACGTCACCGATCCAAGCCGGCCAAACGAAGTTTCATTTCTCGATACCGCAGGTGAAGCCTTTGCGGTTGATGTTGCCGGCAGCTCAGCCTTTATCGCTGACGGTAAAAACGGCCTGGTCATTGCCAACCTCGCCGAACAAAACAATCGATTATTTGTTTCCAAGCAGATTCCCAGTACAGACGCCCGCGATGTAGCCGTCAGTAACAGTTTTGCTTATGTCGCCGATTATTCGGATGGGCTCATCATCGTTAACGCTACTGAACCCACAACTGCCAGCGTCGTAAAAATCATGGACCCACCTTCCGATGGCGCCATCCATCCTCTTGGTGTATCGGTTCTCGGGGATTACGCCTACCTGGCCAATGGGGATCGAGGGATTGCCATCGTCAATGTTGTAGATAAGAGCATACCTACAATCGTGCAGCAGGTCTCTATCCCTGGGCAAGCGGATGCGCGTTCGACTGCTGTTCTGGCATATATCCCCCCAGACCAGCTAACGCCGGGTGCAGATCCATTCAATGCTGACCCAAGCAATCCCGCGGCTGTCATCTACGCTTATGTAGCGAATGGAAGTTTTGGTTTGCAGTTGCTCGATGTCAGCCGTCCCCGCGAAAAGCTTGCTGTTCAAATTCCATTGGATCCTGCAATCCTAACCATTCCGGGTGAGGCTGTGGATGTGTCAATCAGCCGGGATCGCGCATATGTAGCGTATGATCACGGCGGCGTGGCTATATTGAACACAATCAACCCGGCTGTCCCCCAATTGGTTGGTTTTGTAAATCTTCCGCAGTCTGAAAATCGCGCGGCTGGCGTTTTTGCTGATAGCTCCTCGATTTATCTTGCCGCCCTAAATTTTGGTTTGCAAATTATCGATGCGACCAATACCTCGAATCCAGTAGTTGTTGGGAAATTTTCAGCGCCGGCTTCGGTTCGCAATATTGCTGTCCAGGGTAATTACGCTTACACCGTTGATGGCGTCCGCGGTCTTTGGATTTTTGAAATTACTGACCCGAAATTTCCGCAAGAAATAGCCTTTGTGTCCATACCCGAGGCAAACGGCGTCTTCGTCGAGAATGAGCACGCCTATGTTGCCGCTGGATCTTATGGCCTGCGCATCGTCAACATCAATGATCCACGGAATCCCATTTATGAAGGACTCCTGGATACACCTGGGATCGCCCAATCGATATTGATTATTAATCGACCTGATTTAAATCCACCGCGAAAATATGCGTATATCACCGATGGCCAAAATGGGCTGGTGGTCGTTGACGTAACCGATCCGCAAGCGCCTTTGCCAATCAGCAGCTTAAGCCAGGTGGGAAATGCCTTGCGGATGGTTGAGAATGGGCGTGATTATCTCTATATTGCCGCCCAGCAGGATGGTCTGGTTGCTGTCAATGTGAGCGATCCAAAGAATCCAAGCCTGGGAGACCGCGAGCAGACTGGGACGAGCACGCGCGGCGTCGCAATGGTTCAAAGCCAATATGCGTACACAGCGGCAGCAGAAAACGGGTTGGTTATTTTTGACGCCGCTTTGCCTTTAGCATTTGCACCATTGGAATTCAACGATGCCAACCCCGGCGAATGGCTCGAAAATGTTTCAATCTCATCTCCAGCGCCAATTCCAGGGACAATCACCAGCACGGTTACCACGGCTCCCACTTTTGCTTTCCTGGCTGAACGCACCGCCGGCATGCGAATTCTAGATACCACGAACCCAATAGCCCCCCAACGGAGCGGTGAGTGGTCCGCTGATTATTCATCCGCTGAGATGATCGTCGCTCCCCCAGAGGTGGTTCAAATTGTCTCGCAGTGGATCCCGCCTGTGGCAGACGGGAATGAACCTGGCCGCTTCCGCATGTTTGTCGCCGATTCGACACACGGTTTCAGCATTGTCGCTGGCGTAAAAAATACTAAGTTTGAAGAGCTCGGTACGTATGAAACCAAAGGGGCTCCGTCGATAGCGCTTTTCCTGGATACCATTAATGCAAAACTTCAAGGGAATCCATATCCTTCTGAAAAGGTCACTCGAGCCCTCCAGCAACTGCTCTTGGATATCGTTTTGTTTGGCATCATTGGCTTTTTCTGTTGGATCGGCTTTCTTGCCTTGTTTGTGCTGCCTGTGAGCCGATTTTCCGACTGGGAGAATTTATACAACCGGCTGCTGATTTATTTGTTTGGCCGGCATGGGGCAGCGGCGCGGGTCAGGGGTGGTAAGCTGATCGGTACGTCCGTAGAGATTCAAAAAACCGGCCCAGGGGTGTTTATAGTCGACTCCAGCAGCGCGGTCATTCTCGAGAAGCGTGGAATCCGCGGCAGCCGTGCAGAGAGGCTCCCCTTGGTTCGGGTTGCTAGCTCGAGTGTAGTTTATTCTGGGAATCGAATCTACCTGACGCAGCCGGCTTATGATGAGGTTTTGCGTGGGGTGGCTGACCTGCGGCCGCAGGTTCGCCTGGCGTTCAACGTTAATGGCTACACGCGGGATGGTATCGAGGTTGAAACGATCATCTTTACCATTTTTACCCTCGGAGAGCCGGCTGAGGTGCTCCGGGTTGCCTATATCCCTCCTCAAACCCCACCAGATGGGCAGGAAAATCATGCGCCATACCAACCAGCGGCCAAGGATTTGCGTGTGATCACCTTACGCAGAAGCCAGGAGGTAATTGCCAGGTTGTCAATATCACCGATGAGTTGGATGATGAAGATAAGCGTGAGATACACCAGTTCTTCTTAACCGATCCTGCTTTACATTCCTTACCAAACTGCGATGATCCATCAAACAGCCAGCCAAACGGCGCCCCGTTTATTGTGGATCCGGTGCGGATCTTCCAGGCGATTTTTGCCCAGGCAGACGATCTTCCAGAAAATAAGCAGCTTGATTGGACTGAACTTGCCAAACCTGGTTGCAGTGGAACATTTCCGCAACTTAATCGCCCAGGAAGCCTACGATAATCTTTATAATCCTTTAGGCCGCCCGGCGGACTATCCCATCCGAGACCTGAAGACCAATCTGCGCACCTGGACGCGCTCGCAGGGAATCCTTTCGTACCAGTACATCCGCAAGGTAAATTCTGAGCCTTTCAAGGAGGGTGAGATTATCCCGGTAGAATTTATCATGGGCAGCGAGATCCAACCCTTGAACAATCCAAAAATCTTACGGGTACGTGGGATAAAAATGAGATTTGCTGGTTTCTCTGAATTAACCCCGACAAACCCCGAAGTGCGCAAGCAGTTCTTCGATGTGTGGCAGGCCGGGCGTGAAATGGATGCAGATTTAGTCTTGAGTGATTACAATTTACAAGACTTACGCCAGCAGAATGATTGGCGAATTGAAGCGCAGCAAGAAATCCTGAATGAATTGATCAATATTCTTGATTCGAACCCGCATGCCAGCGAGGCCTGGCGATGCACGTCCTGCAAGCTTTGGAAGGTGCAGCCACTGACCCCGATACCAGCTTGCTTATGCCTGAGGATACGATCGACATGCTGCGCAATCTGCGCAACTGGCTTTTACGTCCTTGATGGAATGGTGAACACCTGACATGGTTCCTAAGGGATAACCTCGATGCGACAATTCATTCGTAATCTCTTACAATTTCTAGGCACTGAACGGCGTAATTGGGGGTATTTCCGCCTGCTATTGGTTGTCGTTGGTCCTCTTAGGTTTGGTGTTTACCAGCGCGAAAGTTTTCACACCAACCGAGCAATATCCATGGATTTTATTCACCCTGCAGGGATTGCGGTTCTGGATATTCCCATTTGCGGGTTTCTTTGCTGCGCTCCTACTCGCCGGGCACTACGTGCGTGACCTATATGAATTACCCAGTGTTCGCCTGGGTATGCGCTATGTAGTCTCCACCTTATTTGGGTTCTTCCTACCCACCCTGAGGGTCGAGCACGGTCGAATCGTAAGCGATCCTGGCCAGATCAACTTGTTGGAGCACATTGGCGGACCCGGTTACCTGAATATTGCCTCTGGGAACCTGGTATTGCTAGAAAATCCAGCCGGGCCGTCTAATGTATATTCAGCCGGTTTTCATTTTGTCAGCCGCCGTGAGATCATCAAAGAAGTGATGAGCCTGGAAGATCAACATGGCTACATCGAATCACGCAAGGCGACGACCAGGGATGGCATCGAAGTCGAGGTGCGAGAGATCCGCTACCATTATCGGCTGCGACCCAGCCGCCGGCAGGGAGAATTATATTCCCCGCGAGTCCACGGTCGCCGTTTCCATATACCATGCAGGCGATGCGGAATTATGCGTATAGTCGTATTGTCAGTCCAGATCGGGTTGACCGACTCTGAACCAGGCGATGGATTTCATTGTGGATAGTTCGATTATCGATTACATCAACTCCCATCGCTTCGATGATATTACCTCGCCAACCTGGGGCGTCGATCCTCATCCGCGTCTAGAAATCTGGAACAATATCCACACCCGCGAGGATCTCCAGGAGCGTTTTCGGAATCTGGGTATGGAGCTGTTGTGGGTGGATATCGGCCATTTTGACGTATCCGATGATATCTGGCGCTGGCGAGTGCGCACCTGGGGAGCGAATTGGGCTGGAACTGCGCTTCTTCAGCGCAGTCGAGGTCGAGTACGCCGCTTAACCTATGATCGTCTTGCCCGGGCAGAAGGTCGGGCGGATGCCTTGGAATTAATAATCAACCAGCTTAATGATGCTCGTCTGTCTGGAACCTCGGCTGACAATTTGCGCAATCTGGTCTTTTTGTATACCGCGGAAATCCTGAATGAGCTCGGTCAAGCCAGGGAAACCTGGCTTCCAGGAATGATGAACAACCGCCTGGTTTGCCATAAACGAAAACGGACTGAGCCAATTACGGGAGGAAAGTTGACAGAAAATTATGCTAGACTATCGGTTTTATTGAGAAAGAATGGCTTTATCCGTTTGACGGAGTGGCCGGAGTGATCGCATGGGAATTTCGTTGTACAGCCTGACGGAAGAGCTCGAAGCTCAGCTTGCAGCCGGTCAGGATCTTCGAAGTCTGGCAGAGCTATGATCAGCTCCTTGGAGCAGGCAAAGGCAGAACACAATCCGTATCAGATCGCAGAAGTTAAGATCATTTGTGCAAAGGTGCAATTAACGATCGGAAGGCCTGCTTGTGCTCGGATATGATCTGATCGACGCGGTTAAGAGGTTTCAGGGAGACGATCATTCCCTTGCTGTCGCTTCTTGGTTATTGGGAATTGTTTGTTGGCAAATGGGGGGGACCGCGCAGTGGGAGGCGATATCTCATTGGGAAGGAAGCTATTTACGTTTTATCGAATTAAGGGAAGACAGTCACCAACCAAAAGATCGTTCAAACTGGTATTCAGATCGCCGTAAGTGAAATCGATGATTTCATGAAAAGACATCCTGCTGCTGAAAAAGGCCAGGCACCCAGTACTCAACCTGCGGGAAAGCTCCGCCTGGAAATTCTACCCCAGACGATCAGCAGACTGCTTCCTCGATGGATTCTTCGATCAACCCTGGCGGCGAGCCGGCAAACCAAACGGACGAAAAACCGCCCGAGGCAGATCAGCAAAAACCTCCTCTGGTCCCGCAGATGGATTTCGTTCCTCGGCACTGGCTCAAATCATTTGCTGTGCTCCCTGGCGCAGTATCAGCAGGCGCCTTCAAGCAAACTTTAGAGGATAACCCAGATCAATATTCCCAGGTCCTCATTCCGTTTGTTGAAATCGACGATGTTCTCTATGATGTGGTCAGCTTACGGGGTTCAAAGATAATCGCCTGGCCTGGCGCCAGAACCGCCTACGCAATTCGTGTTCAAGGCGACAGTATGGATGATTATCATCCACCGATTCTTCCGGGCGATTATATCCTTATCAATCCAGAAATTGCCCCGAAGTCTGGCGATGTGGTTGTCACCCAGGTTCTAAATGACGATGATACTCCCTCGAATAATGTAAAGGTGCTGATTTCAATCACCGGGGATGAAATTCTCTTAAGATATAAAAGCAAAAACCCTAAGTACAAGAGAAACGGAAGGGATCTGGATTTTTCGCTCAAAAAGCATAAGCATAAGAATCCCGAAATTCTCGGTGTCGCCGTCGCTCTTTTTAGCAAGCGCCAGCCGGATCAAGATCAAAGCTGAGATCAACGTATTCTTTACAATAAAGGAAAATGGATAACTTTCTCGATTTCACTCGGAATCCAACCGGGCCGGTTTTGGTGCTCGGCGCGGCAGGCATCGATTGGGTCGGCCGGTTCAAGGGGGAGCTGCGCATGGAGACCTCAAACCCCGCCCAGATCCGTACTTCCTTTGGCGGGGTCGCTCGCAATGTCGCTGAAAACCTGGCCCGCTATGGTCAATCCGTGGTACTGCTCTCCGCAGTCGGTGCAGACCAGGCCGGCGACCAGCTCCTGAGCCAATTGGAGGACGCTGGTGTCAGCATCGACTTGGTGCAGCGTATTCCAGGACGATCGACAGGTACCTACCTGGCAGTTGTTAATCACCGCGGTGAGCTCCAGCTTGCCCTGGATGATATGCAAACCAGCGCCTCCCTTACCCCGGACTATCTTGAACAAAATAAAGAATTATTCAAACAGGCCTCCTTACTCTTTTTGGATGCCAACGCGCCTTCTGAGACAATTCGCAAAGCAATCTCCCTCGCTCACCGCGCCCACATCCCGATCTTTGCTGATCCTACCTCGACAACCCTGGCAGAACGACTTAGGCCTTATTTATCACGCCTGTTCATGATCACTCCAAATAACGCTGAGGCAAGCGTTTTATGCGATCGCCAGGTAGAGGCGTCAAAACGCCGCCAGGCAACCGAGGCAGCTCGGCACCTGGTAAGCCAGGGTGTGCGCGTGGCAGTGATCAGCCGGGCTCAATTTGGAGTTTGCTATGCGACTTCCAACACCGCTGGTTACATACCCGCCATCCGCACCGAAATCGTTGATCCTACAGGCGCGGGCGATGCACTCACTGCCGCGGTAATATTTGGTCTGCTAAATGAGATTCCGCTCGACGATGCGCTGCGTTTGGGAGTTTCGGCGGCATCCTTAACCCTACGCCATGCGGGTGCAGTTTTGCCTGATCTTTCTATTGAAAAACTTTACGATCAGTTGGTAATCTAATCATGAAACACGAAATCTCACCCCATCAATTTATTGCTGGCAATGTCTATCAGGCGTTGAGCAATCGTCAACCTGTGGTTGCTCTAGAATCGACTGTAATCACCCATGGTCTGCCTTACCCTAACAACCTGGACCTGGCGGTAGCCATGCAAACGACGGTAGAGCAAGGCGGAGCTAACCCAGCCACCATTGCGCTGATCGATGGAAACGTGTTGATTGGACTGGATCAAAGAGAATTGGAGCTGCTGGCGCGGGCAGATGGACTGCACAAAATCAGCACCCGAGATATTGGACCCGCCATTGCTGGAAAATGGTCCGGCGGGACAACTGTGGCCTCAACAATGTTTACTGCGTATAACGTCGGGATTCGGGTGTTTGCCACCGGTGGTATCGGCGGCATCCACCGCCGGCTTCCAGATCGAAATCGCTGACCAGACCTGGGACGTTTCTGCCGATCTTCCCCAACTGGCTAAAACGCCGATGATCGTCGTTTGCGCCGGAGCGAAAGCAATTCTGGATATACCTGCAACGCTTGAATACCTCGAAACCTGGAGCGTCCCGGTGATTGGCTATCGTACAAGCGACTTCCCGGCATTTTATTCACGCAGCAGCGGAACGAAAACGAGCGCCCAGGCAGACACTGCCGCAGAAATTGTCCAAATCGCAATGGCGCATTGGGGTCTTGGTATGGAAAGCGCAATTCTGGTAGCGAATCCACCGCCAGAAGATTCAGCCCTGGCCAACGATATCGTCGAAGCTGCGATCCAACACGCCCTACATGATGCCTCCAGCTCCGATATTCACGGCCAGCAGGTGACCCCATTTCTGTTAGAGCGGGTGAAAGAACTTACCCAAGGAGCCAGCCTGGAAGCAAATTTGGATTTATTGCTGAATAATGCGCGGTTAGCCGCCCAGATCGCAGTTGAATATCAGAAATTCTAAGCGCTTTATCTGGGAGTTGGTGTAGGCGTTCGGGTGCGAGTGGGATAAGGCGTAGGCGATGGGGTCACCGGTGTCCTGGTTTGGGTAGGGTAAGAGGTCGGTTTAATGGTTGCGGTCGGCGGTACATAGGGGGCGCGAGTGCTCGTCGCCGTCGGGGGGACGGTGGCTGTGCGCGTCGGTCGCGGAGTTCGTGAGGGTACTGGCGTAAAAGTGGGGCGTAGCGTTCGGGTTGGCGTTGCGGTGCGAGTGCTTGTCGACGTAGGTGAGGGCGTCGCGCTCGGTTCTGCGGTTGGCGCCGCCCCTTCCACTGTGAACGTGCCGGCCTGCTGCCATTGTTCACCCACAAAGATCTGAACTTCATACACACCAGGCAGCCATTGGTCGGCGGTCGGGTTCCAATCCGTATACCCAAATCCACCTGAACCTCCATCCCACGGTTTGGTCTCGTAATGCGCCAGCTCCCCATTGCGCAGCCACAATGCCGTCCACTGCGAACCAGTCACCATGCCGTCGTAGCTAAAATATGCATACATATGCCCAACTGGATTGGCAAATAGGATACCCGGATTCAACGGGCGATATTCCTCATCCAGCCCGGTGGTAAACGTGAGCTCGCTGAAGACTGCATTCGGATTTGGGGTGGTGGTGCTCTCGAATTGATTGATGATTGCCAACGGAATCGAAGGCGTGGGCGTAATCGTCGGCGTATCTGTAACGGATGGGGTCAGGGTGATCGTGGGGGTCAGGGTGATAGTCGGGGTCAGGGTAATCGTTGGCGTCAAGGTGATCGTCGGCGTTTGGGTTACCGTGGCGGTCGGCGGGAAAACTCGATAAATCGCCGGTTCGGCCTGGGTAAAGAGCAAAAAAGCGGCAACAATTAAAACCAATGCAAAGAAAATAAATCGCCAGCCTCGCACGGTTTGGACGCGGCGCATGCGGAAGAACGGCAGGCGTTTTGCCCTCCGGATGGCACGAATACCCTCCCCATAGGCATAAAATGATCGCAAAAACCGTGATCAGGAGTGCAGTTTGGATAGCGGTGTGAATATCAAGCAGCATAGTAAGATGGTTGAAGCCTTATCAAGCTCACAACCAGATCCAAATTATACCCTGTGACCGTCAATCAGCGTGGAGATTCGGCCAGGACCGGGTTGCGCAGACTTCCCAGCCCTTCGATATTCACTTCAACAACATCCCCACTGATTAGAGGCCCAACCCCGGCAGGCGTCCCGGTGAAGATCAGATCCCCTGGTTCCAGGGTCATTACGCTCGATACAAACGCGACCAATTGACGAACGCTGAACACCATATCGCGGCTAGAAGCCATCTGGCGCATCTCCCCATTGACGTAGCAGGTGACCATCACGTCCGAGGGATCAAAATTGCTGACAATCCATGGGCCTATTGGGCAGAAAGTATCAAACCCCTTGCCGCGCGTCCATTGTCCATCTCGCCGTTGAAGATCGCGGGCAGTGACATCATTGCCCACCGTATAGCCCATCACATGGTCTAACGCTTCTTCTGTCGGAATCCAGCGCCCGCGTTTACCGATAACCGCCACCAATTCACCTTCGTGCTCCACCTGCTGCGATTGGGGCGGGAGGACAATCGTCTCCCCTGGGCCAATGACTGAAGACGGAGGTTTGAAGAACAAAAGGGGGACCTCAGGTACTTCGACCCCGTGCTCATTCGCATGAGCAACATAATTTCTCCCAACGCAGATGATTTTTCCAGGCTGGACCGGCGCATGGATGCGGATTTTCTCGAAAGGTGTGTCTGCATCCAGCCGGCGAAAATCCCCAAATGGCGAACCTTCTACAGCGCCAACCAGCATTCCCTCTGGCGTTTCGAGAACCCAGCCGTAACGAGCCGGCTCCTGGTCGGTTTGATAGCGAATGAACCGCATGATGATCTCCCGTATTTGGTGAAAAATTTTATTCGAGCGGCTGCTGGATCATTTCAGTTAATTCAACAATTGCTTGTTCGGTTCCAGCGAAGCGATCGGCGAACCGCCAGCGCAGCACTTGAGAAATCGCATAGACCATCGTATCGATGGCGATAATCCCAACCCCAATCGATGGATGAGATTGGGCAGCCAGGACAGTTTTGGCATAGCGGGCGGATGGCAGTGAGGCAGCCGCGACGATCGCTGCAGTCGGAATTTCTTTTAATTCGAGCCTCACCCATTGCCCGAGCGATGTATGGCGATTGGCCGGCGACTTCTAGAGCGATTAACAGATCCTGCTGGGTGGCATTATTCACCGTCCGAGCCAGGTCGGCAAGCCCGGTTCGAGCAATATACACCGGGAAACCACCCTGCTCAAGAAATAGAACCAGGCTGTAGGCGGTGGGTTGGGCGGGGCCTTCGGGCAAGATCACCACCCGGCGCGCCTTACCGATTTCTTCGACAAGCTGGTACAAAGCCTCCGTATCGAGCGAGATGCGTGTCTGATCCAAAGCTTGCAGTACTTCTTTAATCGCAGTCGAGGTGATTCCTGGTGGTGTATTTTCTTCAAGCACTTGCGTCGGTCGAATTAACAGATCCTTTTTCACCCTCTGGCGAATTTCTCGCTGAAGTTTTGGAAACCCGGGGTACCCAAGGTGCTGGGAAAATCGAACCACCGTGGCCGCATCGAGGTTTAAGGCCTGGGCTAACTCACTGGCTGTCATAAACGCAGCCTCAACGTAGGAGTCGAGCAAGAAATCTGCTAGCTTAGCGAAACTTTTCGACATTTGGGGACGTTCTTGGCGGATGACTTCTTCGTAGGTCATGGGTGAGCTCCTGTTTCGATCGGGATAGTTTGTTTCGCCAGCGCAATATAAAATGATTATTTCCTAAGATAACGCTAATAATATATCATAAGTCTTAAAAAAATGCAATTCTTGCTGTATATTAAAACCAGAACAGCAACATTTCTAAATTAATAAAAAATGTAATTCGGATTGCCAAAAATTTCTCAGAAGGATCGATAAAATAATGATTGACTTAAGGTATAATCGCTCTACCGGGCGAGTAGCTCAGTCGGTTAGAGCGCCTCTCTTACACAGAGGAGGTCGGGGGTTCGAGCCCCTCTTCGCCCACTAGTAGCTGGCTGAAAGCCAGCGTCAAACCGCCAGGATGGCGGTTTTCTATTTAACTGGCTACATTTGGGCGAAAATTGATGCGCCTAAAGGGATCATGTCTTGACTTAATGGCGGTCTAATGCTTAAATATTCCCATGCCTCAACCTTCCAAACCTAAACCGTATCGCCTGAATGTAGCAAGCCTATTAATCACCATCTGCGGCGACCCTCGCCAGTTCTCTTACGAACGGCAGATGCTCAATTTTTTGTTAATTTTTTCAGCGGCTGTCTCCATAACCAACGTAATTGAAACGGCTCTGTTGGGCGTCTCGGGTACCGGCATCCTTCTTGTCCAGGCGGTTATTTATTCAATCGGATATTGGTTGGTGCGCACCAAACGAACACCCACCCAGATCACTACCGCAGTGATGCTGATTAATTTCATGCTGATTTCTTCTTTTGCCTGGTTTTTTAATGATGGCCTGGATGGCTCGATTCCATTCTTCTATATCATGCCCTTGGTAGTTTGCTTCACCATTTTGCGCGGCAGGCTGCGCCTGATCTTCGTTTTCATCATCTTAGCAAATCTTCTTGTGCTATCGCTTATCCAAATTTTTCGCCCAGAGCTTGTTATGTCCTATCCGTCTGTGCAGGCGAAATATATCGACATCCTGTACACTTTTGGGGTTCTCACAGTCTTCTTCCTCGGTTATATCACCATCGCTCAGTACAATTTAGACCAGCGCCGGAAACAGGTCGATGATCTTTTGCTGAATATCCTGCCGAGGCCGATCGCTGAAAAATTGAAATACAATCCGTCCCAAACGATCGCCGAGGATTTAAGCAGCGTCAGTATCTTATTCGCTGATATTGTCAACTTTACTCCGCTGTCTTCCCACATGAGTCCAATTGAGTTGGTCAGTTTATTGGATGAGGTTTTTTCGTATTTCGACACATTGGTCGAAAAGTACGGTCTCGAAAAGATAAAGACCATCGGCGACTGCTACATGGTTGCCGCTGGAGTACCTCAACCACGTTCTGATAACGCCCAGGTGATCACTCGCCTGGCTCTCGAAATGCGGGATTACGTTGCACAGCATAATTTTCAAGGCCAACGGCTGAGCTTTCGTTTTGGGATCAACTCCGGTTCGGTGGTCGCGGGCATCATAGGGCGACGCAAGTTTAGTTATGACCTATGGGGAGATGCTGTCAATACCGCGAGCCGGATGGAGTCTCACGGTAAAGCAAACGCCATTCAAATCACGCGCGCCACCTACGAGTTGATCGCGGGAGAATTTCAATGTGAGGCCCAAGGATTAATCCACGTGAAAGGCAAAGGTGACATGGAAGTGTGGCATGTTATTGGTTAATTGTCCACCCAGGCGACCATTGCCCGAGACAATAAGGAGGTCGGGGGTTCGAGCCCCTCTTCGCCCACCTTGAAGTCGCCATATATGGCGGTTCTTATTTAATTAGTCTATATATTGGGGGTATTTCTCTCTTCACCGATATAAGGGTTAAGTTCTGCTACAACCTGCTGCAACCCGCTGCAATTGGGTGCAACGGCAATGGGAGTGATTAGCTCGCCAATTTTCTGTGCGGCTTCGATTTCCTCGCTTGGATGCAGGTGCCCATAGATGTCCATTGTGATGGACGTACGGGGGGCGAGATGAATGAACCAGCACGATCAGGTGGAATGAGGGTTCCCTTCCACAGGCCGATGGCATGTAATGCTTCTTCTGGATCAATCGCTTCAACGGCTTGTTTCCGCCGTTCCAGGTTGGCGATGGCACGTTTAGCGGTCAGCCAGATGAGTTCGGTCTTGTCCGCCAGCCAGAATTGAGTGGAGGCGGGGAAGTATCCACTCTTCAGGCTTTGAATGATAACCTGGAAGCTGAAGCTGTGGAACGTGTGCACCGCAGGCTGCAA
This sequence comes from uncultured Chloroflexia bacterium, assembly GCA_963770655.1. Taxonomy (GTDB): domain Bacteria; phylum Chloroflexota; class Anaerolineae; order Anaerolineales; family UBA4823; genus CAZAGA01. The sequence goes on along the minus strand of CAVYQO010000009.1, from coordinate 123,400 downwards.
GGTTTCGGGCAGACCGACTTTGGTTAGATCGGCAACGAATTGCTTGCGCGCCAGACTGTTGAACATCAGCACCAGGATATTCGATGGGCTGACATGGCGCTCCATGACCAGGTGTTGGATGCGATGCGCCATCTTCGTCGACTTGCCACTGCCTGCTACTGCCAGGACACGGGCGTGCTGGCCGATGGGGTGATGGATGACTTGTTGTTCGGGGGTGAGATGATTGGCTGCCATCGTCGCCTCCTAGTATTCTTCGGGCAGCAGGAAAGTGGTGGCGCTGCGATCGGCTTCGGTGATGATCCACAGGCTGCCGCAGGGTGTGTCATAGGCGGAGAGCAGGCGGAAGCCGTTCGAAAGTGAGAAGTTGTTCTCAGCTTTGTCTTCTGGGCACAGGTCGCCCCAATCTCCGCTCAGGTGGCGCAGGAGATAGGCCGACAGATTGATGCCTCGCTCAACCAATTCCAGCGCGCCAGGTGTTGCTACGATAGTTCCGGGGTTGAAAAGCATGGGTCACACTCCTTGTGGAAAAAAAGCGCCCTCCAACCGCTTGGCTAGAGGGCGCTTTGGGTGAATGGATAGGTTATGGGACATCGGCATGGTCTGGGTCCTTGATGTAGTCGCCCAGGGTCTTGCCATCGAGGTCTACTCCGCAATCGATGCAGTATTCTTCGATGTCATCCCACACATCGCCTGCGCTGAAATGCATGCCGCCACTGTGAGCGGTGTGCTCGTGCTTGCATTGGGCATCCGCCAGCAGCTTAGCGAACTCTTCCAAGCTAACCCAGCGACCGCGCTCGCCCGTGCCTTCGCACATCTGGCAGGGTGCATAGCGAGTATAGGACTCGCCTTGCCAATTGCTGGCCTCACCTGCAGGCAGGTAGGCTTTGCCGTCACAGTACTGGCAGCGATCCAGGATTTGGACTTTGAACATAGTGAACTCCTTTCTGGCCTTTACGGCCTTAAAACAAAAAGCCCGCCTCAATTGAGACGGGTTGATGGCTTTGTGCTAGCGATTGACAGTGTGCAGGCGCACGACTACTACACGCTGCTCCTGGATGCCCAGGCGATAGCACGTGCTATCGGCATCAAGGATTAGTTATTTGGTTGTTCAACCCCCCGTAGGTTCACTCTGAGTTTCCTATTCCCTCTACTATATCTTCTGCGGATTTTTTACAACCAAAAAATCCCCCTCTTCACAAACAGGTTTCGTTATGACGTATTGTCCTAAGGCTACGTCATTTCTGAAGCCTGGTTGGTTTCGCCGTATATTGGGACATAACGTCGATACGTCGAAACAGATTATTGGGGTAACTGGTATGTTTATTACGGTCTTTTGGCTTCACGGTCCTTGAGGGAGCATAGAACTATCAAATAAAGTGCCTTACAGAATCATCATCCAATTATGAAACGTAGCGTGTTGGGCTGTTAACTTGCTCACTGACCTTAGCCGAGTTAGTTAGGGGCTTTATGCGCTCCAGATGGATGGACACTCCAATTACCTGGATTCTACGTCGCCCATATAAATGGGCTTCGCAGGGGAAACAGAATACCGTCAGCAAATCAAGACCATTCGATTGAAGTACATATTTCTGGCTGGGTAGATCATCAGAACGGCAGGAAGTGTGGTGATGAATCTTTGCCCGAATTTGTGAAGGTTGATCACCAAAAATGAGGCACACTGGAGGAAATGATGCTAAACTTAAAATAAGTTGTCAAAATAATCACCCTTTGAGGTGAAAATGTTGGTCGAATTTATTCGACGTGGAATCTCGGTATAACTAATTAAGCGGCTGGTATATCAAAAAAACCGTTTTCACGAACCGCTTGAAAGGCTTTGCTCAAATGAAACCACTCTCTGTTCGCTGGTTAAGCATTGCCCTGGTCTTATCTTTTATACTTCCAATTTCTGGCTCGAAACAGACCTTGCCATCTGCAGAAGACCTGACCGACAGGGGGATGGAGAATCAATCCATTTTCTTGCCGCTGGTGGCGAAACATTCTATCAATGGGATGGTCTTTGTTCCCGCTGGTGAATTCCAGATGGGCGGCGCCGGAAGCCAACCCGAGGCTCAACCAATCCACACGGTTTACCTGGACGCCTATTATATTGACAAGGTTGAGGTGACCAATGCCCAGTACGCCAGTTGCGTGGCGGATGGGGATTGTGCTCAGCCGCCTAACCAGTCCTCCCAGACGCGTCTTTCGTACTATGGCAACCCTACCTATGCCGAATATCCGGTGATCTACGTTTCGTGGAACGATGCCACAAACTACTGCCAATGGGCCGGAAAACGCCTGCCCACGGAAGCTGAGTGGGAAAAAGCTGCCCGGGGCAGCAGCGACACGCGGACATACCCGTGGTGGTCCGATTGGATGGGTCCTCCTCCGGACTGTACATTGGCGAACTTTTACAACTCCTCGACAGACCAGTATTGCGTCGGTGATACTTCCCCGGTGGGCAGCTATCCGCTGGGAGCCAGCCCGTACGGGGTATTGGACATGGCTGGCAATGTGTACGAATGGGTCAACGACTGGTGGCAGAGTGACTATTACAACGTCTCGCCATACAGCAACCCGCCTGGACCAGCCAGCGGTACGCAAAAGGTGACCCGCGGGGGAAGTTGGTACCACCGTGAAATCGCCATGTCCGTCTATTATCGCGAACCCCACGATCTGGACTGGCGCCTCCAAATGTGGGGCTTCCGCTGCGGTTACCAGTTATTTTTTTAAAACGCTAAATATTCAACCTGGTTTCTCCCCTGTTCCGCCGCCCGGGCCGCGGTGAGCGCGGAATTACTATTCCGCCCTGTCCCTTCCCGCGCTCTTAGGAACACTGATATACATATGGGGAGCGTTATACGGTTTAGAAATCGGGTATGACTAACCTTCAGCTATTGACCGAGTCTTCAAGTTAAGCTGTGGATACTTCACCACCCAAATTTGTGACAGAAGGTGGAAATATTAATGCGGGTTAGAAAGAAGATGCTATATACTTGTCACTAAACACCCTATAATGTACCAGTGGCATTCACCCACGACGTACCAGAGATATTCACCAACACTGCGCCAGGCATATTCACCAACGATGTACCAGTGATCTTCAGCCAAGATGCGCCAGCTTCCGCGCTCAGGGCCGAACTCGCTTACTCGAGGAGGCGCCGCCTGCCTAAAAACAACCTTAACAAATTACCCGATTTGCACACTCTGCCCTCGTAAAAGTGGTGCATTGTTGCCGAAGATTACTGGCGGGGTGTGGGTGAATATTGATGGAGCATTTACGTGTGTATATTGACATGAGCCCCTCTTCGCCCACCTAAGGATCGCCAGCGAAGGCGGTTCTTATTTAATTAGTCTATATATTGGGGGTATTTCTCTCTTCACCGATATAAGGGTTAAGTTCTGGTGCAACCGGGTGCAACGCGGTGCAACCAGGTGCAACGGGAATTGGGGTGATCAGCTCGCCGATTCTCTGGGCGGCATCGATTTCTTCGCTTGGATGCAGGTCAGCACACGAATGAAGGCATGAAGTTAGCCGAGGCTGGCAGTCTGTTAATCCGTTATTTCGGTGTACATTCCAGTCGATTAGAACCCTAGGTCTAACATAACAACTGGTACAATCATTAGGTGCAGGTCACCTATAGATGCTTGATTATGAGCCGGTATAGCTGGATTAGGCAAGGGCACTTCCGAACTAGCCAAGCTATCATAAGATAAAAGGAGGAAAGCAATACTATGACCACCCTCTTCACCATCGACCTAACAATCAACATGCCTGACGGTGGCCGGCAAGCCCGGCAGCTGCTCAACTTGTACTTCGCCGATATGCCTGACGACATCCAAGAGACCGCTTACAATCTGTGCGACGCCAACGAAGCTGTAAAGGCACGGAAGTTCGCCCATCTGACACTGAAACGGGCTGACGCATGGTCTAGTGAGGCGCACAGCCTGGAGATTTTTGCACTTCTCTCTGTCTCCGGCGAAGACTCCATCTTCATAAAGCAAGTTATCTCTAAATACATGGAAAGCTTCCCCGATTACCTGAAGAAGGCAAGTGTTAGGTATTTCTCCCGCACCGGCTTCCCGCCCGATATCCCTTTACAGCCAACGGATTGGAACGCCGAGGTTCACTAGGCTTAGAACTCTGATTTATTACAACCTCGCAATTCAACCGAAATCACCCAATCATTGGACAGGCGTATATTACAAGCGTTGATGTATAAACGGAGAGAAAAAGCAGCTGCACTCGAAATAAAATTTTATAGGTTATACCTTTAATGAAGGCTTCTAGAAAAGCCTACCATTCTGGTCGCATTTGGAGAGGAAAGTGGCAGACGTAAATATAGACTTGATCGCTAAACTGGGCCTGGCTGAGGGCAGCTTTACCGGCAGGGTGGCTCTGGTCACGGGTTCGGCCAGGGGCATCGGAGAGGCGACAGTGCGGGCATTAGCCTTCCTGGGCGCCAAGATCATTATTGTTGATCGGCTGGTCGAACAGGGGCGCGCAGTCGCAGCTTCAATTCAAAAGGCGGGCGGCCAGGCGCGTTTCCTGCGCTGCAACCTATCCAAGGTAGGCGAGATTTCTCGTTTGATCCCACGCGCCCAATCCGTGTTCGGCCCTGTGGATCTTTTGATCAACAATGCGCTGCATGTCAGCGTCGCGCCTCTGGTTGCCTATGATCTCAAGGAATGGGAGTACACCTTCGCGGTCAATGCGCGTGCGCCTTTTCTGCTCATCCAGGGTTTCCTGCCCGGCATGATTGCCAAGGGCGTCGGCACGCTGGTGAATGTCGTCGCTTATGAAGGGTCGCCGCTGGCAGCGATCTATGCGGCAACCAAATCCGCCACGCGCTCCTTGGCGCGTTCCTTGGCACAAGAGATCCCGCCCGGCGTGCCGGTGCATGCCTTCTCGTTCGTGCCTGGCATTGTCGACACGCCCCTGATCCACGATGTGCTCGTGCCCCAAATGAGCCAGATCATGGGCCTGCCTGTGGATGTTTTGCTGGCGGGGTTGGCGCAAAACCCTGGCTATCCGGGCTTGTTGCCGACCGATCATTGCGCCACGGCCCTGGTCTACTGCCTGGCGCATGCCGAAGAATACAACGCCCAGGTGGCCGACCCTTTCGACCCACTGCAGCGCTTCGGCGTAATCAGCGTGCCAAAGCCTGATGCAGGGAATTTGCGGGCGATTGATGTGGCTGGGGCGGTCTCGCAGGATATCAAGAACTATTTGCAGGGGCTGACCGATCTGAACCATGACCTCGAGAAACGCATTGATGTGCGCACGCATGAACTCCAGGTCGAGCGCGCCCGTTCGGAAAGCCTCCTGCTGAATATCCTGCCGGCGCCTATCGCCGAACGCCTCAAACAGGGTGAAGAGATGATCGCCGACCGCTACGAGCAAGCCACGGTCTTGTTCGCCGACATCGCCAACTTCACGCCCTTATCAGCACGCCTGGCTCCCGAGCGGGTGGTGGAGCTCTTGGATCAAATCTTCTCGGCCTTCGACTTCATCGTCGGCCGCTACGAGCTGGAAAAGATCAAAACGATTGGGGATTCCTACATGGTGGTGGGCGGCCTGCCCAATATCATCAAAGACCACACCGAGCGAGTGGCTCGCGCCGCCCTTGAAATGACCCCCGCCCTGGTCAGGATTGCTCGCGACCTGAACCTGCCGCTGGACATCCGCATCGGCATCCACCGCGGGCCGGTCGTCGCCGGGGTGATTGGCCGGCATAAATTCATCTATGATCTGTGGGGGGACACGGTCAACATTGCCAGCCGGATGGAGAGCCAAGGGGTGGCCAACTGCATCCAATGCACCGAGGCGGTGCATGACGCCTTGCCCACGGGATTCTTGTTTGAATCGCGTGGTTCGGTCGACATCAAAGGCAAGGGGCTGATGCCAACCTGGTTACTCACTGGCGTCCGCTAAGCGATCCGCAGGTTGGACAGCCCGAACCTCCTCCGTCATTGTGCGCCTCTCCCGGGTATCTTATAACAAGTTCTGTTTGCGAATTAATTACCTTCGCCAATCAGGCTTCTGAAAGGCTCAATGATTAATCACCCTTCTCGAATCACCAGGCCCGATTTTTTCAACCTTATGCGATCATTGCCTTATACTCCTGACCTGGATGATAGCCTCATCGAAACCATGCGCCCGCGCCGATGGTTTGAGCAGAACATGGCAGTTTCTCGATTGGTACTGGGGTCAGATCTGTTTCACAACCCCAACAGGTTACCACACCCTGGGAATCAGCGCCTTCCGATCTATCGGGTAATCTGCAAAATTTTGATGGTACCAGGCATGATTAGCCAGGGCGCGCGGCGCCAGGTTTGCGAAGGTCCAGATGGCGAATGCCAGGCCAGGCAGCGACCAGGTTGCCAGCGCCCAGCCTGACCATTCGATAATTTCGCCAAGGTAATTTGGGCACGAGATCCAGCGATAAAGACCGCCGTAGGGGATTTTATAGCCCGTTTCACCAGGCAAGCGCAGATTTTGGAGAACCCGGTCGGCCCAGCGGTTGGTAATAAAGCCGGCTATAAACAAAGCCAGGCCAACCAGGAAGCGTGGATCGAAGAGCCACGCAACCGGGTAGCCGCCCGAGGTTGAAAACAGATAGCAACCATTGAAAAAAGAATTTGCAAGGTTGAATGCGAAACCCATCAAAATAACAGCAACTGGCCATTGCTTGCGCGAGTTTGAGATCTGAAAAGGGTAGATGAATGCCCGATGAATGTAGTGCGCTTGCCACATCGCCGAGGAAAACGACGACCGTTAGGTTTTTAGGCGCGGTGCCTGTGACAAAACAAGCTGCCATCACCACCACCGAAGGCGATTCCATGAGCAGCCAGCTAACCCGACTGGATAAAGTCGGCCCCCAGCCTTTGCGGTAATAGCGGCCATAGGGGGCGCGGATGAAGAAGAGCGCAGCAAAAACCCCCGCCGCCGCGATCAGACCGGCAATAATCAGCAAGAGCATCTTTAGATTTTCAGCGTCCAAACCTTCCCAGATAGACATTGGGTCACAGTGTACCCGAAATCGATCGAATGTGAGAAGAATTTAATGGAATCGCATCACTCATACCTGACGGTTTTCATTGACAATTTCTTCTATCTATCTGGTATTATTTTCGTCAGGTTAGAAATGAAATGCAGGGCACTGGATGCCCTGCATTCTAACTTTTCAGTTAAGATGAGTTATAATTGGATAATTGCAATAAAGTTGCATTGATTTGTTGAAATAGTAACATTAATGTGATTGTCCTGATAAATTAATCCTGAAGAGGCCGAAATGGCTCAACGCGAAATTGAAATTATCCTGGCTCGCAATCTTGCTGAACATCTGGCAATGCCGATCTTTATCGTCGATCCGGTGGGGAATTTAATTTTCTACAATGAATCCGCAGAAGCGATTTTAGGTTATCACTTCGATGAAACCGGACCCATGCCGGCAGCCCAGTGGGCGACCATCTTTAAACCGGTGGATCAGGACGGCGAACCGCTCGAGCCAGAAGAACTTCCTCTTGTGGTCACGATCAACACCCGTATCCCAGCCCATAGGAGTTTTTGGATTCATGGCCTGGATCAAACCTTTCGCCAAATCGAGGTAACTGCATTTCCGCTGATCGGCCAATCGCAGCGTTTCTCTGGGAGCGATTGCCATTTTTTGGGAGGTAACATCATGAAGATTACCTTGTGGGGTACGCGTGGTTCTTTAGCTTCTCCGGGGTCGGATACCATCCGCTACGGTGGGAATACGTCTTGTGTGTCTGTCGAAGGCTCTGGAGGGACCTTACTCATTCTCGACGCAGGCACCGGGATCCGTGTTCTTGGCCGGCAGACGCAGGCTGACCTCAAACGGGTCAATATTCTCCTGACCCATCTGCATATGGATCATGTGCAGGGCATCCCTTTTTTTGAACCGCTGCGCCGGGCGGGGGTGGAAGTTCACATTTGGGGGCCAACGAGCACCGCCGGGAAGCTAGAGTTCGCGTTTGCTTCGTTACCTCTCTCCCCCCTTGTTCCCAGTTCGTGTGCGCGATCTGCTTTCCCAATTTCACTTCCACGAGCTGGCCTTGGATACGGTTCAAATCGGAGAATTTACGGTTTCCGCCCAGATGGTTATCCACCCAAATCCAACAGTGGGTTACTGCATCCGAGATCAGAATTCGTGTCTGACCTATTTACCCGACCATGAACCAGCGCTGGGTTCATTGAGATTCCCGTTAGATCCAGATTGGACCTCCGGTTTTGCGCTGGCCAATGAAACAGATTGTTTGATCCATGATTCCCAATATACTGTTGCGGAATATGAACAACTCGTGGGGTTTGGCCACAGCAGCATCGATCAAGCCGTGGAGTTTGCCCGGGTGGTTGGCGCTAAAAAACTAGTGCCATTCCACCATGATCCTGCCCATAGCGATGATTTGCTGGACGAAATGATCGTGAGTGCTACGCAGCGCCTCCAACCTTCCTTCCCAATTATCCCAGGTATGGAGGGGACGGTGATCGAATTGAATTAGCCGGTGGTTAAGCAAATGACACAAAGAACCAGGAGAGTGGTTTCCCAGGGGGGTTCTCACCATTCCGATAACATCCAAATTTCTGGGGTTTGAACTTCTTCGGTCCCGCCGATTTCAGCGAAAATCTGCACAGCCTTTTTTAATTGCTCCATTGCTAACTCTTCTTGATGGTTGCTATGGAAAAGTTCAGCCAGATGGTTCAATAGCGCCGCTTCGTGATGCCGGTCTCCGATTTTTTGGCAGAGGACCAGGGCAGAGCGGACGATTTCAATGGCCTCGTTGTTCTTTTGCTCGTCAGCAAAGATCAGCGCCAGGTTATTACTTGCGGCAATTTCTGTAGAATAATCCTGATGGGCGCGGGCAGTGGTCAGGCTATTTTCGAACCAGCCACGCGCCGAGATTGCATCTCCGCTGGACCTGGCCAGGATACCCAGAATATTACTTGCCTTGGCAATCAACTGGTAAGATTGAGTATCTTTTAGCAGAGCGTACGCCTGCCGTGCGAAATACTTTGCTTCATCGATCCGCCCTTCTCGATAAGAGGTCAGGCTCCAATCCGCATAGATCGATGCAAGTTCCTCTGAATCCAGCCGCGCTTCACTCCGTTCAGCCGCTGTCTGGAAATAGCGGGTTGCAAGCTCCCGTTCTCCCCTGCGGTGATACACACAGCCGAGTTTATGTTCCAGACGCGCTTGGTTCGAATCATCAGCCAGGGCGGCTGCCGCGATATAGCTCGTGATTGCTTGTTTGAACTCGCCAAGCCAAACTTCCAGGTCTCCCACAGCTTCATGCAGCTCCGCAGGCAGCGGGTAGCCAAGGGCTAAGGCGGTTTGGTACTGTTGGATCGCCTCCCGGTTGGCGAATAATGAACGGGCATAGTCGCCCGCAGCTCGATATTGCTCGGCAGATTCTTGCTCAAGGCCAGCCTGGCGGTAATGCCAGGCGATCTGCCGGCTAACCGCGGCTGGTTGGTTTTTCCCACGCTGCAGACGGATCAGCGTGTCAGCGATGCGTTTATGCACCAGCCGCCGGCGGGTTGGGTTCGTTTGCTGATAAATAAATTCCCGAATTTTCTCGTGGGTGAAGTCGAAAGTATCGATCGGACGATCTACACTGCTGCTAACTTCCTCAATCAGGCGCCGTGCCAGCAGCCGGTCCAAGCCATTAAGCGTTTCGCTCTCGCTGCGACCACTGGCCTCCAACAGCACCTGGAACTCAAACGAACGTCCGATAATTGCCGCCGTCGTCAAAATTTGCCAGGTCATTTCATCTAAACCGTTTAATCGAGTTTCAAGCAGGGTCTGGACGCTGCCAGGCATTGGCCATTCCAGTTGTGAAGATCGCTGGTCTCTTTCTGGGTTTGTTTGATTCGTTAAAAACGATTGAAAGTATTCGACGACAAAAAAAGGTAGCCCTTCGGTTTCCTGGTAAACCCGCAGAGCCAATTCTTGGCTGGTTTTATCAGAAGGATCTACGACCGAGCGTACGATTTCATTCAAGTCATTGGGCAGCAGCCGATTTAACTTCAGGATGCTTCCTGTACCCAACCGTTGACATTCGTTAATCAACAGGTTCAATGGGTCGGATAAGGCCTCATTGCTCACCGCAATCAGGATTAATAATGGATTTCCACTAATCCGGTGTACCATGTAGGAGAGCTGCAGGATTGAGGCGGCATCTGCATTGTGAAAGTCGTCAAGAAAGAGCACACCCGGCAAGTTTCCCTGGAGCAGTTTAAAGAATACCTGGCGTAATCCTTCGTGGAACAATGTTTCTGCCGCGGCAATCCCCGCTGCTGGTTCCGCTTGCGAATCGCCGATTTCCTTGGATATTTCAGGGTCCAACTTGCCCGCCTGAAGCAAATAGGAGACCGGTATTTTGCGTAATCGTTCAGGATAAGCTTGCAGGCGCCGCGCCTCCATCAAGGCATCCGTAAATGGTGCATAGGCCAGAGAGCTTTCTCCAGCAAAGCAGCGGGCAGCAACCACGTACGCGCCAAGTTGGCGGGTATAGGCCAGAAATTCTTCAGCCAGGCGGGTCTTGCCAATCCCGGGCTCCCCTTGGATGGTCACAAACCAGCCTTGCTCGGCTCTTTTATGATACAGCCGCAGCAGGGTTTCTGTTTCGCGGGATCTGCCCACCAGGGGAAAAACGAGCGAGCGAGGGTTCGGAATTTCTTCCAACACCGTTGCCTGAGATTCTTCGGGAGCGGATGGTCTTACCCGCGAACCAGAAGTTTTTTCTAGTAAGGGTGGGGGGGCCGGGATTTTTCCTTCCAAAATCGCGTGGTAAAGTTGGGTGGTTTCCTCCAATGGAGGAACACCGAGCTCGTGTTCGAGAGAGCGCACGCATTTCCGATATTCCAATAATGCCGCATTGCGATTGCCAGCCCAAAGGAAACATAACATCAACTGCTGGTAAGCCTCTTCGCGCAATGGGTCAAGCGCCAGCCACCTTTGCGCATAGCTTATCGCCTTGTCGTATTCGCCATTGCCTGAATGGATCAGGGTTAGTTGTTCTAAGGCTGTTGAAAATTCGCTTCGAAGGCGATCGGTCTCAAAATATTGCCAATCATCGAAGGCCGGACTATCGCGCAAGGTAAAGCCGCTTAGAAAGCCACCCCTATACAGATCAGCCGCCGCGATCAGCCATTTCGTGCAGTCAGGACACTGCAGGGCTTGGGAGTGGGTATGTTTTTTGACGGTCTGCAGTAAGCCTTGAAATTGGGTAACATCGCATGTAAATTGTGCCGTTGGCGAAATACCGATTTGTTCCCTCTTAACAATCAGGAACTCAGGTGGTAAATTTGTTTTTAAAACCGAGAGCGTTCGCCTTAATGCCCCACGCGCCCCAGTCTGGTCATTCTCCGGCCAAAATAGCGCTGCAAGGCTATCACGGGCCTGGGGCTGAGCAGTAACTACCAGGTAGGCTAATAAAGCCAACGCTTTGCGGGTTTCGAAGCGAAGCTGGACCCCATCTTTTTCCACCCTGGCTGGACCGAACAGATATAAAACGAGCGGTTCTACCATAGAATAATTTTACTCGAGTATCGTCTTATATTTTATGAAAATTAGTATTTCGTAACGATATTTGTAACGATTTTCGGATTATTAATAAGTATAATAAGACCGATTTAGTATTTATTAATCAGGGCTGATGTATAATCATCGTATTTAATTGGGCAGGTTTATTTAAATATATGGAAGAAACGCTCGGAGAAGTCCAAAAACCGAAACAGGGGATCTACCTGGTCCAGGCTTGTTGGTGGATTTTCACCAGTCTGAGCATTCTTTTGTTCCTGGTTGCAGTTCCTTCCTATTTCCAAATATTAAACAAGGTGTGTATTACTGCAAATTGCCTGGCGCTTCAGCTTAATCTGGGTCGGGCGATCATTCTGGAATTGGCCGGTATAAACTTCCAATTTTACGCCCGTTTGATTGTCGCCATTCAAATTGTGGTGTATCTGGCCAATCTATGGATTGGGGTATTTATTTATTCGCGAAAATCGAAGGACTGGTTGGCGATCTTTGTTTCTTTAATGCTGATCACCTCGATCCAGGCAGATTTGTATCGGATATTATTCCTGAATTATCCTCAATTGAGCTTGCTCGCCCGTGGATTAGGAACTATAAATTCCATTTTATTAGTCGTCTTTTTCTACATATTTCCCACGGGCAGCTTTCGACCGCGCTGGACGATCATTCTGGCTGTTTTTTGGGTTTTGACGGTCTTTGCCAATTCGGCTTTTCCGGTTTTATTATTGTCTTCGCCAGGCGAGCCATCCGACTATGCCGTTCTCTACCTGTTCATTCTGGTTGCCTCCAGCCTCTTTGTCCTTGCCTACCGCTACCGCCGGGTCTTTAACCCCACTCAGAAAATCCAGACGAAATGGGTTGTGCTCGGGGTAGGTTTAACCTGGGGAGGTGAAGTATTCCTTGAAATAATCCGGCGCTTTATTCCTATTTTTGAACAAAATGCTTTAATGTTTCTTTCGTGGAATGTAATTTCCCTGGTTTGGACATTGATCCTTCCTGTTTCAATTCTCATCGCTGTGCTTAGCGCAGCTCTATTGGATATTGATGTTTTACTCCGCCGGACGCTTGCATATTCAGCGCTTACAGTCACCTTAATTGTGATTTATTTTGGATCCGTGATCCTCCTGCAAGCTCTTTTTGAATATGCAACCGGTCAAAAATCATCCTTTATTTCTATTCTTTCTACCCTGGCTATAGCGGCCATGTTCACACCTTTAAGAAAACGCATCCAATCCGATATCGATCGGGTTTTTTTTCGAAAAGATTACAACGCCGTCCAGGCAGTAGACTCCTTCAGCAGCATGGTGCGCGAAGATGTCGATCTGGAAGAAGTCAGCACTCAGCTCGTCGGTATCCTCCGCGAAACTTTGCAGCCCGAATTCCTTTCATTTTGGCTGACGCGTGTATCCCCTGATAAGGACCTGCGAGATGAAAACCAGCTTCGTTAACATCCCGAGCCTCAGTCGTTTTGGGACGCTTACAGCCTTTGTCCTGGCTTTCATAAGCATTCTCGTTGCACCCATCTCAGCGATCCAATGGAGATCCCAACCCTTTCCTGGTTTTTTGGTTGAACAAACGTTGGTCGTCTCTACAACCACTGGTTCTGGCTGGGCTGGTAGTCTGAATGGGCTCAGTTATCCGATGCGTGTCACACAGCTCGATGGAAAAGATGTAAATACAAGTTCTGATTATCACAATTTCTTTGAACAAGCTTCCTTTGGACAGCAAATCTCGGTGAAAGTTGCTTTACCCGATGGGAGCAGCAGGATTTTCGATGGGATCGAACTCAGCCATTTCCCGAATCGGGATTTCTTCACGGTTATTTTGGCTGCCTTATTTGATTGGCTTGGTGTATTTGTTCTTGGGTATGTGGGTCTATCGCTTGCGCGGCGGGACTGGCGCCGGCCGCGCTTTTGCGTATTTCTCGACCTGCGCGGGCATGGTGAGTGCGCTTATTTTTGCTATCTGGACTTCGCACATCGGGACGCCAGTGTGGACCCTGGCGGTTGCCCAACTGGGCGGGGCGATCATTGGTTTATCTGTGTTTTTCCCAGTTGCGGCAGCGATTTCGCAGCGGATCTGGGTGCGTGGCCTGGCTTATGGTTTCTCCTTTCTGCTAGCTGGCTGGGGCCTGATCTTGATTTATGACCTGGAGCGGCCATGGGCATACGTCCTTCCCTGGCTTTATAGCTATCTTTATGTGGCCTTGGGAATTGCCATCTTTATCACGAGCATGATTTTGCGGCTCCGCTTGCCCTTACCGCTCCTGGCTCGTCAGCAAGTCCGGATGATCTTATGGGGCGCAGTGATCGCCTTTACTCCAATTGGCATCTGGTTTGCTCTGCAAGCTTTCATCAACACAAGCTTCAACCCGCTCCTATTAACGCCCCTTCTGTTAATATTTCCGATGTCGATCGCTTTTTCGATGCTGCGCTATCGTTTGTGGGAATTCGACCTCGTCATCCGCAGAACGATCATATACACAGCATTGACGCTCGCCCTGGTTGTGGTTTATTTTTTGTTTGTAATCGGGATGGATGCAGTCTTTGACCGATTTTGGGGACACAATAACTTTATCAATGTGAGCGCTACCCTCCTCATCGTTATAATCTATACCCCCTTCCGCAGGGCGGTGCAGCGTTTTGTGGATCATCACTGGTATAACCGTTATCAGCAGAAAGAAGAAATCATTCAGGACTTTGTCATCAGGCTCAGGACGCAGGTGGATCTTGGGCAGCTCAGCGATGACCTGATAGGTGTCATTGAAAGAACGATGCAGCCAGATAAGGTATTGTTCTGGGTGCCAAAAACACAGCGAAAAATAGGAGGCAAAGATGTATGATGTATTGGTGATTGGCGGCGGTCCGGCTGGGGTCACCGCGGCGCTGCGAGCGCGTGAGTTGGGCGCTTCTGTTGCTCTGGTTGAGCGGAATCGAATGGGCGGTACCTGCACAAATGACGGCTGTGTTCCCACACGAGTACTAGCAAAGGCGGCTCGCTTATGGCGGGATGCAGAGCAATTCGATGAGTATGGTTTGATCGCCAGGCCTCCCGACTTGGATTTTGAAAAATTGATGCACCGCGTCCAGAAGGTAGTCTATACAATTCATGAAAAGAAACAATTAATCAACCATCTTGAAGTTTCGGGTGTGGAATCATACATCGGTGTTGGTTCAGCTCGTTTTCTGGATCCGCAAACCATCCAGCTTGAAAATGGAACGCAATTACAGGCGCAAAAATTTATTATTTGTGCAGGAGGGCGAGCGCGCCGCTTGGATTTCCCCGGGGAAGAATATGCGCTTACTCACTCCGACGTTTGGAGCCTAAAAAAACTGCCTAAATCTTTGATTGTGGTTGGCGGCGCCGCCACCGGCTGTCAGCTTGCCTCCATTTTTAGTGCATTTGGGGTGCGCGTGACGATTTTGGAGGTCTCGCCGCAGATATTGCGGGTTGAAGATGAAGTGATTGCCAATGCAATCGAGGAATCTTTCCGCCAACGCGGGATTCAGGTGATCGCCGGGATCAGCGGCATTGAAAAGATTGAGAAAACGAGCGCTGGCTTTGACCTGCATTTTACTCAGAACGGCGAATCGCACAAAGTCTTAGGCGACGCAGTCATCTTATCCACCGGCTGGTTGGGAAACCTGGACCCTCTGAACCTTTCCGCTGCCGGGGTTGAGATGGCTCGCAATTATATCCGTGTAAATGATTATCTGCAAACGAGCGCGGCGCATATTTTTGCCGCTGGGGATGTCACCGGGCGGATGATGTTAGTGCAGAGCGCCGGTTACGAAGCCCTCGCTGCGGCTGAAAACGCCGTGCTCGGGGTGGGAAACCGCCAACAGCACACGATCGTCCCTCATGGCGGTTTCACGGATCCAGAATATGCCAGCGTTGGCTTGACCGAGGCTCAGGCGCGGGCGCAGGAGGACGTGGTCGTCGCCACTGTTGCCTATTCTGAAATGGATCGGGCGGTTATCGATGATCATATCGAAGGGGCGTGCAAGCTGATCGTCTCCAGAGATAACCATCGAATCCTCGGAGCGCATGTGGTGGGAGAGCAGGCTTTAGAAATTGTTCATATGGTAGCCGTGGGGATGGTGGGCGACATGTGGGTGGAACAATTCGCCGAGCTGCAGATTGCCTATCCGACCTTTACCGCAGTCATCGGTCTAGCCGCGCGAACAGTTGTCCGCGAATTAGGCGTCCTGCCGCTGACACCGCAGTGGCGGGCGTTTGGCCGGGCGAATACTGCCGAATGGGAAAGGCGAGACCTGGCTTGATTTCAAATGGAATAATAGAAATTTTCCCCAGGTGCACTTTCGTAACGTTTTTAGGACGCTCATTCGTTAGAATTGGGAAATAATTTGGAGTAACAAGATCAATTATGAAGCTATTTCAGAAATCGACTAAGTCTATTACACCTGTAAGTTCCCAATCTGCTACGCCGCCTGGCGATTCTAGTGCAGCAATTCCAACTCGGCGGGTCAAGCCAGTTGAGTACGAATTTGCCCCCAACGACCCATTTCTGCATTACCTGATCAGCGCTTCTGGCGTAGTGCAGCTCGAGAAATTGGATATGGATTCGCCGGCACTAGAGTTCTTAAAAAATGTGGGCGTGAGGGTGTCTGTTCCATTAGTCAGTCAGGGCGAATTGATCGGGCTGATCAACCTGGGTCCCCGATTAAGTGAGCAGGATTACTCGAGCGATGATTTTCGCCTGTTGAATACCCTGGCCACCCAGGCTGCCCCAGCCTTGCGCGTAGCCCAGCTCGCTCGCCAGCAGCAGATTGAGGCCCGTGAGCGTGAGCGCATCGAACAAGAGCTGCGCGTCGCCCGCGTCATCCAACAAACCCTCCTGCCAAAAGAAATACCTCAGTTAGACAACTGGCAGATCGAAGCATTATGGCAGCCGGCGCGTGAGGTAAGCGGTGATTTCTATGACTTTTTTGAATTTCCGGATGGAAAATTGGGTATAGTGATCGCCGATGTTACCGGTAAAGGCGTTCCGGCTGCCTTGGTGATGGCGACGACCCGCTCGATCCTCCGCTCAACAGCAGAAAGATTGGTCACTCCTGGCGCCGTCCTTGAACGGACAAACGAATTGCTCTGTCCGGATATTCCTAAAAATACGTTCGTCACCTGTTTATATGTTTTACTGGACCCAGAAAGCGGACATCTGGTTTATGCGAACGCCGGTCATAATTTGCCGGAAAAATGTTCTTTAAATGGCACAATGGAATTGCGCGCCACGGGTATGCCATTAGGTCTGTTACCGGGAATGGTCTATAATGAAAATCAAGCTGAAATGATGCCGGGGGAGAGCATTTTACTTTACAGCGACGGCTTGGTTGAAGCCCATAACCCGACAGGCGAAATGTTTGGCTTCCCACGTCTCCGCCAGTTGATCGTCGCCGGAAGCGAATGCTCGGATCAGATCCACACTTTGATGGACGAATTGGTGAAATTTACCGGACCTGATTGGGAGCAGGAGGATGATGTCACTTTTGTCGCCCTCCGCCGCCTACAGGTTATGCCTCCCGTTCGCGATGGAAATCCGATCAACCCTGGCGAGCAGACCCTGGCAGAGTTCAGCATCTCGAGCGAGCCGGGTAATGAGCGCCTGGCCATGGATCAAGTTGCGGAAATTGTGAGCAAGGCAGGATTTCCACTTGATCGTCTGGAAAAATTAAAAACTGCCGTTGCGGAGGCAACCCTCAATGCTATCGAGCATGGGAATAAGTACGACCCTGGGGTACCGGCCACGATCCGTGTCGTAAAATCGAACGACCGCTTCACGATCTACATCACCGATCGAGGCGGCGATGTCCCCATTCCCGATCATATGCAGCCTGACCTGGATGCAAAGTTAGCCGGCTTGCAGTCGCCGCGCGGTTGGGGTTTGTTTTTAATTGAGAAAATGGTCGATGAAATGAAAGTGCATACGGATGCAGCGCATCATACGGTAGAGTTAATATTCAATGTGCCTGGGCAGCCAGGTTAAGGAGATTTATATGAAATCCCAACCTTTTGACGCAACTGTGCGTTATCAAGGCAAAACCGCTACCATCGATCTGCAAGGGGAGATTAATGCTTTTGCCGAGACTGCTCTGCTCGCAGCCTACCAAAAAGCCGAGGCCCAGGAAGCTGAGACGGTAATTCTTAACTTTCAGGAAGTTTCGTATATCAACAGTACTGGGATTGCTTTGATCGTCAGCTTGTTAGCCCAGGCGCGGAAGAGTCATCGCAGGCTTGTGGTCGTCAGCCTGAGTGAGCATTATGTGGAAATCTTCCAAATCACACGGTTGGCTGATTTCATGAATATTTATCCGGATGAGACAAGCGCATTACAAGAAGTACAGCATACTTAGGATGATAGGAGATTAGGAAATGACCAAGGCAAAAGTGAACGTTGAAGTCCGCATGGTTGGGAAAACGATTGGCATACTGGATATCCAGGGCGAAATTAATGCATTCGCTGAGACAAGCTTGATGGATGCTTACACTGAGGCTACGTCTAACGGGGCAAAATCGATCATCTTGAATTTTACAGAATTGGAATTCATGAATAGTTCTGGCATTGGGCTGTTGGTTACCTTGCTCATTCGTGTCCAACGTCAGAAACAGCGCTTGTTAGCTTTTGGCCTGGGTGAGCATTACCAGCAAATTTTTGAGCTCACCCGCTTGAACGAAGCCATCTTGATTTTCGCCTCTGAAGAAGCAGCGGTTGCAGCAGCAAATTGAGCTTTGTTCGAGTATTTTTGAAATGAAACATTGAGTCGGTGCTTAACTGCGAGGAGGTATTGTTATGGACGGATCTCCAGATTCTAGTGAAAAGCCTGGAAATGCGCCAGGTTGGGCGAGCGCAACACCAACCATACAGGTCGACCAGGTACCGCCAGGGGCTACAAATATTAATATTGAGGGCCGCAGGCGTTCAGGCGCCCTGCAGGGTTTTGGGCGTTTATGGCAGAAGACGTACCAGGTACGCCTGGAGGGAGCGGAGAAAACATCTCAGGAAATCATGCAGTTGTGGAAGGTGAAGTTCGCCGATTTCCAGCCTCCCGAGAACCATTTTTATCCGCCGATGACTGGAATAAAACCGAACGACGTCTTATTCATCTCTGCAAAAGTTCCGGCATTTCCAGGTTCACCCAGCATACTGCCAGTGCGCAGCGGGGTGACTGTGTTGTACGTCGACGATTTCCAATTCACGGTAATGACGCCAGAAGGGTTTCCAGTCTCAGGTTGGAATACATTCAGCGTCACCGATGATGATAGCGGCGTTCCGGTTGCCCAAGTTCAATCCTTAGAGCGATCTTCAGATCCAATCTATGAAATGTTCGATCGCTACTTTGGCGCGGCCGCACAGCAGGAGTTGATTTGGAAAACTGTGTTGAAAAATTTAGCTGCGGAGTTAGGCGTTGTTGGAAAAATTACGTTTAACAAAGTCTGTGTAGATCCGAAGGTACAATGGAGCGGCGCCAGGAATATCTGGAAAAATGCCGGTGCAAGGACAATGATCTATGTAATCGGGGCGCCATTTCGCTGGATGAAAATCAAAGGGGGTTAGTTAATTTCAGATCTATGCCAGCGACGACAAACTTACGACCTTATTATGACGCGGTGATTATTGGATCAGGGCCAAACGGTTTATCGGCTGCG
Organism: uncultured Chloroflexia bacterium; assembly: GCA_963770655.1. Lineage (GTDB taxonomy): Bacteria > Chloroflexota > Anaerolineae > Anaerolineales > UBA4823 > CAZAGA01. Next base: position 104,177 of record CAVYQO010000009.1, on the reverse strand, counting down.
ATTACTTTGGCGCGTGCCGGAAAATCTGTCCTTGTTCTCGAAGCCAAGGATACTGTTGGAGGGGGCACGCGCACCGCTGAGTTGACTCTGCCGGGCTTTCGTCACGATGTATGTTCTACGATTCATACCGTCGGCGTCAGCTCTCCATTCTTTCGTTCTCTGCCCCTCCAAAAATTTGGTTTGGAATGGGTGTTTCCCACTGCAGAAGCAGCGCATCCATTAGACGGCAAACGGGCGGTGATGCTTTACCGCTCGGTGGAGCGCACAGCAAAAGCGTTTGGCCGTGATGCAGGCGCTTATCAGCGTCTATTTAACCCGCTGGTTGAGAATTTTGAGAAGATTGTTCAGGATTTGCTCGGTCCGATCCCACTGCCACCTCGTCATCCGTTGGCGATGGCCCGCTTTGGACTCTCGGCTGTGCAATCTGCCGCATCCCTTGCGAAGCGCACTTTTCGAACCGAAGAAGCTCAAGCGCTGCTCGCTGGATTCGGCGGTCATTCGATTCAGCCCCTGGAAACAGGATCGACGGGTGGAGTCGCGGTAACTCTGCAGATGTCAGCGCATGCGATGGGTATGCCTCTGGCCAGAGGCGGTTCTCAATCCATCGCCGATGCATTAACCAAGTATTTTATCGCCCTGGGTGGGAAAGTAGAAACAGGTCGTCTGGTTGAGAGCATGAATGAGCTCCCGGACGCCAGGGCATATCTTTTCGATGTTTCCCCCCCCAGCTTTTGGATATCTGCGGCGATCGGCTGCCAAAAAGCTACCAACGCGCCTTGAAAAAATACCGCTTTGGTCCGGGGGTCTTCAAACTCGATTATGCTCTGGACGCGCCGATACCATGGCTTGTAGACGATTGTGCCCAGGCGGCCACGGTGCACGTAGGCGGCGGGCTCGACGAAATTGCCAAGGCCGAACGAGAGACATGGCAAGGGATTAACCCTGAAAGACCATATATTCTGCTCACCCAAACCAGCCTGTTCGATTCGAGCCGGGCGCCATCCGGCAAACACACCGTTTGGGCATACTGTCACGTACCCGCCAAATCGACATTCGATATGACTGAACGGATCGAAGCTCAGATCGAACGATTTGCCCCTGGCTTTCGCCAACGGATTCTGGCCAGGCATAGTTTCAACAGCGCCGAGATGGAAGCATACAATCCCAATTACATTGGTGGTGACATTGTGGGCGGCGTTCAGAATTTACGCCAGCTCTATTTTCGCCCCACAATTAGCCTGGATCCTTACAGGACCCCTGCTAAAGGGATCTATCTCTGCTCAGCATCCACCCCTCCGGGTGGTGCGGTACACGGTATGTGTGGCTTCTATGCGGCAAGGTCGGCATTGAAAAATGAATTCTGATCCCGTGTTCTCATGATTGAAAGGTATAAGTTGTCTGACAGCGATAGGACATAAGTCACTTGACAGGCTGTCCATAAAGGCTACAATTTATGATGGATAGGAAACATAGCCTTGAGTGATTTAGTTGCATTTCCAAATTTTCCACCCCCATGACAACAGGTTGGTATTTACCAACCTGTTGTCCATCTTAATTATGCTAGGAGAAAAATATGCAAACACCTTGGGACAATCGTTTTGCGCAGCGCACCCAGCGAATGGGCAGCTCGGCAATCCGTGAACTTCTCAAGTTAACCGAACAACCCGATATTATTTCATTCGGTGGGGGGATGCCCGCTCCCGATGTATTCCCCATCGAAGAATTTTCTGAAGCTTGTCAGCGTGTGTTGAAAGACTCTGGCCCGCAAGCGTTGCAGTATGGTCCTACCGAAGGCTATCGCCCGCTCCGAGAAATGATTGTCCGCCATTCTGTTCGTTATGGCATTGAAATTACACCCGACAACGTCCTGATCACCTCCGGATCGCAGCAGGCCTTGGATCTGTTGGGAAAAATATTAATAAACCGTGGCGACCATGTCCTCGTCGAATCGCCAACCTACCTGGGCGCGCTGCAGGCTTGGAATGCTTATGGAGCAGAGTATATAACGGTGCCGATGGACGAGCATGGTATGGTCACCGACGCATTAGAAGAGGCTCTGCGGAGCGGGCCAAAGTTCATCTACGTCTTACCGAATTTCCAAAATCCCACTGGGGTAACCCTGGCAATGGAACGGCGGATGAAATTAATCGAACTGGCTGATCGTTACGGCGTTCCAATCGTTGAGGACGATCCCTACGGCCAGCTTCGCTATGAAGGCGAGCATCTGCCTTCTGCAGTTGTCCTGGATAGCCAATTTCGCGATAATTGCAAGGTTTGTTATGGCGGCAATGTGATTTATTTGAGCACCTTTTCCAAAACCCTGGCGCCTGGTTTACGTCTTGCCTGGGTGGTTGCTCCTCCCGAGGTGATCCGAAAGTTAGTCCAGGCCAAGCAGGGTGCCGATTTGCACACCTCGCCATTCAACCAATTTGTCGCCTATGAAGTTGCCAAGGGTGGTTTTCTAGATCGCCACGTCAAATTGATCCGCGACGTTTATCGCCAACGGCGGGATGTGATGTTGGCCGCTATGGATGGCTATTTCCCGCCGGGGGTTGAGTGGACCCATCCCGAGGGCGGTCTCTTCTTATGGGGTACGCTGCCTGAATCATTAAGCTCTTCGGATGTACTGAAGACCGCTATCGAACAAAAAGTGGCATTTGTACCAGGCGGTCCTTTTTACCCAAATGGCGGTGGTCATAATACCATGCGCCTCAATTTTTCGAATGCAACCCCTGAAAAAATAATGGAAGGTATCTCCCGCCTGGGTCGGGTTATTCGCGATAAGATGGGTGCGACCGGCGAGTTGTAGTTTCGTTATTTATTAATAAAAGAGGCCATCAAATCCAGGGTGGCCTCTTTTTAGAAATTACTCTTGGATATCTAGTAATTCAACTTCAAATATCAGCGTGGAATTGGGAGGGATCAGCGCCCCTGCGCCTTCCGCTCCATAGCCAAGCTCCGCTGGAATGGTAAGTTTGCGCTTCCCGCCAACCTGCATCCCGACAATTCCTTCATCCCAACCCTGGATCACCTGTCCAACGCCTAAGGTAAATATATAGGGTTTATTCCGATCCTTCGACGAATCGAATTTTGTGCCATCGGTCAGCCTGCCAGTGTAATCGACCGTAACCTTATTGCCTGTCATAGCCTGGGGCCCTTCGCCGATCTTCAGATCCTCAATGACCAATCCGGAAGGGCTTTCCACGGTCGGCGCTGCCGCTTGTTTTGGTTTGTTTGAGGATTGGAAAATCGCAAAAGCGATCAAAGCAAGCAATAAAATTCCAAGTACGACCAGCCCAATGCGTTGATTGCGAACCTTAGCGGCTCTGCGTTGGGCTCTTTCTGAACGTCCCGAGTGGCTCATGCTGCACCTCAAAATTAAAGAATAATGCCGCCCAGGTTTGCTGGCGTCGCCTCTGATTATATACTGACAGTACCAGGTTTACCAGAAGTCGGTGCTGATTTCAGCACAATTATTTTTTCATGGTGTTCTTCCCTGGATGGCCGTAAGTAAACTGACGATCGCAGCAACAGCCTGGTTTTGTTGTTCTTCTTCTGGGATGTTTGCTGGATTATCCCCCGGCTGTATTCCATAACTGCCATATTGAGCGTGGTTCCCTCCCTCAATCGAGACCCAACGCGTAGTTCCAGGGAGTAGGGCGCGTGATGCCTCAATTTTATCCGCAGTAGCCAGACCGTCATTTGTCCCGAAGATCGATACAACCGGCAGGTTAAGGCTTGACAAATCGTTGTTTGAAGCCGGGTAAGCGGCTAATAAAAACAGACCATCTGCTTGATCTGGATTTTTATAGATGAAATTGGCTGCCATTGCGCCGCCGAGTGAATGTCCTCCGATGACCCAGGTATCGATTTCTGGATAAGCAGCGATGACCTCTTGTGCTTTTCCGGGGGAGAACACAGCCAGGTTTAATGGCATCGGCACGATCACAGTAAGATACCCTTGTTCAGCAAGCGAGCGCGCCAGTGGAGCGTAAGCCCGCGCATCAACACGTCCACCAGGATAGAATATCACCCCTGCCTTGGCAGGCTCATTTTTAGGTTCGAAAACAATCCAGTGATCTTGGGTAACTTCCACCAGCTCATCGGAATTCATGGCTTCTAAAGCGACGGCTTCGGGCGCCGGCGGAGTCTCAGCCCATATTACAAACCCTGCCAAAGCCAGGGCTAATACCAGAGGTAAAAGGAACCAATATCGTTTTAATATTTTTTTCATTGATTACTCCAAAAAATTAAAATTCTCCGCCCATCGAACCGCTGTACCCGGTTAGCTCGACATAGCCATTTCCGGAAACCGGTCGATTATTAACCTTACCGGATATTCGTACAGCGCCTTCCCAGTAGGTATACGATAAATTCAATTCTTGATCTGCCAGGTAAGGTAGGAGCTCCAGGCTGGCTCCAATTGAGGGGATCTCGATTTTCCACCCGGCAGGATAGACAGCCTCGTTGTGTGGACTTTTCCATTCATCCAGTGCTTGAATTATAAACTCATCCCTGGTGAATTGCTGGGTCTGACCATCCGGTTTGATCAGAATTCCGCTCGAAAAAGGATCGACTGTGCCATCGGCTTTCCGAATTAGGAATAACATCAGGTCGTCGCCGTTATCGAGCTGAAGCGAGAACCAATCCCAGCCAACCTGATCCTTGCTTAAGGCGCTGGTGCTCCATTCATGATCGACCCAACTGAGACCTTGCACCGGTATTTCTTCTGAATCGACCCGGATGGTTCCTTGGGAGGTCAAGCGCGGATTGCTGACATAGTATGAAGCATTTCCTGGTTCTGGACCTTTCTGACTATACCCCTGGTCTCCTTGTAAAATCGGTCCTTTAACATCGGTCAGCTTGAGATCAATGCTTATATCTCCTTGCCTGGCGCTTAGCGCATAAGAACCAGGTTCAACCTCCGTTACCCTCCAATCGTCCAGCCAGACCTGGAACGGCTCAGCCTGTGCGCCTGCCAGCCCAAGAGCTCCCCGGCTCAGGCGTTCGAATGCCTGGTAACGCTTGCCTTTGACATCCGTCACAGCGAAATGGGCCAGGTAAACCTGATTCGTCGCCCAATCCGAAGCGCGTGGGGTCATTAGATTTTGTGGGAATAACGCCCGGCGAAAAAAAGTAAGCTGATAACCAAAGTGCTGCCCATCCTCAGCGTCCAAATTCCCTGTAAAATACCACCATTCGGTTTGGTACTCTGGGTGTGGTCCATTGTCATCCGGAAATACAAGATCTCGAGGCCCTTCAGCCCTTGTGTAACCGGCAATAGATGCTGGGGCCGCTTGCACTGCCAGGCTAGAAGATACTTGTCCTGGTTTTTCATTCCATTTCAAGCCGAGGATGATTGCGAAAAGACCAGCCACGCCGGCGATACTCATCACCATTAAAAGAGATTTTTTCATTTTCTTGTAATTCCCATTCTACGAAACGGCCGCCAAGACTGGGCAGCTATTCTGAGCGCAGAGAGTGCGAAATGATTGTCTTTCCCATTCTGAAAGCCGGATAGATCCCAGCCAGCAGCGCCGCACTCACTCCTAGCAACAATGCGTTTGCGAATGGCGTCCAATCGAGTTGAAGTTGCAGCGTCCAACCAAAGGATCTTCGGTTAATGATGTAAATTAAGATGATTGACAGAATAAACCCGCAGGGCATTGCTAATACACCGGCAACAGCGCCCATCAAGCCAGTTTCGAGTAGGATCAATCTCCACAATTGGCGAACGGTTAACCCAAGCGACCTGAGAATGCCGACTTCATGTTGTCGCTCCAGCTCCAGCGAGAGCAGTGCGCTCAGCACTCCAATAAATGCAACCAGGGTAGCAAGGATTTGTAAAGCGCGGGTAATTGCAAAAGTCCGGTCAAAAACGACCAAAACTTCTGAACGGAGTGTTCTATTTGAACGGATGATTAAATTTTGTTCGACGGAGAAATTTTTCTGCAGGTGACGCACGATTTCTTCCACATCGCTGGATGGATTCACTTGTAAAGCCAGCGCGCTTATTTCTTTATCCTCCCAGTATTTCTGATAGATCGGCAAAGCCATCATTACCGTCCCCTGGGTAGATGCATAATCATAGAAAATCCCGGCAACAGGCAAATATTGGAGCCCTTGTTTCGTATACACTGCGATCTGCCCGCCTATACGAGGAATCTCATTGCGGTTCGCAAAGGGTTCTGAAACGATTACTGCGCCAGCGAGCATTTGATCCCAAATTTTGTCCTTTGGTAAGCTGTTCGAGAGAAACAAACGGTCGTTGGCAACGTCACGATTGTCGGTTGCTGAGACCTGGATTTTTCCAATCGGAGAATCAACAATTGCAGAACGAAGGACATCCATCCGCTCTATCCCAGGCCATTCTCGAATTTGGGAGATTACGCCAGGCGTGATCGTTGTCGACGGTCTGTTAGCAGCGACGCTCGGGGCAGATATATAGATATCGCCTTGGAGTGTCTCTTCCAACCAGGTTACGACAGTGCTGCGAAAGCTGCTCACCATCAAGCTTACCCCAATCGTTACAGAAATTGCCACCATCAGAGCCATCACTGCAATCGAGGTGCGGCTTAAAGACTTAACGACATCGCGGGGCGCCATGCGTCCCAAAGTACCCCACAAGCGCCCAAAGGGTGAAATTGCGCCCTGCATCAGCCACTCAGTCGTTATCGGGACAAGCATGGCGAAACCGATAATGATCCCAAATGTAGCTGCAAAACTTCCTATTAAGGATTTTTCGCTAATGACCAGGATGATGCACCCAATCAGGATGAAAACCAGTCCCAAAACTGCGGCGAGCCTGATTGCCCGGCGTGCCTTTGATTCCAAACCGGAACGTGAAAGAGCGGCACGGGGCGACACCGCAGCCGCCTCCCAGGCTGGCGGGATGGCGCTAAGCATCGTTGCCCCGATGCCTAGCAACCCTCCTTTGAGGATGCTTTCCGGCGGGATTTGCACCCCCCGAACGGTCAAGACGAAGAATAGATCGTTGATCGTCTGCGTAACCAATCGGACAGCTGCCTGTCCCAGCGCAACACCCAAGATGATTCCGAAAAAAGAGCCAATTATACCGATAATCAAAGCTTCAGAACTTACCAGGCGAAATATTTCCCTACGGGTGATGCCAAGGCAGCGCAGCGTGCCAAAAAGCCTTCTCCTTTGGATGACGGAAAAAGTCATCGTGTTGTAGATTAAGAACATCCCTACCACCAAAGCGAGCAGGCTGAGCGCCATCAGGTTCACCCGAAATGCACTGGTCATCTCTTGGATCGTACCACTGCGTCCTTCGACGGTTTCCAGGTGGGCGTCGGGCGGCAGGAAAGCCTGGATAGCTGCCTGGCACCCATCAGGTTGGTCTGCGCCCGGCTGACAAGGTTGTTCCGGGTTGGCTGGTAAGATTAAATCGATTCGATCGATGATTCCAAGTCTTCCGGTTATCTCCTGGGCTGTGGCGATATCGGCCAGGATTAACCCATCCAGCGCAATCTGGCTCAAACGATCAGAGGCTTTGAGCAGTCCGGCGATCGTAACCGGATGAGTTCGCCCTCCGCTAACCAGGTCGATGGTCTGATTGATTTGAAGTTGATTTCGCTTTGCCAGGTTTTCTGATATAAAAACAGCGCCTGGACGTACCAAAAAATTGGCAAGATCAACAATTGCAATTTGAGGCTTAATTTCGCGATCTTGCTGAGAAGAACTTTCTGGTCCACGAAGGTAATTGCGAAAAGGCGCATCGGCGAAGGGATCCAAACCGAGGAGCTGCAGCGACCCGCCGCCAAGCTCTGCTGATGAAACATATTCTAGGATGACAGGTGCGGCAAACGATACAGTCCCTGATTGGCGCAGATTTGCGTACACCGCTTGATCTAGCCCGTTTGGGCCTCCCGTAATCTGGTGTGTTGATTTCCCCACAACCGCGTCTGTACTCATATCGAATGCTCGGCTGGCACTGATATTTGCCAAATCGACAGCGACAACCACAGCAACACCCAAGGTGATCCCCAGAACCATTAAAAATGTCTGCCAGGGATGGCGAAACAATTGTCGCCAGCCAAGCCGGTATAAGCTCATAATTTCTTTCTGTAAACCCTGTGATTTTTATAAGGTTTCCCACCAAGATTTATCAAATCCTGGCGCATGGTCACTGCGCTTTCAGCCACCTGGGTTAGATCGGCGTGCTTGAAACCATAATTCTTAACCGTATTTTCCATTTCAGTATACAGTAGGGCGTTGCCGCCGCGACCCTGAAATTCGGGTAAAATGCCCGCTCCATTCATCGCCACCCACTCGGAACGGCGTAATTCTCGCAGGATATCGATCATTCCAAATGGCAGGAGTTTCCCTTTAGAGCGCTGTAAAGCCGCGCTGACATCCCGAAATCCTAGCAAGAAACCCACAGCAGCTTGATCATGCGAAATAATTTTGATTAATTTCGGATCTGCAATCATCAGGATATTATCCAGAACAAACTGGATCTCGCGATCTGTCAAAGGTACATATTCCCAATTGCTCACAAAAGCTTGGTTATAAGCTTTCCCGATCCGGCTAGCCCAAGACTTTAGATCGGCCTTAGTCTCGAATCGTTCTACCCTTAATGTGCCCCGCTTTTGGACCCGATCGGCGATACTGTGAATTCTTTCAGTGAGGTTGAACGATTCTGCTGAGAGATAGCAAGAAACAAAGTCGACCTCTTTTTCAAAACCAAGCATTTCCAGTTGTTCGGGATAATAAGCAAGGTTGTAATTCATCATGGTCATCATTTGGCGGTGTTCGAAACCTTTCACCAATAAGCCATAACCATCGAGAGCTCCAAATCCTTTCGGGCCGATCATTTCATCCAGTTCGTGCTGATGAGCCCATTCCTCGGCGCGATGGAATAACGCTGCTGTGACCTCGGGATCGTTTTGGTTTTCGAAAAAATAAAATTGAGCTCGTTTTGTTCCGTGATAAGCATTGTAATGTTTGTTTTCCAGGACAGCCAGGCGTCCAACATCCTTACCATCTCGAGTGGCAATAAAAAAATCAGCAGTTGAGTGCTCATAAAATGGGTGTTTGCTGCGATTTAGAGCGGTGGCGACATCGATACGAATTGGCGGGACCCATTGCGGAATGTTTTGGTAAATCGAGAATGGAAGCTCAATGAAGCGTTTAACGTGTGACTTGTTTTTGGTGTCGAGCAGCTCTATTTTTAGCATTGGATACTCCCTGGAATGATGAAATGTAGAATTGAAAAATCGAAAAAACTATCTTATCATGGTTTCATCTAACAAGATTTTTCGTCTACACAGAGCTGACCATCGCGTAAATAAAGGATACGGTCAGCAATCCCAGCCGCCTCACGGCTGTGGGTCACCAGGATCATGTTTTTTCCAGACTGGCGAGTTAACTGATCCAGCAAATCCAGTACTTGTGTACCGGTATTTTCATCCAGGTTGCCGGTTGGTTCATCAGCCAGAACAAGGATTGGGTCGTTAATCAAGGAGCGAGCGATGGCAACGCGCTGCTGCTCGCCGCCGGACAAGCGATCGGGAAATGTCTTTACGCGGTCCAGTAATCCTACTGCCTCTAGCAGCGATTCGGCAAGCTCGTGTGCCTTTGGAGCGCTGTGTCCATTAATCTCCGCTGGTAGGCTAACATTTTCGAGTACAGTCAAGGTAGGGATCAGGTTGAAAAATTGAAAAATAAAACCGATATTTCGACGTCGAAATAAAGTCCGCTGCTGTTCATCGAGTTCGGTCAGATTCCGGCCCCCGATCCAGATCGTACCTTGATCGATTTGTTCAATCCCACTGATCAAATTGAGCAGAGTGCTCTTCCCACTGCCGCTTTTGCCGAGAATGGCTACAATCTCTCCTGTTTGAAACTGGGCGCTGGCTCGAATCAGTACATCGCGAACCTGTCCGCCTTCTTGAAATGATTTTGACAAATTGTCGAATTGTATGAATGGAAAACTCATTCTGAGCCCACGGATTCGAGCTGATCGATTAAGTCACGGATAAGTGCAGCGCTTGTCCGCAGTGCGTCCAATTCAGCTTCGTCCAATGGCGGTAAAAGAGTGCTGATGATCCCTTCGCCTCCCAGGAGCTGAGGTAGCGCCAGGGTAACGTTTTTGATCCCAGCGACTTCCTGAAGCGGTGTGCATACGGTCAAGATTGCCCGCTGGTTATTCAGGATTACTTCCACAATCTTAGCAATTGCACTGCCGATCCCATAATAAGTTGAGCCTTTCCCCTGGATAATTTTGTAAGCGGCGTTACGGACTAAATCATCGATTTCCTGTTTGTCTTCTGCGCAAAGATCGAGGCTGCGCATCCGGCAAAATTCATCCAGTGGAATTCCGCCAATATCTACCAATGACCAGGTTAAGACTTCTGAGTCCCCATGCTCGCCAATTACATAGGCATGTACGTGTTGGGGGTCGACGTCCAGTTTTCTGCCGAGCAGCGCCCGAAAGCGAGCGGTATCCAAGGTAGTGCCGGTGCCGATTATCCGCGTGGAAGGCACGCCCAATTCGGCGGCGTATGTTGCAGCCAGATGGGTCATTATGTCAACCGGGTTGGTCGCAATGACCAGATCCGCCTCCGGTGAATGCTCTAACACCTGAGGGATAATCTGGTGAAAAATTTTTGCATTTCTACCCAATAAATCCAAGCGGCTCTCGCCTGGGCGCTGGCTGACCCCGGCGGTTATCACCACAACATGGCTGCCGGTGAGGTCGCTGTAATCTCCCGCAGAAATGTTGACGGGTTCTGCAAATGGGGCTGCATGCAGAATATCATCCGCTTCTGCTTCAGCGCGATTCTTATTCATATCGACCAAGACGATTTCACGTCCGATGCCGCGCATCAACATCGCAAACGCGCTGGTTGAGCCGACAAAACCACTTCCAACGATTCCAATTTTCATGGCATGCCTCTTCTAACAATCGAAATGCAGAGTTATTTCAATATGTCTGCCAGGGCTAATTCGATCCGAGGGTGTTTGAATTCTATGCCTGCCTCGAGCAATCTTTGTGGAATCACTCTCTGGCTGGCCAATAAAATGGATGACATCTCGCCAAACATAGTTTTCAGAGCAATCGCCGGCAGCGGGAGGGCAGCAGGCCGGTGAATTTGTTTCCCAATCGCCTGAGCGAACTCCCGATTTTGAACAGGGTAGGGGGCAGATAAATTGTAAATTCCAACCGTATCCGGATGCTGAAGCAGAAAGATAATCGCGGCCACTTCATCATCCATATGGATCCAGGGAAACCATTGCTTTCCATTCGCGATCGGCCCACCGGTAAACAGCCGAAACGGCAATAGCATTTGTGGAAGCGCCCCGCCGCTTTGTGATAATACCACCCCTGTTCGGATAATGACCCGCCTTACCCCAATTTGCTCCACCGCGCCGGTTGATTTTTCCCAAGCGATAGTCACCTGGCTGGCGAAATCATCCCCGGCAGGGGTCTTTTCGGTGATGGTTTCATCGCCCCGCGAACCGTAGTAACCCACCGCAGAAGATTGGAGCAGCACCTGCGGTTTGTCCTTCGCCTGCTGGATCGCCTGGACCACAGCCTCGCCGGCCTGGATACGGCTGAGCAGGATTTCCTGCTTTCGCTGGCTGGTCCAACGTCCCGAGCTTAAGTTTGCTCCGGCTAGATTGATAATCCCACTATCCTTACTCACGAGATCTCCCCAGCCCGTGGCTGTTTTTCCATCCCAGCGCTGTAAGCGAACGCCGGTGGGAAGCGACTCGTGAAAGTGTTCTGGATTTCTGCTGAGCAAGATCACTTCATCGCCATTTTTTGCCAAGGCCTTTGCCAGGGCTGTTCCGATCAGGCCGGTTCCACCCGTAATGATTAATCGCATATCAATCACCTACTCCTTAATTCTATACTACACAAATACAATAGTTGCTGAAACAATTTTATATTTCAACCTATTTTTCATCCTGGATTTTAGCAAATAAACCCAAAAGCGTCAAGGCATTGTATAGAAAATATGAATAATACCTTGACAATCCGTAGATTCAAGGATATAGTTTTGATGTTATGGTTATAAGTTAATTAAGGAGAATAATTATATGAGCCCACTACCGGACGTCGTCAATGGAAATCGCGAGCCCTTATATAATATTGGGGTGGTATCTCGTATGACAGGGGTTTCTATGGCGACTCTACGCGCCTGGGAGCGCCGCTATGATTTTCCGGACTCTGAAAGAACCACTGGCGGTCACCGGCTGTACTCCGAAAAGGATTTGCTGCGCTTGCGTTGGGTGAAAGAACGCATCGATGAAGGTATGCAGACCTCACAGGCGATAAACGCTCTACGCCACCAGGAGACGAGCGGACACCTGGTAGAATCACCGGCGAGTTCACAGCCGAGCACACAGCAGCCAAAAGAAGCAAGTACGCTGTTAGCAATGTTTCAAACGCGGCTATTCGAAGCTCTGGTTAGAAAGGATTTGTCATCCGCCGAGCTCCTGATGGGAGAGGCGCAGGCATCTTCTTCTCCTGAGGAGCTTATCATCGATGTGATCGGTCCGACGATGAATAAGATAGGGGAGTCCTGGGAAAACGGTTCGGTTAACATTGCCACAGAACACTTCGCAACGAATTATTTAAGACAGCGCCTGATCCTGTGGATGATGAGTGGACCGCCGCCACGTTCCCTCAATCCAATTGTATTGGCTTGCGCGCCACATGAGTGGCATGAAGGTAGTTTACTGATGTTAGCAGCGCTTCTGCGCCGGCGGCGCTGGCCGGTGGCATATTTAGGCCAGGCAGTGCCTTTAGAAGAGTTAACCGGAATCGTTCGCGAGCTTCACCCGGCAATGTTGATTTTAACTGCCATGACCGATATCGCCGTGGAGGAATTGGTGGATTGGCCAAAATATTTACCTGATGTGTACCACACAGGGAAACCGCCTTTCGGATATGGTGGGCGCATTTTTGTTACCCAACCAGAATGGCGCATGCGAATGCCTGGAACGTATCTTGGCGATGATTATTACCAGGCCATTGAGCAGATTGAGCGAATGATCTGAGGAATTTCGTTCAGATTTTACGGGCTGCCAAGAGGCAGCTTCCACCAATTGGCAGCTTGTTGAACCGCTGTAAACCGCGTAATTCCAGGCGCAGGATGCTGTCCAATACTGAATTGGCAGGCTCTGAGTTTATTTTTAACTCAGAGCCGATTTTTTCCAGATCGCCGTGCCGCCGCCAGCCAAACTTACTCGGCAATGTGCGAAAAAGAAATATGGGTATTGGCAACGTGGCAAAAATATAGGTTGAAAATTCGACCTGAAAACCGGCCGCTTCCAGCAACTTGAAGAGCATTTTCAGCGAATAGCGCCGGTAGTGCTGGGCAAAAACATCTTCAATCGACCAAAGGAATTGGTAAGCTGGTACCGTCAGATATAGACGCCCATCGGGGACTAGCAATTGGTGGATTAGCTGTAAGAAAGCCTGGTCATTGGGAATATGCTCCAGGACATCGAACATTCCAATCGCCGGAAGGCTGCCCTCGGTAAATCCAGCACTCTCCAATGTCGAGCAGACGAGATGCTTTAAGCCGCGGCGCTGTGCATTGCGGATCCCTTCGATCCCTGGTTCTAAGAGCACTGTTTCGATTCCGGCGGCTTGAATGGCCATGGCGACATAGCCATTTCCCCCGCCAATGTCAAATAAAACCCCGTCAGGTGGAAAACGCCTTAGCGCCTCCAGGATAAACGAATTCCGGTGATTAAACCAAAAAGATCCTTCCTCCACCTGGTAGCAAAATGAGTTTCCTTCTTCGGGATAATCAATCGGATTTTGCTCCCGGGCATACCAGATACCATCGGACCTTTTTTCGAGATTTTCAGCGATCGTGGTTAAATCAAACATAACGGCAAAAACCAACAAATTATACCCGGTTTTGCCCCGTGTATGCTCGTTCCCACTTTGTTAAGAGAATGAACTAGCGCGCCTGACCCATCACCAACAAGTAAATCGATGCGGAGGTATCGGGCAAACCAGGTGGAATGTTCTCGCCTGGCATCCGCCAGCCGCAGGTTTCCAGGAGAATTAACGGTTCATCGGGATGGACATAAGGAAGCAGTTCTGAGTTTTGCTGGGCGGCGTAGGCAAGGATTTCGGTTACCGGAAGCTCGATATATGCGCGCACCTGGCGCGCTGGCAGCCGAACCGCGGCAATAACCCGTAAGTCAGCCTCGCCCTGCGCACCTCGCGAAATTTTTACCGAGCTGTCTACCAGGTTTTGCAAATTTCTCCTTACCTCTTGAATGGTGACCCCCGCCTGGTCAAAACCGGTACCTTCCAAGGCCTGGCGTAGTTCCTGGGCCTCGCCGCCGAGACCGGAATGGACGGTAAGGACGGTGATTTCGGCGCCGAGGGTGTCCATATATGAGTTGACACACGCATTCCCGTCACCGTATTCGCAGTCTGCGCCGAGATTAAAGGAAATTTTAATATTTTTTCCCGAATTGAATTTTTTTGTATAGGGCTTGATTCGCAAGCTTAATGGATTTTTACCAGCGCTGAGTTCTACCCCCTGGATTTTCGATTCTTTAACAGTTCCAACCGCCGGTGATGGAGGCTGGATTTCAGGAGTGACAGCCAAAGTGGGATGCAGCGGTCTGAAAGGTGTAGGCGTGCTATTTTGTACTTGCCCAACGGCAGGTTTTGAGCGCAGCAGGTTCCACGCATAACTAAAAAGCTGACGATATCCAAGCCCACCGGGTTTTGGTCGAGGCGTGGGGTATTCCGTTGGATAAGGGATAACGGGTCGGCTGGGTAGGGGCTGTTGGCAGCGTCGCGCTGGCTGTTGGCACCTGGGTAGTCGTCGCGGTTGGGATAAAGGTCGAAGTCGTCGTGAGGGTAGGAGTTGGCGTTGGGACTTGCTGGATCCGGTATTCTTTTAGAGGCTGCAGTCCATTTCCACACCAATAGGTATCCGCTCCGGTGCGTACGCAAGAGCCGCCGACAAGCGGGACAGGGAGATCGGGTCGCAGGCAGTAAGTATCAACCTTCCAACCTTGGGCGTGGCACAGGCGGACGCGCTGTTTATTCCCGCTGAGTCCTGGAACAGGGCCAATCCCAAGATCCTTACATACTACCCAGCCATTGATTGGTTTCTCATCCTGCGCGACAACGAACAGCTTTTCTAAGGGTGCAGATTCGGCGCTTGCTACGAGGGATTCGCGAAATAAAACCGCTCCCAACACCAGTATTGTTGCAATCATGATATAGAGCACAGGGAAAGGTTTAATGTTTTTCACAGGCTTACCCGCCAGATCGAAAGGGATCCTATTTATTTGAGACTTCCCGATTAAAAAATTTTAACCCAATTTTTATGTTTGAGCAAGCTCAATTAATGCAACATAAGCACCCGCTGGATCTTTAATCACCACCAAGCGACCTTGAGTTCTCATTACCGCGCGGGCCATGAACAACACTGCCGCCTAAACCCTGGCAGCGCTGAAGGCTCGCATCTAAATCAGCCACAACGATATACATAAGCCATTGGGCGGGTATTCCCGAATTTACACCGCGCTCGAAACAAATCCCAGCGGCTGGCTTTCCAGTGATTGGCGAATTCATGTTGTAATCCGTGTAACCGTCCATCACCACCGGCTCGGGCAGCCAGCCCACGACTTGAGAGTAGAAGTCGCGCAGACGATCTGCGTCCTGAACGGTTAAGTCGGTCCACAGGATCGTTCCAGGGGGAGGGGGATCTGAAGCTGGTTCTGCCATGGTTAACCTCCAAAATGAAGGTGGAGCAGCTTAAGGGATTTTACCGGCCGCCCGAGCTCGTGAAAGAGTTCTTTCTGCGGCTTTGACGATAGGTAAATCGATCATTTTGCCATCAAATGCAAACGCGCCGGCGCCATTAGCCTGATGCAAGTTAAATGCCAGAGTGATGCGCTGCGCATAGGCGATAGATTGGTCGTCTGGTGTAAATGCCTCCTGGACGGGGACCACCTGGTTGGGGTGGATGATCTGCTTCCCCACAAAACCCATTTGAACGCCTCGTAAGGATTTTTCGCGTAAACCATTTGTATCCTGAAAATCAATAAAAACCATATCGATCGCCTGCAATCCAAACGCGGCGCAATGGGTGACCAGGGCACTGCGTGCATAAAAAATCTCCCAGCCATCATGGGTGCGAATGGCGCCAATATCGCTGGCCAAGTCCTCTGAACCGAAAATCAGCGCTTCAAGCCGTTGGTCGCTCCCGGCGATCTGGCTCAGGTTGATTATGCCGAGTGCCGTCTCGACAACAGCCATCAGGCAGATTTTTCCCTCAGGCCAGCCCATCTGCCTCTCGACTTGGGAAATTTGGCCGCTGACCCATTGGATTTGAGCACCATCGGAAACTTTCGGAATGACGATCCCATCCGGGCGAGATGGAAGGACGAATTCTAAATCTGCTTTTTCTAAACCTGAGCCAATCGGATTGATGCGCGCCAGCTTTTCCGAACGGCCAAACGAAAGGTTATTAAGCGCTTCGACGATACCCTTGCGGGCTTCTTCCTTTCGATTTTCAGCAACGCCATCCTCCATATCCATGCAAATACAATCCGCATCCAGGGTGGTCGCCTTGCGTATCTTGTGCAGGTCATCCCCGGGCATATACAACAGCGCTCGCCGTGATCGCATCATCCTTACCTCCTTCCAATCTTGCCATCCACTCGTCTCTACCCTTGCCTGGGACGCTTTAAAAACAAAACCGTACGCTCGAGCTCAACAACAACGGTTCCATCTGGTTTTTTTCCTAATTGCTTCAAGCGGACAATCCCACAATCATTTCGAGATTTCGATTCGCGCTTTTCGAGTATCTCGCTCTCTGCATACACTGTCTCGCCTTGGAAGAGCGGATTCGGGTGGGTGACATTGTTATATCCCAGATTTGCCACAATCGTGCCTTCTGTTAATTCGCTCACACTCAGCCCAACCACTAAAGCAAGCGTAAACAAACCATTCATTATCCGCTGACCAAACTGCGATCTTGAAGCAAAATCATCGTTTAAATGCAATGGCTGTGAATTCATGGTGAGTGAACAGAACAGCACGTTATCCGTTTCGGTAACCGTCCGACCTGTGCTGTGCTTGAAATATTGACCGGTGGCTAGGTCTTCGAAATATTTACCAGGCATACCGCCTCCAATGATCCAAATATGGGCTCAATGTTTTACAGAATCTATCCGCTCAAGACGGGTTCAATTTCTATCAGCAACTCGTCACGACTGATCGTTTGTCCAGCCTCAATAAAAATCTTTTCAATTCGGCCATCTTGTACGGCAGTGATCCGAATTTCCATTTTCATCGCTTCCAGGATCAGCAGGGTCTGGCCTGTCTGGACAAATTCACCAACAGCTACGGCCAGCATTCGAACCTGGGCAGGCATTGGGGCGCGGATATGACGCTCTTCATCAGGCTCGTTCAACTTGGGCCTGTTTCGTTTCGATGCTGCTTCAAGCCGGTACGTCCGTCCTCGCTCAGCAATCCAATAGCGACCTTTATCCTCCGCCCAATGCAATTGAAAGGTTTGTCCGTCAACTTTTATATTGAAAACACCGGCTTGTTCGTCAAAGATTTCCACTAGGTAGGTTTGCTCATTAATCCATGCCCGCAAGGCATCGCCTTGCTTCTCTAATTTTATTTCGTATAGACGATCTCCCGAGAAGAATTGCAGGTTCATGCTGATCTTCCAGATCGAAAATGATCATCGAGCTTCCAGGGGTTGAATGGATCTCGGGCAAAGGCTGTCTTGCCAGCCGGATCTGCCTGGGTGCGGAAACGCTCGATCAGTGCTGCGGTAATGATGACTTCTGGTGGCAGTTCAGGAGCTAACTCATGCTGGTTGATAAAGGTTTCCTCAACCCAGGTGGTATGGACTTGTCCTTTTCTGAAGGCTTCTGAGGAAATCAAATCTGCCAGGAAAGCCTGGTTTGTGGGTAGACCCAGGATCACTGTTTCGTGGATTGCAGATAACATCCGCGACAGAGCCTGGTCTCGATCTTCGGCATGGACGATGATTTTGGCAATCAGCGGATCGTAATCGATCGGTATTTCATCTCCGCTGGCATAACCGGAATCGAGCCTGATCCCCGGGCCAATTGGTGCTCTAAAGTCGAGCAGCCTGCCCCCGGCTGGCAAAAATTGGTGCTCTGGATCTTCAGCATATAACCGGCACTCAAGCGCATGGCCGCGTTGATAAATATCTTCCTGGTTAAACGGAATCTGCTGCCCCGCTGCAATCCGAATTTGCCACTGCACCAGGTCGATCCCGGCGACCAATTCTGTGATCGGGTGTTCGACCTGAATCCTGGTATTCATCTCCAGGAAATAGTAATGGCGTCGAGCTGGATCAAAAACAAATTCTACTGTGCCGGCATTGATATAACCGACGGCTTTCGCAGCTTTAACGGCAATCCCGCCCATTTCAGCTCGCAAAGCTGGATCCAAGATCTTTGCCGGTGTTTCTTCGACGATCTTCTGATGACGGCGCTGAGTGGAACAGTCTCTTTCAAAAAGATGGACAGTGTTACCAAATTTATCAGCTAAAATTTGAAACTCGATATGCCGGGCCTGGGGAATAAAGGCCTCGAGAATCAAGCGATCTTCATCAAACGCGTGCTGGGCTTCTCGCCGCGCAGCAGCCATCGCCGCCGGCAGCTCATTGGGCGACCAGGCTAGACGCATCCCTTTGCCGCCGCCGCCAGCCACCGCTTTTACCAAGACAGGATAGCCCAGCTCCTCTGCTGCTTGCAAAAATGCCGCCTCATCATCCGGCCCATGATAACCTGGGATGACCGGTACGTCTGCGCTTTCCATCACCTGCCGTGCGGCTCCTTTATCCCCCATGCTGGCAATTGCCCGCGATGGAGGGCCGATAAACACCAGCCCCGCATCTTCGACTGCCTGGGCAAATGTTACATTCTCGGAAAGCAAGCCGTATCCTGGGTGGATCGCCTCGGCGCCGCTGTCCAACGCTGCCTGGATGATCCGTTCTTGATTTAGATACGAGAGACTGGGCGGCGACTGGCCTATATGAACCGCTTTATCTGCCAGGCGGACATGCAGGGAGTTTCGATCTACGTCCGAATAGACTGCCACGCTGCCTATCCCCATCTCGCGGCAGGCGCGTATCACCCGCACCGCAATTTCCCCTCGGTTTGCCACCAATATTTTGCGAAATTCCTGGACCGTCATCGCCTGTTCAAGCTGGCAAGTTTGCCTTGCGCCACTCTTCGAGTAGTTGGCGTTCACGATCGGCGGGAAGACCTGCTCTCCATGGGTGATCGAGTGGCCGAGTGGCTTCCCAGGTCAAGGTGTCTTCAATCGTGCGCTCGATGGGTGAAAATGTTAACCCATGTTGAACAGCTTTTCGGTTATCGATTTCGTTTCCGCCCGCGTCCTCATCTCCAGGAAGCCACATGGGCAGCTCGCTCCAGGGTTGGACGCCTTTTTCTAGAAGAAACTTTGTGCTTACCCAGGTGAAATCTGGTTGATTACCACTGATCTTGCAGCTTGCCTCGAGCACAGCACCAAACGTCAGTGGTTTTTCCGGTCCCGTTGCGTTAAATATACCGGTGACGTTGTGTTCGACCAGGCGGATCGTCCATTCTGCCAGGTCCCGGACGTCGATAATCTGGGTCAACCAATCCGGAGAATCAGGAGCCAGGATTTCCCCACCGCGCTGTACACGAACCGGCCAGTAGGTAAAGCGGTCTGATAGGTCATATGGACCGACAATTAAGCCTGGTCGCACCGTCAAAACACGGTCTGGGAGTAGGGTTTCGGCGCTTTGTTCGCATAATGCCTTAAGAGCGCCATAACTCTCGCCAGTGATTTCTTCAATGCTTGGATCGTCTATTTTTGCGACCGGGTCGCCCTCGCTCAGACCAGGCTTGCTAAAATCTGCATAGACCGAGATCGAAGAAATGAATGTGTAGTGGTCGATTTGCGCCCCAATCGCAGTCAGCAGGTTGTTTACCTGGCGCGGAAAATACCCGCAGGTATCGATAACTGCCTGCCAATGTCTGTTTTGCAGCGCGCTTAAATCCCCATTGCGATCGCCGGCTATGTTTTCTACTTCGGGAAACCAATCTGAATTCGATTGGCCGCGGTTGAACAGAGTGAGTGTGTGACCAGCCGCCAGCGCGGTTTCAACCAACGCTCTGCCTACGAAACGTTTTCCACCAATGATTAAGATGTTCATGCTATTCCTTTCTGCTCACATTCGAAAGACGCCAAAATTGCCGGTAGTCCTGGGCGAGTTCAGCACAATCGCAAGCGCCAGCGCTAACGTTCGCCTGGTCTCGATTGGATCAAGAACGCCATCGTCCCATAAACGGGCGCTTGAATAATAGGGGCTGCCCTCGTGCTCATATTTTTCCAGGATCGGCTGCTTGAACTTATCAGCTTCTTCTTGTGAAAGCGGCGGTCTACCTTCCCGTTCAAGCTGTTCCTGTTTGATCATCAAGAGTACATTCGCCGCCTGTTCACCGCCCATGACGCTGATCCGCCCATTGGGCCACATCCATAAAAACCTTGGATCGAAGGCACGCCCAGCCATGCCATAGTTGCCTGCACCAAATGACCCGCCAATCACCACGGTTAGTTTCGGTACG
This sequence comes from uncultured Chloroflexia bacterium, assembly GCA_963770655.1. Taxonomy (GTDB): domain Bacteria; phylum Chloroflexota; class Anaerolineae; order Anaerolineales; family UBA4823; genus CAZAGA01. The sequence continues at coordinate 83,552 of CAVYQO010000009.1, read as the reverse complement.
GAAGTATTTGAAACTGCATGGACCATTTTCGCGCCGTCCTTGGCAATTCCACCGGTCTCGGCATCTTTTCCGACCATAAAACCGGTTATATTTTGTAAAAAGAGGATCGGAATTCCTCGCTGTTCGCAAAGCTCGATAAAATGGGTTCCCTTCAAAGCGCTCTCACTGAGAAGGACACCGTTGTTGCCAATGACTCCCACCGGGTAGCCGTGGATGCGGGCAAAACCGCAGATCAAGGTCATCCCGTAGCGGGCTTTGAACTCACGAAATTCACTGCCATCAACGATCCTGGCAATGATTTCGCGGACGTCATAGCTTTGCCGAAAACTGGTGGGTAAGATGCCGTAAATTTCTTCTGCTGGATAAACAGGTTCTTCTGGTTCGGATACGTCCAGATGATCAAGCCATGTCGGGCTGGTCGAACGGGCTTTGGGTAGACTCTCGATGATACCGCGCAGCAGCTCGATGGCATGCTCGTCGTCATCTGCAAAATGATCAGCGACCCCCAATCGGCGCGTATGGACATCGGCGCCGCCTAGCTCTTCTGCGCTGATAATCTCCCCCGTTGCTGCTCTTACCAATGGAGGTCCGGCTAAGAAAATCGTCCCGGTTCCTTTTACGATCACGGTTTCATCGCTCATCGCCGGTACATAAGCGCCTCCGGCGGTGCAAGAACCCATCACCGCCGCAATTTGGGGGATGGCTTTTGCGCTCATCCGCGCTTGATTGTAGAAAATCCGTCCAAAATGGGTCGAATCGGGAAATACCTCATCTTGCATCGGCAGATAGGCCCCACCAGAATCAACCAGGTACACACACGGGAGATAGTTTTCTTCGGCAATTTCTTGGGCACGCAAATGCTTTTTTACGGTCAAGGGGTAGTACGAGCCGCCTTTTACAGTGGCGTCGTTGGCGATGATCATCACTTCGCGCCCTGCTACCCGGCCAATCCCGGTGATAATACCTGCTGCAGGTGCCGGGTCGATATAAACTTGATAACCCGCCAGGGGTGACAATTCCAGGAAGGGCGAGCCAGGATCTAACAACCCCTCGATTCGCTCATGAACGAAGAGTTTGCCCAAAACCTGATGGCGTTCTCGGTAACGCGCCCCTCCGCCCTGCCTGGCTTCGGCTACCTTCTGGTGGAGCTGATCGGCCAGCTCTCGATGGCGACTTGCGTTGGCCGAATATTCTGGACTATTGGTCTGCACCGTGGAATGAATCACACCCATTTGATCAGCCTCTCCTCTTATTAGCCTAATCGAACGAAACCCCCGTTGTATCCATTTTTAGTTTATGCGGCTGCTCTGGCGCGGCTCCGACCGGCTAGTGCCGCCAGGCCAATGCTCAAAAAATATAACAAAATTAGAGGCGCCATCACAATCCCCATACTCACTGGGTCGATCGTCGGGGTGACTATTGCGGCGACAATCGCGATGACGACTACCGCAATTCGCCAATTTTGAAGGAGTTGGTGGGAGTTAACAATACCCAGTCCCGCCAGGATAAATATGATGAGGGGAAACTCAAAAGAAATCCCAATCCAGAATAGAACTCGTGTCACAAAGCTGACAATGGATGAAAGTCGAATCTGGGCCGTCACACCGCCGACATTCAACAAAAAAGGGACGGCGGTCGGCAGCATAATATAATAAGCAAAAGCCATTCCGGTGACAAACAGGATCAGCACAGCTGGAATTGCCATCAAGCCCCACATCCGTGCCCGCGCGCTGAGCGCCGGGGCAACAAACAGGTATAACTCAAAGGCAATGTAGGGCAGGGCAAGTGCGAAACCCACCAGTAAGGATGTCTTCATCACTGTGCTGAGGGGTTCGGTTACGTCGATGGCGATGACATCTTTAATTCCACCTACCGGTTCGGTCATGAATTCCAAAATAATTTCATTGTAGACAACCGCCAGGGTGGTCATGATTAGAAACACAAGAATCGCACGCGTCAAGTGTTTACGCAATGCGATCAGGTGGGAAAACATTCCTTCTGGGTTTTCAACGGTCTTTGCCAGGGTTTCTGTGATCGGCGCTTCTTCAGGCTCTTCGGTGAAAAATACCCGGATTCGATTGAAGGTTCGGCGTGGCCAGCCGAATAATTTACCAAATAATCGGCCAATCAGCCGAAAGGGTTTGGTAAGCCGGTGAAAGAATTTCTTCCAAGAATGCATGATTGAACGCTATTTTTTGGTGGGTGATTTCTTGGAAGGTTTAGAAGGGGTAATCCAGGCAGAAAAATCCGCCGGATTGCTGGATGTTTGCTTAGTGCTTCCTTGAGCGGTTCCAGTCCAGGCTGAAAGATCCATTGCACCTTGCGTATCGGAGGTTTGTTGATTCCTGGACACTGCTTCGATCTCCTGATTACCGGGCTCAGCGTTTGCGGGAATGGTTCCAGTATCTTGGTGAGGATCTGCCGGGTCGCCCACCGGAGCTTGCCTGGTATTCCCTCCCTGCCAACTCGGGGGTAGGATCGATGATGTTCGCAGCACGTCCTGTATATCGGAGGTGGTCTGTTGGAGACTGTTAATTTCTTGCTGCATATCCTCCAGGCCGGCTTCACGGATTAACCGGTTCGGCAGATTGCGCAATTCCTGCGAGGTTTGCGTGACAACCTTCCACTGCGGGGAGGTGACAATCTTGCGCATGTATTTTCCCAGGGAACGACCCGCTTTAGCCATATCCTTTGGTCCTAGCAAGACCAAGGCAAGCAGCAAGACGATCAGTAGTTCAAGGGGACCGATCCCAAGAAATTCCATGACTTATCTAAATTATGATGAAAGATCCGGCGGTGTGCTCTCTTGCACTGGAGGCGTCTTGTTCGAGTCAAGGCGCTTCAAGGCTTGTTGGATCTGGTTCTGGTTGGATGACAAACTACCCAGGACGCCATTGACAAACCGCGGCGAGCTATCTGAGCCATACACCTTAGCGAGCTCGACTGCTTCATTAATCGCGACTTTTACTGGAGTTTGTCCGCTGACGGCAAATTCCCAAAGCGCAATCCGCAGGATGTTTCTGTCGATTACAGCCACCTGGTCAAGCGGCCATTCGGGGGCATGTTCGCCAATGAATTTATCCAGGACGGCAACCATTGACCAAACGTTAAGTGCGATCGTTGTGGCAAACTCGCTGAGCTCTTCATCTAGTCCAGCTTCTGTCACTCGCTCGAGGATCACCTTCTGCGGAACATGGCCGGTCATATCAATTTCATAGAGGGCTTGCAGGGCTATGCCGCGCGCCTTGGTGCGAGGTTTCATGTCGTGGCGTACCTTTCACCCCGCTGGAAAATCGATATCTTCGATATGAATATTCACTCGCCCAACCTGGAGACCCACCATTTCTGAAATTGCTCGAGTGACGTTGCGCTGCACATTTCGACTGACCTCGCGCAAATTGACGTCGTTTTTGACGACAATGTAAACTTCTGCAGTGACCGATTCATTGACAATATCGAGAAGAATCCCGTCGGCGCCTCCCCGGCGCAGCCGGCTGACCGCACCGGGTACTGGGCTCATCCGGCTGACGCCGGGAGTTTCAATGGTGGTCAATCGCGCAATACTTATGATGACTTCGGGGGCGATCGTGGTGATACCCGGTCCATTTACATATTCAACTACGGATGTTTCGGGATCTCTTTTTTTTGCTCTTCGTTTTTTTTCGCCGCTTTCAGTTGGGGAGTTTTGCTTCGAATTAGTCATCTTGCCTCCTGATCTACTAAGGAACCATACCAATCGTTGGTATGGTTCCTTTTGTTGTTCGTGTTTTATCCTAGTAACATCCCGCCGTCGATCCGCAGTACTTGTCCGGTGATATAGGCGGCCTCATCCGAGGCAAAGAAAGCAACAGCATAAGCAATCTCACGTGGTTCAGCCCAGCGTTGGATCGGGGTAATTCGGGATGCAAAGTCTTTAATCTCGTCCGATAAATCCTGGGTGAGAACAGTGGTCACATACCCAGGCGCGACTGCATTGACCGTGATGTTTCGCGCTGCGACCTCTTTAGCCAGCGCTTTGGTAAGCCCAATTACCCCGGCCTTCGAGGCTGAATAATTGGTTTGCCCAGGGAGCCCACCGATACCTGATACCGAGGCAACGTTGACGATCCGCCCATAGCGCTGTTTCATCATTGAGCGCACCGTGGCCTTGGCGCAGTTCCAAACACCTTTCAAGTTGATATCGATCACCAAATCGAAATCCTTCTCGTCCATGCGCATAATCAGATTATCACGCGTGATGCCGGCGTTATTTACCAAAATGTCAACTTTCCCAAATTCGGCGATTGCAGTATCGATCATTTGTTGGCAGGAGGCCAGCTCAGAAACGTTCACCATCACCGGAAGCGCTCGCCGGCCAGTACTTGCCGCGATTTCCTGGGCCGTGCTTTGAGCAAGCGGCTCGTTGATATCGGCAATTACCACATCTGCACCGCGTTCAGCGAATACCTCAGCGATTGCTCGCCCGATCCCTCGCGAAGCGCCTGTGATCACTGCAGTTTTTCCTTCGAAGCTCATGGTTCAGTTCTCCTTTAGCAATGTGATTATACCGCAATTGAAATTTAGGGGATTTTTCAAAGGCAATCCAATCCATCATCCCTGATTCTCGGTGCGGTCTTGTTTGTTGGCAATCCAATTACAGGGTAATTTTTGCGAAATCCGTCGATGACCCCAAAGCCAGCCCGGTTACCTGATCATTGATCCGTTTCAACAATCCGGTCAGCACGTTGCCGCTCCCCAGCTCGAAAAATAAGCTGATATTTTGAGCGAGCAACGTTTCGATCGATTCAGTCCAGCGTACCCGCGAAGTCAACTGCCCTTGTAGGTCCATCCGGATTTCATCGGCGGTGTTTAGCGGAGTTGCGCTCAAATTTCCGATCATCGGCGTGGTAGGGTCCTGAATCGAAGCGTTATCGATAGCTTGGTTGAAGTTAGCTTGGGCGTTAAGCATTAGAGGTGAATGCGCGGCAATACTCACCGCCAGGGCTTTTGCCCGGCGCGCCCCGGCTTCTTGGGCAAGCTGAATTGCGCGGATGAGCGCCTGGCTGTTGCCAGAGATGACCACCTGACCAGGACAATTATCATTTGCAACCTGAACCACCTCTAGTGGAGTGCTTGCCTGGGCGCAGACTCCTTCCAGAGTCTTGATATCTAATCCTAAAATTGCCGCCATCCCGCCTGGATTCGTCTCGCCGGCTCGTTTCATCAATTCGCCGCGCTTCCGGGCAAGCAGCAGGGCCTTTTCGAAACTCAACGCCCCAGCAGCGACCAATGCGCTCAACTCTCCCATCGAATGTCCAGCAACGAACTGCGCTTCAATACGTGGATATTCCTGGCGGAGAACTTCCAAGACCGCCACCGAATGCACAAGCAGGGCGGGTTGGGTGTTGACCGTGTCGTTTAATTCTTCGGCAGGTCCTCGCCAGGCTAACTCAGAAAGGTTAACTCCCAAAATTTCATCAGCCTCTTCAAATACTTTTCTAGCCGTCGCGAAAGCATCAGCCAACTCATTGCCCATCCCGACAAACTGGGATCCCTGGCCTGGAAAAAGAAATGCAATTCTTTGGGTCATCTTCACCTCATCCTGTTTCGATTTAGATTGTACTGTTTTAACCCAAATTGTGCGATTTGGTTACATTGCTTAACGAATAAAAAACCACCCGTACGGGTGGTTTTTACTGGAAAAGCGGGTTTTATTTTTTCTTTTCAGGTTCTTTGGCGATTACTTCGCGACCCTTGTAGTGTCCGCAGTTCGGGCAAACGGTGTGCGGTAAGCGCATTTCGCCGCAATTGCTGCAAGCTACCAGGTTTCGTGGTTCCAGAGAGTTGTGAGCGCGACGACGATCACGGCGACCCTTGGAAAGTTTTCTCTTCGGATGTGGGGGCATTGTCTTTCTCCTAAGTTTATTGCAAACAGGTCACTTGGCCTGATTTTCCATAAGAATGCCTGCCCATTGGGCAGGCGAAAGGATTATACGGGCATGTGCGAAGAATGTCAAGATGAAGATTGTTAAAAGCCCAAAGTAGAACTGTCCTCTTCCTCACCGTTGATCGGAAGGTTTCACGGGGTGGTTAATGGTAGAACTTTAAAAATGGACACGCCATCCTGGTGGTATATCTGCTGAAATTGAGGGTTAAATACTAAGACATCAGAAGAAAGTGGACCGCCGCGAGCTCCTAGATAGATATAGCGAATTCCTTTATCGATCAAATAAGCAGCCAACCTGTCTGGTTCTTGCACTAATGTAAGAACCTGTTGAACATCCGCAGAGATCTTCCGGCCTTGATCGCCTGTGAAATTGTAATTATACAGGGCAGCTGGCGGCAGGGTGTTTCGCCCAGCTAGCGGCGAGATCCAATAACCTCCGTCGCTCCCGGCAAAGAGACCATATCCCCATAGAAATGGATTAATCAAAAATGTTTCATCCTCTGGAATATTTTCATCGATCCAGGCGATTGCTGGCAAATCGGCCTGGCGGATCATCAAGGTACCAGGATTTAAAATCGGCAGCAAAGCTCGTGCACCCACAAACGCCAAGGCAGCACTTCCCAGGCAGACGACCGCCCAATAGGAGGAGCGCCAATCGGCGGGAATGAGCTTTGCCCAGCCAGCGACCAGCCAGCCAATTAAATATCCGCTCAATACTGCGCACGGTAAAAATAACGAAATGGCCACGGAGGTATTATTGATCATGTTGCCGCCGGGGAGATGCAAGGCGCCCAGGTTTGCAAAAAAGAACATGATCGCCGCCCAAAGCGCCATAACCAGGCCAAACCACCGTTTTTGAACGAAACTCCAAACTAACCCTATTCCAGCCAGCCCAAGGACATATTTTCCAGAAGCGGTATTCAGATAGCTCCACGAGAAATCCGCAAAAGCCTTTGTCCCTCCTGGAGCGCTCGCCACAGGTTTTATGAAGGTGCTGAGCGTGCTTGGCCACCAGGGGAGGGTGATCATCACGGCGATTAATCCAATTCCCCCAATGGCAAAGATTGACCGCTGGGCAGCCTCACGAAAACGGCGTCTATAAACTGCCTGGCCGATGTATACAGCTAAATATGCCATTAGCAAGGCAATCAGGAACGCAAACACTCGATAATGAACGAGCAGCACGCCTCCCAAGGCCATTCCACCCAGGGCTAAGTATAGCCAATCCGAGCTCTCCGGCTGATCGGTTTCTGTTAGCGTGGTGTGTAAAGGATCCAGTCCTCGATCTAGCAGATATTTTATGAACCACCAGGCTGCAGGCAAAATTAACAAACCGGCCAGTTGGGTATAGCGTCCCCAACTGGTGTAGTAAGCTGGCATCGGGGTTAGTAAACCGGCGGTGATCGCCGCGTAGATCCCGGCAAGCTGGCTTTTGGTAAAGCTCTTTGTCAATAGATACACTGCAAGTACAGCCGAGGCATTCAAAACTTGCCCAAAGATCAACATTGCTTGCTCGAGCTTTAGGCCAGAAAGCCAGGTAAAAGCTGCCAGCAGGGTGTGAAAGCCGGTATGATAATTCGTTGTGCTTACCTGTAAAAATGGGGCATAGCTGTCTGGCAGGCTTCCCTGGGCCAGGATTAAACGGGTGATCAAAGCATGATGGACAGAATCGACCCACGCCGGTCCCGCCAGATCTCTAACCATAGCCAGCCGTACGGCCAGTGAAAAAGCAAAGACAGCTCCCAAAGCGATCATCGGCCAGGAAACGTGTTGGTCTCTCCAATGAAATCCATTTTTTTGAGAGCGGAGCAGAAGGAAACCATAAACAAGTATCAGGAGCAGGCTGAAAATCCGTACTGCGGTTTGGCTCCATGGAAGATGGATTAAGCTGGTCCATAACATCAGCAGCGGTACGACGGAGAGACTTAATCCGATAGAAATCGCACTGCGCTCACCCCAGTCAAGGTTCTCATCGATGCGAGTTAGCCGAAGCAGCAACCTCCCCGGCAGCCATAACAAGATCAGGAGGGGTAAAACCAACCAGGCTTGTTTGAACCAGGAAAACACATCATCCCATACCGAGGCCAATCCATAGATGTAGCTTAGTCGAAAGCTCAGGTCGCCATCGATTGGTAAATGATTACGGTAGAGCTGCCCTTGCGCATAGGCGTCCTCATTTCGTCCGAGTAATCGGACCACGCCTCCTTGCGTCTCTAATTCGAGATAATAATCTCCAGCAGCTAAGTTCCGACCCGCAGGTTGAAAAGGTATCGTCAGGGTGCTGCTGTTGATCAGCGTGTTGAGATCGAACTCGCTGGTGTGCAGGAGCTCGCCTCCATCTGGAGATTCGATATAACCTGGCAAGCAGGCGGCTGCCTGGCGTGAGGCTCGTCCGGTCGACGTCCAGTGAGATTTGGATTTGTTCTAATTGATCGCGCCGCGAGTGGAAGGTCTGTCCAATCAGATCCCCCGGCTGTAACGTGGCAAGGATATCCCCGCGATTCTCTTGAGAACCCTCAGGATCCTTCATTGAGACACATGCCCCCAGGAGTAAAGCCAGAAGGATCAATAAAGCAGGTTTCATATATTTGAAACCTGTTTGACTGATCCTAATCTCCCAGGTTGGCGCGGAGATATGCTTCGATAAAATTGTCCAGCGATCCATCTAAAACTGCCTGCGCATTCCCCATTTCATAATTCGTGCGGTGATCTTTCACCATTTGATAGGGGTGGAGTACATAGGAACGGATCTGGCTCCCCCATTCTGCCTTCGTATATTCGCCACGCAGCTCGGCCAGCGTATCTGCTTGTTCTTGTTGTTTTAGCACTAATAAGCGGCCGCGCAGGACACGTAGGGCATTTTCCCGGTTTTGCGTCTGGGAACGCTCATTTTGGCAAGTCACAACAATCCCGGTGGGTAAATGGGTTATGCGGATAGCCGTGGCGTTCTTCTGTACATTTTGTCCACCTGCGCTCGATGAACGGTAAACATCGATTTGTAGGTCATCCGGGTTGATCGAGATCTCGGTATCGTCTTCGACCTGGGGTAAAACTTCGACTAATGCAAAAGAAGTGTGCCTTCGATGCGCAGCATCGAAGGGAGAAAGACGCACCAATCGGTGCACTCCTTTTTCTGGGTGGAGATAACCAAAAGCGTATGCGCCTTCCACTGCAATGGTGACGCTCTTAATTCCTGCCTCCTCGCCTTCGGTGGTATCAAGGATCTCGGTTTTAAATCCACGTCCTTCTGCCCAGCGTAGGTACATTCGCTGCAGCATCATCGCCCAATCCTGTGAATCGGTACCTCCCGCTCCGGCATGAATCGCCAACAAAGCATCGCCCCGATCATAGGGCCCCGAAAGCATGGCTGCAAATTCGCGTTTTTGCACATCTGCTTCAATCGCTTCAACCTCAGAACTCGAGTTCGACGCGCAGACTCTCATCATCCAGAGCTGCCAATTCAAGTGAATCAAGAGCGCGCTGCCGCAGCGCAGCCCAATCGCGCACATCTTCCCGCAAGCTGGCCAGCCTTTTCATCACTTTCTGAGCGCGGTCGGGTTCTTCCCACAGCGCCGGGTCTTCGGCTTGTTTTTCTAATTGGAGCAGTTCGGTTTGCTTGGCAGGAATGTCAAAGACGCACCAGGAGGTGCTGGATTTTTTCGTCGCAAAGGTTCAGCCGGTCTTCAAGATCTTGCATAATTTCTCCCGAAAAAATTAAACAAATTCCGCCAAAATGCTATCCACAAATGCCTCGGGATCAAAAGGTTGGAGATCATCCGGTTTTTCACCCAGGCCGGCAAATAGAATCGGCAGCCCCAGCTCCTTCCCGATTGCAAATGCCATTCCCCCTCGAGCAGAAGAATCAAGCTTTGCCAGGATAACTCCGTTTACTTTTACAGCATCCTTAAAGGCGCGGGCTTGCTGCAGCGCGTTCTGACCTGTCGTCGAATCCATCACCAACCAAACCAGGTGAGGAGCGCCTGCCATCGCTTTTCCAACCACACGATGCACTTTTTTAAGTTCTTCCATCAAGTTGAATCGGGTGTGCAGTCGCCCAGCGGTATCGATCAATGCAATATCTGATTTGCGTGAAATGGCTGCCTTGACTGTATCGTAAGCGACTGCGCCAGCGTCGCCGCCTGTTTGGCCTGAAATAACCTCGATATCAAGCCGGTTTGCCCAAATTTCGAGCTGATCCACTGCCGCAGCCCGGTAAGTATCTGCAGCGCCGAAAATCACTTTCTTGCCTTCGTTTTTATAGCGCTGTCCGAGCTTGGCAATACTGGTTGTTTTCCCTGACCCATTCACCCCTACGATCAGTACAACCGTCGGTTGCTCAGTGAAATTCAGCACGGGTGGGTCCAAAAGCAAGGAGCGCAATTCCTGGCGTAAGGCTAATTTTAGCTCGTCCATCCGCGTAACGCCTTCACGATCCACTCGCTGTTCGAGGGCGTCTAACACGGCTTCCGTTGTATCCACCCCCAAATCAGCCTGGATTAAGAGCGCTTCCAGGTCGTCCCAAATTTCCGGGGTAATTTGTGTGGCCCCAAATAGGGTTGCAATTTGACCAAAAGCAGCCTTGCTGCTTCGAGCAAGGCCTTGTTTCCATTTATCAATCAGATTACTCATGGGGGAGGATTATAACATACACTATTAAGTTATAATTTGACCTATGAACTCCAGGTTATCTCATATCGACGAAACCGGCCGTGCTCAAATGGTCGATGTCAGCCAAAAACCAGATTCAAATCGAATCGCGGTAGCCAAGGGCGAGGTGGTGATGCGCTCTGAAACCCTGGCATTAATTAAGGCCGGGGCAATGAAGAAGGGTGATGTTTTGGCTGTCGCCCAAATTGCAGGAGTCATGGGCGCAAAACGAACCTCGGAGTTGATCCCGTTATGTCACCCTTTGCCAGTAAACCAGATTTTGGTCGACGTCGAGCTTGACGAAGCCTTACCGGGTATTCAAATTACCGCTACTGTACGGACCTATGGAAAGACCGGGGTAGAAATGGAAGCATTAACCGCGGTGAGCATTGCCGCTCTGACGATCTATGATATGGCAAAGGCTGTTGAAAAGACGATGCGCATTCAGAATATTCGCCTGGTGCAGAAAAAAGGCGGCGCCAGCGGCGACGTAATAAACTTTGAGAACCCGCTCGATCCGCTAGCTGAAATCGACCCTGGCAAAGGATAGGTAAACCGATGACTGTTAAAGTTTTGTTTTTTGCAACGATGCGAGAACGGACAGGGGTAAAAGATGTGCATTTGGATCTCCCAGTTGGGATCCAAGTTGCCGACTTCAAGATATTGTTGGTTGAACATTTTCCAGCCCTGGCCAGCGCCATTTCATCGGCGATTATCGCCGTGAATCGGGAATTTGCTTTTGAAGATCAAATGATCCCAGAGGGGGCAGAGTTGGCAGTATTTCCACCGGTGAGCGGCGGCTAATGGCAGATCTAAACCACCCAACGATAACCCTCATTACTCAAGACCCATTGGATTTAAACGATCTAGTCTCGCGAATCACGCTTCCAACCACAGGCGCGGCGTGTTTTTTCACCGGCATGGTGCGGGGCATTACGACCCGCGATCTACCGCATCAGACGCTCTACCTCGAATATGAAGCCTACCAGCCGATGGCAGAAGCCAAGATGCGCCAGGTGGCTGATGAGATCCGCCAAAGATGGCCTGATGTAGAAGGCATCGTGATCGTCCAGCGGATCGGGCATCTGGATCCGGGCACGCCGACTGTTCTCATTGCGTGCACCGCTGCCCATCGCGATACAGGCGTCTTTGAGGCGGCTCGTTATGGGATTGACCGTTTGAAAGAAATTGTACCGGTTTGGAAAAAAGAGGTGAGCCCGGATAACGAGGTGTGGATCGAAGGCGAGTACATCCCTGACCGGCAAGATTAGACAGCTTAGCATATATTGTAGTATTCCTGAAACTTTTCCTGGAAAACTCTAGAAATGACCACAAACGCCATTTATTGTACGAATTGTAGCAGCCCTTACCCGAGGGACAGCCTCCCGTGGCGGTGTCCGATTTGTACGGGCGTGTATGATTGGCCCGTTCTACCCCAGTACGATCCTGATCAACTAGAGCGCAGAGCGGCGGGTATCTGGCGCTATCAGCACACTTTTTGGCTGCCGCAAGGATCGGATCCGGTCACCCTCGGCGAGGGTAACACGCCACTCGTGTGGGCGGAAGCGTTTGGCCGCCAGGTAGGTTTTAAGCTTGATTTTCTCAACCCGAGTGGATCCTATAAGGATCGTGGAACGGCGCTGCTTGTCACGGTATTGAAGAGCAAAGGCGTCGCCACGGTGATCGAGGACTCTTCAGGAAATGCAGGCGCTTCGCTCGCCGCGTATGCCAGCCGTGCGGGTATATCCTCCAGGATTTTTGTCCCTGCTTCGGCTTCCGGACCAAAGCGCCGCCAAATAGAAGCTTATGGTGCGGTCATTGAAGAGATCGATGGTCAGCGCTCGAATGCTGCTGATGCTGTGCGTAATCTTGCCAGCGAGGCGCTGATCTATGCCAGCCATGCATACCTTCCGCACGGGTTAGCGGGGTATGCCACCTTGGCCTACGAATTGTACGAGGAGCTCGGCTGCGCCCCTGGGACAGTGATTGCACCTGCCGGCCAGGGTAATCTGCTCCTGGCGATCGGGCGCGGCTTCCAGTCTTTAAAAGCTGCCGGCTTAATTGAGGTGATCCCAAGTTTGATCGGGGTCCAGGCGCGAGCTTGTGCGCCATTGTGGGCGGTTTATCAATATGGGATGGCCGGGTTAAGCTGGGTGGCAGAGGGCGAAACACTAGCCGAAGGAGTGCGCGTAAAATTTCCTGTCCGCGGAGATGCTGTTCTGAAACTGGTCGAGGCGTCGAATGGGCAGATCGTCGCTGTGGATGAACCGGATATTCTCCCAGGACGCGACGCCCTGGCTCGTTTGGGGTTTTATGTTGAGCCGACGTCTGCTATCGTCTGGAGTGCTCTAAAGATGAGCAGCCAGTTACCCGAGCCAATCGTTTGTATCCTAACCGGGGCTGGGTTAAAAGCAGATTTCTAATCCAGGATTTTGGGTTTCATTTTTCAATTATTTAGGTGAGCATATGGATCGTAGCCAAAAAGTTGTTATTACGGGTACAGGGGCAATCTCCTCAATTGGCAAAACTGTTGAAGAAAACTGGCAAAATGTGCTTAATGGGGTTTCTGGCGTCGGTCCGGTTACCTTATTTGATGTGAGCAATTATTTGGCGCAAATTGCCTGTGAAGTGAAAAATTTTCGACCTGAAGACTATATGCCAGCCAAGGAAGCACGCCGGAGAGACCGTTTCGAGCAATTTGCTGCAGTAGCTGCCGCGGAAGCAATCGCTCAATCGGGGATTTTACTGGAGAGGATTAATCCTGAGCGGGTCGGGGTGATTGTCAGTTCTGCCATTGGCGGATTGGGTGTGCTTCAAGAAAATATCCCACTTATCGAAAAAGAGGGACCCCGCAAAGTTTCCCCTTTTGCTATTCCGATGCTAATGGGAAACGGCGCAGCGGGAATGACGGCCATAGACTATGGCTTCACTGGGCCATGTTTTTCGGTTACATCGGCATGCGCCTCGGGTGCGGACGGGATTGGAACTGCCTGGAGGTTGATTATGTCGGGGATTATCGACGCGGCAATTTGCGGAGGCCAGTGAAGCGACAATCTCCCCAATTGGCATGGCTTCTTTTGACCGGATTGGGGCAATGTCGCGCCGCAACCAGGATTATTCGATGACCCCGCAGCCTTTCGATAAAAATAGGGATGGATTGGTGATGGGGGAAGGGGCTGCGGTGCTGGTGCTGGAAAGCGAAGAGCATGCTCGGCAGCGTGGCGCGGAAATCCTGGCGGAGCTGGCTGGTTATGCCTCTACTGCTGATGCGTATCACATAACCGCCCCGGCGGAGAATGGCGCTGGCGGGGCACGGGCGATGCGTGCTGCCCTCGAATCGGCTGGGTTAAATATCGATGCTGTCGATTACATCAATGCCCACGGTACAGCGACGCAACTGAACGATCTATCCGAAACAAGGGCAATCAAATCTGCTTTTGGCGAATTAGCCTATCAAATCCCAATATCCTCGACGAAATCGATGACTGGTCATATGATGGGCGCGACCGGGGCCTTGGAGGCAGTATTCTGTGTAAAGGTCGTCCAAAATAATATTGTCCCCCCAACCATCCATTATGAGACACCTGATCCCGAATGTGATCTGGATTATATTCCGAATGAGGCTCGTCAGAAACCGGTCCGCATCGCCATTAGCAATTCGTTTGGTTTTGGCGGTCATAATGCTGTCTTGGTGATCAAAAAAACTGTATAATTAGCATAAGCCAGATGTGCCAGTTTGACTCGCACTATCTGGAAAACCACAGATGTTGAATTTAGGGGACGCAAGGGACTCTACGCGAGTGGGTCCCTTGCGTTGCCTGGATTCGAGGAGAGACCTCGATGATGAATTGTGAAAACGTGGCAGATTCTGCCCTGGAGACCGAATTGCCGGTAGCCCTGGCAGAACGATTGAATTTACCGTTTAGCAACTTTTTGCTGTTAAGCAGAGCGCTAACCCACCGCTCTTTCTTGAACGAACACCCTGAAGCAATTGAAGATAATGAACGCCTGGAATTTCTAGGGGATGCTGTCCTGGATTTTTTGGTCGGCGACTGGCTCTATAATCACTACCCAGAAATGGCTGAAGGCGAGCTTACCCGGATGCGCTCTGCCCTGGTCCGAACCGAGCAATTGGCCGAATTTGCTATTTTTATTGGCTTAGCTGGTGCGATTCGCCTTGGGCATGGTGAAAATGAGAGCGGAGGGCGTGAGCGACCAGCGCTGCTATGTGCCAATTTCGAAGCTCTGATCGGCGCTCTGTATCTGGATGCCGGATTGAGTGTGGTACAAGAATTTATGGAACCCTTGTTAAGAAGGGCGGTCAAGCCGGTATTAACAGGCCGTCGAGATCTTGACTCAAAGAGCTTGTTGCAGGAATGGGTGCAATCTCAGGGGTTTGGACCACCCAGCTATCACACCGTTGGAACAAGCGGTCCCGAGCATGATAAAACCTTTGAAGTTGAAGTCATTGTGAACGGCCAGGTATTCGGAAGGGGTATTGGCCACAGCAAGCAGATCGCAGCTAAGGAAGCTGCCAGAAACGCCTTAGATCTGTTAGGAATTGAATAGCATATGCCTCATCGTTTGAAATCACTTGAGATGCAGGGTTATAAAACCTTTGCAAACCGGACAGTATTTGAATTCTCTGGAAAGGTCACTGCGATTGTAGGGCCAAATGGTTCTGGGAAGTCAAACATTGCCGATAGTTTGCGCTGGGTTTTAGGTGAGCAATCCTTCCATCTGCTTAGGGGCAAAAAAACTGAGGATATGATATTTTCGGGGTCGGAAATGCGTCCAAGATCCGGCATGGCCTCGGCAACGATTACTTTCGATAACAGCGACGGCTGGCTGCCAATCGATTTCGGTGAAGTTGCGATCACCCGCAGAGCCTATCGAGACGGAACCAACGAGTACTTGATCAATGGCCAACGTGTGCGCTTAAAAGATGTGTCCGAACTTCTGGCGCAATCTGGTTTGGCTGAACGGACCTATACGATTATTGGTCAGGGATTGGTCGATGCAGCATTAGCGCTCAGAGCCGAGGATCGGCGTAAACTTTTTGAAGAGGCTGCTGGAATTGGCTTATACCGCGCCAGGCGGGAGGAAGCACTGCGCAGATTGGAGACTACCCGGCGAAACCTTGAACGGGTAGAGGATATCCTCGCTGAGCTTGAACCGCGTTTACGCAGTCTGGAAAAACAAGCCCATCGAGCTCAGGAATATGAGCAGGTTAAAGCTGACCTGGTCGTCCTGCTCCGTGATTGGTATGGATTTCATTGGCACCGCGCTCAACAAGAGCTGATGGAAGCCCGGGAGGCTGATCGCACCCAGGCAGCAATCCTTGAAAAGGCGCGCAGCGAGCAATCCGCACTGGATGCTGCAATCAGTGAGAAACGACAGGAAATTCAAGGGGTAAGAAGCCATCTAAATGAGTGGCTGCGTCAATCCACCGATTATCAAATCCAGCGGGAGAATCTCCGCCGCGAATTAGCGGTGGTAGATGAGCGTGCTCATTCACTTGAACAGCAAGAACGAGATTTACAGGATGAGCTTACCCGTTTGGAAGACGATGCCGGCTTGCAGGTGGAGCTGATTGCCTCCGTCGACCAAGAAGTAATTCGCTTAAGCACTGACCTGGAAGAGAGCCGCCAACAAGCTGAAAAAGCACGCAAGAAACTGGCAGAGCGCCAATCCGAGCGTGCTCGGATTGAAACCCAAATTCTAGAAGCCCGCCAGCGTTCAGGCCGGTTAAACGCTCAACATGGACAGCTCCAGGCCAGGTTAGCAGAAAGAACCTCCCAGGTGGAACGCGACCAAAGAGCTCTGACTGTTACCAGCGAGGCGGTTCAGCGAACGGAACGGGATCGTGAAGAAGCTCTTAGCCAGGCAGATACCGCTCAACTGGCTTTGGGAGAGCTTGAAACCAATGTAAACCAACTGGAAGAGACACTTAAACGCCAACAGGCGACAACCCAGGATGCTGAAGCCAAGCGCAAAGAAATCCTGAAAAATGTCGAGGGCGCCGAAGCCGAAACAGGCAGACTAAATGCCCGCTTAGACATTATCGCCCAGGCAGAAGCCTCGTTAACCGGTTACAACGAAGGAACCCGTATTTTGCTCCAGGCAGTTCGCCAGAACCGGCTGGCTGGAAAACCAGGTGCGTTGAGTCAATATTTGGACGTTCCGGTCGCATTTGAACAGGCGATCGGCGCTGCGCTGGGACAATTCCTGGAATCTGCTTTGCTCGAGGTTGGTGATGAAGATGCCTTTGCCCTCCTGTTGGAGGAGGGCGATGGTCGGGCGCATTTTCTTCCGATAGCCCAGATCCGGCCTGTGACACCCCTCCTGCCGCAGCATTTCAAGATCGAAGCGCTCACTGAAGCGAAAGACGGATGGTTCGGTGTGGCCTCGGACCTGGTGCAGACGACTGGAGAACTCCGCCAGGTCGTCGATGTGCTTCTAGGATCAACTTGGATTGTTAAGGATCGCCAGGCAGCTCACCAAATAATCAACCTGATCTCATGGTCAGATCAAAGGACGCCCGGCTTGCGCGCCTTGCGCCTGGCGACGCTTCGCGGAGAAATATTTTATGCCAGCGGACCGGTCGTCAGCACCGGTAAAAAGATCGAGGAGGGGGGGTTTAACCTGCTTACCCGCCAACGTCAGCGCCGGGAGCTAACCGATCAAATCGAGACGCTAGAAATCGAAACGGTCGAACTCCGCAGTCAGCTTGTTCTCGTCGAAGAAGAAATTAACCTTGCCCAAGACCAACTAAGCCAGCTCACCCTCGAGCTGCATAAGTCGAAAAAATCCTTGGAGCTCGGCAGCCTGGCTGTGCGCCAGGCTCAGCTCGCTGTCGAACAGGCTGAGCGACAGCATCGCTGGCAGCAGGAGCAACATAAGCGTCTCGAAGATCAAATCTCAGAAAATAACCTTGATACCCAAAAGGTCAACGAAGAACTTCTTGGTTTGGAAGAAAGCATGCATCAAGCACGCGAGGTCCTCCGCGAACTCACAAATGCATTAGCTGGATTGATTTTAGACGAATTTCAGACCGAGCTTGCCCATTGGAACACCCGCTCAGCGGTGTTTGAGCGTGCCCTGGCTGACGAGCGCCGGCGGCTTCAAGAACGCCAGGAAGCAAAGGAAAAATTGATTTTGCTTATCCACTCGCAACGGGGGCGTCTGAGCAATCTTTCTGCAAATCGTCAATCATTAAAAAATGAGAAGCAAATTGCTCAAGAAGAAGAAGACCGGCTAGGGAAAGAAATTCAAAATTTGCTGGAAGTAATCCAGCCAAGTGAAGCAAATCTGGCTGCGCTTGAAACACAGCAAGCTGAATTTGAAGCAAACGATGCCGTCGCCCGCCAGGTTGTTAGCCTGGCGGACCATCGCCATGCTCAGACCCGGATTGTGTTGGCGCGTCGACAGGAAACGCTCCAGTCGCTGCAGCGTCGCATTGAAGAGGATTTTGGTTTAGTCGCTTTTGAATACGCCGAACAAGTTTCTGGTCAGTCGCCGCTGCCATTAAATGGAATGGTCGAGCAGCTTCCTAAGCTAAAACAGCTTCCAAACGAGATTGACGAGGCGATCAAACGCCAGAGAGCTCAATTGCGCCGGATCGGACCGATCAATCCCGAAGCCCAAACCGAATATAAGTCCGTCAAAGAACGTTATGGATTTATGACTGAGCAAGTAGCCGATCTTAAACGAGCTGAGGAAGATATTCACCAGGTGATCGATGAATTGGATGGATTAATGCAGCGCGATTTCAGTAAGTTGTTTGAAGCCGTTGCTATCGAATTCAAGTCGATTTTCCAACGCTTGTTCGGCGGCGGTACGGCGCGCCTGGTTTTAACCGATCCTGAAAATCTTTCAGATACTGGAATCGATATCGAAGCACGATTGCCAGGCCGCCGATCCCAAGGCTTATCTTTACTTTCTGGTGGTGAACGCAGTCTGACAGCTACCTCACTGGTATTTGCACTGATGAAGGTAGCGCCGACTCCCTTCTGTGTCCTCGATGAGGTGGATGCAATGCTAGATGAGGCAAATGTGGGTCGTTTCCGTGAATTGCTTCTCGAATTGAGTGATAGGACCCAATTTGTAATTGTGACCCATAACCGCAATACCGTCCAGGCGGCAGAAGTAATTTATGGCGTGACCATGGGGCGCGATTCAGTTAGCCAGGTAGTCAGTTTGAAGTTGGATCAAGTCGGATTGGTGCTCGAATAACCCCATTAAAAACAAAAACCGGCCTTCATTCGAATGATGGCCGGTTTTTCATCAAATATTAGTTAGCCTTAATTACGGCGCTGGGGTCGGTTCCACTACAACCGGGGTTGGCTGCTGCGCTTGAGCCTGGGTGATGAAGGCATCGAAGATCGCCGGCCAAACAGGCTCGGTGGGGACACGCTCTGGGACGAGATCATCCTTGGTTACGATTGTATACTCAGCCTTTCGGGCGTCTAACCATTCCTGAAATTTGGTAAGCTGCAAAGATTGGTAAGCGCTATCCGTAAGCGGGCGCTCTTCGTTGCCTAAGGATTGGATAATATGATACCCGAAGGATGTCTTGACGGGTTGGCTTATTTCACCTACCTTTAGAGCAAAGGCTGCCGACTCAAATTCAGTCACCATCTGGTTTTTACCGAACCAATTTAAGTCCCCGCAGCTATTTTTATTGCTGTCATCTGTTGAAAACTCGGCGGCAAGCTTGCAAAAATCTTCACCTTTTTGTAAGCGATCGTAGATATCCTTTGCCTGCTGCTCATCAGCGACCAGGATATGGCGCGCCCAGACTTGCGGCTCCGTCTTGGAAATGTTTTGCTCAGCTAAAATGGTTTCCTGTACTTTGGTGCGATAAAGCTGTGCTTTTAGGACTTGGAGCAAGGTTGCCCGGAAATTGGCTTCGCTCATTCCAAAGTTACTATCGAAATTGCCCACCGTTTGCTTGTAATATTCTGACCCTTCCACGTTAATCGCCGTTGCAGTGGGCAGGGCTGTGGCAGTTGGGTTTGCAACTGTTGTGGGCGTGGGTAATATCAACGTGGCGGTTGGCGTCACATCGGTTTTCGGGAGCGTGGTCGGCTCTGTTTGGGATGTGGCTGTAGCTTCTAGCGTTGGCTGTGGGGTCGCTGTCGGTGGGATTAAGGTTAACTGCAGTGGACTGAGGGTTGAGGTCGCGATAGGCGCCTCAGTTGGCGCTGCAGTTGGGGTGCCCCCGAGAAAATAACCGAAAGTTTCCTCAAAACCTTTTCTCAGCTCGGCATCACTGATCACGATGCCTTTCTTGGCAGCTTCCTTCTGAATCACAATATCATCGACCATTGTATTCAAGATTTGCGTCCCAAGGCTGACCGAGTCTAACTGAAGTTTGATTTGCTGCATCTGGCTGGCAAAAGATGCCTGAAAACTGGGGTCTCCAAACGCCTGGGCGAATTGGTAGGTTTGCTGCGCGTTGCTGAGCAGATTTGCTCGTTGAAAACGTACCCGATCTTGCCAGGATTTTGAGGAGATATTTTGCTGATCAACGGAGGCAATCGGTTGGCGAGCCTGGATCAGATTCTGAAAGAATATCCCATAGACAAGTAGGCCAACGACAAGGGTAATAACCACGATTGTGCCAACAATTAACCAGCGCCGCCACATCTGTTCGCGTTGCAATTTGGCCTGATGTTTTTTCGTCAGGGAGGGTTGGGGTGTTTTTAGATTTTTATTTGCCATGATATGCCTGTATTTCAGACCTCCGAGGATTCGATGCGGCTAGCGCCGCGCCTCGGAGGCCTGACGAATACTACAAATTTGGAATTAGCGGCTAACTTCGCCCGTAAAGGGGACCAAAGCCAGGTGTCGGGCTCGTTTAACGGCCACAGCAAGCTCCCGTTGGTGCCGGGCGCATGTGCCGGTTTGGCGGCGAGGGCGTATTTTTGATTCATCAGTTATAAAACGACGCAGCAAGTCGACGTTCTTATAATCGATGCTCGTATTCTTTTCAGCGCAGAACTGGCATTCCTTCGGGCGGGAGAAAAACCGCCGAGGGCCACCCTGGCCTTCCATCGAGTTCGCAGATTGATTACTCACGTTTGTACTCCTTAATTTGCAGCCGGCAATGATCACCCACTGCGAATCACTTATCTAAAAAGGATATTCGTCGTCACTGGCCTCGTCGAATGCTTCGCCAGTATGATTCCCTTCACGGCGTTCATCCAACATGATCATTTCGTTGGCGACGATTTCAATGCTTGAATGTTTATTTCCTTCCGGATCTTCCCAGTGACGGGTCTGCAAACGGCCTTCGACATAGATCAGGCGATCCTTTGCCAGGAATTGTTTGCAAATTTCGGCAAGATTACTCCAGGCAACGACATTGAACCACTCGGTTTCAGTTCGCTTGCCGCCGTCAGCAGTATTCCATGAGCGGCTGGTAGCCAGGCTAAAAGTGGTCACTGGGCGGCCTGATGGGGTATAGCGCATCTCAGGATCACGCCCAACTCGTCCGATGATCATTACTTTATTGAGGCCTCGACTCATCCTATTCTCCTCTGGGAAGAACTACACAGCTAACAACTTACATCGTTACTCCGCAGGGATACCCTCTTTATCCTTTGGCAATTAACAAGAAGCGCAAGATTGCTTCGTTTAGGCCCAGATTGCGCTCAAGTGTCACACCAAGTTTCGGGTCCATATTTACGTCAAGTAAAACGTAAATGCCTTCAGTCTGTTTACGAATGGGGTAAGCAAGCCGGCGCTTGCCCCATAGGTCGACTTTAACAATCTCGCCGTTGCCATCGGTAATCCAAGTTTTAACGCGATTAATGACATCGTTCAGAGATGTTTCATCGAGGTCGGCCTTGGCGATGAAGACCAGTTCATATTCGTGCATGGGAAATCCTCCTTTCCACGGGGTTGCCCTCAGACTCCACCGTTAGTGTGCAGAGGGCGGAAAGTACCACATAAAAGTGGCCGGTCATTAGATTGGCTGGTAGCCGGATCCTGACCGACTTGCAATTCTAGCATAATGCCCACAATCTGTATAGGGTCTTATTACCAGTTTTCGATTCGGGTTTATAATCAATTTGGAGGTGGTATGCAAGACAATCAAAATTTAGCACGGAAAGAGTTGTATCAAATCACACCGGATGAACTGCGCCTGGTAATGCGCCAATGGACAACCGGGGTGACGGTGGTCAGTTCTTCATCAGAGGCGTTGCAGCATGGGATGACCGTGAGCTCCTTCGCATCTATCTCGCTGGATCCACCGCTTGTTTCAATTTCACTGGCGCAAGATGCAAGAACGCATCACCTGGTAGAAAAATCAGGATTCTTTGGTGTGACTATCTTAGGTGAAAGTCAGCAAGAGATCTCGGATCGATTTGCTGGACGGATTGCGGATAGCGAAGATCGATTTACAGGTCTGGAAATTTTTACCCTAGTTAGCGGCGTCCCTTTCTTGGTGGGCGGCCTGGCCTGGTTGGACTGTCAGGTGATCTCGCGCCTGGAAGCTGGCCGGAATACAGTTTTCCTCGGAAAGGTAATTGCCGTCGAGGTTGGCAGCGGCGGTTCTCCATTATTGTATTATGACCGGAACTACCAAAAAATCTGTGAATGATCTCAGGGGTCTATGGATAATCAGCTTAGCGAACAAGAACGTTCTTTGCTGCTGAAGATTGCACGGCAAGCAATCAACGAAGCCGTACATGGCCGAAAACCGCCGTCGATTAATCTTCAGGCGCTGCCAATTGTTCTACAGCAGCCCGGTGCATCGTTTGTCACGCTGACTCGATTGGGGCAATTGCGTGGCTGTATCGGCGCGCTGGAACCCTACCAACCCCTGGCTGAAGATGTCAGAGAGCATTCGGTTGCCGCGGCCTTGGAAGATTTTCGTTTCCCACCCGTTGTACCGGATGAGCTTAAGGAGCTCTCAATTGAAATATCTCGTTTAACCGTAGCCTCTCCCGTGAACTATGATGGGCCAGTTGATCTGCTCGATAAGCTTCATCCAGGTGTTGATGGGGTTATCCTTAAAGATGGCGCTCATCGGGCAACTTTTCTCCCCCAGGTATGGGAAAAATTACCAAACAAGGCAGATTTCTTAGGGCAATTATGTATGAAAATGGGGGGTCCTGCGGATCTCTGGCGGCGTAAAAAGATCCAGATTCTGGTATATCAGGTGGAAGAGTTTCACGAATAACACAGCTAGATTTGGTGGAAATGCTCGACGTTTAGGACAAATAAATTGGCCCGATTGACACTCGTTTCTGTGGCAGCTCCGAGGCTGCTGCGGATGAGTTCAAAAGCTTGATCAACCTTGTCATCATCCATGCCAATGATCAAAGTGCTTGAGCCGCGTCTTAAGAAACCGCCAGTTGACGCGATTCGGGTCACCCGAAAACCTTCGCTTACCAGGGCTTGAGAAACCGTTTCATTATCGCTATCACGTATTATTGCCAGGATGAGCTTCATTTGATCTCCTCCCACCTTTCAACATCAAGAGTAAATATTGTCGCACCGCCAACGGTAACCGGGGTAGATAAGGGCAAATGAAAAGGGGCTCCTTCGAGCCGGGTGGCTAGATATTCGACACGCCTGCGGCAACTTTTGGCTAACACAGCCACTGCGACAGCCTCTTGATCTTCGCCTAATCCGATCAGGAGAGTTGAATTTCGCCTGCCTAAAAAGGCACCGGTGCTCGAAATATTGGTAACGAATAAGCCAGCCGCGGTTAAAGCGCTGATCGCATTTTCGACATCTTGAATCTGGATAACTGCCGTCATTAATTTGGATACTTTTTGTGTTTTAGCCATCATATATGTTCTTTGGCGTTCTAGCCTGATTATGTCTCGAGAGAAACGATCTGGGCAGCCGGGTTATCAATCGCAACGGCTTGGCCATCCGGAAAGATAACAGTGCTTTTATCTTTGAGCCGTAATACTGTCAATCCTCGATATTTTACCGTAACTGGCCAGGGAAATGGGTTGTATCCAGTCAGGATCACTTTTTGATTTGAAAGCAGTCGGACCCCCAGAGTTTCCATGAACAAGCTTAGCGGAGCTAGCCCCTGTAGAGTATTTTTTTCACCGAGGCCCATTCCTGTTTCAGCATGATAGTACTGCCTAAAGGCGTTGTCCTGTTTTAGGTTTTTTATAACTCCGATCATCAGTCGGGACACTAGATCGGCGGCGATTTCGCGGAAGCCATAACGGACCAGACCTTCTCCGATAAGCGTGTTCCAGATCATATTGGCGCTCTGACAAAGCACGGCATCCGGATCGCTGGGAGGCTCCAGGCTTACTGGCAAACCGGCAGGTCGCCAAAATAGGTTCGGGTTGTGGATGGTTTGTTCAATGAGAATTTTAGCTCGCTCTTCGTCAGGGATTCCCGCCCACAACGGTAGCAGCGAAGTCAGATCGCAGTGATCGTAGCCTGCGGAGAAGATCATGACGTGATCATCCTCATGAATATCGCCGATTTCGATCTTTTCAAGAACCTGGTAGACTCTTTCTCCAGTAAAAACTCCTCGTCCAGAGAACCACTTAAATCGTTCTTCCATCACCTTTTCTAACCGAGGTTGTCCGCTGGCACTTATGCCGTGGATAATCAACCTGGGTCTCCGGCTCGTCTGGTTCTCGCTGAAGATATGAATTAAAGGCCGGATGGGATGCTCAAATTTGCGATTGATTTCAATGATCCCCGGGCCGAGCCTTTCGGCGATTGGCTCGCTGTGAGTGCTGAAATGGGTATCCCGATCGACATCCTGGTATCTGCCTCGGTTTACGTCGAAGGCGATTTCGACTGCCAGGCGCAGTCTTTCGCTATCCCGCTCGAGGTCAGCGACCTGGGCTGGGTTGCCTATTATTTTTGCCATCTGTATCAGGCATTGACACTCTTGATAAAGAAACGCATTTAAAGATGGACTCTCTGCACTGCTGATATCGGTGCCTGCAGACCAACGTTGCCACCGTGAATAAGCCACGTGAACTTCCAATCCTGCCTGCGATAAGTGATCCCACTCAGGTATACCATCGCCGTCTCGATCCCGCCGGGGAAAGAACCAAGTCCGAAAAAACTTCAGCAAGCCGGGAAAAATATCGGCAATAAATGCATCATCAGCACAGATTGAATAAATTTTCCAGGCAATCGCAGCCAGGATAGGCGTGGATAAAATAAAACTTTGTTGCCCGGCAAGTCCAGGTTTCCAATCGATAAAACCATCGTCATTTTGGATTGCGAGGTAATTCTTGAGGAGACCTTTTACGAATTCAACCGCTCCCGGGGGGAAAAAATCCTGCCAGGTAATAGGCTTCCAGGCTGGGTTGGCCATTCCACATATGGTTGTAATCGCTGCCATCACCCCGTCGTGAATAGCCTTGGTCGGGCTGGCGCGATAAAACAAATGAAAGATTTGGCAGATGGTCAGTGGGTCCGACCAGCAGGCTGTAAGCGCTGCGCTGGGCTAACATGAATGCCGTATCCCAATCCGGATTACCGGTATAGACTTCAACCTGGCCGGCGTTCAATAGATCCAGAAAGGTGCGTTCAGCCTCCCATTTTCTGGCTGCAATTCGCCGGGCAAGATCGAAGGATGCATCGAGATCTGTACAAGCCGCCATGATCCAAATTAACGACTGTGCCTCGCCTGGAACTAATTCCCATTCGTGCAGCAAAGAAGGGTAGGAGCCACTGCCCGTCTGTGGTCCGCCGGTTAAGAACAGAACCGGGAATAAATCTGCTGTTTTCCCGGCCAACACCCATGCTGCTTGTAATTCCATCGGCGCGAAACGCTGACCCTCTGTCGGGGTGAGCTGTCCGAGGATTTCTGCTTTTACCTTCGACATCTTTTCGCTGGTATTTTTTAGTCGATACCGGCCGCAAACCACATGCGGTTCGGGAACCCAATATTCAGCAGATACGTCTATACCAGGAAACGGTTTGAAATCGAGATGGATGAAATTTGGATACATGCCACGAATGATTGGCTCTTCTTCAAAATCAGCAGGATCGGTGATAAAGAAGTCACCGATGCTGAAGCGCGGCAGGATTCGACATGCTCGTGCTCGTAATCCAAAGGTTGTCTGTAAAACCAACCCAGGCGGATCTCCACCCCCCACGGAGAGCTCCCAAATCTGGTCGTTGGCAAAGTCCGTTGCCCCCAGCCGTGCGTCGTTGACAAGATTGAGAGATAATGGATCGTTCCGAGTTAAAGCCCATTCGCGCATCGTACTCTTATTCTATGGCAACTTGGTCAAGCGGTCAAATCGTATTTCTGGTCAAGATCTATGCTAGAATGGGGAATATTTTCGATGATCTAACAGACTAATCCGGTAGAATAACTTGTTCAAATTGAGGAGTAAATCATGAGCCCAATCCCATCCGGCCCACGCGGGATGTTCTTTGATGAATTTCAACCTGGCTTTAAAATTGTCACCGCCGGGAGAACCATAACCGAAAGCGATATTGTTCGTTTCGCAGGATTATCCGGCGACTACAATCAAATCCATGTGGATGCTCAATACGCCGCTGGATCGATTGCCGGTCAGCGAGTAGCTCATGGTTTATTGGTGCTTTCTATCGCTTCTGGTCTCGCAGTCCAAACGGGTATGATGGAAGGCACAATTATCTATTTTCGTGAAATTACCGAATGGAAATTTGTAAAACCCGTCGTGATCGGAGATACAATTCACGTTGTGGTTGAGGTCAAAGAAACAAAGGAGATTCGCCGGATCGGAGCAGGTTCCGTCACGATGGATCTCGAGGTTCGCAACCAAAAAGATGAGGTTGTCAATCGCGGTCTCTGGAACGTACTGGTTGCCTTGCGCCCTTCGCTAAGCTGAATTAAGTGATGGGCTCCAAGTACGTAAGATCGAATATCAACGCGAGTACTTCTCGCACACGATGAACAATTATGATACCCAACCATCTAAAGAAACGCCCGGACAGCAGTTTCGGCGTATCCTAAGCATGGTAAATGCTGAAGAAGAAACAGCAAAGCAGGGTCTTGACCCGCGCCAAACCCGCCCGTTGTCTGTCGTCGCTGTCCAGCCTCCAACCGATACTGCCGCTACCCGGGTAATTGACCCACTATCTGACACACAGCCAGTGGTCATTCAAGGAAAAGCGCAGAGGTCTGAAACTACCGATAGAACCGGTCAGGTTACATCAGTCCTGGTGACCTCAAGCCTGGCCGGACAGCCGGTTAACCAGGATGATACCGGCGCCACTCAGGTAGGGGATTCGGCCTATCGGGCGGGTGGTGCAAGTAATTCACCTTCGGGTGGATCGAGCCAAACCCAGGGTGTCAGCCGGTCTCCAACCCGGCCTTCACCGGCACCTCGAGCAAATTCGAACCCAGACAGACAGAAACGGGTAAAGAAGAAATCAAAAAAGACTTTTAATAGCGGTTGTCTGCTGCGTCTTGCCCTGGTCGGAATGGTATTGATTGCCCTGCTCCTTTTGGCGGTTTTTTCATTTGGCTTCTATCAATATTATCAAATTGCTTCCGAACTGCCCGTAATCGGCGATTTACGCGATAAAGCTGCCCAGTTCGAAACCACGCGTATCCTGGATCGAAACGGCGATGTGTTATACGAGATCCTGGATCCCAATGCTGGGCGGCGGACTTATGTACCGCTTGAAAAAATTTCGCCATACCTGGTAGCGGCAACCGTAGCCACTGAAGATAAAGGGTTTTATAGCCATCCCGGTGTCGATTTTTGGGCAATTGGGCGCGCTTTCGTACAAAATCTTCGCTCCGGGGAGACGGTTTCTGGCGCTTCGACGATTACCCAGCAGCTTGCCCGGGCGCTATTGTTCTCTCCGGATGAGCGCGGCGAGCAGTCCTACCGCCGGAAAGTACGCGAAGCCATCCTGGCGACCGAAATCACCCGCCGTTATTCAAAAGACGAAATCCTTGAGCTTTATCTGAACGAAAACTATTTCGGAAACCTTGCTTATGGCGTCCAAGCAGCCGCCGAGACCTACTTCAATACTTCTGCAGAAAAACTCACCCTGGGCCAGGCGGCATTTTTAGCCGGTCTGCAGCAAGCGCCATCGGTGTATGACGTTTACACCAATCCAGACGCGGTCTTTAACCGCTTGGAAGACGTGCTCACCTTGATGTATCAGACCAGCCAGGAACAAGGTTGTATTTACGTTAGCAACTCAGCTCAGCGTATATGCCTCGATCCGGTTGCAGTACTGGATGCAGTCAACGAAATTAAGAACACAAAATTTGAAAAACACGATTTCCAAATTCGCTATCCCCATTGGGTAACGTATATTCGCAGCCTACTCGAAGCGCAGTACGATCCGCAGACTATCTATCGCTCTGGTTTTCGAGTCTTTACAACTTTAGACCCCGCTCTGCAGGATACTGCTCAGCAGCTCGTTAAAGAACAAGTAGAACTCGATGGCAGAACAAAATGCCACCGACGGCGCATTAGTGGCGATGCAGCCGGCCACTGGTGAAATCTTGGCCATGGTGGGGTCGGCGGATTTCTATAACGACGATATCGACTGGTCAGGTTAACATGGCAATCAGCCCTCGGCAACCTGGATCGGCCATGAAACCACTGACGTATGTTGCCGCATTCGAGAAAGGTTGGACGCCGGCGACGCTGCTGTGGGACGTGCCCAGCGAGTTTACCCCTTCTGGGTTAGTGGATGATCCCGGTCCAACCTATGAGCCGGTAAATTATGATGGGGAATTTCACGGACCGGTAACCGTACGCTCGGCCCTGGCAAATTCTTTTAATATCCCTGCAGTCAAAGCCCTCCAATTCGTTGGCATTTATGACGACCCGAATACCCCTATCCCCGACGGCTTCCTGAACTTTGCTAAACGTTTGGGGATCACCACCCTCGACCGCGAAGATTATGGGCTTTCGCTTACCCTCGGCGGCGGCGACGTGTCCCTCCTTCAACTGACCGGCGCGTATGCAGCCTTCGCCAACAATGGCCGTAAGATTCCACCCGTAGCGATCACAAAAATTACAGACTTCAACGGCAATTTGGTTTATGAATATAAACAGCCCCAAGGCGAGCAGGTAGTTCGCCCTGAACATTCCTATCTGATCTCCTCAATACTCTCGGATGAGCAAGCCCGGCGTCGGATGTTTGGGCGAAACTCAGCGCTCAATCTGCCATTCGAGGCCGCGGCAAAAACGGGAACTACCAATGATTATCGCGACAATTGGACGATGGGCTACACCCCTGACCTGGCTGTCGGAGTATGGGTGGGCAATGCCGACTACACTCCGATGGTCCACACCACGGGATTGAGCGGGGCGGCGCCAATCTGGTCGAATTTTATGCAATTCGCTGTCCCAAAGGTATCTGGCGGCGCTCCCACGCCATTCGGCCGGCCAGGTGGGATCATTGAACAAATCATTTGTTCAGTTTCAGGGACCCTTCCCTCAAAATGGTGCCCTGAACAAAGTACAGAGATTTTCGCGGCTGACCAGCCGCCGCTGCCCTCTGAAAACGATCTGTGGCAGAAGCCCGTAATCGATACCTGGACGGGTCTCTCGGCGTCGAACGAGTGTAAAGATTACCTGGCCGATCCACTGGTTCTCAATGTGACCGACCCGGCTGCCAAGAAGTGGGTACGAAAAAATCCTGAAGGCAAAGCTTGGGCCGAACAAATGGGCTTTACTGACCCGATTGCATTCTCGCCTGACCGCGAATGCCGGTCTACTGACCCCCGTCCAACACTGGAATTTCTCTCGCCGCGCGATGGTGATCGCATCACCGTAAATCCACTCCAAATCTGGGTTGTCGCCAGTGCAACTGATTGGTTTGAGTCTTTTCGCCTGGAATACGGTATAGGGGACGATCCGGTGGAGTGGCGCGTTCTAGGAGAGCGTGATTTCCCTGCTCCAGATCCAGAAATGATCTACGAATGGGATCTCTCGGAGTTGGAAGCCGGGCTGTATACTTTGCGTCTTTACATGACAAGCGCCGAAGACACTTATGCAGAGCGAAAAATTCGCGTCCTCATCGATGTACCCACCCCGACCCCAACGCCAACCGAAACACCGTTGCCTACACCCACGCCTACCTTTACTCCAATGCCGACGAATACTCCACAGCCAACGCCTACGAACACACCCGAACCATCTCCCACTGTCGCCTTCTTTCCAAAGGCAAGTGATACCCCCGCGCCAACGCCCTAAACCCTAGAGAAAGGTCATTTGTGGATCCTGTTTAGCCATCGGATCCAAGAAAAGCTGCTCATCTAAATTCGCCTGGGTGAGCAGTTCGCTTTCTGCAAGGAACCTGGCGTGGCGAAACTTTACGAATCGCCACCCTTGTTCAGCAAAAGCCTGCAACCGTGCATCCTGGCGCAGCTTATACCGGATCAGTCCAGCTCGTCCACCTGGATATACCAGGACGCAATTTTGGGGTGGGAAGAATTTCTGTAAGAAGATATGACCCAGGATGGCGGTCACAGATGGATAGAAAGCATAGATAAGCCGATTTGATTGATCATGCCAGGTAATCCACCGAGAATCTGAGAACGGCTGATCCGTCCTATAGTTCAACCGTCGCCCAAGGGCGATGAGCAGCTCGGCGATTGCTTCCAAATCTACTCGCCGCAATCTTGGATATTCTTGCTCGCGCAGACGCCAACGACCGGCCTCTCCAGGGATAGGTTCTGCATAGGACCCGCAGCATTCCAGAATCAGGTCGTGATCTGGGGTCAGCAGGCCTACGAAGGCCCGCAGCAAAGCCTGATCGATTTGATCGCTCGGTAAGGATCCGGCTTTCACGAGCAGGCGCACGAGTTCCATCTCAACCCGATCAGCGAGTGGGGGAGCCAATTCAGCAGATGGAATAGTGATTTTTGAGCTTTGCTCTTCTTCGGAGCTATCAAGGGTGCTCAGCGCGGATTCCCGCAGCCACCATTGGCCGGTCTCGAGGGTCTTTTGGCTGCCATGAAAGCGCACAAATCCCGCCCGATAAGAAAATGCCCCTTGTAAGTCGTTGTTCAGTCTTAAAAAGAATTCTGCTGGCGAGGTTTCTTTCGGATGCCCTGTCCCCCCTGGATGTTCATCGTGAACCAGTGGCCAGGTAATAAAAGTCCTGGAGGCGGCTAGCCCAGCCAGGGCAGCGGTGTGCAGCTCGATATAACTGGCTGGTTCACCTCGCCGGCTTAAATATTCCAAGCCCGACCTTTGGTAAAACATTTGGAAGGATCCTGTCGCAAGCTCAGGATTTTCCGGTGACGACATATTGGTCAGATTAGACCGCTGCCAGGACATTTGCGCCTGTTCTGTCGCTTGCCGAAAGGCCAGGCCATTCAGGAGTAAACCAGCCTTACCGGCCGCTAACAAGGCTGCCGAAAGAAATCCGGCTTCGCTTTCAGCGATCAATCCAAAAATCGGCGTCTGCTCTGAAACCAGTTGCAAGAGGTGGGTAAATCCTGCAAATAGTGCAGTCGAGTGCCAGTTCCAATCGTATCGTCTGCGCCGCAGCACGATTTTGAAATCCGCTGCGGCTTCGCGGCCCCACAGCCAACCCGACCATAACGCAGATAAAGTCCAATAGGCCTGGTTTGGCCTGGGAAGCACCGCGATTACCCCCTGGAACTGTATTTTGTCTGGTTGTTTCTCACTTTCGTTTGGCACGTTCCAGGTATCCGCTAATTCCTTTAGCCGTCCTTCGAAAATACAAATCCCTCCGCTTTCCGGCGGCTGCTGCGGCCAGGCGGTCACCGCCAGGTGAATTTCTTGAGCAGGGTAGGCTGCCGTCCAAGCGTCGATTGCCCCTTCAAGGGCAAGCCAGACGTTGTTCTCGCGATAATGGCTTGGGATCATCAACTGACGTGGTCTGCTGCGCTGATAAGGGTGCGCCCACAGGATATTTGCCTGATCAAAGGCAGCTAAAAGCAGTGCACAGATTGAGCGTCGTTGCGGGGCGGGTAAGCTATCGAGCTTATTTACCAAAGTAAATAATGCGTATAGACTTCTTGGGGTGTAAACATCCAGCGCTTCTTCAACGAAAATCCGATCAGGATCATCTCGCGGGGCAACCCTTTCCAAGGCTCGCGCCCGGTGGAGCTGGCTGCTTGGGAGCTGTGAAAGCGAGGCGTCATCGCCGCTGGTGATTGGGTATTCTCCCGAATTCGCCGCAGTTTGGACAGGTATACACCCGAGTATGGGGTAGGACTGCCCCGCGATCCCAAATGAAGGCTTCGGCGCTGATTTGATTTTTACAGTGGTTGCATGAGGTTGTGTACAAACCGCTTAAGTGCGGCTCAACGCGCTGATCGCCCTTAAGAGCGGCCCCGAGATCAGCCAGGCTGCTGCGCAGCTCACTCTCCGTGGGGGGGTTGGCTGCCAGATCGAGTAAGAAACGATCAATCGGATTATTTGAAGCAACGATGACCCGATAACCAGCCCTGGCTGCCTCGACGGCTGCCCTGGGAGCAGCGCCAAATGGATCCAAGACCCAAGAGCCCGGCGGTACATGATCGGTCAGCCAGGCAGCGAAAACGCCTCCGGGAACCGGTGGCAAATAACGACTCAGCGGCCCGCCAGGATCAGGATTTGTTCCTGTAATAAATATTTGGTCTACCATCTCCTAATTTTTAAAATTTTTCACCTACCTGATGCAGCAATGCCAGGTTGGTCGGGCGGATCGCTGGTATTGGAAAGCCGCAAATCAGCACCACCTGCTGCCCTGGTTCGATTGGGGTAGACGCGAGCATCGTCTGTTCAACTACCGCGACCATTTCCTCCAAACTGTTGACGTGCGGGACGGTATGTGGGGTCACACCCCAGTATAGGTTCATTCGCTGGCAGGTCTCTGGTTCGGGAGTGAAAGCCAGGATGGGTAAATTTGGCCGGGTCTTTGACATTAATAATGCCGTTCGTCCACTCCGGGAGAAAACTGCGATGGCAGCTACGGTTCGTTCATTGGCTAATTCGATGGCTGCGCGGGTTAAGAAATAAGTGTCATCGCAATCGCTTTGTGGGGTGATAACCCCCCGCCAGCGACCCCAATTGCTCATATGCTCTTCGGCTTCGACGATAATTTTGCTCATCATCTGTACAGACGCCACGGGGTACCGCCCGCTGGCTGTTTCTCCCGAAAGCATTACTGCATCCGTTCCATCAAAAATGGCGTTTGCTACATCCGATGCTTCCGCTCGGGTTGGGCGGGGATTGTTGATCATCGAGTCGAGCATCTGGGTTGCCGTGATGACCAGCTTTCCATGTTGGTTCGCTGATTCGATAATCGTCTTTTGCGCAATCGGCACTTCCTCGGGAGACATTTCCACCCCAAGATCGCCACGGGCGACCATCACCCCATCGGCAGTGTGCATGATCTCTTCCAGGTTCTCAATTGCCTCGGGGCGTTCCAACTTGGCAATGATGGGCACATAACGTTCAGGGGCAAACCGCAGGATCGCCTGGCGCACGGTATTAATATCGCTCGCCTGGCGAACGAAGGATACCGCCACATAATCGATCCCTAAGCGGAGCCCAAATTCCAGATCGTCAGCGTCTTTCTTTGTAAATCCAGGGATATCGATTTGCGCCCCTGGTAGATTGACCCCTTTGTGACTTTTAAGTATTCCACCCAG
The DNA here is from genome assembly GCA_963770655.1 of uncultured Chloroflexia bacterium. GTDB lineage: Bacteria > Chloroflexota > Anaerolineae > Anaerolineales > UBA4823 > CAZAGA01. Next base: position 50,391 of record CAVYQO010000009.1, on the reverse strand, counting down.
CACAACTTCGCAATCGACCCGATCAGGATGAACTACCTTTACCAGCAATTCGAGGTTTCCATCATCCAATAAGATCCGGTTGCCAGGTTTGACGCTCTCGAGCAATTGGGGAAAATCGATGGGCGCAACGTGGGCGTCTCCCACGACTGCTTGGGTCGTTAAGGTAAGCGCTTGTCCTGCGACAATCTCGACGCCTCCGCCAGCCATCTCGCCGGTGCGTATCTTTGGCCCCTGCAGATCCTGCAAAATACTGAGCGTTCGGCCCAGGTTTTGTGCGGCCTCACGCAAGCGTTGATAGATCACGGCGTGATCAGAATGGCTGCCATGCGAAAAATTTAACCTGGCAACATTTACCCCGGCCTGGAGAAGCTGCCGGATCGTGTCTTCATCCTGGCTAGAAGGCCCAATTGTGGCGACAATTTTTGTAGATTTATACATGTAGATCTCTTTGTGCTTCAGGTTAATTTTTTAGATGTAATTTAATTCGTGAGCCTGATGTTTTAATTGATCACGAAAATCGGGATGGGCAACGTTTATCAAAGCTTGCGAACGTTGGCGGATTGTTTTTCCGTATAAATCTGCAATCCCGTATTCGGTGACCACAAAGCGAATATGATTTCGGGTGGTAACCACCCCGGCTCCTACGTTTAGTGTAGCCACGATCCGGCTAATTTGTTGACCATTGCGCAACGTCGTCGTGCTCGGTAAGGCAATAATTGGGACGCCGCCTTTGGAGCGCGACGCGCCGTAGACAAAGTCAAGCTGGCCACCGACGCCGCTGTATAGCTTCGGACCGATGCTGTCGGCACATACCTGGCCGGTGAGATCCACTTCGATCGCTGAGTTGATCGCCACCTGGCGTTCATTTTGGGCGATTACAAAGGGATCATTGACGTATTCGGTCGGGTGAAGCTCAATTAAGGGGTTGTCGTCGACCCAATTATAGAGTTTCGTGCTTCCGATGATGAACCCGGCAACAATCTTCCCAGGATGCAGTGATTTTCGCGCATTGGTTAATACGCCTGCTTCCACGAGGTCGATCACCCCATCCGAGAATAGCTCGCTGTGAATGCCAAGATCGCGTTTATCGTACAAATATTTCAGCACTGCGTCAGGAATTCCGCCGATTCCCATTTGCATCGTAGCACCATCCGGAATGAGATCGATGATAAAGGAAGCAATCTTATCAATCGTATCATTTGTTCCCTCCTCCGACATGTGCATTTCCGGAAGCGGGTAGTTAACCGGGACGATATGGTGGATCCGGCTGATATGGATGAATGAGTCGCCAAGCGTGCGCGGCATTTGTTCATTCACCTCAGCAATGATCATTTTCGCTGATTCGGAAGGCGATTTGGTTAGACCCACTTCAATACCCAGGCTGCAGAATCCATGTTCATCGGGAGGGGATACGTGGATTAACGCGACGTCTAATGGTAGCTGCCCTCTTTTAAAGAGAAGCGGAAATTCTGAAAGCAATACCGGCGTAAAATCTGCCCGACCTTCCTGGACTGCTTTGCGAATATTCGCACTGATGAACATCGTATTGACCCGCAAATGACCTTCCATGGAAGGTGAAACATAGTCAGCCGGTCCAACCGATAACGCCTGGCAAATCTCCACATTTTCGAGGTGAGGAGCGTAATCAACGAGGGCGCTGAGCACTCGCTGTGGCACCGAGCAGTTTCCGGTCAGGAAAATTCGACTTCCCGATTTAATTTGCCGGACAGCTTCATCGGGCGTTGCAATCCGTGATTTGTAAAGTTGGTTGACATCCATGATCGCTACTCCACCTGTGCAAGCGGTGAAAAACGCGACACATGCTTGATACTGCCGCGATAAGTATTGATACTTCGCTCAAGCGCCGGGTCGTTGAGAATTGCGACGTCGATCCCTTTCGTGGCGACCTCCAGGATGTAAGGGAAAGCCGCATTCAGATACGCATAGGTTGCGGTACGCGCCACAACGCTGGGCATATTCGGTACGCAATAATGGATAATCCCCTCTTCGACAAATGTCGGATGCTCATGGGTTGTCGGGCGAGAGGTCTCAACACAGCCGCCTTCGTCGATGCTGATGTCCATGATGACAGAACGCGGCTTCATGCTACGAACCATCTCACGCGTGACAACAATCGGAGGCTGTTCGCCGGAGGTGAGGATCGCACCCACGGCAATATCAGCATAGGCAACCGAACGGGCGATATTGATCGGATTCGCCATGACAGTAACCACCCCTGGGCAGCGATCCGAAAGGATCTGAAGGGCGTTCAAGTCGGCGTCGAGCACGGTCACATGGGCGCCCATCCCAATAAAGCCCATGGTTGCACATGTGCCTACGATCCCCGCCCCAATAATTACGACTTCAGCTGGGGGAACCCCAGGAACGCCGCCGATTAATACACCTTTTCCCCCAGAGTTGTTTTGCAGCAGCCGGGCGCCGATCTGGGCTGTCAACCTGCCGCCAATTTGACTGAGCGGTCGCCGTACTGGGACCGTGCCATCCTGGAGCGTAATCTGCTCATAAGCCACAGCGGTGATATTATTTTTCAATAGGGCGTCAATTTTATCTTTTCGCGCTGAGCCAAGATGCAAAAGTCCAGCGATGGTGGTGCCTGGCCGCAGCCATTCGATCTCTTCTAACATCGGGCGAGCGACCTTAAGAAGCAGGTCTGCGCGGCCAAATACTTCATGGGGTGAGTAAGCAATCCGCCCTCCGGCCAGCTCGTATTCCTTATCGCTAAATCCTGCGCCTAACCCGGCGTCATGTTCGATATAGCAGGTTTGGCCTTGTTTCACCAGGAGTTGCACGCCTGATGGGGTCATCCCGACCCGATATTCAAATGGACGTCTCTCTTTTGGTATGCCAATATTCATATCTTTGCCTCTTTTATTAAATTCAACCAGGATTTATTTAATAGCTTTACTTGGACCCCTGTTCAATTAATTGCAGCAAGTTTTTAGGAATGATTGTTTTTAGCGCCATACTTTTCGTCCAGATTGACGTATTCCTGAAGGTTCATGGGCTATAAATCACTTTTAATCAGTATAACACAGGTGTTTGGAGCAGCGTATTGTCATAAAACAGGGTTTCTATGGGACAAATATCATAAGTTTCTGTATCGCTTCCAGATCATTCCTATAGGATGCCTCCCCCATATTGGTCCCATTGATAAAGCATTGCTATTTCCTGACAATTTTGAATACTAATGCTATAATTTATTTCAAATGGTATCAGAATGCCCGCGATAAGCAAATACCTTCACGAACAACTCGATTTTACTTGCCAGCGCAGTAAATCAAAATGGGCGGCCTGGGTCTGGTTTGCCAATGACGCCTGGCAGTTAATTGATTGTGTCCGTCTGACTAAGAATTTTCATAATGGATTGGATCATTTTCTGGAAACGCCAGGGGTCACTGCCTGGTTAGGTGGCGCAAGGCAGACCGGAAGGATTCGATCCCGAAAAACGAATGGCTTGGCGAAATCCCTCGGCTGCCAACGGATTTACAGTTTTGCACCCCTTCGCGCCGAAATCGTTCTTATTGTGGGCTCGGATGGCTTAAGCGCTGATCAGCAGGCGACCTTTCAGTTCATTGCAAAAAATCAAGCCCTAAACGGAAAACCTGAAACGGGTTTTAACCTTCAAAATCCCGGCCGCCAGGCGCGAAATCTGGAATTTATCCATAAGGTTTTAACGACGATTTCCTGCGTGAATAAAGAATGTGAAATTGCCCAATGTACAACCGATCTACTGGCAGATTATTTTGGCTATGAGTTATCCACGCTGCTTGTCCCGGACGCGAGCGGGGAAAACCTGGTTGAAATTGGCCTTTCCGGGCCGATGTCAAATCTTTTCGAGCGAGGGCATTCAATTCCTGTAGCGCAGGGAATTGTCGGTAAAGTCTTTAGGATTGGAGAAAGTTATATTTCGAATAATGTTGATAAGGATCCCGACTATTTACCTTTAGCCAATTGGAGCGCCAGGACCGAAATTGCTGTCCCCCTGCAGGAGGAGGATCAAATCATCGGGGTGATTAACCTCGAACACTCGGAAGTCGTATCTTATTTGAATACTGATCTGATCCTGCTTAAAACCCTGGCCGGGATTGTCTCGAATGTGATGATGAACGCTCGGCGCAACCAGCTCCTGGAAGATAAAATTATCACCCTACAAACGCTCCGTGAGTTTTCCCTGGACATTGTCGCTGACCTGGATTTTGATACTTTGCTGATGCGGATTGTCCATCGTGCCTGTGAACTAGTCCATGCAAAGGGTGCTGAAATCGGCCTATTAGATGATGAGCAGCAAGGTATTCGAGTGCAAACTTCCGAAAATCCCTGGTACAACTTTTCCGGACATTTCATTCCGATAGGGACCGGGATCGCAGGGCAGATCTTGCTGAATGGTCAACCAGTGAGAATTTCGAATTATAACGAATGGACTCAGCGCTTGAATTTAGGTGTTCCCGCCCCTTTTAAAGCTGCCGCTGGCATTCCATTGAGGTACAAAAAACAGGTGATCGGTACGATCGTTGTCATGGATGATCGTCCAGATCGGACGTTTAGCGAAGAAGATGTGCAACTGCTTGAAATGGTTGCCCAGAACATTGCTCTGGCGATCCATAATGCCCAGCTCTATCGAGAGCTCGAAGAGCGCAGCGAAGCCCAGCGACAGGCGGAAAGCCGTTTAATCCAGTCGGAGAGAATGGCCACCGCGGGGCGATTAACCGCCTCGATTGCTCATGAAATTAATAATCCATTACAGGCCCTGCAGAATTGCTTGTACCTGGCAGAGCGGACCGACCTGGCTGTGATAGAAAGGCAAAAGTACCTGGCTATGGCTCGTTGTGAGTTGGATCGGCTAGGCGAAACGGTTCACCGAATGTTGGATTTTTACCGGCCCGGTGTTCGTGATCGCCAATTAACCGATCTCAATCTTCTCATAAGCCGAATGATCGCTCTCGTTGAACCAAACATGACTCAGAAGAAAATCCATTTGAACCCTGTGCTTTCTCCGAACCTGCCTCTCGTCATGGTCGAAGCCAGTCAAATCCAGCAAGTTCTGCTAAATTTGGTTTTGAATTCAATGGAGGCAATGCCGGACGGGGGTGAAATTACCATCCAATCGGTTCCGTGTGATTCGCTGCTGCCAGCCAAACGAAAATCACGTAAACCGAGTCGCCCGGTCGGAGTAGAAATTTTTGTCCGCGATACAGGGCCTGGAATTCCCCTGGCCCAGCGTGATAGGATCTTTGAACCATTTATCAGCACAAAAGAAAATGGCACTGGATTAGGTTTATCGGTTAGTTATGGTATTATCCAAGCCCATGGCGGTGTCTTAAGCCTGGTAATTGAAGACCAGCAAGGGGCTTGTTTCCGAATTGCTCTGCCGGAGGAGAAAAAATGATGAAATCGAGAATATTAGTGGTTGATGATGAATTGATGATCCGGAATTCGCTAGAAGAAATCTTACGTCTCGAAGGGTATGATGTTAAAGCTGCAGAGAGTGGTGAAGCAGCCCTCGACCTTGTTCAATTAGAACATTTTGATCTGGTTTTAGTGGATTTAAAGATGCCTGGGATGGATGGGATTGAGGTAATCAAAGCCGTCACCCGAATTTCTCAAGACACACGCGTTATTCTATTAACGGGGCATGGTTCGATGGAATCGGCTATCGATGCTTTGAGACTTGGAGCCCAAGACTATATCTTAAAGCCAGCAACCTCAAGCGAGATATTAAGTAGCGTAGCGCACGGGCTCGCCAAACGAGCCGAACAACAGCATCGCCGGATGCTGCTTGAACAGCTAGACGCCTCACTGCAAAGGCTTAAAGAGTCCGAAGGATTTGAAACCTCGCTTAGCAGTGATATTCAAACCATAACCCTGGATAATGGGGTAATCGTCGACCTGGCTCGCAGGGAAATCTGGCGTGGCAATGTGCGAATTTCTTTAACCCCGACAGAAGGGAAGCTGATGAAGGTTCTCATCGAACACAGCGGACAAGTTCTTTCCCATCGTGAGTTGGTGTTGATGGTCCAGGGATATGAAACGACCGATTGGGAAGCACCCGAGGTATTACGACCATTGGTAAGCCGGTTGCGCCGCAAACTCGCTGTGTTCCCGAACGGAGAAAACTGGATCACGAATGTCCGCGGAACAGGTTATGTTTTTGAGGTGAAGGAACTGGAAGTATAATTTATTTCGGATGTGTGCTGATTGGAAGACCTGAGCTGCGTTCTTACCCAGATTTTCCTCGATAAAATACTAAAAGCGTGCTGCCGTATTGGCGTTTGTCGAATTCTTCCAGGTTTTCCAATTCCATCTGTTCGTATTCGACCGGATGTATCTGAACGATCACCCAGGCGTCTTCGCTTAACCACGCAACCTGCTTGTCCAGGTTGAGTAAGGCGCGCTTCCACAGGCTTTTATATTGTGGAGGAGCAATATATACATAATCGAATTGCCGATCAGATTGCCGATCGAGGAAGACGAAGGCGTCGATCAGAATAATTTCTGGACGCTCTATTTTCTTCGGGTTGTCGAACTCGGCAATTTCAAGGTTTAACCGGATTGTCTTTGCTGCGGCTGGGGCTTTTTCGATAAAACGGACAAAGCTTGCGCCTCGGCTTAGCGCTTCGATCCCTACGCTGCCCGTCCCGCCAAATAAATCCAATAAACTCGCGCCGTTGATATCGCCCCCAATAATATTAAAAAGCGACTCTTTCGTCCGATCGGTAATTGGCCGGGTGGTATCGCCGGGGACAGAGCGTAGTCGCCTACCCCGGGCAGTTCCGCCGATTATCCGTAAACTTCCCATATTGATTTCGACGCCTCTTCCACCGAAGCCTTACTTCGCATCTGGTAATCTTTCCACTGCCATCCGAGCTGCCAGGAGATTTCCGAATGGCGCTGTGATGGGTGCGACACATCCGGTGCCCAGGATAAACCGCCTACCGTTTACGGCCTGGATGGCCTGCTGGGCTTCCACGGTGATACTCTGCGGAGTTCCAAGAACCATGCTCTGTTCCCGCTGCAGTCCACCGCATAAAATCCCCGGAAATAGTTCCAATGCCTGGCTCAGTGAAGGTAAAGTATCCCGGTCATGCCAGTTGATGACCTCGACGGGATAATTTGCTATGGCAGGAAACATGACGTCATTTCCGTGGAGATGGAGCATATTCAACCACAAGGATTTGCTCATTTCCAAAACCTGGAAATCATATGGACTACCGAATTCCTGAAATTCTTCGCTCGATAACAAGCTGTACTGTGCATGCTGGACAGCATAGAAAATCCCAGCGATCCCAGAGCCAAGCGCGGCTTCGATGAACCGGCAGGTGCTCTCGGCGATGGTTTTTAGACCCAGGTGCAATTCTTCCGGGTACTGGCGCATATGCACCAGGAGCTGGGTCCCGCCTGCCAGGTTTTTTGCTTGGGCTAATGGGCTGAAAATTGTTTGCAGAACCGGGGTAGTATCGCCGGTTTCTTTTGTGATCAATTTTAATGCATGTAATTGGTTTGCCAGGTAACCCGAATAAGGATCGAGCAATTTCAGGTGGATCCAATCCTCAGGCTTTTCGATCACCCGCTTGGTGTAGGTGCGCGTGCCTTCGCTTGAGCCTTGCCATTCATCTTGAGCGCCCCAGTCTTTAAGACAGAAAGAAGACGCAGGGGTAACCTTAATCAGGTCGAAATCAAAGGTGCGTTGATAATTTAAAGTCGAAGCAGCCAGCCCTTGTGGAGTCTGATCATCGACCGGGAAATGACGCCATAGGGCGACCGGGGTTCGATCTGGTAAATTACCAGCCAGGCATTCTTCTAAACGCTCGCGATGTGTTTTCATTTTAATTCCCGAGGACGATTACTGAACGTCATTATAGGTCCAATAACGGTTGACAAAGAAATTCCAGAACATCACAATGATGACTGCGATCGCCAGGGTTAAGTTATCTGCCAGGAAATTTGGATCAAGAAAAGTCCAATTTAGCGGTAAGTTCTGAAATAGCTTTTCTAAGATAGGTTCAAGAACTGCCAATAGCGGGATACGGATCGCAAGACCAATAACGCTGACGATTGAGAAGGTAAGAAGTTGGTGGAACAGCGGCTTTGAACGCGAATCGGGATAAGTCCAGTAGCGATTCCAGGTGAAATTGCTGATGATTGCGGCAATAAAGGAAATTGTTCCAGCAATGACCAGGGGGAAACCGAAAAAGTGTACCAGTACATTCATTACCCCAAAATCGACGATGGCTCCGAATAAGCCAACCGCAGCAAAACGTAGAAAGCGAGTGCGCTCGCGCGAGTTATTGATGATCGCGGTCATACAGCTTTACTCTGCAGCCTCATTTTTTCAGCAAAATAAGGGATTGTCTGGCGAAGCCCATCTTCAAGCCCGATTTTTGGTTCCCAGCCGAGGATTTTATAGGCTTTTGAAATATCAGGTTGGCGACGCTGGGGATCCCCAGGCATGCGCTGGTCAATAAAGCGAATCCCTTCCGTATTAGAAGTCAGAAGATTGATCGTATGGGCGAACTCTAAGATGGTCGTCTCTGTGGGATTGCCGATATTAACAGGTTCGTGTTCATCCGAAAGCAGCAGCCGATAGATGCCATCGATCAGATCGCTTACATAACAAAAACTCCGGGTTTGCGAGCCATCTCCGTAAATCGTTAATGGTTCGCCAGCCAGGGCTTGCTTAAGAAAGTTTGGGACAACCCGGCCATCATCCAGGTGCATCCGCGGGCCGTATGTGTTAAATATGCGCACAATTCGCGTATCGATGCCATGAAATCGATGGTAGGCCATGGTGAGCGCTTCCGCAAAGCGCTTGGCTTCATCGTAAACCGAACGCGTGCTGGTTGGATCAACGTGTCCCCAGTAGCTTTCTTTTTGAGGATGTTCCAGGGGGTCGCCATAGATCTCACTCGTCGAAGCCAGCAAGAATCGGGCGTTATTAACCCGAGCGACCCCAAGGGTGTTGTGCGTGCCAAGTGCGCCGGCCTTCATCGTTTGGATCGGCAGGTTGACATACCCTCGAGGCGAATTGACATTGGGGCTCGCCGGCGAGGCAAAATGCAGCACTGCATCTAATTTTCCTGGAACAAAAATGAAATTTGAAACGTCATGTCGTATGAAAGAAAATTCGGGATTACCAGCCAGGTGCGCCAGGTTATCAGCGCTACCGGTGATAAAATTATCCATCCCAACGACTGTGTGTCCTTCAGAAAGTAGACGATCACAGAGATGGGAGCCTAAAAATCCGGCAGCGCCGGTTACCAAGATACGCATGTTAAAAATTCCTTTGGTATAATGTCATTTCTAATACCCAAGCTATTGCGTTCGTCCGACAACGTTTAAGACGCCGTCGCCGATCGTTATTTCTTCGATAAAAATATTGTTGGTCATCTGTCGAACTGGTTCATCCAGCCCGTGATTAAGCATGTTTTCGATCTGAGTGCGCATCGATTGTGGCAGTGGCAGGGGTCCGACATTGGCCGAGCTAACCTGATAATTAAGCCCACCTTGACCATCTGGTGAAATGGCCAGGATGATTTGGAGGGGAAGGCGGAGTCCCTCCTGGACAACAGTACCAGAAAGAGCAACCTCGCCTGACTGAAGACGAAGTTGTAAGCCATCAATAGTCTGAGACGGGTCGTTTTCAATCGCTTGTTGAACGATTGCATTGAGCTGGCCTTCGGTAATGGTTATCGTCACACGCTCGCCGGCTTGGGTTGAATTTTGGTTGGATGGTTCCAGCGCTGAAGCCGTCTCCAAGAGGGCTTGATCGGCTCCATTCGAGCCTCCAGAATTCACACCGGGTAGATTGCACGCCAGGCTCGCCAGGAGCAGAGCGGCCAGGGCTAGCAGCCCAGATAGATGTACTTGTTTTTTGTTCATTTTGTCCTCATCAAATGATTGTAACGCGTAGAGAAGTTACAATCAGGAATAACGATACGTAAACAGAGAGTATAACGGCAGAATTTTATCACAGCATGGACGAGTTGATTTCTCCTGAAAATAATCTTACCCTGAGCGCCCGTATCGAGGCGCTACTATTTGTCGCTCCCGGGGCAGTCACGCCAATGCAGCTAGCCCAAGCCTTAGATATTCCCACAACTGAAATCGAAAAGGGGTTGGCAGATTTGACGGCGGATTATCAGGAAAACTCACTTTCGCGAGGGCTGCGTCTCCAGCGCCATCGGGGGAGGGTGCAGTTGACCAGCGCTCCCGAAACGGCTGCCTGGGTTGAACGATTATTAGGGTTGGAATCTGGTTCTCGGTTAAGCCGGGCGGGTTTAGAAGCCTTGGCAATCGTGGCTTACCAGCAGCCGGTAACACGTCCGCAAATCGACGCAATCCGTGGGGTTAGTTCAGACGGGGTTTTGAAAAGCCTGTTGAGCAAAGGATTGATTACCGAAGCAGGTCGCGCAGAAGCAGTGGGTAGACCCATTTTATACTGCACGACGCCTGAGTTTTTGCAGTATTTTGGCTTGAACTCCTTAGAAGAGCTTCCAGTTCTGGAAGAAAAAGCACAATCGAGCGGGTTATAATTATTAATTATGGAAGAACGAATTCAAAAAATCTTAGCACGCGCAGGATTTGGCTCACGCCGCGCCTGTGAAATCTTTTTGACCGATGGCAGAGTCAGTGTCAATGGCCAGATAGCCGGTCTCGGTGATAAGGCCGACCCTGCGATCGATCGAATCCTGGTAGATGGACAACCGATCAAACCAGATGAACAAAAGGTGTATATCGCCCTGTATAAGCCGCGAGGTGTGCTGTCAACGGTCACAGCTCCAGATCCGCGCCCTACGGTTCGTGAGCTTATCGACCTACCTGGGCAGTTCTATCCTGTCGGTCGCCTGGATGTCGATAGTGAGGGTTTAATCCTCTTGACCAATGATGGAGACCTGGCCAATCGCTTGACGCACCCGCGTTTTGGCCACGAAAAAGAATACCGGGTTTTGGTAGCATCTCGTCCAGATGAAGAACAATTAGCCGCCTGGCGGCGTGGTGTTGTCCTCGAGGATGGCTACCGTACTCAACCTGCACGAGTGATCTATGAAACTGGCGCTGGAAAAGGCGCCTGGCTGCGGGTCATTTTGCGCGAAGGTCGTAAACGCCAAATCCGCGAAACCGGTCTGCGCCTCGGCCTGCCAGTAGTTAAGATCATTCGTGTCCGGATCGGAACCCTGGAATTAGGCGGACTTAAACCGCGTGAATGGCGCTTGCTAACCGCTCATGAATTAGCATTGCTGCAGAGCGGCGCAAAACCTCCTAAAAAAATTGCCCAAAAACCGGAGCCCAAAAAGAGCCAGTATCCGCCGAAACAAAATTCCTCAGGCTCATCTTCAAAACCGGATAGCCGCAAATCTCAAAAGAAATAAGCAAAAACCTCCAAGGAATTTACATGCAAAGCACAGCCGAGCAGCCCTCGTCATGGTTAGATCGACCAGTTTTAAGCACCTATCGGGTAAGTTGGGAAACCCTGATCCTGGTTGTGATTCTAGGACTGACAATTGTTTCACGTTTCTACATGCTCGATGCGCGGGTGATGAGCCATGATGAAACAATCCATGTCTACCATAATTCCTGGTCGCTCTATACCGGACAAGGTTATAAGCACGACCCACTCAGCCATGGGCCCTTGCAATTTCATCTGGTAGCCCTCTCCTATTTCCTGTTTGGCGATAACGATATGACTGCGCGGATACCCGCAGTACTGTTCAGCATCGCCTCCGTTGCCTTCGTTTGGTTTTACCGGCGGTATTTAGGAAGATCGGGGATGTTAATTGCCATGGTAATGATGGCAATCTCGCCCATCCTACTTTTTTATGGTCGTTACGTCCGCGAGGACATCTACGCTGTCTTTTCTGGGATTGTCATGCTCTGGGCTATCTTGCGCTACCTTGAGACGGGTAGAGACCGGTATACTTTTTGGCTGATCCTCGTGCTTGCCTTACACTTCACAGATAAGGAAACCTCCTTCATCTATGCCGCCCAGGCTTTGATTTTTCTTGGGCTTTACTTTATCATCCAAATATGGAAGCGGCCTTGGCCAGATGAATCGAAACGAAAACCTTTTCTGTTCTCCTTGTTATTCGGGCTAAGCTTGCTCTCGGTGACAGCCATTGTCTATCTGGGGCAGCGTTCGACATCGATTATCGGCGCAACTGAGACTGTCGCTCCGGCTGTCCCAGGTCAATCGATCGCCAGTCTGCCTGTTCAAGGACCTTCGCCTGTGCTAATCGGCCTGATCGCTCGTCACAGGTTTAGCATTGCTGGTTGCAATCTATTTTCTGTTGCGCGGCTTCACCTGGGGGCGCTTGCGTCAAGAACGCGCTTTCGGATTGTTGATTTTGATTGGGACCATGGTGCTCCCCATGCTTTCAGCGCTCCTGGTGAATTTTGTGGGCTGGAAGGTACCGACCAATGCTAGCGCAGTGGCTGCATTATCTGGGGTTGACATTTTTCACGTAGCAATTTTCCTGGTACCCATGACGCTTCTTGCGATCGGATTGGGCTTGTTGTGGAATCCACGCTTGTGGCTGATCAATGCGGCCATTTTTTATGGTTTCTTCACCATATTCTTTACCACCGTATTTACCAACGGGGCAGGATTTTTCACCGGTCTTGTCGGTTCCTTAGGCTACTGGTTGGAGCAGCAAGGGGTACAGCGCGGCAGCCAACCCTGGTATTACTACATCCTCGTCCAGGTCCCGGTATACGAATATTTACCTGCCCTGGCATCCTTGTTTGGATTTGGCCTGTTGATTTTTGCCAGGCGCCCTTTATTGCGATTTACAGAATCCTTTATTCAAGTTCAACAGGCATCCGATACGCGGCGCGAGTCGATTTTTACCAGGCGCTCAGTATTGCAATTTGCAGAATCCTTTACTCAATATCAACAGGCATCCGAAGTGCAGCTCGAGCAAGTCCGAAATAGCCAGGAGACCGCCAAACCTGACGATCAAGAAGACTCGTTCAGCATGCCGGTTTCCGGTGAGCTAGAACCAGCCCCAGTCCTGGAGCTCCTGGTTTTCTGGATCATCACCAGCGTCCTGGCTTATACAGTGGCCGGTGAAAAGATGCCCTGGCTGACTGTGCATATTGCCTGGCCGCTGGTTCTTTTTGGCGGCTGGGCTTTGGGTTACCTGGTGGATACAACGGAATGGGGTTACTTTAAAAAGCAGCGCGGCTGGCTAGTTCTATTATTCGTGATCGTCTTTTTAGTTAGTTTCTTATCCGCCTTAGGAGCGCTGCTGGGCGCAAAGCCACCTTTTGCCGGAATGAGCCTGGAACAATTAGAGGCCACCAGCACGTTCGTCGTTTCGTTTTTAGTTGCACTGGCAAGTGGGATTGGATTGTGGAAGCTTTTGGGCGACTGGCCGTTTGCTCAATTTGCCCGGTTGGTTTTGGTAACCATATTCGCTGGGTTGGGTATGCTTACCGCGCGGACCGCCTTCGAAGCGAGCTATATTAATTATGACGATGCCAACGAATTACTGGTATATGCCCACTCCTCCGGCGCAGTGAAGGAAGTCATGCGCCAGGTTGAGGAAATTTCTCAACGGACGACTGACGGAACGGCTCTACGGGTTGCCTTTGACGGGGAGTATCCTTTTTGGTGGTATCTTCGCCACTATCCGAACGCCCAGTACTTTGGAACCACGCCAAGTCGCAGTTTACGAGATGTTCCGGTGATTATTGCCGGTGATAGCAATTTTGGGAAATTAGATCCAATCGTTGCGCAGGCTTTCGATGAATTCGAATACATCCGCTTATGGTGGCCAAACCAGGATTATTACAACCTTACCTGGGATCGGATCCGCTATGCGATCACCAATCCGCAGTTGCGTGCCGCGCTTTTTCAAGTCTGGCTAAATCGAGATTATACAGACTACGGCAAGGTAACCGGTAAAGATATGAGCCTGGAAAATTGGACACCAGCAGCTCGGATGCGCCTGTATATAAGGAAAGATATCACCGCCCAGTTATGGAATTATGGTTCTGCGCCGACAACCCAGGCCATCCAGGCAGATCCTTACGAAGGGAAGCAAGTGCTCCTCTCGGCTGACAAAGTCTGGGGTGTTCCTGGAACCGAAGCTGGTCAATTTCAACGCCCGCGTGACCTGGCTTTTGCTGCAGATGGAACGCTGTACGTCGCTGATACCGATAATCATCGCATCCAACATCTTTCCAGCGATGGCACGCCGCTGCAGAGCTGGGGGACTTTCGCCGATCTTGCCCAGGGAAATGCGCCTGGAGGAACCTTTAATCAGCCCTGGGGGATTGCGGTCGGGCCGGATGGTTCCGTTTACGTTACCGATACCTGGAACCACCGCATCCAAAAATTCTCTGCAGAAGGTGAATTTATAAAGATGTGGGGTACTTTTGGCACCGGTGAAACCCCTGAGGCTTTCTGGGGACCGCGGGATATCGCTGTGAATTCACGCGGCTGGGTATTCGTCACCGATACTGGCAACAAGCGTGTGGTAGTCTTTGACTCTGATGGCAACTTTTTGACCCAATTTGGCAGTGCTGGATTGGACTTGGGTCAATTCGATGAGCCTGTTGGCCTGGCTATCGATGAGCAGGATAAGATTTACGTCGCCGATACCTGGAACCAGCGGATTCAGGTCTTCCGCGAAGAAGCCGGGGTGTTTGTTCCTGAGCGAATGTGGGATGTTGCTGCCTGGTATGGGCAATCCCTGGACAATAAACCGTTCTTAGCGGTCAACGATGCGGGTGATGTTTTTGCTGTCGATCCAGAGGGTTACCGTGTGCTCCAGTTCAATAATAACGGCGAGATCATCCGCTATTGGGGAGATTATGGCGCAAGCCTGGATACATTTGGATTAACCGGGTCGGTCGCCGTAGATCCGCTTGACGGCGGCATCTGGGTTTCGGATGCAGGCAATAGTCGGTTAATGCATTTCACCCTTCCCAGTCCTTAGTAGTAGGAACTGATAAAAAACACCCCGGCTGCTTGTGAACCGGGGTGTTTTACTTATTTATCAAAAGATCAGGGAACCTGTACTTGGTGCAATGTAAAACAGAACCAAGACGAAATGGCATAGGCATCCGAGGATAACGAAAATATGCCAGCTTTCGTGGAACCCGAATACGCCTGGTTTAAAATCCATAATCCGCGTGATATAAACCACAGCGCCAATCGAAAAAACCACTCCACCCAGCACTAACCAGAAAATAGCGCCAGGGGGCATCACTGCCAAAATTTCTTTGACAGCTATTAAGGATATCCAGCCCATCACCAGGTATACCCCGGCATTTATCCAGCGTGGGGCGTGAATTACGAACAATTTCACCAGGATACCCACTGCCGCCAACGACCAGATGACCGCCAGCATTCCCCAGCGCCAATACCCACTAAACATGTTTAAGCAGATCGGTGTATACGTCCCGGCAATCAGCAGATAGATTGCTGAATGATCGAGCTTGCGCAGCCAAAGGATCACCTGGGGCCTCGCCTTCGGCAGATGATAAGCCGCGCTCGCCGCGAACATAAGGGTCAATGAAAAACCGTAGATCAATAACGAAATTTGTTTCCAAAAATCTGATCTTGCCACGATTAGTAAAATGACCAATCCCACCAATGCAGCAAGCGCAGCAAAGAGATGAGTCAGTCCACTGACTGGATCGCGAAGTTTTTTTATAATCATCATGTCTCGCTATAGAAGCTAATTTCAAGCGCTTCTCCGGGAAGGGCTCGATAATGAGCAGAAAAAGGTTTGCCGGTTGGTTTTGATCCCAGAACATGGGGCAGGAGAACCGGAAGATCCTCAACCAGCGGCAGCGTCTTCGCCTCACGAAGCTGTTTGAAGGAAAACCATTCCGGAATTCCCTCGCCAGATGGCTGAAGGTAAGGCACATCAACCTCCCCGCGAATTACAAAGATGCCAACCCCAGTTTTTTCGCCCACGTCGATGGTTATCACACCGCACAACCAAAGCCGGGCGTCTCGGATACCCGCCTCTTCAGCTAATTCCCTCCTGGCTGCACTGAGGATATCCTCGCCTTGCTCGATATGCCCACCCAAGCCGTTGTACAAGTTTGCCCATAAGCGTTTGTGGGGTGAGCCTTTCAACAGCAGCAATTGATCTTGATGGCTCAGGAAGATGAGTGTGCGCGGGACGAGCTTGTATCGATCGTCGAGTGCTCCTTGATTTGAAACAACCATATCGGGATTATATCATCCCCTGGAAAGCAACTTTATTCACCCCCTTGCGTAGATAATTATGTAATGCACCTGCAATGCTTCTGTCAATCAGTAGACCTGAAATGTTGCATTTCAAATGGATTAAGCTATAATTAAATGCGGATCTTAGGATTACAAAAATCGAAAACGTGTTGTTCACGAAACGAAGGAGACTGCAATGAGTGATCAGATCTTAGGAAAAGTCGGCGATGACATGGACATCTTTAAGAAAATCGGGATGAAAATTCCTGGTTTTGACGACTTTATGAAACGCTCGCAGTATCGCGATGCGGATAAATTGCTGCGTGAGACCATATCACGGGAAACCGATTTACAGAATCAGAGAATTTCAGAGCTGCAGCGTGACTTCATCAGCCAGGGCGAGATAGCCATGGTGGACGATTTAGAAGCCGTTACAGTCAAGCTGCGCACATTTTCAGATCGCGTTCGCATCGCTACACGAGGCTATGCAGGTTTGTTCGATGCAACCAAGACCAACGAAAAGGAATTGGCTTCGGTCTATGCCTACGACGCAGCGATGTTAGATGAGCTAGATGATCTCGCCCGGGCGATTGATAATGTGCAGGCTTCGGTGGGCAGCGATGGGTTGCCTGCCGCCATCCGGAATTTGCGCACCATTTCCCAAACACTAATTGAAACCTTCGATAAGCGCGTAGAGGTCATGAAGGGCATCTCCGCGGCGTAATCATTTTGATACCAGACATAAGGATCAGGAGTAAACGAGATGGCACGAATATTCGATGTTATTGAATACCCGAATGAGATGCAGGATGAAATTGTGCATCGCTTTCCTGAAGTGGGCGCGGGAGACTTTCATATTGGCTCGCAAGTAATCGTCCGCGAATCCCAAAACGCAGTATTTTTCCGAGATGGCAACGCGCTGGATGTATTTGGCCCAGGTCGGCATACGATCACGACTGCCAATATTCCCCTGTTAATCAATCTGGTTGGTAAATTATTCAACGACAAGACTCCTTTTCCAGCAGAAGTTTATTTTATTGCCATGCGCGAGTTTGTCGATCGCAAATGGGGCACCCCCCAGCCAATTATCGTACGCAACCCGAATATGGGCCTTGGGGTGGCATTGCTGCAGGGTTTTGGCACGTACAGCTTCCAGGTCAAAGATCCGCAACAATTTATAAACCAGGTGGTCGGCGCTCAAGGGGCATACCGCACCACGGATATCGAAAACCGGCTGCGTTCGATGCTGCTTTCAAAACTGCAAGATCTCCTCGGTGAAACTGCGGCAAAGCACAGCGTACCCGAATTAATTGGATTGACCGAAGAATTAGGGGCAGGTGTCCGAGCTAAGGCTCAGGATGACTTTCTTGCCCTTGGTTTGACTCTGAAGAGCTATTACATCGAGAACCTGAAACCATCCAGTAAATCAGCGGAAGAGTTACGAGCGATGGGTATGTTGGATATGCAGACTTATACCCAACTGCAGGCAGCCGATGCGCTGCGCGATGCTGCTCAAAACCCAAGCGGCGGCGCTGGGCTGACGGCTGGTATCGGCGCAGGGTTAGGCGTAGGGAGCGTACTTAGCCAGTCGCTCGCCGGGATGACCGGAGCCGCTGCGACTGGCGGCCAGCCAGCCCCAAGCGGCGGCACCCCGCCCGGTGGCGCGCCGGCGAATAACGCTGCTGCAGCATCTTCGGTGATGACGCCTGCAGAAGCTGCGGCTTATTTGCGTGTAGCCGAGGAAGATGTGGTCGCTGCAATCACGTCTGGCGATCTCAAGGCCAAAAAGATCGGCAACGCTTACCGGATTAGCAAAGAAGCTTTAGATGATTTTCTAAAGGGGTAATATTCATTAAAAGCACTCGGGGCGCCGGTAGAAACAATAAGGCGCCCCTGACTGGTAGTAACTGCATTTTATGGTTTGATGAACCCCAGGGAAAGGGGTTCATCAAACCATTTTGTCTTAATCGGATCTCTTTTACCCCAGGTTATTTTGATTCATCCGGAAAGAGTGCTGTAATTTGTTCGATGGCCGGCGGCGGTAGCGGTTTGGTTTTTGCAGCTTTCCGCACGGTTTCTTTGAGCTTTTCTATGCCTACCGTTTGGGCAATAGGTTCAGCATCCTCCGGGATATCGATTTGAACGCCAGGCGCAGTAAAAACCAGGGCTACCTGGATTTGCGGGACAGCTCCCTCTGCCAAACCGCTGGTAAATACACGATTTAGCTTTTCCTGTTCGGTGGCGATGTCGATGTCCGGCCTTCCCAGTCCATCCTGAGCAAATAGCTTGAGATACCAGTTGCCGCCAGATTGCTTCCAACGTCCGTTCGAAAAAGTGATCCGCCCTTTCTGGCTGCGCGGCATTAAGATCCATACCCCAGACGGTCCGACAAGCAGGTGGGGTACGGGGGTCATATGATGATAAATGGTATATTTCCCGTCCAAACCTTTCAATCCCTGGTTGAGCAGTTCATCCGGTCTCGGGCGCCGGCCGTAGAGGTTCGTATAATGAATACCGATTTGGGAAAGTATAAAACCTAAAAGTAGTGATATTAACGATAAATAGAAGTATTTTTGATATGCCGAGGTAAACGAGATAACCATACCACCTGCCAAAACCATCAAGCCGGCGATCATGCTTATCTGAGCGATCCGAGAATTACGTTTAATCAGAGCATCGTTGGTGATAATATTCATTTTGGGTCCTACTCCAGTGTAGGTTTGTTTTCTAAATTTCGTTGGTTTGTATGATTAGCCAATCATTTCGGCAGTTTGCTCGCTGGGTTCATGGGTTTCCATCTTGGCAAGCTGTTCTTGAATAGCGGTTTGTATTTTTTCTAAAAGGTTGACGCTTACTGCGTAACGCACCGTGCCAATGCCATTCAGCACCGCTCGCCCATCGGAACGACCGTGGGCCTTGAACACCAGGCCATTAAAGCCTAATAAGGGAGCTGCGCCGGTCTCTGCCGGGTCTAAAAGCTTACGCACCCCTCCGAATGCCGGTTTGGCAAGTAAAGCTCCCATTTTGGTCCGAAAACTTCCCATCAGCTCATCACGGAGGGTCTCCAGGAGCATTTTTGCGACTGCCTCGCTCGTTTTTAAGAATATGTTTCCTGAAAAACCATCCGTTACCACGACGTCGGCTTCACCGGCAAAAATTTCTTTTGCCTCCACCGGGCCAATAAAATTCAGGCCGCTCGCTAGCAGCAGTGGGTAGGAGTGTTTCACGAGCTCGTTTCCTTTGCCTGGTTCTTCTCCGTTCGAAAGCAGCGCCACCCGCGGATTCTCTAGTTTTCGAATCGCCTGGGTGTACACCGATCCCATAACGGCAAATTGGAGCAGATGTTCCGGTTTGACCTCCGGATTGGCGCCAATATCCAGTACCGTACAGGTCCCGCCACGAACAGGGAAAATACCCGTCACGGCTGGCCGTTCGACCCCTGGGATCATCCCTAAGCGGTAAAACGCGGTAACAACCACACCGCCAGTATTTCCTGCTGAGAGGAACGCATCGGCCTGGCCAGATTGAACCAGGTCCATCGCCACGGCCATTGATGTTTTTGAGCCTTTTCGTTTTGCCTTCAATGCCAAGGCAAGGCCTTTGTCCTGCATCGTGATGGTTTCAGTGGCATTCACCACCCGGATACCTTCTCCCTTACCGGGTGTATTTTGTAAACGTTCATGGAGAAGATCCTCTGGTCCAACCAGGATGATCTCATCTCCAAAAATTTGGACAGCTTCAACCGCGGCCTGGATTTCTGGCTCTGGATTGGTATCGCTGCCCATTGCATCAAGTGCGATCCGCATAAGGCGCTCCTCGAGATTGAAAGAATAGGATAAAAAGAATTTTAACATAATCTTATGTTCTTGGAAAATCCCGCACCATGGACCAAGAAAATAATAACGAGTGAAGGAGCGGATGAGTCGATTAGCAAAAGTGATCTAGTGACGGCTGAAAGCTAATATTTCCTGTAAACATATTTCAGGACTTGACACTGACGGCTGATAGCTGACAGCTGACGGCTGAAAGCTGACTTGACAAGCCTGTGGAGACGGTTATAATACCGTTGCTTTCTGCGCTGGTGCTGGAATTGGCAGACAGGCATGGTTGAGGGCCATGTGCCGCGAGGCGTGTGGGTTCAACTCCCACCCAGCGCACCAGAGTTCCCTCCCGAAACCTCTCCCAACACTGGGAGAGGTTTTAGTTCTCCGTTGGGTGAGCTTGTCTTTTCATTCTGTGTGTAGTAAACTCTCATAAAATTAAACCTGGAGGAATTCAAATGGCAATATTCCCTACAGAAGGGTGGGTCACCGCGTTATATGAAAAGCTAAATTCGGATGAAAAGTATGCCCAAATTGCCAAAAAATGGGAAGGTGATATGCTTTTCCTCGTCGAACCCGGTGCTGGGATAAGTGAGCCGGTCACTTATTACTTGGATCTATGGCATGGGGCCTGCCGCAATGCCTACCAGGTTCAAATCGGGCAGGAAGTAAAAGCAGTTTTCACTTTAAAAGCTCCCTATGATAATTATGTCAAGCTCCTCCAAGGGGACATCGAACCGATGCAAGCGCTGCTGACGCGCAAAATCTTTGTGCAAGGCAACATGGCAGTCTTAATGCGCAGCGTTCCTACAGTGCTTGATTTTGTCCGCTGCGCTCGGGAAATTACAGACGGTTTTGTCTAAATCACGCCTGTGCGCCTAACTGCCCAATCCCTGGATCTTCGACTAGGTAAGTTACCCAGCGGTCGCTGGAATGACATTACTGATGTGGCAGGCGTTTTGGTTGGTCACGAGACCCTATCCTGTGGTGAGGGGTTGCTTCAGCCAGGGAAAGGACCGGTTCGGACTGGAATAACGGTAATACGTCCTCACCCGGGCAATCTTTTCAAAAATAAAGTGATCGCGGCCGTGCATACGATTAATGGTTTTGGTAAAGCAGTCGGTTTTGAACAAGTTCGCGAATTTGGTTACCTTGAAGCTCCAATTGCATTAACGAATACCCTGAATGTTGGTTTGGTGTTGGATGCCTTGGTCAGTCTGGCGGTGAAAGAAAACCCGGAGATTGGCGTCTCGACAAGTACCGTGAATATCTTGGTCGGTGAAACCAATGATGGATTTCTAAATGACATTCAAGGCCGGCATGTGCACGCTGAGCACGTCTGGGCTGCCTATAACTCTGCCAGTTCTGGGCCTATCCAGCAAGGCAGCGTTGGGGCGGGCGCAGGCACGGTTTGTTTTGGGTGGAAAGGTGGGATAGGCAGCGCCAGCCGTGTGCTCCCACCCGATCTTGGCAAATCAACCGTGGGTGCTTTAGTCCAGACCAATTTTGGCAAACCAGGCGATTTGACGATCGCTGGGGTCCCAGTTGGTAGATTGCTCTTGAAAAAGGATCCTTCTATATTCCAGAAAGATCCTCTTTCGCAAGCCGATCAGGGTTCAGTTATGGTCATTTTGGCAACGGATGCGCCAGCAAGCGCAAATATGCTGGAGAGGATGTGCCGCCGGGCGGTGGTTGGTCTGGCCCACACCGGCTGCATTTTTGGGACGCAAAGCGGTGACTTCGTGGTTTCTTTCAGCACGGTAAACACGGTGGAACATAATCCGCAAGGATTGGTTATCGATCGTAGGCAGGTGAACAATCAGCCGCGCCTTATCGATGCCTTATTTCAGGCTGTGGTTGAAACCGTTGAAGAAGCAGTGATTAATTCCTTGTTCTGCGCCGAGACTGTCCTTGGTAGAGATGGGCATATTGCTGAGGCGCTGCCAGTCGCAAAAGCAATTCAAATATTAGAACGCAACCAAAAGCAGATAGAGATGGAATAACTTATGAATGAAGAGCAAGTAATCTATTCGATGGTTCGCGTTGGGCGAACCTTTCCACCCAACAATCGCCAGGTGATCAAGGATATTTCGCTTGGTTTCTTCTATGGCGCTAAGATCGGTGTACTCGGTTTGAATGGTTCTGGAAAAAGCACCTTGCTGCGGATCATGGCTGGTAAAGATGATGGCTACACCGGCGAAATCACGCGCTCAAAAGGCTATTTGGTCGGAATGCTCGACCAGGAGCCGCAGCTAGATGCCGACAAAACCGTTCGGCAGGTGGTAGAGGAAGCCGTGCAGCCGATCGTCGAAATGCTCCAGCGTTATGAGGCAATTAATGAAGCCTTCGCCGATCCAGACGCAAATTTTGACCTGCTGATCGAGGAGCAGGCAAAACTGCAGGAGAAACTCGATCGGGTGGATGCCTGGAACCTGGATAACCGCCTTGAAATCGCCATGGATGCATTGCGCTGCCCGCCGGGAGAAATGCCGGTCAATGTGCTATCAGGCGGGGAGCGGCGCCGGGTCGCGCTGTGCCGCCTGCTCCTGACCGAGCCGGATATCCTTCTTCTGGATGAGCCTACCAATCACCTGGATGCTGAATCCGTGGCCTGGTTGGAGCGCCATCTCCAGCAGTATAAAGGTACGGTGATCGCCGTCACTCATGATCGCTATTTCCTGGATAATGTCGCTGAATGGATCTTGGAGCTCGACCGTGGTTTTGGGATCCCCTGGCGCGGCAATTACTCCTCCTGGTTGGAGCAGAAAAGAGAACGCTTGCAGAACGAGGAAAGCGTTGAGAGCAAACGCCAGCGGACCCTGGAACGCGAACTTGAATGGATCCACATGGCGCCGAAAGCCCGCCAGGCCAAGGGCAAAGCCAGAGTGACCTCCTATGAAAGGTTGCTCAGCCAGGAAATTGAGCAACAGCGCGAAAACCTGGAAATCTATATTCCACCGGGACCTCGCCTTGGCGATGTGGTAATTGATTTTCTTGACGTAAGCAAAGGCTATGGGGAGCGCTTGCTCATTGACCATCTATCCGCAAATATCCCCCCGGGCAGCATTGTTGGCATTATCGGCCCCAATGGAGCAGGGAAAACGACTCTATTACGCTTGATCACCTCCACAGACCAACCAGATCACGGTTCTGTCAGAATCGGGCAAACTGTTGAGCTGGCATATGTCGACCAGAGCCGCGATAGTCTGGACGGAGAGAAAACCGTCTGGGAAGAAATTTCTGGCGGTCAGGATATTTTGACTCTGGGTACTCGAAAAATTAACTCACGCGCCTATTGTGCTAGTTTTAATTTCCTTGGGGCTGAGCAGCAGAAAAAAGTTGAGGTATTATCTGGCGGAGAACGAAACCGGGTGCACCTGGCAAAGATGCTAACCCGCGGCGCAAACGTGATCCTCCTGGACGAGCCAACCAATGACCTGGATGTAAATACGCTCCGCGCCCTCGAAGAAGCGATCGAGAATTTCGCAGGCTGTGCAGTGATTGTCAGTCACGATCGTTGGTTTTTGGACCGAGTTGCCACCCATATCCTGGCCTTCGAAGGCGAGAGCCAGTTGCGCTGGTATGAAGGCAATTGGTCTGATTATGAAGCGGATCGCAAGAAACGACTTGGAATTGCTGCGGACCAGCCTCACCGGATTAAATATCGCAGCTTGAGGCGCGATTAATCGGGTGCGACCCGTTTTACAACTACCAGGACTGCACCGTTACGTTCCACTCGAAATACATCTTTGGCATTCGAGAACAGGCTGAGATCCTTATCGTATCGGGTGGTCAGTATGACGTAAAACGGCTTATCCGGCAAAACTGTTTTTTGTGGGGCGTACTCCTGGATCTCCAAATCAGGACGGGCATAGTGGGAGACGAGCTGGCCCGGCCCTAATACAAGAATTTGAGCGCCGGGGGGCGCTGCCTGGCTCAAATATTCCGCTGCAGCCCGATAGGAGGTTGCCCAATAATCAGTCTCGTATTCACGAAAAGCCCCAGATACCCCACCAACCAGGCTGTTGTAATAGATGTATTGGTAAGGATGAAGTCGAACCAGGGGAATTAGCGAAGGCAGGGCAAGGAGTAAGATCAATAGGAGTTTCCAGCCCACTTTATGGATAAATCCGAGCAGAAACCATAAACCAACTGCGATAAACACATAAGCCGCAGGCAGGATAAATAAGAATTGCCGAAAATTGTCATACATCGTTGGCTGTACGACGATGGCGCTGAATACCGGAAACCAGAACCAGATCGCAGCCACCAAGGCGAGTGCTCCATCCAGTTTTTTCTTTTAACAGCCAGAAAGGAGATCACCAGCCCGCCGAAAAATAGCAAGAGAGCGATTTCTGGAGTTTGGATTAACATCAATACGGGTAGAAAACTGCGCGGGACTGCTGTCACGGGAAAATCAACTCCACCAAAGCGCACCTTCCCTTCCCAGGGGTAATCGGAGGCTACCGATAAGCTGTGCAAAAAATTGCCGATTGGAGCGTTCCACAAATATGGCCAGGTTATATAGACTGCCAGGAATGCAACGCCAGCATAGGCTGCCAGCACAGGCAGCGCCTTCCAGCGCGCTTTTAAAATAAAATAGAGCCCAACCAGGAGCGCTGCGGCAGGTCCAAGCACGCGGATCGCCGTGGCCAACCCCAGAAAGATACCCGCCAGCCAAACTTTCGGCTCCCCAAGGCTCCGCCAAACCTGACGGAAGAATGGTTGTATGGATATCCCCCAAACGGCTCTCGCCGTACCAGGATATCCACGTGCCAGGCAAAATCCGATAAATAGTGTTCCGATCAAAAGGCTCAGCCTGGTGAACCTCGCCAGAAGGATATTTCCCTTATGAATATATTGTTCAACCGGAAGGGCGGCGCGGTTCTCAGCCACACGATCGAACAATTTACTGAGCAATCCCTGGGCTTGTGGAGTTGCGGCTCGCTCGATTTGTCCCGCTGTAAAATCCCGCAGTGCGCCGGCGCCGGTCACTAATCCGATTAGCAGAATACCCGTTAAAAGTGCCAGAAGTAAATATATCGACCTTCGGCGATTTTTACCATCCCCTCGATCTTTATGAAATGCAGTTTGCAACCCAGACCAGGCGCCTGGGGTAGCTGCCTCTCCTATAGCCAGCTTTTGGGGCAAGAAGTGATCGGCCATATCCAAGCCAAGCGCGATGCTGCCCAGGAAAAATGACATAAAGGGAATATCTTTCGGGTTAATGAAGGCATGCCCCCACAGCAGCGGTGAGGTATTAAATAATATCGCTGCTCCCAATGCCGGCCATTTTCCCACAAACTTCATGCAAATTTTGTACAGGAAAAAGATGCCAAGCAAAAAAGCGAGAAAGTGAATAAAATGCCAGGCCTGGATGGATTTCAGCGCCGGATTGAACCAGCGTACAACTTCGGACCCGAGCCTGGCAGCCATCACATAGAAAGCGCCTTTCTCGTCAACTAAACTTCGCCCATTTCCGGAATATGCTGCTAAAGATCGCTCTCCATACTGAAAACGAAGTTGTTCATCCCATGATTCCCCGTAGGTCGGAAAAATCCACCAGCCGATTACCAGGTTTATCCCAAGCAGCAATAGGATCGGAAAATAATCGCGGGATATCCACTCAAGCAAGGTTTGCTTGGTCTGGCTAAAGGAGCGATTTGCGCTTTTTGGTGGGGAGGTCATACAATCCTGAAATTTACTGCGCTGCTCGAACCGCTACAGCGGGTGAGCTTTATAACCTAGAAATTATTATAATGTATAATCGAAAAATCCAAATTTGGATAACGACCCGAGATCTTGCTGGAGGCCTCCACTTGTCAAAATTTAAGAACCGGGCATTTCTGCTGCGCCTGGCTGGAACGCTGCTCGCCCTGGTATTATTAATTTACTTGCTTAGCCAACAGGGTTGGGATGCGATCCTGGCTGCTGTACAAAAGATTCCGATCCAGACGCTCGTGTTTGCTTTTGTATTGGTAATGATGTCCCGTTTTGCAGTGATTGCGCGCTGGCATGTACTCCTCAGGGCCAGCGACATGAAGATACCCTTCAGCCAGACAGCGCGGATTACGTTCGCTGGTCTGTTCGCTACAAATTTTTTACCGACTACTGTCGGTGGGGACGTAGTGCGCCTGGCAGGTGCAGTGCGGTTAAAATACGACGCTGCCCTGACCACGGCCTCTTTAATCGCTGACCGCCTGGTTGGGATGGCAGGCATGGCTTTGACCCTGCCCTGGGGAATTCCTGGCATGCTTGAGATTTTCGATCAGATTCGATCTTCAGCCAGTGATTACCCGCTCGCCATGGCCGGTGCGGCTGCTGCTCCAAGAGGCCTGGGAAAACTCTGGCATAAAACGCTGGGCTTTTTAGGTCATACCTGGGACGCGCTCCGAATCTACTTTAAAAAACCCTTCTCGCTGATCCTGGCATTGTTCTATTCCGGGATCCATATGGTTTGCACCTTCACCATGCTGTATATCCTTTTTAAAGGCGAAGGCGAGACCGTATCCTGGACACTCATCGCAGGTTTGTACAGCCTGGTTTATTTCATCACCCTGCTGCCAATCTCCATCAACGGTTATGGGCTGCAGGAAATATCGATGACCTTTATCTTTTCAAAAGCTGCCGGTGTCTCCATGGAAAGCAGTTTAAGCGTTGCCTTGATCTTGCGCACGATGATGATGATAGCCAGTCTACCAGGCGCATTCTTTCTTTCGGGGATCGTCGCAGGGGATGCTCCCAGTGCTGTTCCTGGCGATAACACCAACGCCGGTTAGGTCAGCTAACTCGCCCCACTCCATTTTCCAGGCCAACCTGGTAAGTTTTAACAGGCCGTTTTGCCGGGCCGCACAACACCGCGCCGGTCTCGAGGTCGAAACACGAACCATGCCAGGGACAAATGACCATCAACCCATCCAATTTGCCTTCACTGAGCGGTCCGCCAACATGGGTGCAGGCGTCGTCAAGCGCAAAGAATTTCCCATCCAGGTTGAACACTGCCACTTTGACGTCATCGACATTCACAACGATAGACCCACCTGGTAGTAATGCGTCCAGGTGAAATTCATTTCCGGCCAAATTGGCCGAGGCCAACTTGACCTCGCCCAAATTAGCCTCGACTAATTTGGGCTCCGCTTGAGCCGCGTCATGCTGTTTCGCTGGATTCAGCGCTGGACTGGCATTTTCATCTATACCAGCTTGAACTGGTAATTTTAGAAAAACTTTTCCTTCCACTATTTCAACCGGATACATCTCGAGCCTGGCAGAAGGATCTCTAAGCAAACTACCGCTGGGCAGATGGTATTGGTAGCCATGCCAGGGGCAGGTCAAGATCTCGTCTTCGAGGCGTCCTTCAGCTACCGGCCCGCCCGCATGCAGGCAGCGATTTTTGATCGCATACCATCCGCTCGAATGGTGAAAGATGCCAATCGTCAGCTCCCCAATATTGACCAGCTTGCGTTCGTTAAGCGGAATGTCTGCCTCTTCAGCGGCATAATAAGTTTCCTGTATTTCATGGATTTTATGTATGCCCAGGCTGCGTTCGTAGGCATCCACAGCCAGCTCCTGGATCGCAGCCGGCTCAACATGCTCGTACTGGGCCGGCTCTACTGCCTGGTCATCGCCATAGGCGCGCGATAAGAGCTCCAAGATCACCATCATGAGTAAATTCCAGGCTTTGAGTGCCCGCACTTCCCACTCCGGATCCACAGCATGAAGCTCTTTGCTGATATTTTCTGCAATGGCATGCTGCACAAAGCCCACTTGACCAATCACGTAGCGTTCAGGAATATCGATGCGTGGATCAGCGCCGCGCTTGGTGTGGGCTCGCCCGACGTAATCGATATACCGGGCATAATCATCATCGTACGGCCCATTGGCAGTCCGCCGCCAAAAATTACCCAAGTGACTCATCCGCATGGCGACGTATTCTTCGTTAATAGTCCCATCCGGTCTGAGGAAGAACTGCCGGGTTAAAGGATATTGCAGCAAGTTGATATAGAATTGAGCGACGATGTCGGGGATATATTTTTCGATGATAAAGCGTGATTCAAAAATCGCCGCGGCCTGGTCTTGATCGAAACCAACAAATTCGGACATTCGGCGAAAATATTCCCCCGAATTCTCTGCCGCGCTGTTGATTTTATCTTGGTAGGTTTGGATATTTCCCATTATTTACTCCTTAGAATTCTCCGTTGGATCAAACGCAAGAATGGCAGTGTGATCAGGATGCAGAGCAGACTCAGCAGCAGCCACAGCGCTGCTGCTCGTTCGAATGATGCAATACCACCCAACAAGTGATTGATCATCCCGGCTGCTGGCAGCGCCAGTGAAAAAACAAGGCCAATAGTGGCAAAGACATAAATCACCAATGCTTGTCGTTTGGCTTCAGCAGGCGTCACGGTCATCGTTGTTAACCCTCAGCCAAGATCACCAGGGCGAAATCCTGAGGGCCTTTGGGCACATTGGCGCCGACCACCTGCAACTGCCATTCTCCAGGCAGCGGCTTAGAAATTTTCAATACTTCGACATTATTCTGATTGTCCAGGATGAGCTTCCCCGTTGGGGAATTACCTACGTAAATCCGTCCAGTTGGGCTGCGCAGGATTAAATTCAGATTATTGACCAACGATCGCCCTGGGTAATCGGTATAACTCAGCACGACCTTCAAAGGTAACTGCTTCGATTTCACCTGTAGCTTGTGAATATAGGATTGGCCTGTCTGTAGACCAGGGTTGACATCGAGAAAAAGAACGCTGCCTGGAGAAGCGGGGGCCAGAATTGCATCGAGATTGATTTTCCCGTAGCCTTGTTCGTTATCGGATAATGCAGTTTTCGCCGCACTGCTCGTTATCCGCACCGCTCCGGCAATCAAAGCGGCTTTGATCAATGCAGCCGATGGATAATTCATATGGACGATTGTCTTGAGGTACTCACGCACCAGAGCGGCTGCTCCTGCGGCAAGCGGCGTTGCCATGCTGGTGCCGCCATTAAAAAAATACAGTTTAGATGCAGAAAAATCCGCCCAGGCATTGTTATTCGCTGCCAGCCGGCTGGAGCGCGTGGATAAGATGAATGTGCCGGGAGCCAACAGATCGGGTTTAATCCGCCCATCAAGGGTAGGTCCGCGGCTGCTAAACGCGGCCACTTGTTTTGGATTATCAGCAATACGATCATCGCGCCAGGGCGGTACGGGGTAATCGTTTGGCCACCATAACCCGTACATGGCTTGGGGAAAATTCTTGCGCTTGCTTTCGCAAGCACCGATCGTTATGCAATTTTTTGCAGTCCCTGGGGAGGAAATGCTTCCTGGATCGATCTTGCCATCCTGATCCTGATCGCTTCCGTCGTTGCCAGCAGCAAACAAGACGCAAAAATCCTTATGCTCCCACACAAATCGGTCAAGCTGCTCACACTGTGTATCGTAGGCGCCTGGATCGCCGCCGCCCCACGAGTTGGAATGAATTCGGGCGCCTTGCGCATAGGCCTCGCCGAACAAATCTTCCAGGTTTAATGGAATCCCAGAGAGCATAAATCGCCCATATTTCGATAAAAAACTTGGGTTGCTCCAGTTCATTTCCTGCTCGATGGCTTGAAAGACAAGCCTGGCGTTATAGGCAAGCCCACGAATCGGTTCGGAAACGCCATGCAGGTTTTTGGAGGCAGCTCCAGAGCCTAAGACAGAACCGGCGACGTGAGTTCCGTGGCCTGAATCGATATCGGCTGGCCCATCGTTGCCTGATGGGTTCAGTATATATTGGTCATAATCCGCAGTGATCGGATAGCTCTTAATCCAGGCAACTCGTCCAACAAAATCAGTGTGGATCGAGCTTGGGTCGCCTGTATCCAGGCCGGTATCCGCAACAGCAATAATTTCACCATCGCCGCTTAATCCTAACCCGACCGGATCGAGTGATTTTTGGGCGCCCATTAATTGTGGGGCGAGGTTGTTGCTGATTTGTTTAATTGCGCGTTCACGAATCGAGCGTACGCCGTGTACAGCCGCCAACGCCTCCAGCAGCGCCATTCTTTCATCGTCACTGCCGCTTACTTCAATAATTAAAATCCCAGCTTTTTCATCCTCAGCAAGAATTTTCACGCCAAATTGCTTGAACGATTCCAGTGCCTGGGGTACATCTGTGGCAGCAAAAAATTCCACAACGTAAGAGGATGGCATCATCTGCGTCCGCGGCGTTGTACCTGGGCTTGCCTGTTCGCGAATAGCCGGCGCAATCCGTTCCCAGGTGGGCAGCCTTCCACTCCAGCGCACAAAGGGGAGCTGAGTGATTTTATTCAAGTCTTCTTGCTTGGCCAAAACCACCAATGTAAAATTTTGGTAAGGCGCTCGAATTTCGCCACCGGCTTGTTCGACCTCCTGTGTCCATTCCTGTTTGATCGGGCCATCGAATACCACCAGGTAATGATGCGGCTCAAGGTCAGGTTCGGGTTGGGTCAAGGAGAAGGGATCGCCAGGTTCCCCCATTAAATCATCTACGCCCATTCCCATCCCTGATCCTTGGGGTTGGGTGGTATCGATGACCTGGTCGCCAATTCTCAGCGTATACTGGCTGGTAATGTCTTCTACAAGATATTTCTTTGCCAGGCGATCCACTTCTGCTTCGCTAGCCTCGATTACACAAAAATCATCATAGCGCTGGCGAATCTTATACCGCGTGCTCAGTTTTTCCTGGTCGTCCGTAGCGGCGAATACTTTTAACATGACTGGCATGGTGCGCCTCCATCATTAGCGAAAAACCTGAGTCCAGCCAAGGTTGGGCTGACACAGGGGAATTTTGCCTAAAAAGCCTGGAAGATATAATTCCAACGAATATAAGCCTGCTCAAATCCGCTGCGCAGCATATTGCGATACGAAGGGCTGGGTTGATCGGGTAAATCTTCGCTGGTATCGGTAAAGAACCATTTGATCCCCAAGTCGATCCCATCCTGGATTCGGCGGGTCAGCAGCGCTCCCTGCGCGCCGCGCCGCCGGAAGGCTGGTAGGGTGCTGCCATGTCCCAACCAGGCTACATCACCACATTTATATAAAGCCCCGGCTGCCGCGGGTTGGTCCTCTTCCCAAGCGACGTAGTGATACCAGTTCGGTCGCCCGACGCAAGCCGCCATCCAGGGGTGCATATAATCCGGCAAGCCAAACGCCTCCGTGGCCACGTAAGCAAACGCGTCCGCATAATCCGCCTCGGTCAGTTCGATGCGTAAATCGGTGTGGTGTTGGACGGGGATTTTGACCCCATGGAAAAACTTGACGTGCCGATCCTGTTCCCAAAAGCCGCGCCACTGCAGCCACGAATGCAGCTCCTGCGGTTGGGATTCGGGGCAAATATGCACCGTAAACAAGCGTGTTCCGGTTCCGTAGATGTATTCCATGATTTCATCTATAGATTCTTCGCGAACCGCTTCATTCAAACCTAAACCCAAAACACGGCTGTAAAATGGATCATCGCTATTCGTTAAACTCAGCACAACTGCCGACTCAAGTCGATCCAGGTGTAAGCCCAACTCCCAGCGGATGTAATCCGGCGCGGCAAGATAATGATCTTCCCATGCGCAGGCCTCGACGAATTCACCCATCATGGATAGCTCGTGGTCAGATGGACGGATTTGAGGCTGAGACAAAGTTTCTCCTTTGGATTATGAACTGCTCTGTTCGACGCCAAATTCAGGGGTGGAGACGGTCTCCGCCAGGTTATGGATCCATTTTTTAGACAGATAGCGCCAAAGACCCAGAGAAAATTTTATCACTTCTTCGCTAAGTGTCAGTGCATATACCAGGTAAATCGGTAAATGATAAACAAATGCGCCGATCGCGGTGAGGGGAACGCCAACAAGCCAGATAATCAAGCCGTCTAATAGGAGAGCAAATCGAGTATCTCCCCCAGCGTGTAAGATCCCGATGAATAGGATCAGGTTCAGCATTCGCAGCCATAAGAACGCGCAGCTAATGAACAAGATCTGCTGGGCATACTGGATCACCGTTGGCGAAACCTTATATAGATTGAGGATAGCCGGGCTAAACAGCAAGACAATTCCCCCGATGATCATCCCGCCTACTGCGCCAATAGCCAACGATCGAGCGGCGTATTCTTGAGCCTGGTCATTTTTACCGGAACCGATGAAGTTTCCTGCCAGGATCGCCGTCGCATTACCTATTCCGATGAAGGCGACCACTGCTAAATCGCTTATCGTGCCAGCTATATTAACAGCCGCCACCTGGTCGGTCCCCATGCGGGCATAGATCACCTGGTACGTTGTAATTCCGAGCGACCACAGGATCTCGTTTATCGCCACGGGCATCACCGGTTTAAGTACTGCCACTGCAAAGGGATAGTTGAACGAGAAAAGCTCTCTTAAATTCCCCGCGAGCGGCAAGCGCCGTTTGTACGTTAGAAGGACAAGAGTCAGGCATTCAAACACACGGGCTATTAATATCGAAATTGCAGCGCCATTTGCGCCTAGCGTTGGAAACCCCAACTTTCCAAATATTAATACATAGGACAATCCGACATTCAGCACTAAAGCGCCGATTGAGACTGCAACAGGCAAACGAACTTCACCTATGCTTCTTAACACCAATGAAAAAGTTGCCGTAACTGCAAAAAAGATAAAAGAATATCCGAATAGTTTTAGATACTCACTGCCTTGCAGAATGACTTGTGGGTCTTTCGTGTAAATGCTCAGCACACCCGCTGGAAAAAACTCGGCGACTACCCAGAAAAGGACACTTCCCAAGAGACTCATGCTGAGAGATAATCCAAGGACCTTACGGATATTAGGAATATCTCTTTTACCCCACAATTGAGCGGTAAACATCGCCGCGCCGCTGCCGACGCCAAAAATAAGCAGGTTCAATAGGAAGAAGATTTGCCCCGCCAGGCCTACTGCTGCCACGGTCGTTGATCCGAGCTGGCCGACCATCAAATTTCCAACCAGGTTCAGCGAGGTGAAAATGAGCTGCTGGAAGGCGATGGGTAAGGCGAATTTCAGTATTCGTGAGAAATACTCCCGGTCGCCAAAAAATAGCACCAATTTGTTGCGGAGCATGCTATTCGTGGTTATTTTCATTCAGCTTTTCGATCGAAGAGAGTCTCAATGAGCCCTGGGAGCTGGTCAATTGTGGAGATTTCATGGTAACCGCTTTGCACGGGCATGTGTTCGATCACTTGTTCATGTGCCCAGGTAAGCTGATAGGGGATGTAGGCAGCCTGCGCACCTAGAGCAACGACTGGTAAAATGTCCGAGCGCAGGGAATTACCGACCATGACAAAGTTCATCGGATCGATCTGGTGAACCCTAAACAGCTCAGAGTACACTTCAGTCGTTTTATCGGTAACTACTTCGACCCAATCGAAATGCGCTGCCAACCCCGAACGCTCCAATTTCCGATGTTGATCGAGTAAATCACCTTTGGTGAGAATCATCAAGTGATATTTTTCAGACAGCTTGCTGACGACTTCGAAAACGCCTGGGAGAAGCTCCACCGGCGAATCCAACATTTCCCGGGCATAGTCAATTATTTTCAGGATTTCAGAGCTCGAGATCCGTCCTTGAGTGATTTGCCCCGCGGTTTCAATCATCGATAGGGCAAATGACTTTATTCCAAACCCAAAATAGGCCAGGTTTTTCATTTCAACTTCATAAAGCTGTGCATTCAGTTCTTCAGGGCTGATATACTCACTCAAGAGTCGCGAAAATTTTTCCTGGGCAGCATGATATATGGTTTCATTGTGCCAGAGCGTATCGTCAGCATCGAAGGCAAT
Organism: uncultured Chloroflexia bacterium; assembly: GCA_963770655.1. GTDB lineage: Bacteria > Chloroflexota > Anaerolineae > Anaerolineales > UBA4823 > CAZAGA01. The sequence goes on along the minus strand of CAVYQO010000009.1, from coordinate 16,594 downwards.
TATTCGATTATTCATTTGTAATCTTCGTCTCCAAGATATCCCAGGAGCGACCTCCGTCCTGGGTAACTACCAATGCCTGCTCACGGTCATTTATTGCCAGCCCCCAGCCTTCATTGGAAGAGATGAATGAAAAGTTCCCGGACCAGTTTACCTGGCTGAGTTTATTCCACGTATTACCGCCATCGGCCGTTTGAAAAATAGTGGTGAGCATCTTGGTGTTTTGATGATCATCTGATTCATAAAAATCTTGGATAAATAACCATCCAATATCTGCGGATAAAAATTGGACATCGCAGTTGCGTCCAAGTGGGAGCCAACCCTTAAAATCTGTTCTCCAGGTTGGCAGCTCCGCAATGCTTCCAGGTTTCACCAAAGTTTCCAGTTCGGAATAAATATGCGAGCTGATCTTGCCCAGGTGCATTGTACCCTTGGCAGACAGCGACAACGCTGACAACATTTCCCGAAGCGATCGTCGGAGAGCTAGTCCCACAAAATGCAGTGGACGACGTCTCTTTGGGGAGGGCTAGATCCTGGCGTATCCAGGATCGACCGCCATCCGCTTGTCCAGTTGACATGCGCCGTCGGATCTGGGCCGCTGCTTGTGGTGATTATCCCATTCAAAGGATCAGCAAACCGCATTCCGCTCTGGCAGCAAATATTGATCCCGCCGCTCAAAGGGCTCAACAAATCCAGAATGCGCAGCCATGTTTGGCCGCCATCCCGAGTCTGGTACAGGCTGACGGGCTGGCTTCCAGCTGCTGCACCATGACTGACCAGCAGCCAGCCTTCCAGAGGATTGATGAAATCAAGATAAAGCGGCGTATCCAACCCGCCAGGTGGATCGTGGGCGAGCTCCTGGCTGGCCTGCCAGGAGCTTCCACCATCTAGAGTTCTCCACACCCGCAGACTGGAAACGCTTGTTGGCTCGGGAGTATAGACCACCCAGGCCGAATTTTTGTTGAGGAAAAATCCCTCAGCCACCAGTGGGTAATCTGGATTGCTTCTTAGAGGTTCCGGTGGAGATGTGTCCTTCCAGGAATAGCCGCTGTCCTCGCTGTGCAGGATATGATCAGTCCCTTCCGAATCGGCTGCGATCAACCATCCGCTATCTATATCTGACCTGACGATCTGCCGAAGCACGATTTTATCAGCTTGCACCAGGCGGCTGATATTCGCCTGTAGAAGGCGTTTCTGTTACCGTCAAGGCTGATTTCGAATATTGTCCGATAACCGGTCGTGTTATTTGCCATGTCTCTGCACCGTCTGTGGAGATATGCAGTTGATTGGCGTTGTTCTCATCGGTGATCATCCAGGCATGCTCAGAATCGGTAAAACTGAAATCCGGCTCACCTTGGAATGTGTCAGCAAGCCGCCAATTCTCCCCACCGTCTTGCGTAATATGCAGGTACGTCCATACTGTTTCTGGTCCGGCAGTGCTATTTTGGAGTGGTTATCCGGGTGATGAGCCAACCCTGGTTAGAGTTCTGGAACCTGATGGTATCCTGGCGTTGGATCACGCTGCTCGCTGAGATATCCATGGATACTCCAGGCAGCTTGGAGATTTGCCAGGAATCTCCTTGATCGACAGTTTGGTAGAGCCACGCCTCGGGACCACTTGTTACGGTAGGATCTGTCAGGCAATTTACTACGACCAGAAACTTTTCATCTTCAACAGCCTGGGGACTTGTGGTCTGGCATAATCCTGTAGCAAAGATCGTCGTATCTGCCGGTGGTGTATGCTGCAGCTCCCAATTTTTTCCATCGTCGCGGCTCCAATTCCAGTAAGTGAAGCCCATAGGGCCTGGATCCATCGTCATTAGTGCGGTTTGCGGACTGGCGACCGCCAGACCTGTCTGGCAGCAGACATCGATGGCTCGCCCATTTTCGTCCATTGCACTGCGCTCAAGCTCCCAATTTAATCCACCGTTAGATGTATGATAGACAGAAAGCGGGGCATGCCCGGCGCCGGGATCGTGGCCTAAGATCAGCATGCCATTGTGAATGTCCGTAAATTCTAAGAACCTCGGTTGGCTGTATCCGCCTTCCCAATCGCCCAGATCCAGGGCTTCGCTCAGCTCCCAACTATGACCGCCATCCTGGGTGCTCCATACCTGCGGGTTGAAAACCGGACCGAAATCTTGATCGATCGTCGAATACACAACCCAGGCGTGTTGAGCATCAGGGAAAGCCGCAAGCAGCCGTTTCCCATCCTGGCGTGCGGTCGACGCAGGTTCTGGCGGGGTGACATCAAGCCAGGTCTGCCCCGAGTCATGTGTGTACAAAAGATGCTCATCCTTGCGTTCATCGAAAACCGACGCCCAACCCTGGTAGGCATTAATCATTTCGATCTGATTTAAATCTAGAGCCACACCAGGTAGGAGATGACTGATCGACAGGACCCCTTCACGCGCCTGGGTTGGCGTGATTGCGGCAGGTCCAGGTGTTGGCGTTGATTGGTCAATGGACTGCGTTAATGTAGGTTGTCTTGGCGGCGCCGCAGCAGGCTGCGTGATTTGGATAGGCGTCATCGTCCCGGGTGTCATCGACCCTGGCGCTGCGTTACATGCTGCCAGTAGTAGCAAAATGATTATCCAAATTGAGTTCGTTTTTACCATGCAATCATCACAATCGCACTCAATGCCAGGCCGACCCCGAGCCACTGCGGCCTGGCCAATCGTTCGCGGAGCAGAATATAAGCAAGCAGAATGGTCACTGCCGGGTAGAGCGAACCCAATACTGCGGCGATATCCAACCGGCCGATCCGTGTGGCGAATGCAAAAAACAAGTTGCCGGTTGAATCGAGCAGACCGGCCAGGGCAATTAGCGGAACGATTGCCCAGGTGGGGCGTGGGTTTGGTTTCATGATCAGGTTTAACACCATCAGAAAGCCTAAACTTGACAGGCGAGCCGTGGCAAGCGGCCAAAAAATCGCCTGGCTGCTCACTCGATCGATCAGGATGAAGAAAACTCCGAACGCCAGGCCAGAAGTCATTCCTAGCAGCAGTTCGTTAATTTTGGCGCCCCCATGTTCTCCGCCAGTTGAAACCAGCCATATCGCTGGAATAGCTAAAGCCATGCCGGCTAGTTGGAGCGAGGCCGGTGCGCCTTCCAAATATAAACCCAGGCTGGCCGGCAGCAGCGCGCTCAATACGGCAGAGAGCGGCGCAACCACCCCCATTCTGCCAATTGCCAGGCCCTGATAGAGCAAGATCAGCCCGAATTCACCAACCAATCCGGCCAGGGCGCCATACAATAGAATCGATCGTGGTGGAATGGATTCCTTGAAAGCCAGCGCCAGACCAGTCAGGAATAGGATCCCAAATACCTGTGAAATTAAAACCACCCACCACACGTTTACCCTGCGCGCCGAGAGGCCGCCCGAAAAATCGGACGCCCCCCAGGAGAGCGCCGCGCTGATCCCGATCATCGGGCCGAGCATGGACGATAAAAATTGTGGAATCATCGAACGGGGCTCAAAGATTTACAGTGCAGCCCAGCCCGGGCACATCGCTGGCCATCAGCCAGCCATCTTCTAGTTGGTAGCCTGGTTGAGTAGGGTCGGAAATCAGATCGAAAGCGCCATCCAGATCGGCATAATGCACACTTGGACTTGAAAGCGCCAGGCTAAGCCCCGCGGCAATCAGCAGTGCTGGTTCGATCACGCAGCTAATCATGGTAAAGAGATGCGCAGCGCGGGCGATCGAGTCCACCTGGCGGGCGCATTGCAGACCGCCGCAGGCGGCTACCTTCACGGACAGCCCATCGACTTTTCTGTCGACGGCCAGCTCGATTGCAGCCGCTGCACCTGTCACGCTCTGATCAGCCAATATAGGTACAGCGCTGTTCTTGGTTACCTGGGCCAGTCCTTGAATGTCTCCTGCTTCTACTGGCTGCTCGAGCATTTCCAGCTCAGTCCTTGAGCGCTTCAGCAACAGCCAGCGCATCTCGGACGGTATAGCCTCCATCCGCATCCAGGCGTAAGATATGGTTTGGCAAATGCCGGTGAATTGCCTGGATGCGATCGACATCTTCCTGGGGATCTACCCCCCCTTTAATTTTTAACATTCGAAAACCAGCTCTCGCTTTTTTGGCTGCGATCTCGACGCTTTCAACGGTACCGCAAAGGGGAATCGTTGTTGACGTTTGAATCCGATTTCGATAGCCGCCAAGCAGACGGTAAAGCGGCATGCCAGCCGCCAGGCCCAATAAGTCATAAAATGCCAGGTCGAAGGCACATTGGGCTGCGGGTGAATTCTTGGTATGCCTGGATATCTCGGCCAGTGAGTATTCGAGGTTTATAGGATGCAAGTCAGGAGCAATTTCAGCGCATTCTTGGGCAGCCTTAATCGAGTTTTCGGGAGTTTCGCCAGTTAACCCTGCATGAACGACGCCGCAGCCCCATGCATTCAGGCGGTCACGGGTTTCTAAATGGACAAAAATGGCAACGACTTGATCGATCATCGGCTGGTTGGCCAGATACGCCGGTTTGCGCAGGTTGAGATGGATTGGATAGACTTCGCAGTGGGTAATTTGCATGGCATGACTCCACAGATTTGATTCTAAACCGGCAGGGCGTTGATGACCTTAATGCAATTCTTGCTGCGTGTGATTAATTCTTCTGGTCGTCCGGGTTGAGGGCGCATTCCAGCGTGGTTAATGTCATTTCGCACTTCAGTGATTTGCAGCCAAAGCGAAAGCACCTCCTGGTTCTTAGGTAATTGACCCAGGAAAATCGGTTCGTATGTTTGTTTATGCTCACGGGCAGACACGAAATCTTGTGCCTCCGCTCCTAACACATTTTCAATTCGTGAACGCACCCGTCGATTCTTAAATTCGGTTTGCCCAAGTTGATACATTGTCCAACTAACCAACCATTCCCTGGCAAGGGTGTTCGCTTCGATCCAAAGCTCTCGCTCAGCATACCAATTGATCAAATTGCGTTGTGTCAGGATGATTTGGTCAGCATTGGCTGGATTTTCTGGATCGGATAGGCCAATATCGAGGAAATTGACAAGTAGGCGACTCTCAAGGAGACCGTGCGAAAGTTCGGCTGGTCGGCTGGTGAAGAGCGGCTGGACGAGGCGAATCCGCTCAGGGAGATCGGCGCTAAACTGCAACACCTGATCCGGGCGGATCATGTGCAAGGCGCGCTCCATCCCATTCAGTACCCCGGAAAGTTTGCTGATCGCCCCAATTTCCGCCAATCTTTGTGGATCGCCTTTTGCCTGACGCACCAACTCAGTTTTTTCAGCCCGGAGCAGTCGCCCAAGATTAACGGCTTCTCCGGTAAGGTTGAAGCGTTCGATAGCGTTGAACCATTCAAGCCAGGTAAGCATCTCGCGCAAATCAAAAAGCGGGGTCACCTGTTGGCCAGATTGGGGTTTGTTGTTTTGCTGAAAAAGATCCGCATCGATCCCATAAGCAGCGTAGAGAACTGCGCTGAGCTCAATCTCCCGGGTCGTATGTAGAAAAACAGCCGAGAGCAAGCCAACGAGCGAAAAACTTAGCGGCCCGTGGGAAATGTCATAGGCAACGATTTGTGCCGGTTTCAGCTTTTCAACCACCAGCCGAGAAATCTCCCATAGCTCATCTTCTGTGCTGCCGGGGGGAATGATGAAGTGGTTGACTTGTAAATTTCGTGGCAACTCATTTAAGAATTTCGCATAGATGTTTTCATGAGCTTGTTTGGTCAAGAAAACGTACAATTTTTCTGGGCGGAGAAAGCGAACGCCGGCAGCGGGTGCGAATCTGCCTGAAAAGGTTTTCCCTTTCCAGAGAAAGTTTGTGCGGGGATACGGGGCGTCATCCAGGAAAGTAACGAATTCCATTCTTGGTTCTCTCTTTTCTTGAATATTATACCTGACTCACTCTGGAGGACTGAACCGCGAAGCATAATTGCATTCTAATAACGATCCACCGAATCCACCCTTCTCAAATTTTGATTATTAAGATAGAGTATCTATTAATAAATTCCAGTGGAGGAAAATCTTATGGGAAAGCCGATCATAATGTCTGTTGATGATGATCAACAGGTGCTCAGCGCCGTTGATCGTGATTTGCGGCGGCATTTTCGCAGTGAATACCGCTTGATAAAAGCCGAATCCTCATTCGATGCCTTGGAAGTGGTGCGTCAATTGAAACAGCGTGACGATCCGATCGCCCTGTTTCTGGTCGATCAACGCATGCCAGGTATGACTGGGACCGAGTTCCTGGCAGAGGCGATGAAACTCTACCCAAATGCCCGCAAGGTTTTGCTGACCGCGTATGCAGATACGCAGGCCGCGATCGATAGTATTAATTCAATTGGCCTGGATTATTACTTAATGAAGCCTTGGGACCCGCCAGAACAGAACTTATATCCTGTCTTGGATGACCTACTCAGCGCTTGGTGGCAAGAATCACCCCCAACCTATGATGGTATTCGCGTAGCCGGGACGCTTTGGTCGCCGCGGAGCCATGATGTCAAGGACTTTCTGGCGCGGAACCGTATTCCTTATCTTTGGATCGACATTGAAAAAGATGCCCAGGTGCGTGAATTGGTGGAGGCAACGCTTGCCAGCCAGGCCGGCGACGCAGGCCAACCCGCCCACAGATTGCCAGTCATCTTTTTCCCCGATGGGGGGGTGCTGGTAGAGCCTGATCTGAAATCGCTCGCCGAGAAGGTCGGTCTGCGCACAACTGCTACGCAACCATTTTATGACCTGATTATTATCGGGGCCGGCCCGGCTGGGTTGGGAGCTGCAGTATACGGGGCATCCGAGGGGCTCAAGACATTAATGATCGACAAGGAAGCTACCGGCGGCCAGGCTGGCACCAGCTCGCGGATTGAGAATTACCTTGGCTTTCCAAAAGGTTTGAGCGGAGCCGAACTGGCACAGCGGGCAACGACCCAGGCCGAACGCCTTGGAGCAGAAATCTTGACAGCCCAGGAGGTTGTGCAGGTGCGTGTAGATAATCAATATCGCTATGTCCTGCTAAAGGATGGTACCGAGCTTGGTTGTCTCAGTTTGATTATCGCCTGTGGGGTGACCGTCAGGCGCCTGCCTGCCCCCGGGATTGAACGCTTGACAGGAGCGGGCGTCTATTATGGTGCGGCTTTGACCGAAGCCGCAAATTATCGCGGCCAACAGGTATTCGTTGTCGGCGGCGCGAATTCTGCCGGACAGGCTGCGATGTTTTTTTCGCGTTATGCCCAAAAGGTGACCATGCTGGTGCGTGGGGATAGTCTCGCCGAGAGCATGTCTCAATATTTGATCGAGCAGATCGCTGGGACGCCTAACATTGCCGTGATTGTTAAAGTAGACGTGACCGAGGCTCAAGGCAGCGATCGCCTCGAGGCATTGGTCTTCCGTCACCTGGACACAGGTGAGTTAACAACATTGCCGGCTGCTGCGTTGTTTATTTTTATCGGCGCAGTGCCTCATTCCGATCTGGTCGCCGGGGTGATTGAACGAAATAGTTTTGGTTTCATCTTAACCGGCTCGGACCTGATGACCGATGGCAAACGCCCTGCCGGTTGGCGTCCGCAGCGCGATCCGTATCTCCTGGAAACTAGTGTACCGGGGATCTTTGCCGCGGGTGATATTCGCCAGGGAGCAGTGCGTCGTGTGGCCTCCGCGGTCGGAGAGGGCGCGATTGCAGTCAGCCTGGTTCACCAATATCTTCGCACGGTTTAATTTCTTAGACGTCTTATTATGTTAAGGTAAGTAGACGAACATATGTACGATTTCATCCGTAAGGTCCCATTATTCTCCGATCTGCCCGATGAGGATTTGGAGCGGCTGTGTGAAATGATGGAGGTCGTCGATCTCAAAGCCGGGCAAGATTTATTCACTGAGGGCAGCCGCGGCGACCGTGCATACATCATCGAGACCGGTGAGCTAGAAGTGATCAAGGCTTCCGCCAGCCGGCAAATCCTGCTCTCTGTCCGTGGAGCGGGCGATGTGATTGGTGAGATGGCCATTCTGGAAGATGCTCCCCGTAATGCGACGGTGCGGGCGCGCAGTGCCGCCAAGCTGTTTGCTATCGACCAGGTGCAATTCGAAAACCTGCTCAAGACGAGTCCCACAGCATCCAGGGTACTGCTAAATACGGTCCTGGCCCGGTTTCGTTCCACCTCTGTTCTACTGCGCCAGAGTGAGAAAATGGCTCAGCTCGGAACGCTGACCGCTGGCGTCGCTCATGAGCTAAACAACCCAGCCGCGGCAGTGAAGCGCGGCGCTGAGCAGCTTGCCCTGACCTTAGAAAATTTTTCTACGGCACAATCTGCCATGACCCATCTTGTTCTGACTACCCAGGCGCAGGCTGCGCTCGATTCTTTGATTCAACAAACCCACCAGACCGCCGGACAACCACCAGTGTATCTGAGCCCTCTCGAAAGGAGCGATCAAGAGTACGAAATCGAAGGCTGGTTGGAAGACCACGCTATTGAAAACGCTTGGGAATTAGCCCCAACCCTGGTTACCCTCGGATTTGATTTGTCCCGTATAGCGGAGTTCGGTTTGCAGTTTGAATCCGAGCAACTCCCGGCAATCGTCGGCTGGCTAGGCGCGTTATACGCAACCTATAACCTGGTGAACGATATTGGCCAGGGCGCCTCACGAATTTCCGATATTGTCAAGGCGCTCAAATCGTACGCCTATTTAGATCAGGCGCCGGTCCAAGAAGTGGATATTCACCAGGGTTTAGACAATACGCTCTTGATCCTACGGCATAAGCTCACCCGTCTGAAGATCTTGCGCGAATATGATCCCACCCTGCCGTTCATCCAGGCTTATGGAAGCGAATTAAACCAGGTATGGACGAATCTAATCGATAATGCCGCGGACGCTTTGGAGAACTCTCCTTCCGGTCAGATTATCTTGCGGACCCAAACGAAAAATAACTGTGTGTGGATCGACGTTGAAGACAATGGGCCGGGAATACCCACCGAAATCCAATCGCGGATTTTCGATCCATTCTTTACGACAAAACCTCCTGGCAAGGGAACCGGCTTAGGCCTGGAAATTAGCTACAACATCATCGTCAATAAACATCGTGGAGAAATAAAAGTTTTTTCACAACCAGGAAAGACTTTATTTCGGGTGATTCTTCCTGTTAATTTTGAAAGCGCCGATCTTGCCCCAGTTTCCACAGAATTGCAGACCGATAATGATGATGCCCGCCTGCTGCGGATTTTAGCGCTGCCTAAGACAGTCGCGGTGGTCGGTTTTTCGTCGAAAACGGACCGTCCAGCGTATTCTGTCCCGGAATATCTTTCCAGGAAAGGCTACCGGATCATTCCAGTGAACCCGATGCTTACCGAGGGTTTGGGTGAAAAGGCCTATCCCGATCTCCTGTCGATTCCGGAAAAAGTGGATATCGTCGAGATTTTTCGGCGCAGTGAAGAAGTGCCGGCGGTTGTGGAACAAGCGATCAAAATCGGGGCAAAAGTGATTTGGATGCAAGAAGGGATCGTTAACGAACAGGCCGCGGAGATGGCCCGTCACGCTGGTTTAGAAGTTGTGACGGACTTGTGTATGCGCGCAACTCACCGGCGTCTCTCGCCCAAAGAAAACAGCTAGAAATATTCATCGGGAAGCAACATCATTTTCCCTTCTCGTGGGAAAAACCCAAAAGTCGATTTTAAGGTAGTAAAATAGCATCCTGATGAACCGTGAACCATTCTCTAATGCAGACCACGCCTTGCTTCGTTTTGATTCCCCGACGAATTGGATGATCAATACAGCATTGATTATCTTCGAAACCCGGCTGACCATTGACGAATTGCTAGCCGTTTTTCAAAGATCAATGCTGGCACATTATCGTTTTCAGCAGAAGGTGGTTCGTCCTTACCATTCATCAGGAAAGGCGTATTGGGAGGACGATGATCGTTTTGATCTGCGTCACCACATATCGCTCATTCGCACATCGCTTCCAGGTGAACCAAGATACCTCAAAGAAATTGTCAGCAAGCTGATGAGCGTTGGTCTGAATCCAGCGATACCACTGTGGCAGAGCTATCTCATCGAGAATTATGGACAGGGAAGCGCATTGATACTGCGCGTCCATCACAGCATCGCCGATGGTGCTTCGCTTGTGAATGTCTTGTTATCGATGACTCAAATGCAGCCCGGCTTGGTCTCCGTGGAAGCACCGGCCGCACAAAATGGACAAATGAAGCGATCCAACCACAACGGCAATGGCGAGTCTCCGCGTTCCATGCAATTCGTTGGAAAATTAATAGAAACCGGTTTGGAAATATTTGGCGATGTCGAGTCCATTAGAGATTCCCTTCGGCTGGGCAGCAGCGCGGTCAATGCGATAATGGAAATTGTTTTTAACCCGATGGAGCCGGCGAATAATTTTCGTGGGCGAGTCGGTCCAGCGAAATTGGCAACCTGGTCTCCGGAAATTTCATTGGAACGGGTCAAGGAGATTGGAAAATCTTACAACAGCACGATCAATGACGTGCTGCTTTGTGCAGTGACAGGCGCCTTGCGCGAATATATTCTCCAACTAGATGAAAACAATCCACCTCCTGAAATTCATACCCTGGTACCTGTCGATATGCGCCGTGAATATCGGGTCGCTGAGTTGCGCTCACTCACCGGGATGACGCCCCAGACTGAGCTTGGCAACCAGGTTGGTGCGACACTCTTGAAATTGCCTTTAGACATCGTCGATCCTGTGCAGCGCCTGGAGATTATTCACCAATCCATGGATATGTTGAAAGCGTCGGGTGAGGCAATCGCAACCTATGGGTTAGTTGGTTTTTTGGGAGCGGTTCCGGCGGAGGTCCAAGACCTGGCGACCCGTTTCTGGTTCTCTAAAAGTTCGGCAGTGATGACGAATGTGGTTGGACCGAACAAGAAGCTTTATATGGCGAATGCCCCCATCGATACCTTAATCGGCTGGGTGCCAATGTTTGGTCCCTTGGGCCTGGGCGTCAGTATATTTAGTTACGACAAAAAGGTCTGGATAGGCGTGGCTGTCGACCAGGGTCTCATCCCCGATCCTGAGATGATCATTTCCAAAATCCTGCTCGAGTTAGATAAGCTGAGTGAACAAGCGCAAATATAGAGTATAATTGTCTGAAATAGACTTCTTTTTGCCAAAACTACGTTGAGAACCATTGTTCTCTACCATTCACTTTCTTTTTTGGCTTTTCCGCCATAAGCCAGCGGGGTAAGGAAGTGGGATATGCAGTACGCTCAATACCTGCTATTTCTCTCGATAATCGCCGTATTAATGGCAATTTATTTGCTGAGCGAAATCAACGGCGCTGACCAGGACGACGCAAATGAAAAAAAGCGGCGCCTGCGCAATCTTTTTTCCGTTCAATTTGGATTATTAATTATTTTCCTGATCGGTGCGCTCAGCTTGGTGCTGATGCTTTCCAAAGGATCGGCAGTCCTATTAGCCCCCGTCTCAAGCGCAGGTTGGTCCGCCCTGAAAGTCAAAATTGGGCTATCCGGGCTCATCGCTGTGCTCGTATTCATCGCCCTGGTCGGGGTTTATCCGCTCAGCTACCTGGCTTACCGCCAGGTGGTCAGCGCTTCGCAGAAGAAAAGACTCGCCGAAGATTTCATGCTGCTGGGTCTCCATAACCGCGAAAATGCCAAGCGAGAGGCCGACGAACAATACGAGCTGGCCTACAGCCCCAAGCAATATATCTGGTATATCTTACTGATTATGCTGATTTCAGCGCTGGTTATGTTTGGGTATGCCTTACCCATGAACAGCGCCGTCGGCGCAATCGATAAACCTGTCTTGTTATTAGTCTTTTATGCTTACCTTGGGGCCTACGTGTTCTCCATCCAGGAGCTGATCCGTCGTTTCAATACCGAAGATCTTCGCCCGCAAGTTTACAGTTCGATCCTGATGCGGATGTTGGTTGCAATGGCCATCGTTTTTGTTGGGGCACAAATCTTGATCGCTGCTGGGCAAACGCTGAACTCCGGTGGATCCAATGGTCTGACTGCTGCGCCTGAATTCTGGGCGGCGATTCTTGCTTTTCTTATCGGCATCTTCCCGAAGAGCGGGATTGAGTGGTTTCAAAAGCTAGCGCGAACGACGCTCAGCACCCCTGAGGAAGTGAATTCTCTCCCAATCCGAAACATCCAGGGTATCTCAACCTGGCACGAGGCCCGCCTGGTGGAAATGGGCATAGACGACGTGCAGAACCTGGCCACGGTTGACATCCGCCGGGTGCTGTTAAGCACCCGCTTTGACATCCAGGAAGTGATTAATTGGATCGATCAAGCTATTTTATATGCCAAGGTACGCGAAAAATATCCTCGCTTCAAAGATGCCGCAATATCAACCTTTCATGAATTTCGGCTGCGCTTACAGCAAGCGCAATCGCCTGATTCACAAAGGCAAGGGGGTACGCGCTGCATAATGATTTGCAGAACCTGGCTGTGCGCCTTGGATTAGCGGTGGACGAAGATCTCGAATACCTGGCAGATAGCACTGCCTATTCCAATTATGCCTATATTAGCCAATATTACCGGAACACAGCCGACCTGGCGCGTACGCGCGGCCAGGCTGGGCGAAATGAGCTGGGTGGTTATCTCGAAGGTGATTTGGTGGAAGAGCGGCGGAGATATTTCTCTCTGCGAGATGAATATCAATCACGCATCGATCAAGATCCAAAAGATGCTTCCGCCTGGGCAAATCTGGGCATTATCCAATTTAAACTGGGCGATCTTAGCGCTGCCCAGGATAGTCTGAAAAAGGCCGTCGAGCTGGACGAAAAGCTGCCTGTTGCGCTGGCGAATTTGGCTATGATTTGCGTTCTTTTAGGGAAATGGGAGGATGCCCGGAACTTTGCCACGCGTTCCATTGATCAGGATCCTTTCAATAAATATCCTTATCGTGATCGCGGTCGAGCCTTCCTTGAGCTGAAAGAATTTGACCGCGCTGTCGATGATCTTGACCAGGCAATCCTGCTCGATGATCATTATGGCGAGGCTTACTACTCGCGGGGAATCGTACAGAATTTACTCGGCAAGTTTGCAGATGCGGTTGTGGATCTTGACCTGGCATACTGGCTGTTGAACGAACGCAGCGATCCCAAATTTTGGTTGGAATGGGGAACTGCCTATCTAGGTCTCGCCAATCAGAAAGAAAAGAATACGCATGGCAGCGGCGTCTCTGATTACCAGACTGCAATCGAAAAACTGACTCAATCGATCTCGCGCAAAGATAGTGTTGAAGCCTATTGGAAGCGAGGTTTAGCCTGCAGTTTAATGGAATGCCAGGAGCCAGCGATTCGGGACCTATTGAAGGCGATTGAGATTGCTGAACGACTCAATGATCCCGACATCTTTAAAGTTCGGTTGCTCTTGGGTGAGATGTATTGGAGGGGTGGTCGCTTCCCAGAGGCTTGTAAGCTTTTCAAAATCATCCTGGAAGGTGCACCTTCAGGAAGCGACCTGGCGCTCAAAGCAGCGGACTATCTTGCCAAAGCGCAGTGCAGCGAGGCGGTGCAACCACCAGGTGGCCCTACTCCGCCAGGAGGAAGTTCGACTCCGCCAGTTCACAAAGACGAACAAACCGTAGAAGCCGCAGCAACAGCGATGGGTGTCCCTTCAGAACCGCCCAGCACAGCGGAATCTTTCGGCTCGACGCTCATGAATTACTTGAAACAGCTCGATGTTGAGGTTACCTGGAACGATCGCCTGGAGTTTTATGCAAAGGCTGTCCTGGGCGTAGATGGGGTCAGCCTGCCGCCGAATAAGCTGCGGGAGTTAGCCGATAACATTGGTGTAAGTCCTGAACAAATCGAACGGGCGAACCTGATGACGATTCCAGGCATCGATGTGTCTTCCAGCGCTTTATTGATCGCGGCTGATGTTCGTTCGATTACGGCATTGAGTCAAATGACCGCCGATACACTGCTGGCAAGTCTTACTACGGTGAAAGAGACTCAGAACCTTGAAGAGCCGCTGCCAAGTTTAGAGCAAGTTCAGGCATGGATCGTTGAGGCCAAGCAGAAATCAGTTCCGGCGCTTTGATCGTACTTTGTTCAAAGCTCTGTCCTTTGAAAAAATGGTAAAATTAATTCGATTGAGTTGCTAAGTGAAATAAGGAGGCTCGCCATGACAATGGGCCCAGCAAAAAAGAGTCAAGACACCTATAACATCAATGACCTGATCGGGAAAAAAGGTCATGATAGTGATATTTCTAGCAGTGATGCTTCTTGGAGCAACCTGGTATGGTCTGAACCCTCCGATTCAGAGCCGCAGCCAGGAGCAATATCGTTCGAGCAGGCGCAAATGATATTCGACCCGGCAGTCAAGGCCGTGCAAAACAGTGAGACTGCCGCACCGATGCGCGAGCGGGTTATGGGTTGGGTAGATGCTTTAATCGTTGAAGCGACGAAAGGCTCAAGCGCTGACCCGGAGGTCATCGACAATAACGTCGGTAACTTGTACTTCTTTTGTGAAGATATCTTCCAGGCAGTTTACGATGTATTTTCCATGCCCGATTCCGCTCTTGAACCGGCATTTCGGTTAACTGCTGAGAAATACAAACCAGCTAGTTAATTCATTTTTACAAAAAGTTTCGTCTTTCACCCAGATTCTGCAATCACAATCACTTGATCTCCCTTAGTGAAGGAAATTCGCGCTGATTTTTTAGGGTTTACATGTACCCCAAACGATTGTTCGACCTGACCAGCTTCAGCGATCAGGCGGTAGCCAATCGCTGTTTCGCCCCTTTGCTGAGCGGCCGCAACTAATGTGTAAAAATTCACTGGGCTGTCCGTGAGAATATAATCGGAGATTGGTTTTAGGTATATTTCGGTATCGCTTGGGGTGAGTAGATCGATAAATACCGGGGCAATTTGTGAATTTTCAGCAATCTGGGTTAGCGCCAAGGCGATCAGGCGTTCGCTGATGATCACGTCATCCTCGCTGGTGACCTCGGTCAATTCTCGATTGCGAATGTCCATAATCTCAGTGACGATTGAGAATTTCATACCCGATTTTTGAGCGATGTCTCTGATATGAATCAACGCAACCATGGTGGCGGCATCCGCTATTTGAATATCTGTGCTATCCGTTGGGCTGAGGATCACAATAAATGGATAACCTGATTCAACGAGCTTCTCTAAACCGCTGCGATCCATCGGATTACCTTGTTCGAAGGTGACCTCCACCGGTTCGTAGCTCGTTTCACCGCATTCGGCGAGCATTTGTTCAACAGGAAAGGGCGCAAACACCTTGATCTTTGATCCGGGGGTCATATAATAGCGGAGCTGACCGAGAATCAAAGGCGCCCGACGGTTCCAGCCCAGGATTAAAAGGTTTTCGAGTGCATGCGGGGAACTCTGGTCATATCGAATACGCTCAGGCTCGATCTCGAAACTGATTTTATGCGAGAGCTGAATTGCATCGTCATCCCCCGCAATGGTTATTAATCGATCATTTGCCTGGATGATTGTATCCATCGGCGGGTTCAATTGGTATTTCCCATCCGGATGGCGCAGGCCAATGAGACTTGAATTTTCAAAGCGAAACAGTGCATCGCCATAACGCGTCGAGGCTAATGCCTGAAATTCACCAAAATAAATCGCAGCACCTTCAAAGCTGAATAGCTCGCTGTACACTGAAGAGAGTCCCGGTTGGCGGCAGGTTTGGGCGATGATAAAGGCGATCAAGCGATCAACCAAAAATACCTGGACTTCCTTACCGCCGATGATCTGGAAGATTTCAAGGTTTGCTGGACGTTGGACCGTGGCTACGATGTGATAGTCGATTCCACGCTCCTTCCGGTTGTGGTTTAAAGCAAGCAGGCTCTTTGCCACCGGTAGGTCGGGGTATTGGCCGCCTGGGGATAGAATGATGATCGCCCGCGCCGAGTTCAGGATTTACAATTTTTAGGTCGTCTGGATCTAGCGGGTTTCCGCTGCGGCAGACGATTCGTGTTCCATAGGTTTGCGGAATTTTGGTACGGATTTCTTCTTCCATTTCAATCTTATCCCGATCCGCCAACACGGCAACGCAGGCCCTGGGCTGATTTCGCGAATTCATTCTGTTTCGATGATGTTTTTTTGTGAGGTTTCGATTTGCAAAGGCAAGCTCGGTAATAATCGTTAAGATCTGTGGAGACCAACCCAGGATGATCGTGTGTCCGCTTTCTAATACGCGCGATCACCCACGGCGGAGCTCATTGAGGCGCTGCTCGAGCCCACTTGCCAGGATGCCAATAAGCGCGCTGGTGATAAAGATTCCACCCATCGTAACCAGAAAACCAACCGCTCGAAACGACCAGGTCATATCGCCAGCCACCGTTCCGGTATCGATCGTGCGCATGGTGACCTGCCAAATCGCCTCGGCAATTCCCAGCTTGGCCGCGTCCGCCACTGGCTTCAATCCCGCAAAAAACAGGATCGCTGCTGCTGTCAGGATCAGGCATACGGTCGCGGCAAACAACGCCGCAACCAGTGCGATCGTCCCGCGAGACATGAAGTTATCGAAACGGTAGCGTAAACGGTCGGAAAGACTGTATGATTTCATCCAGGTGCCCCATTATGATTCCAATAAATAGACCTGATTGTGAGTTTTCAGGATAAAAATTGTTCAATGTTAAATTCTACTGTATTCGC